>CANQUS010000006.1 GCA_947627055.1 uncultured Clostridia bacterium | reverse complement strand
CTTCAGAAGTCACCGGAGCTGGCAAACGCCCTGGCCGCGCTGATCGCGGCGCAACCAGCCGTCAGATAGTTCGGGAATGGCGGGGACCTCAATTTAGCAAAGAGAGATTTTTTCTTAGCAGATTTGTGAAAACCGTTCGATTCCTTTTAGCAAGAATACAGCTTGCATTGCATAAAAAATCCTCCCGGCAGAAGCGGCCAGTACGGTGGAGCAGCCTGTCGGGAGGGAGGGATAAGAAAAGCCGCAAACCCTTGAAAATAAAGGCTTGCGGCGTGTTTTCTGGCGTCCCCGGGCAGACTCGAACTGCCGGCCTTTCGCTTAGGAGGCGAACGCTCTATCCTGCTGAGCTACGGAGACGTATATAAAAAATATTCAATTTTTGAGCCCGTTTGGACTCGAACGAACTGCCGCTTAGGAGGCGTGTGCTCTATCCAACTGAGCTACTGAGACGTGTGTTTAAAGTATATCAGAAAGACACCGTTTATGCAAGATTTAGACTCGAACCATTTACACCGCTTATAAGGCGGTTACTCTATCCTGCTGAGATGCGGAGACATCTACTCTGGTATTTTATCACTGCATAATGAATTTGTCAAGAATTTGAAATATGATTTTATTTATATGTAAATTCCACAGTGGAATTTGCAATGTAATTTACGAGTATTAAAAAACAGTCTGAAAAGCCAATAATTAAGCTGCCTATATATCCCCAGTCTGCCAGTGACGGCACGGGTTTAAATTTGTTCGATGCCGAGCCCGAATGGATCACCGCAGAAAAAACAAAAAAGCGAAGCCGACTTCATAGTTGTTGTAAGCGGTGACAGTATGCTGCCTAAATTTCACAACGGCTATTTAGTCCTAATAACCCCCTCCGTAAAGGAAGGGGAAATAGGGATATTTTCTGTATATAATGAATCTTACATAAAGAAAATGAGGGCGGAGAAATAATATCGTTGAACTCGAACTATAATAATGTTCCTCTGAATGAGTGGAATAATATAAAATGTTTTGGACTGGTTATGGAGTGTCAAATGAATAATTATATTGATTCATTGAATTTTTATACGTCGATTAGTTTGTATTAAAAATTGATAATTATTCTTAATTATACCCGCAAACCCTGATGAATACTTAATTATAACTATTCCTATTAAACCTCAGTATATTTCCAAATAAATTACCAATTTTTATATTTTATACACGATTTTTAGAGACCGTTTAAATGCCCTTAAACGGAATATTCGACTGTTAATTGTCCGACATTAAAAAGTACAAACCAAGCCTAAAATCGCTCAAAATAGATCGAAAATGAAATCCATAAAAAAGCCGTTTTCCAAATTGTAACCTTTTCTTACAGCTGGGAAACGGTTTATTTACTGGGTTTTGGGGAATAGTTTGCTTTTTTACGGCCTTTTTCAAGTTCGTATTATTTTTTGGATTTCATTTGAGAATTTGCAGCCTTTTAAAATTATCCAAAACTGCAGTATTACTTTACTCTTTTATACTATACCGTTAGGATCTTGACATCAATACTACGCACTCAACATGTCACGAAAGGATAGGAAGTACGTCTAATGCCCCTCTTGGTACGCGGAAACATATCTACGTCTACAAAAGTCCGAAGTGCTTCGCAATTATGTCACATACTGCTTCTCTTGTATAGGTTTTGTTATTCTCTCTTTTAACCGTATAAAAACCGCTGTTAGCAAATTCATCATAGTGCTGTCTGCTATTGATTAACGCAATCCCTGCTTTGTAATTCCTCATTCAGCCCACCTCAATCTGCTGCAAAAATACAGAAAATGAAACTTTACAGAAGACATATATCTCTTTTTCGCCCTTATTTAGAGGCATCACCGTCAATCAATAGCTTCTTTCATTCCGTTCGTAAGTATCATTTTCACTTGACTGAATTACATCACTCCAAAGAACGTCAAACCGTCAGAAAGCCCGTTTCAAGCATTTTAGCATTTATCACACCATGCATATAGCCCAAAAATGAGTCGTACCCCAGCGTCCAACGATAAACTCCCGGAAGAAGCTCGTCCAGCGCCCATTCTTTTATCCTGCTGCATGGAATGGACACAGAGCACATCTGCAAGCGATGCCAGTCTCCTCCGCCGTGGGCGATTTCTTCGGCAAGAGCCTCATCTATTACTGCAGAAACAGTGTCACTTTCAATAGGCTCGAAACTTTTGTCTAACTCCTCAAAGCACATATCGCTTTCTAGTTGGAGAAAGTGTTGAATATTGGAAAGAGTAACACCGCCCTCTGCAATCATCTCGTCGTCAAGAGATTTTGTACAAAGTTCCGGAGAAATCGCAATACCACTTTTTAAATAACTTGAGAGCACAGAGACAGAGTATTGCAGGCTCTCGTTTTTTGTAAGCATTCCGTCATCCTGCAGCGAAAAGCTCCATATCTCCGAATCATCGAACTCACCGTGCCGATTAACCCTGCCCGCCGTCTGGAGCAATGAGAGAAGTGAGGAAAGTTCGCGAAACCCGGTTCTAAATGAGAAATCCACACCGGCTTCCACGCACGAGGTGGCGACCAACGTCCAATTTGTATCATTTGTGTCAGCAAGTCTGTCCGATATACGCTTAATAACGGTGCCCCTGTCCTTTGGCATGAGAGCCGTTGACAGGTGCTCTACTTGTTTGCGCCCATACAGCTCTCTTATATCCTCTGCTATCACTGCCGCAGACTGCACCGTGTTTACTATTAGCAATCGAGGTCCGGGGCTTTCCTGCACCACTGTAATAAGTTCACGACGGCTAAGCGCACGATCTCTGCTGCAAAAGAAGATCCTTCTCGCCTCATATTTTGCGAGCTTGCGCCGGAGTTCACCGCCTATCAACTCAGTAATATCCGGACGCGGCAGTTCAAGATTGGAGAGATTGCCAAGCTCCCAGTACCGAACAAGTGATCCTGATGCCAGCACCCATCTGCATCCCCACCCGTCTGCAAGGACATTCATCCAATGCCACGCAAGCGGCAGCAGCTTTAGAGGAAGCATACAGTGCGCTTCGTCCAAAAATATCACACTTCCGGGAAGCTCATGAAGCCTTCTCAGCGCGGAGGGTCTGGACGAGGCAAGCGTGCTGAAAAAGGCGACCGCTGTCGTAATGATAATAGGGGAACGCCACAGCGAAGTCAAGTATCTGGTCTCTTTGTCCTGAAAATTTGCTCTGAAGTGCAACTCAGCCACGACTTCTTCGGGATCTTCACCCGGAAGTGTCAGAGCTTTTCGATAAACTCTTACAGACTGCCGGATGATATTTGTATAAGGTAAAACGACAAAAATCCTTCGAGAATTGTTTTTTATTGCCTGCCGCAGGAGATTTGCCATGACAGCAGTCGTTTTCCCGGAGCCGACAGGGGCATCGCAAACACAGAATGAAGTGTCCGACACCACATTGCGACACACATTGTACATTTCCTGTCTTAGGCGGCTGCGCTCGTCATTCCCCCCAAGATCAGAGACGTACTTATCCAGAGCCTCAAGCCTCTCTTTTGCTCGAAGCTTTGGTATATCTCCCTGTTGATAATTATTTCCATAAACAGCGGAAGTGTCGGCGTGATCTGCGTCGGCCAGACAAGACAGCGCCATCCTCAGGAACAATGGTCGATCCCCCTTCACCTGAGTCTCGCATTGAATAAGCTCCGCATTACAAAGTAATTTGTGACGGCTCAGTATCTCCGGCAGAGCCCTTTCGACCTTGTCACGCATATCTGATCTGTTGTCGCGAAACATTTTTTCTCCGCGAATCAGTTCTCTTGAGATGTCCGGCAGACCCCTGTGGTGGGAGTAAACAACAAGAGCGGAAAACAAGGCATACTTCCGCAGCAGCTCGGCACACCCCGCATCAACATGGTTTATCGGAAGACGATTTTTTCCGTTGACATCATGCAGAACCGCCTGATTCTCAGCGTGTAGCTTTCCAAGATCGTGCAGTGCCGCAGCATTTCTCACAATGCCCTCAAGCTCTCCGTGTAAGGTGTGAGAATAACTCTCTGCCTCGGCAGCGAACCTGGCGGCGTTTTTTACGACCGCTGATATATGATCCGCATATGTTTGGGGCGGAAATTTCCCTTTTGCGCTGTGCGCAATATATTCTTCCATCACTGCTCGATGAGATCCGTGCAACTGCCAACACGACAAAGCAGGTCTTCGCTGAGCAAGGATACATCTTCATAATCGTCCCATGAAGATGATGGATCATCCTTATTGCCCTTCTTCTTGGGAGTGAGTGCTTCCAAAAGCAAATACTCGGGACAACTTCCAAGCATATTTTTATGCTCGATGTACCACGCATGGCGCAGGCGAACGTCCGGACGGATAGCAGAACGATTCATCTCGTATGCGTGTGGAATGAGCAGTTTTAACAACTCAATATCGTCAGCTGTGCAACCGCTCTTGTGAGCATAGTTAGGGTTTACGAAAAATGGCATACAGTAGACGCCGTGCTCCACCACGCGATAGGCAAGCGGTGCCATGCCGGCGTTTTTCCCCTCCTGAACGCCCGCTTTGTTCGTGTTTGTCTCACGCAGTATGTTGATAGGCGCGATAGATACCCCCATCCCGAACTGCACAACGCCGGTTTTTATAAAGCCCTTGTCTCCTCCAGCCTCAAGAAATGTGTTGCCAAACACACGGGCATCCCAATATTTTCGGACAAACTCGCTCTCCATGAACCGAGAGGAATCCTTGCCCATCTCCGCTATTATCGCTTTTCGGTCTCGTCCGCGATGCTCCAAAATATTATAGCACCCTCCGTCCTCACGATATTTTTCCGGCAGAGACATAAAAAACGGAGAACTGTGATCGTCCAGAAGGTCACGAAGTTTGCGCTTGAATGATACTGGAGATATCTCGCCGCATCCATTGGGGCGCTGACGAGGATCACTCTCGCGATCCGGATCACCGTTTGGATTTGAATTGACTGCCTCAATAATAAGAAGACCTGTTGCTCGCTTGATCTCACTCATGTTTTGATTCCTCCTTTATTTCTTTATGCACATTTTCGCCGTTCTCACTGGGAGCTTGACCGACGCTGTACTCACTCTTTGGAAACTCCGCCAGATATCCAATAAAAAGCTGTGCCTGATCCGCGTCTCCAAACCGCACATCGGGCTGCCAGACTTCACGCAGCTTTGACATGATGACCTCGTACATCGAAAGTAGCCTCGCCGCACGCCAACTCTCTTTCCCTTTTTCTGTGATTCCCTTAGTTCGATAGGTTTTGGCCCATGTGATATAAGGGTTCATTCTTGTACCAAGCAAACTCAGTGTACGGGCAGGGGCTTCCGCCGCAGATTGGTACACGCCGCTTCCCGCAAGCTGTGTCGGCAGGTCACCGCGCACAACATTACAATACAGCGCGTGAAGTTCATCTGATACTTTAAGGATTTGTCCGAAAAGATAAGGCAGGTTCTCCATGTATGTCTCCTTTCTTATGCCTGTGCGATATAGCAACATTCCTAATAGTGACAACAGATTCATCGGATCTGTCATCTTGAAATCAACCTTATCCGAGAGTGCTTCGCGGAAAAGGCTGATGCTGATGTGGTTTTCCAATACCATTGTCTGTTTAGCAAGAATGTGCAGGTCAGCAGATATAGGCATCCCAGGCTCCAGTAGGAGTTCTATTCCGTGATATTTCGGTATCGGCTTGAACTGTGGTGCAGCTAAATCGCCGTCTTGCTTCCAGAAACTGTTCAGAACATCTGACGCACTGAGTGGAAAAATGACTCGCGGATGTTCAAACGAAAAGCGAGGAAGGTTCCCGCAACCTATGGCCCATTCTTCGCTGAGTCTCTCAAGTTCCCGTGCATCAGTCTGTCTGGTATAGACGATCTTTGTCCTCGCTTTGTCAATTTTTTTCAGGATAAATACGTTAAGGTGGTCAGAATTAGGATCAGTTCCGGCCTCTTTGCTGAGCCGAAGCTCGGAAATCAAGCTCTTAGCGCACTCAGTAAAAAGTCGATTTGAACCGCTGGACGAGTCCAATCCACCATTGTTAAACACAGGGGCAAACGAATTCACATAGGAGGTCGACGTCTCGGGCAACTGCGACGGATAGGCGAAAAGAATCTCGTTTTTGTCTATATTTATCCAGGTCTTTCCCTCGTTCTCCGGTTTTACGATCCATTCAAGAACCGAAGAGAGCATTCTTCGATGCATGACGGAGAGTGGGTAACTAAGGCTTCCCGCTTTTCCATATCTTTTCAAGCAGTCCTTATTACCATTCATGGTACGGAGACTTACTTCAAAACCTTTTGGGAATTTGACCGTTGGAAAAGCTTCATGTGTGGGATGGAATGTGACACCAAACGCGTCTACTTCGCTCTCCGCCTCGCTTGAAATTCTCACATCTTCCGCAGAGATAAGCGCCATATTCAGTTCCTCCACAAATTTCTTGCTGACCGCCGGGATCCCCATTTCAATAAGCCGAGGTGTTTCAAGATATACAGATATACTACCGAAATCTTTCTCAGCCTCTTTCTCAGATGTTCCAGAATAAAAGAGAATACCGAGCGCAAGGCTGACATCTCTTCGCTCTGAAAGCATTGAAAATACCGCTTTCTTAATCTCGCTATGCATATATGCTGGGTCAATGAAACAATTACTCTCTTCAATAAGTATCTTTAATGGCTCAAAATTCGGAACAAGTGAAAGTATCTCATTCGGAATATTCTCCATCGATCTGCGGAATTTGTTGCGAAACTTGATGTTATTCCAGTTGTCCTCAGTGCACAAGTTTTCGATTTTGCTTAGGGTCAGATCCTCGGGGGAGTTCATCCATCTCACGATATCATTTTTGAAATTTTTATCAGTTACCCGGTAAAGCGGTGCGAGATTCATGCCGGGGAAAAAACCTGTGTTTGTTTCGCCGTATCTGCGGAGCGATTGCCCCAACTGCTCATTTACTAATGATATATCCAAAACCTCTCCATTTAAAATCTTTACACGGAAGCAGGGATCCTTTGGGGATATTTTCGGCAGCTGCTTGTATTTGCGGTGCCATCCTATTTTGATATCGGGGTCGGTCAACGCCTCGGACAACTTGTATAGTTCATTGATCACAGGCGGCTCTCCTTTCTCGGATATTCCAGAACTCCCGCATGAATACAGAGGTCAGTGTCATACACCGGATAAGGTTTAGAGCAATACTCGTCTTGAAACACGCTGCGCAGCATAGAGGGAATGTATATATCAGGCAGATCTGTGCATACCTTCGTGCCTTTTCGAAACGGTCCGAAATAAGATGCCGTAAATTCGCTCCATCCGAGAAAAAGCGTTGCATAGGACTGTCCACGTGCCAAACGGCGGTTGAATATTTCCTGATATGCATGACCGGGGGATGTAGTTGCGCGCTCCCACTTTGCCGCAGTTTTCGGGAGGGACTTCTTGTTAGGATTTGAAATAACATCTGCATAAATCCGGTAGCAGACATCCAAAAGCACCGTCGCGAACATCTGATAGTTGTTTCCATTTTTCACCGAAATTAAACTGCGGAGAGGGCCTCCGTAATTTGTCACATAGGAATGAAACTGAGGAATGCTGCACAACTCCACCTTCCTTGGTATTATAAGAACCGCAGGCCCCCAAAGGACACTCTCAAATAACGCACGAACTGCCGAAAATGTCGGTGCGGGATAACTGCACGGAGAGTCCCCACTATCAGGTCTGGTCCATATGGCGGTGTTGCCCGCGATTTCCATAGAAATCTGATAAGCTTTCTCCTTCAATATGACCTCCTCCCTTCTCTTCTGTCAATACATTCTGAAGAAAATACCATCTGGGAAATTCATCATTTTGGAGCATGACCGACTTGTCGCTGCGCAGTTTCGTCATTGTGTTTGGCGCGATGCCGGATACTTCCCTCGGCTTCGCTACGGTCATGTAACGTTCATACAACAGCGTCCTAAGCTTCCTATATATAACCGCTATGCTGCTCCTCATGTTTGTCCAATATGTGATATTATTGTCATTGTATCACTTTTTTTGGCTTTTAACAAGAACTTGCAAAGTTATTGAGCTAATTATTCTAATTTATTTCTGAATGAACTGCAATTTGTAAAGCATAAACCGTCAGAGGGAGGCTTATGGGTATGATAAGCCTCCCTCTGATATTCATCACTATTTAACTAAGGTTACCAGTTACAGACTTTGCTAATTAATTTGCTGGATTTATCTACAGATCGATGCATATTTCGCCATGCAGCGTGTATCCGTTCGGAATCTCATCCGCAACACCAATGATGTCTCCAAGCCAAGTATCGGGATCGGTCATTCTGCCATAGCACATCAGAAAAGGCAGAGGATTCATGTGATCGCGCTCTTCATGGTTTAAAGAATAGATTTTCGTCTCTTTAAGTGAATAACATATCCCTCGTGTGATCGACAGTAACCGGGAAATTCCGTTCGTTCCTAAGAAAGAAACCATCAAACGGCTTTGACACATTGATTCCATATTCATTAGGCAAATCCGTCAATCCATTTTCAATGTCATAAAGGTAATTTTGTATTTCTCGTCATAATATCTCTGTTTATAGCACAAAGAACACCTTTTATTGACGCCTTAAAGATATTTGTGTGTATGCCTACACCGTATACATCCTTTCCCGCAGGGGTTTTAAGGTGGATATATGCGACCGCCTTTGAATCTGAGCCGCTCGAAATAGCGTGTTCGCTGTAATCAACAAATTCATAGCCCTTTACGCCTACTTCTTTAAGCGCATTGAAAAACGCGTCGATAGGTCCGTTTCCACAACCCTCTATAATCATCTCGTTTGCAGAACCATCGCTTATTCTGAGCTTGCCTCGGAAATACATCACATCGTTACCGTGATTTTCGAGAATCGTATGTCCCAGGAGGGAATATCTCTCCTGAATATCAATATAGTTCTGCTCAAATACATGAAAGACCTCTTTGGGCAAAAGTTCTCTGCCAACTTCATCACAAACCTTTTGAACCATAGCTCCGAACTCAGGGTGCATACTCTTAGGCAGATTATATCCGAAGTTATTTTGCATGACGAACGCGGCGCCGCCCTTACCTGACTGTGAGTTGATTCTGATGATCGGCTCGTACTGCCTGCCGACATCCGCAGGATCTATCGGAAGATACGGGATCTCCCACATATCGCTGTCATGCTCCTTGCTGTAGGCGAAGCCTTTGTTTATCGCATCCTGATGAGAGCCTGAAAAGGCTGTAAATACGAGATCACCGACATACGGCTGACGTTCGTTGATACGCATTTTTGTGCAGCGCTCGTATATCTCGCGGTATTTAGGCAGGTTGCTGAAGTCAAGACATGGGTCAACGCCCTGTGTATACATATTCAAGCCGACCGTGACAATATCGAGGTTGCCTGTGCGCTCACCGTTTCCGAAAAGTGTTCCCTCTACTCTTTCGGCGCCCGCAAGCAGAGCAAGCTCCGTAGCGGCAACACCTGTTCCTCTGTCGTTGTGAGGATGAATGCTGATAATCGCACTTTCTCTGTTTGGCAGGTTGCGTATAAAATACTCTATCTGGTCGGCATAGGTGTTGGGCGTACACATTTCAACAGTGTTCGGTAGGTTTAGAATAATGGGATTCTCCGGGGTCGAGCCGAGCACCTCCATTACGGCGGTGCAAATTGATATAGCGTTTTCCGGCTCTGTGCCTGAGAAACTCTCAGGGGAATACTCAAAACGAATGTTCGTATCGCCCTCGTAGCTGTCGGTAAGCTCCTTGATAAGTCTCGCGCCCTTGACTGCTATTTCGGTGATGCCGTCCATATCCGTATGAAATACCACTTTGCGCTGGAGGGTCGAAGTAGAATTATAGAAATGCACTATAACATTTTTCGCGCCCTTGACTGCCTCAAAGGTCTTCCTGATCAAATGCTCACGAGCCTGAACGAGAACCTGGATTGTAACATCGTCGGGAATAAGGTTGTCGTCTATGAGCTTGCGGCAGATCTCGTACTCTGTTTCAGAAGCGGAAGGGAAACCTATTTCAATTTCCTTAAAACCCATATCGCAGAGAGCTTTAAAAAATTCCAGCTTTTGTTCAAGATTCATCGGGTCAACGAGAGCCTGGTTGCCGTCGCGCAGATCGACGGAACACCATATCGGCGCTTTTGTTATGGCTTTGTTAGGCCACTGTCTGTCGGGCAGATTTATTTGCTTAAATGGCACATACTTTTTAAATGATTCTTTTAACATAATGAAATTCCTCCATGTTATAATATTGTTATCCCACAAATTGGAGGTTTTCGGATACTGACGGCAATTAAAAAGCCCGCCCCTAACTCTAAGGGGCGGGCATGATCTCACGCTCGCGGTACCACCCTGATTCAGATGCTTTCGCATCCCTCACCGACCTCTAACAAGGTCTCGGTCTGTAACGTGACCTCACGTCCTGCCTTTAAAAATTCGGGCAGACAACTCCGGGATGAGCTATACATACATAAATCCAACACCGCCTTACACCAACCGACGGTTCTCTTTGCTTGTTATATGTATCTTATTCCCTTCACAGTTTTTGCGGGATTTTTTCAATTACTTATATTATACGCGAATAAAATCAAAAGTCAACCGAAATTTTTAAATTTTCCCGTGGTTCTGTTTTTATCACAAAAACGATACGTTGTCATATCATATATCAAAGCGTTAATTTATCGGCATTATTTCCTAAGGGAGGACGGGTTTGTGGACACACGCGAGTTATTTGCAAGGCTGATACAATGCGAAGCCGGCGGTGAGGGTGAGGACGGCATGAAAGCAGTCGCCACGGTCATAATGAATCGCTCGACAGTACCGTATGGTGAATTTGCAAAGGTAAGCAACGGCGGCGACGTTCGCGCGATCATAGAGCAGCCGGGGCAGTTTGTATGTATGAGGACCTCGGTCGGCGGAGAATATAATCCGCAGAATGTTTACAATATCTCCCCGACGGAGGAAAGCTATGAAGTTGCCGATTGGGCGCTTGATGGAAATCTTTTTGAGCCTGTTGCCAACAGTCTGTTTTTTATGAATCCATATAGTACGAACTGTCCAACATATTTTCCCGCGACAGGGATAGGAGTAGCATATAACAAAATAGGAGAACATTGCTTTTATATTCCGACGGAAAGATATGCCCAAACGTAATTATAAGTGTCTTGCCCCCGGCATTCAACGTAGCAAGCACAGCATAAGCCGCGCAAGTGATCAGTAGGGTATATGGTTACCTGATGATCACGGTAATTGCCCTCATCGCACATAAGGCCGGGGACATCTTGACTAATTTATAACTACCCGTCACAGACGGGACAATTCAACATAAAGGGTGATATTATGAACAATGATTATGCGATAGATCTCGCAAAGTATTACGGACTTCCTGTAGGCGGCACGGACAGCGTAGATACAAGCGTGAACTACCATCCGAACATTCCGTCTCTCGAGCAGATAGCGTCCTATAATCTTCAGCAGGCGAGAGCAGAGGCGGCAAGAGAGAGCCGAACAACATCACAACCCGCCCCTCAGTCATCATCAAATATGGGATCTTCTCAAATGTCTGCTTCTCACGATATGGGAACTGCCAACAGCGAAACCGTACTTCCATCGGGGATGAGGTCGGGTTCAGCATGGGATGAATCACTTCAGCCTATACCCGAATACAACCAGCCATATCCGATCACTGCCGACAACATACAATATTTAAACGGCTTTATTCGCTCTCAAGTCGGACGAAATGTCAGCATAGAGTTTCTTGTCGGTACAAATCAGCTAATAACCAAGGAGGGCTTCCTTGTAGCGGTCGGTGCGAATTTCATCCTACTTAATCCTAAGGGAACAAACGACATTCTTGCCTGCGACTTCTACAACATCAAATTCATAACCTTTTATTACTAAAATGCCGGCAAGTGCAACTGCCGGCACACGAAAAAAACGACCTCGCTGATTGCAAGGCCGTTTTTATATATTTTAGTGGAAAGTAGAGAAAAGCAAGGTTACTCTTCCGACATCTCGTCGTATGTGTTGTTGACAAAACTGCCTATAATATCGCTGATTTCCTTGTACTGCTCATCCGACAGGTTTACAAATAATGGCTTTTGGTCAATATATCTTACCGAGCCGTTGCCGTCGGAAACAGTAGCGTCCCTTTCGGAAAAGAACTCGATATAAAGTTCAAGCGAATTCGGTTTGCTAACATCAAAGCCTTTTAGTGACGCATCATGGATTATCTGAACGATCTTCTTGATTTTCGGTATATCTTCCGCGCTGAAGATGTCGTCGTAATTTGTTTTTAAGTTCGGGAAATACGCGCTTATGTATAAATTTGAAGCGTTATAAGATTCTTCACAAGATTGTATATACATATAAAAATCATTATAATCCATTGAGGGTAAGCTAACGCCTGCGTTGATTATAAAATCCTCATCAGCGCTGATATTATTTATTACCTCATTGGTAAAATTCTTTTGCGTGGCTTCGTTTAATATGCTTGCGAGCATGTTGAATGTTTTAGGCATATCACTTGGCGATATTGTGTAATATGAGGTAAATGCATTGTTGTTATGATAGCCACTTATATCAAACACACATCCGAAACTATCGCTCTCACCCAACATAATATATTCTCTTTCTGCGTATGACAGCTCGCTGTATTCAGCCCTGAAGGTTTTCCAAAGCTCTTTACATTGCTCATTAGTTATTTCATAGCTGTTACTTGTCAGGCTGATTGATGAAATTTCGTTTTCATCGGGGAGAGCTGTCACAGTATCCATGTATTCCTTGTTTTTCTCGAGATAAGGTAATATAACTTGCAAGTCGTCATTTATTTCTGAATTAGAGAGATATGCTTGTTGATTTATACTTACATTTCTTTTAAGATCTCTACCGGATTTAAGATGGAATGTAACAGAATATTTCTCCGGGGTATAAAAGTATCTGCTTGTCTTTATCGCATTAACATTGTCTTCAAGGGATTCCTGCAGGATTTTTATAACATCTTCGTCATCTATTCTTGTTTCATCCGCCAATAAGGAATAATAGCTTTTCAAATCGTAGTTCGTCATATTGAAACTATTATGCGAATCACAAATAGATACCGACTCAATATCCTCAATCTGCGGAATATCATTCAATACTATATGGCTTACACCAAGGCTAAGGGATACAAAAAGCACATTGAATAATACAACAACAAGGTACAGCGGTATCGCGATGACCAGCTTTTTGGCGCTTCTTGTCGTCGCAAGCTCATATATAAAGTAAAACAGCAGGGAAAAAACAATACATATTATCCAAGCCATAGTGGAGACATCTTCTTTTGACGCCAGCGAAAAGCTTATACTAATCACAGGAATTATACCGATTGCGGTTCTGACTATGTGCTGAACACATTTGAATGAGGAGCTTGTGCCTGCGGTTTCGGATTTTCTTTTTATATGGAGCACCAAGCCGATAACAAAATATATCACAGCAAGGATCACGCTATACAATATGGTTGATGGCTTTGTAAATGAATTAAAGGCTGAGAACGGTGCGAATATTATATTGTATGTAGGGTCAATAAAAACGAGATCTGATACATTAACTATGTCTGTTGAGTAGATTACCGACTGCCCGAAGAGCAGAAGGATTATTCTGGGTGCAAACATGATCAAAAGCGCAATAACTACATTTGAAAAGCGTGTTCCGGAGAGACCCTTTGCAACAAGGCTGATAGACATCACAAGCAGTGACAGTATAAATGACGCAAGTATGGTATATCCTGCAAATTCTGCAGGTATTGCCGCAAGCCTGGGAACGAATGTATAACAAATCAATGATGAGAACGTGCAAAGAGAAATAATAAATATGCACCATATAATTACTACCGCCGAATACGTTATATAAACACAGGCTCGGCTCAGAGGAACAGAATGGTAGAAGTCGGAAGCGTTCCTGCTGTTCATAAATTTAAACAGCGAAAAGGTAAGAATGAGCGGTATAAGATACATCATGATGAATTTAGGCAGTAAAAATTCATTCAGCGATAATGTGCTTACAGGCTGAGTCCTAAATGTGTAGCTATCCAAAGAATACATTGTTATTGCTCTGCCGATAGGTACAAAAAGCGAAGCAATAAGTGATAATATAGTAAAGCATATACCGAGTGTTTTGGTCTGCTTGATGCCCTCCCACATAAGAGCGGGGCTAAAAAATTTATTTCTTGTCATTTTTTGATTTATCTTCATCTTCATTTACCTCCTGTTCAAAAACATCGTCAAACGAATATCCGAGCGCGCCCATCTCGAATACGAATACCTCCTCAAGCGACAGCGGAAGTACATCGAGCAGTATAGGGTCAAACGCTCTGAGCGTTCCGACGACCGTCTCCTTATCGCCTCTGACGATGACGTTAGATACCGCGCCGACCTTTTTAAAGCTGAGTATCTCGATACCGCTGTCGATAAAGAGCTTTTCGTCGTATTCCCTGTTGAACGCGACCTGTATCTTGAACAGCGAGGTCTTTAGATTCTGAACATCGCTTTCAAAAATGATACCGCCCTTGTGCAGAAGCGTGAGCTGGTCGCAGGTGTCCTCAAGCTCTCTCAGGCTGTGGCTCGTTATGACGGCGGTCGCCTGACGCTCGCAAATATCGTCGAATATTATGTTCTTGACGAGATTACGCATAACAGGGTCAAGCCCGTCAAAAGTCTCGTCAAAGAAAAGGTATTTTGTTTGGCATGACAGGGCGCAGATTATCGCCGCCTGACGTTTCATGCCCTTGCTGAAACCCGAAATTTTCTTTTTCGGGTCAAGCCCGAATTTCTCAACAAGGCTTTTATAACGCTTAAAGCTGAAATCGGGGTAAAACGCATTGTACAGCTTCGCCATTTTATCCATAGTCGCAAGCGGCAAAAAGTACAGCTCATCCGGTACAAGCACAAAGTTTTTCTTGGCTGCCTCGTTTTCCCACACAGGTTGTTCGTCTATAAGGACATCACCCTTGTCAGGCTTGTAAATACCTGTGACCATCCTTAAAAATGTGCTTTTTCCCGCGCCATTGCTGCCGACAAGTCCGTATATGCAGCCCTCCGGTATCTCGCAGTTCATATCCTTGAGCGCGGTAAAATCTCCGAAGCTTTTTGTGACATTACTTGCTTTTATCATTTTTTTCTCCTCCGTAATACATTTTCACCTTAGAAACAATTTCCTCAACCGTCATACCTGATAGCTTCAGTCGTTCCACAACTGTTTTAAGCTCGTTGTCGGATTCCGACATTAGCTTTTGAATTATCTCCTTTGCGTTGTTCGCGACATATCTGCCAACACCGGGAACAGAGTATGTTATACCCATACGCTCAAGCTCAACATATGCCTTTTGTATCGTGTTCGGGTTTGTACCGATCTCCTTGGAAAGGGAGCGCACAGAGGGGATAAGCACCTTCGGCTTTAAAACATCTGTAACTATCAGATTGTGAAATTGTTCAATTATCTGCTCGTAAATAGGTACTTGGCTCATCTTGTCTATTGCGATCAGCTTTGAATACATAGTTGTTTCCCTCCCTCCTATGACGCTGTGTACCATTGGTGATAATACAGTTATACCCCAATATACGGCTTTTGTCAATAGAAAAAATAAAATATAAAAAAATATTCTAATATAATATTTATTAAGTATTGACAAGCAAGGAATTGTGCGGTATAATTTAGCCAACATATGAATATATGTTCATATGTTATTTTGAGAAGTCGGGAGGTATTACCGTGAGTAAACCTGAAAAATTTAAAATCACTCATAAAGGTGAGAGCGAGGAATGTATTGAATGTCAGGACAAAGAATTTTGCGATGAGGTCTGTATACATTTTGACGCTGTGGCAAAAGCAAAGAGTAAAATGCCTGAGTTAGATACGCTCTTTTCTCTTGCGGAGCTTTTTAAAATGTTCGGAGATACAACAAGGATAAGAATAATGTGCGCTCTTTTTGAAAATGAGCTATGTGTCTGCGACTTAGCTGAAATTCTCGGCATGGGACAGTCGGCGGTTTCTCATCAGCTTCGGCTTCTCAGAACAGCAAACCTTGTCAAGGTCCGCCGTGAGGGCAAGTCATCATTTTATTCGCTCGACGATGAACACATTCAGAAAATATACACAATGGGCTTAGAGCATATTTTAGAGGAGAGGAAGTGAACTGAACGATGACCGCTGTAAAAAAATACACGCTTAAGGATCTCGACTGCGCGCATTGCGGCATGAAGATAGAGGAAGCTGTTTCCAAACTGAATGATATAGATAACGTCACGGTAACATTTGCTACAAAGACACTTTCGCTTGAAAGCGGGATCGAGGACGAGCGGCTCTTAACTATTCTGCAAAGGACGGTTGATTCCGTTGAGGACGGAGTAACACTTATACCGCATGGTAAATTTAGTGGTTATCATGACCACAAGTTTAGAACAACTAAAAAATATACGCTCGAGAATCTCGACTGCGCGCATTGCGGCATGAAGATAGAGGAAGCTGTTTCCAAACTGAATGATATAGATAACGTCACGGTAACATTTGCTACAAAGACACTTTCGCTTGAAAGCGGGATCGAGAACGATAAGCTTCTTACAATTCTGCAAAATACGGTTGATTCCGTTGAGGACGGAGTGACGATCATACCACAGGGCGATTCATTTTTGCATGAGCATAATGACTGCGAATGTTGTGGAGATGAGCATAACAAAAAAGATAATACAAAAGAAAAGGCGGCAGACAGCAAAAAACCGATAATAATAGGAACAATAATCGCAATACTGCTAACCGCATCAGGAACTTTGCTTTCTGTATTTGTGCAGCCCGAATGGATAGGTACTGTCGTTGTTGCTGTCGGCGTCTGCTTTTCGGGCTGGCAGGTAGTTCTCAAAGGCTTAAAAACGCTTTTAAAGCTGCGACTTGACGAAAATGTACTTATGATGTTAGCGGTAGTAGCGGCTTGCATACTCGGTGAGTTTCTTGAGGCCGCAGCCGTTACGATTTTGTTTAATATCGGCGAGCTTATAGAGGACAGAGCCGTAAGCAAATCTCGCAAGGGGATAGAGGCTCTTTCGGAAATCAGACCCGATACGGCGCACCTGTTGACGAACAGAGGAAGTGTTACCGTTAATGCCGAGGAGGTCAAGACGAGCGATGTTATCGTTGTTGATCCGTACGAGCGCATACCTCTTGACGGAATTGTCATTGACGGCGAAAGCTCGCTCGATACATCGGCTCTCACGGGCGAAAGCATACCGAGAGCTTCTGTCAAAGGCTCGGAGGTCATGTCAGGCATGATGAACCTTGAGGGCGTCCTCAAAATATCGGTAACAAAAACCTGCGGTGACTCCGCAGCTTCGCGTATACTCAGGCTTGTAGAGGAAAGTGCCGCGCAGAAGGGCAGCTCCGAAAAATTTATAAGCCGTTTTGCGAAGGTCTACACTCCGATAGTGTTTTTGCTCGCTCTCGCGCTTGCTGTGCTCCCGCCTATCTTTGGTTTGGGGGACTTTACGACATTTATAAACCGCGCGCTCGTATTTCTCGTCGCGTCATGCCCGTGCGCCCTCGTTATCAGTGTGCCGCTGGGGTTTTATTCCGGCATAGGAGCCGCGTCAAAAAGCGCTGTCCTTGTTAAAGGCGGTAAATTTATCGAAGCAATAGCTAAGGCGAATACTGTCGCGTTTGACAAAACAGGAACATTAACAAAGGGAGAGCTTGCCGTGACTGATGTTAAGGAGCTTGCGGATCTATCTCGTGGCGAGATCCTCGCGATTGCCGCCGCCGCCGAGGAATACTCCTCTCATCCGTCAGCTCTCGCGATAAAGCGTGCCGCTGAGGGTATCCCTAAGGTCGCACTTTCCAACCACAGGGAGATAGCGGGCAAGGGAGTATCAGCCGAACACCTTGGTAAGGAAGTTCTGTGCGGCAATAAAAAATTATTTTCAGACAATAGCCTGAAAAGCGGTGTTATTTATCTCTCTGTTGACGGCAGGCTTGTAGGAGAAATAGAAACACAAGACGAGGTTCGCGGAGATACAAGAGAAACGCTTGATAGGCTCAAGGCGCTCGGGATAAAGCATATAGTTATGCTTACCGGGGATGGTGAAAACGCCGCGAAAAGAATAGCAAGCGAGTGTGGGGTGAGCGAATTCAAGCACTCGCTCATGCCGGAGGATAAGGTAAAGACCGTTACTGAGCTTCAGAAAAACGGAAAGGTCATATTTGTAGGCGACGGAATAAACGACGCGCCTGTTCTGTCCGCCGCAGACTGCGGCTTTGCGATGGGACTCGGCAGTGAAGCCGCTATTGAATCAGCCGACGCGGTTCTTACGGGAGGTACTTTGGCAAAACTGCCCGAAGCAATAAAAATCAGCCGCAGAGCTATGGGTATAATACACTTTAACATAGCCTTTGCTTTATCACTGAAAGCTGTTGTTCTCATACTCGCGGCATTTGGTTATGCTCCAATGTGGATCGCCGTTGCTGCTGATACGGGGCTTTCGGTTCTTACTGTTCTCAATTCCGCGCGTCTGCTTAAATCACATAATAAATAGTATTTTCGAGGTGCATATGGACGAAAAAAAGCATTTGCCGATATACGGCGTCGGACCGATGTATTCAATAAGTATTGTTATTTTGACAATTTTGGGTGAGTTTTTATCGATTATCGGAAAGCTTGATACGGGAAAGATCGATATACTGCGAATACCGTTTTTTATAATCGGAATTATACTGATTATTTTAGGAGCTGTATTTTGGGTGAGGGCGAATTTTGAATCAAGAATAGGAGAAAATATTCGCCGTAATAATTTGGTTCAAACGGGTGTATATGCCTATGTTAGAAATCCTGTGTATTCGGCATTTTTAATGATATGCTCAGGTGTACTTTTACTTGAGGGCAATCTTTGGCTTCTTATTCTCCCGATTATCTTTTGGCTCTGCTTGACGATACTTATGAAAAATACGGAAGAAAAATGGCTTGCTGCTCTATACGGCGAGGAATATAGTAATTACTGCAAGCGTGTAAACAGATGTATTCCTTGGCCTCCAAAGAAATAAAATACTATAAGGGACGACAGCTTATTGCCGAGCTGTCGCCCCTTGATGTTGATTATGATTTGTCAAGCATTATGACGCCATTGTTTAAGGGATTTTTCGACTCCTCGATCAAAAGGAAAAATCCGAGGTCGGCAGCGTGGTCAAGGATGAGCGGATGAAACAGAACAGCGACCTGCGGGATTCTATTAAAGACAGCCCATCGCCATGACCGAGTTTGACGAAATGATGGTAAAGCGTTTGAGCGCCAAACTCACAGTGTTCAAGGAACACTTCACGTCGAATCTAAAGGTCGGATCCACAATCGCAGCCAAAGAGTAAAAAAGATCCTCACTGCTGCATGTCGATAGTGAGGAATCCTGACTTGTCAATTTTTATCATAGGCATTTCGTTCTACGTATGCCATCATTGTATTATTTCTCCACATATGCGCTACGGTTAAGAGGATCGGAGCGACAGACACAAGTAATATATTGGGGATTATAATACCCGCTATGAATACACCCACAATTAAGATTCCAATTGAAACCATAATTGCAATATGCTCTTTTAGCCATTTTTTCTTGTAAAAATTTATTTTATCTTTCAAAGAAAAACTGCATGATTTGATTGTCTGCGTAAGTTTTTCTTCAGCGGCTTTCATGTATTCCGTATTCGTCAATCGCCTTCCGGTTAGAAGTTCATCGACACTAACATCAAAAATCTCACTCATTATCAGCAGCGCTTCTGCGGGGGGTAAATATACACCGGTTTCCCATCGAGAAACTGTCTTATTTGTCACTCCGATTTTATCCCCAAGTTGCCACTGTGTAAGTCCTCGTTCTTTACGAAGAACAGCTATGAATTTTCCTATTTGTGTCATATCCATATGATCTACCTCCTGTGAAAGTATAGCGGATTTTTATTTATTTGTCTTTACCATAAACAGCGAATCTCTGGACACAGTATATTAAATATATTCCCGCTTTCGGTGATAAAACGGTTTGTATATAGCTTTAAGGAAAATATTCCGGAAAACAGTGGAAGGTTCTTAAAAATGCTTCTTAAAGCATTTCCCGTCAAGATACAGACCATTCAGACAGATAACAGCACCTAATTTACCTACAAATGCATTATTGATGATAATACGAGTCCGTTCGAAAAGACGCAGAGGTCTTTCGGCATCAAGCGTAAGCTGATACCTCCCGTAACACCACATCATAACAGGAAAGTAGAACAAAGCCGACGCAACGACCAACGATTACTTTTATAGCCGACAATCATTGTGTATTTAGCAGGTGAAACTACTGTTTAAACAATACATTTTAGTAAAGCGGGCTGGTGATGTTTGTTACGATACACATATACGATTTGTCAAGCTTTTAAGGAGAGTATAGATCTATGTCATTCTGCGCCTGTAACACTCGTTCCAAAATGCTGTATAACCGTTTCTGTCTAAATCGTCCGTCGAAACTGTGAAAATGTTTTCAACAAATACAATGCGGTTGAGCTTACTGTCGCAGAGCGTTCAAAGACTTTATCGCCTATTTTGGCAATAACATCACCGTGCAGGCACAAAGCATCGGGATCATCAGCGTTATTTAACCAATAAAGTTTTTCTGCATCAATTTCAAATGATCTCATGCAATATTACCTTTTGTAACAATTCCTTGCTGTACGGAAGAAAATTAAAGTGATTCATCATCAAGACCCATGCCGACAGAAATGTCTGTAACGCTATCGTCCTGTAACATAAAAGTTATAATATTACTGCCTATCTCGTAGGTAACAGTGTCATCCTTTCCCGCATCGCCATATGCCTTTGAAACATCGTTTCTTGATGAACCCACAATGATCCCGCTTCCTGCCTTTGCTTCACCGGGTCCGCTGACATAAATATCGGAAACATAACGTTTTCCGTCTTTTTCATAAGCATAGATAGTCATATTATCATACGAATAAGAATATGATTTTTCCCCGCCTTCAAACTCCGGATCAATAGTTTCCTCGAAGTCCGGATCGCCGAGTTTTTTAACAAGACCGGAAACTTCCGCTCCTACTGATATTTCTACATCATTGTATACAATAACGTCCTTGCTCTTAGGTTTGCTTTTTGAACTTTCTGAGGAAGTTTTGTTTGAATCATCAACGCTTTCTGTGGTTGATGATTCTTCCCTTGACGATTCTTGCTTTTCAGCTGTTTTTGAATTATTTCCGCTTACTTCCGTAGCAGATGATGTTTTTACCGAAGTTTCAGATTTATTACTTGATGTATTATCGTTGGCATTCGAGCAAGCAACGATGCTTAATGCCATACCCGCCGCTAAGATTGCAATAATTATCCTTTTCATTATATATCTCTCCTCTGTTTTTAATGCTATCATCGGTTTAATATGTATAATGATATTATAAACATATTTACTGTGATATTTTGTGCTTTTATGGAATATAAAATAAGTATTTTACCGTATATAAAAGAGATTACTTGCCCTCATTTTGGGTGCGTGATATAATGTGTTCAAGCACAGCTTTTACAGACCGCCAGAACAGCAAAGCAGTTTTTATGATTTTTGTGAAAAATTTTGCATGCAAAGAAATGACAGACGTTTCTCGCCGTCATAGAAGTAAGGGCATCATACAGCGGTTATAATGAATTATCGGGGAGCGATATTTTTGCTGAATAAAAACGAAGTATATAAAACCGAAATAACAGGTCTCACAGCTGAGGGAAACGGCGTATGCAAAATAGACTCTATGGTGGTATTTGTTCCGCATACTGCCGTTGGAGATATACTTGAGGTTCGTATTGTCAAGACACTCAAAAAATATGCCTTTGGAATTATTGAAAGGATAATAACACCTTCAAAGGATCGGATTTCACTTGACTGTCCGTTAAGCGACAAATGCGGCGGGTGCATACTTCGTCACATAAGCTACGACGCTGAGCTTGCATTCAAGCGTCAATGTGTCTATGATGCCGTCACCCGTATTGGTGGTATTGACGGCGCTATTGTCGGAGAGATCATTCCATCAGAAAACATCATATCATACCGCAACAAGGTGCAACTCCCAATAGCAAATGACAACGACGGAAATGTCACTGTGGGATTTTTTGCACGGAGAAGCCATCGGGTCATACCGATAAGCGGATGTTTGCTCCATTCGGGAGCATTCGATCCGATAATTGACGCATTTATAGCCTTTGCGAACAAATATAAGCTTTCTCCGTATGACGAAAAATCGCACAGCGGACTGTTGCGTCATCTATATTTGCGCCACGCAATGGGAACGGGAGAAATCATGGTCTGCATTGTTATCAACGGAAAAGATATCCCTCATTCGGACGATCTTATAAAAAATCTTTTATTGACAAATGATAAGATAAAAACGATCATAATAAACGAAAACCTTGAAAAAACAAATGTAATAACGGGAAGGGTATGTCACACTCTCTACGGCGAGGGATATATAACAGACACTCTTTGCGGAATTTCATTCAGAATATCACCGCTTTCGTTTTATCAGGTAAACCGTATACAAGCTGAAAAGCTATATAACATAGCCAGGGAATTTGCAGATCTGAAGCCGCGCGAAACGCTGCTTGACCTTTACTGTGGAACGGGAACTATAGGACTTACGATGGCCCGCTATGTTAAAAAGCTGTATGGTGTGGAAATCATACCCGAAGCAATCGAGGACGCAAAAATCAACGCAAAAGTCAACGGAATCAAAAATGCGGATTTTTTTTGCGGAGACGCCGCAGCCGCTGCAGAGAAGCTCTCTATACGAAGAGTAAAGCCCGACTGCGTAATAATCGACCCGCCTCGCAAGGGGTGTGATTCAATACTTATAAAAACAATATCTGAGCATTTCTCGCCGTCAAGGGTGGTATATGTTTCGTGCAATCCTGCTACGCTGGCAAGGGATCTGAGAATCTTTGGAGAGCTTGGGTATGAGGTCAAGAGGATAGTTCCAGTGGACTTGTTTCCGAGGACGGGGCATGTTGAGTGCGTAGTATTGATGTCACGGGTTGACAGGTAAGCAACGAAAAAGTGCCGTAAATACGGGCTTTTCTGGCATTAGACCGTTAGCACCGGAGGGCGTATTTGACCGTGAAAATCGCTCTGTCAGAACATATCAAAGGAATTGTTCGGAGAGTTGAGTAGGCCATTTAGATGTCATAGGGTTGAGTTAATGACTTGGACAACACAGATTTGAGGCTGTGATGATATAGATGTTGGAGGAATTGTTGTATGGCGAAAATAGTTTGGGAAGGAAACAGAAAGGAATTTGGTACATCACACCAGAGTCCGCCGGTTCCACAAAATGCGATTAAAATTCGTGAAGGAGATGGTTTTATTAAAAGGGCCATTCCTTTTGGCATATTACCGATGATGATATGCATGGTGGCAGTAGTCATGAAAGCTTATTTTAATAAGGAACCTCCTGTCTCTCCCGTATATCTCATTCCGGCGATTGCGATTGGATTTATCATTGCTATTCCGTTACATGAGTTTGCGCACGCTGTTTGCTATCCCAAAGAGGCTACTGTCTGGGTTGGGTTATGTATTCGTAAAATGGCGGCATATGCTATTTCGTATTATCCTCTTACTAAAAACCGTTTTATCGGCATGTCAATCGCACCTGCCGTATTGGGAATTATCCCATTGATAGGATTTTTCTTTATTCCAATAACGATGAAACCATTGCTTACGATATGTATGGTATCTGCATTTATGGGGCTTATATCACCGGCACCAGATTATATGGATATAACAAGTGTGTTGAAGAAGGTTCCACCACATGCTTTGATATGTGATTCTCAAGATGGTTTGTACGCTTATGTTGAATAAATTTAAATACCAAGACTCCCCCTGCCATCATTGGTAGTAAGGGAGTCTTGTTTTATGCTTCGATATCGATTGTTGTGCTACAATAAAGTTGTAACAGTAGTGGCTAATGAGATATAATAAAAATCAAAAGAAAAGAGGTACTCATTATGTCACAAAATTACACATCTGAGTTCAAAAAGAAAATAGTCCGTCTCCATTTGGAAGAAGGCCGTACCTACAAAAGCATTACTGCCGAATACGGTATTTCCAAATCCGGCATCTCCAAATGGTGTGCGGAGTTCAGCAAAGAATGCCGGACCGATCCCCAAGCCAAAGAAGACTACGACCATGTGCGCCCGCACAGCTACAATGGCTACCGCACGCCATACCATGCACGGACAGAAGCATAGGGGATTTCATGTTCATGGATTGCTTAGCAGCTCAAAATCGGGGATGCCGGGTTCTGTCGCCTCCGATAAACTTCAAGCCGCAATCTAATAGATTTTTTTAGCCATAAGTGTTACAAAAAATCTTAACCACTTCACCTCGAAAGTGCGGTAGCGCCCAAAAATGGCTTGTATATACTGTATTTTAGCTGCTGTCACGAAATGTTTGTGAGAATTAGTTATACTCGATGCTTCGCTCAGTATTACGTCAATTTATTCAGTGTTTCTCTAATCATACCGCGAAAAGTGCAGTATCGCATTTTTATTTTCACGCCCTCAGCTGTTCAACATATCTAATCCGCTTTTTCTTCTCTATAAAATCTCTTGGATTTATTTTACACTTAACAATTTTAGTGTGAGTTATTCCTTATCGTCGCTTATCGGAGCGTCCCCCCTCGCCATACAGCGTTCGAGGTATTGCTGTTGAGTTATCAGCACCTGTCGCGGCTTTGACCCCTCGTGCGGACCGACAATACCGAGGATCTCCATCTCGTCAATGAGCCTGCCGGCACGCGCATATCCGAGCCGCAGTCTCCTTTGCAGGAGAGAGGTTGAGGCCTGCCCTGCTTCGACTACGCATTTTATAGCTTCCTCCATCATTGGATCCATGTCCGACTCATCAGCCGTGTCAGCATTCCTTTCATTTTTTTCTGGAATCGCGCTGCTTTCGATCTCATGAGCAATTTTTTCATCATATTCGGTTACTCTCGAATTTTTTACGAAGTCAATGACACGCTCTATTTCCTCATCGTTTACAAAACATCCCTGAACACGCTTAGGTTTTGACGCTCCAATAGGCGCAAAAAGCATATCGCCGCGTCCGAGCAGCTTGTCCGCTCCTCCTGTGTCAAGTATGGTTCGTGAATCCACCTGCGATTTAACGGCAAAGGCTATACGGCTGGGAATATTAGCTTTGATAATACCGGTAATAACATCGACAGACGGTCTCTGTGTAGCAATAACAAGGTGCATACCTGCCGCACGAGCCATCTGCGCAAGACGGCATATCGAGTTTTCAACCTCGCTTGGCGCCGCCATCATAAGGTCGGCAAGTTCGTCAATTACGATTAGTATCTGCTCGAGTTTTTTTCGTTTTTCCTTTTTGGGCTTCGCTTCGCCTGTTTCGGCTTCGTATCGGGCGGCATCCATCATCTGACGTTCCTCAGGTGTTTGCGGCATCTCGTATTCTTCAGAATCGGCATACTCATGTTCATTGTCGGTTTCAGCATCTTCCTCCGCATCTGCCTGTGCATTAAGCTTATCGACGAGAGCATTATAACCCCTTATATCGCGAACGTTATTTTCCGCAAACAGCTTATAACGTTCAAGCATATGATTGACAGCCCAGTTCAGCGCACCCGCCGCCTTTCTCGGATCGGTCACAACCGGAACGAGCAGGTGTGGGATACCGTTGTATATACCCAGTTCAACGACCTTTGGATCTATCATTAGCAGCTTTACTTCGTCGGGTGAGGATTTGTAAAGCAAGCTGACGAGCATTGAGTTTATACAGACAGATTTACCCGAACCTGTAGAACCAGCTATGAGCAGATGAGGCATTTTTGAAAGGTCGGCAAGAGTTATGTTGCCCTCAATATCTCGTCCCAGAGCTACCGTAAGATTGCTTTTCGCCCTGTTGAACTCTGGTGACTCTAGGATCTCGCGCATTTTAACAATGCTTACCACCTTGTTAGGAACTTCAACGCCAACGGCGGATTTTCCGGGGATAGGCGCTTCGATCCTTACGCCGACGGCGGCGAGATTCATGGCAATATCATCTGAAAGGTTTGTTATTTTGCTTATTTTGACACCTGCAGCAGGCTGAAGCTCGTATCGTGTGACAGACGGTCCTCTGCATATATTTACGATGTTTGCCTTGACACCGAAGCTTGCGAGCATTTCAATGAGCATACTGCCGTTATGGTTAAGCTCCAATGCAATATCGCCCTCGTCTGTATACGGTGTAGGCTCGAGGAGCGTTACAGGCGGTTTGATGTACTTGCCCTCGATTATTTCACTGCCTTCGCTGTCGATTGAGAATGGCTCGGCGCTTTCATAGGAGCTTGACCTCTTGCGCCCCTTGTTCCTCTGATTAAATCGCTCAAGTGCCTCCGAGATCGTTTGTGAATCCGATGCGGAGAGTATGCTGTTCAAGCTTTCTGCGGAACCGTCTTCGACGACCTCGGCAACGGTGTCTATCTTAGATCTGTCAACAGTTGCAAGCTCACTTGGTTTGCTTTTCCTTTGCTTCTTATGCGAAACCGAGCTGACGCTTACTTCTGTGACGGAAACGTTGTCCATATTTTCAGGTATCATCTCCTCATGTAAATAGTCGTCGGGATGTATATCGGACGTTTTTGCGACTGTACGTACTGACGGACGCTCATCGTCAAGAGGAATGTCAATAGTGCCGCCGTGCGTTTTATTCTGATTTTTTCTCCCGTAAATATATATGGAACGCTGATCCTCATTCGGTTGGGCTTTTCTGTATTCACGTTTTTCTTGGCGGCGTCTTGAAATATTATTTTTCTTTTCAGCGACCTTATCCGAAACTTTGTCGGAAACATTCTCGACGGGCTTTTTGAAAATATCAATAAAGCTTATTATGGTTGTGCCGGAAACTATCATGATCACAACGAACAGCATGACGGACACACTTATGCGGGCACCGGCTGCTCCGAGCATAGCTAAGAGAGGCGCTCCGAATATCGCGCTGTAAAGTCCTCCTCCCTTGTACGAAGTGCCTTCGTTATATGCCGTCCCCATAGCCGGGAAGATGCCGCTGTTTACAGAGGCGTGTCCAAACAGAAAAACTGCGGTCGAAAACAATGTCACAAGAAGAGCAGCCAAAAATATCCTTAAGCCGAGCTTGTACGGTCTTTCGCTTTTTCCGTGCTGATATGCTGCATACCCCAAAAATATCGGGATAAGTATTCCGCAGAAACCGAATATTCCCCAAATAAATGAGTGCAGAATTTGCCAAAGCCTTTCTCCGCGCACTGCAAATATAAAGAATAATATCGCCGCCGCGCCAAACATCAGTATAGCAGTTATTCGTCTGTGAAATATTTCAGAAGCCTCCGCTTCTGCTTGAGCCTTTGATTTCGGCTGCTTTTTAGCAGATAGATTTTTTTCTTTTGAATTTTCTTTTTTTGAGGTCGCTGCCAAGTTATTTCCTCCTGTCCAAAAAACAGAGCGTGTCAGCATCAAGCCAAACACGCATCCTTTCGGCAAAATTTCAGAAACACTGCTTTATAAGTCTTGCCATATCAGCCTAAATATGTTGTCCGAAATTCTGCAATATTGCGCTCATGTCAACACGTTAAAATGCCATCAACAGAAGACATTGATAAGAATTACTTTATAAATCAAAACGAAAGCGGCTGCCGCGTGAAAATGTTAGTGCCGGAAATAAGTTCTATAATGCTTATCACAAGGCAAACAAGTCCTGCACCCGCAGTATAAAGGACGAAATAGTACATTCTGTTTGTTGTCAGCAGCCATTTGAAAAGCTTTATAGCGAAGAAACCGACAAACGCAGCTGTTATAATGCCGATAAGTATCGGAAGAAATTCTACTTTCTCTGCCGCAGGCTCGGCAGGCATAAGGGCGTCCTTTCCCTCAAGGACAGCAGCGGCGATAATGGCGGGAATACCGAGAACGAACGAGTAGTCGAGCGCTCTCTGCTTGTTTATCCTGCGAAGCTCGCTCGCCGTCAGTGTAGAGCCTGAACGTGAGAGTCCTGGAAATATGGCGGCAACCGTCTGGAACAGGCCGACAAAAAGAGCATCTATTATGTTATACTTTCTGCGGCCGGCGCCGTCGGGTCGAAGTTTCCCGTGACTTTTATACAGGAGCGTTGTCTTGCGGTTTGCGTTGATCCCCACAACGAGCAGGAAGCTTGTGACGAGCAGCGAAAGCGCCGTAATGATGAGGTAGCCGTCAGCAGACCATTTATCAGCGAGATCCTTGAGCTTCATACCTCCGCCGACAGGGATAAACAACAGAAACAGCGGGATAAGACCTACTATAAGCATGATGACAAGGTTTCTATCCGCGTCCATTTCGCTCCACTTGAACTTACCAGTAAAAATATCCTTCAGCATAAGGAAAAAGCTTTTTAAAAGTCTGAGTATAAGTCTCCAGTATACGGCTATGACCGCTGCAAGAGTTCCGACGTGTAGCATTACGTCAAAAAAAAGATTGTTTTCGGAAATCCCGAAAAAATGCTGGAAAATTGCAAGATGTCCACTGCTCGAGACGGGTAAAAATTCAGTGAGTCCCTGTACAGCGCCTAAAACTATCGCTTCAAATATATTCATTATGTATCCTCCGATGGGTTTAAATATGTAATCTGCCTTGCCCGGCAGATATAATAATTATTTCTTTTTAGATGATTTTGCGGATTTGGCTTTAGCCTGCTTTTTTTGCTGTTGCTTTTCCTCGTCGATCATTGAATACAGTGCGTCAAGCGCGTCTGATAAGTTTCCGAGGCTATCAATAAGTCCCTCCTTAACAGCGTCCTCACCGTCCAGTATAGTCCCTATATCGAGTACAAGCTCACCAGTGTTCATAGCAAGCTCGTTATATCGTTCTGGCTTTATGGAGGAATTTTCGCAGACAAATCGTGTTATTCTCGACTGCATACGCTGAAAGTATTCAAATGTCTGCGGAACGCCAAGCATAAGTCCCGTCATGCGTACCGGGTGGATAGTCATTGATGCGGAACGAGCAATAAACGATTTTTTCGCGGCGACCGCGAGAGGGACGCCGATAGAATGTCCTCCTCCCAAAACCATAGAGACAGTGGGTTTGCGTATACCTGCCAAAAGCTCCGCTATGGCCAGTCCTGCCTCTACATCGCCTCCTACTGTATTTAACAGTACAAGAAGCCCGTCGATCCTCGGCTCCTCCTCAACGGCGACTATTTGCGGTATGACGTGTTCATACTTTGTGGTTTTGTTTTGAGAGGATAAGATGTAGTGACCCTCTATCTGTCCGATTATTGTAAGACAGTGAATCGTATATTTTCCGTTAGAGGCGATTATGCTTCCCGTTTCGATTATTCCGTCAGTCTGCCTTTCGCTTATAGGACCGTTGTCGTTAATTTCTTCGGTCTTATCAGGTTTTTCATCGGGTTCCGCAGGGTTGCGTATATATTGGTCGTCAGTTTTTTGATTTTTTTTCATTATATCAGACCTCCTTTGATTAGTTTATCAAATTAAGTCGTGATACATACATATAATTATAACATTTGTGATTTAATTCATCAAGTTTAATTTTGAAAATATTACGGAAATCAATTTACTGTCTTTTAATAAGCAATACAAAATATTTACTATTTCTATAATTTATGATAAAATTTTAAAAAACACCTTTATGCAGTCTACAATACAGAAAGGATCGATATTATTGAAGAAGCTTTTTTTAATAATCAGAATCATATTATCTCTTGTTTTTCTTGGGATGGCTATTTGGTTTGTTATTCCTATGATGAGCTATATTATAAATATCGGCAACATTTTTGGCAGTCTCATCTGTCTCGCAGGCTTTTTTGTCACAGCCTTTTGGAATAATTTTAAAGACATTTTTAAAAGAATATGCAGGAATAATTTTGTAAAATGGGCAATGCGAATCGTATATGTAATTATTATTCTTGTCTTTGCTTATATTGCCATAATTTCAGGATTTATTATCACCGCCGCAAATAAATCTCCCGATGCTGACTCTACGGTCATCGTACTCGGATGTCAGGTCAGAGGAACAGACCCCAGCCTAATGCTTTTAAAAAGGTTAGAGGCAGCTCTTGATTACCTTAACAGTAATAGATCTGCCATTTGTATCGTTTCCGGCGGCAAAGGTGATAATGAATACATCAGCGAAGCGCAATGTATGTTTAATTATTTAACGGAGCACGGAATTGCAGATGAAAGAATTATTTGCGAGGACAAGTCAAGTACCACCTCTGAAAACCTTGAATTTTCAAAGAAAATAATTGAGGAACACAATTTAAGCAAAAACATAGCGATTGTCACAGACGGATTTCATGAATTTCGAGCAGGTATCATTGCCAAAAAGGCAGGACTTACACCGACAGGCGCTGTAAGTGCCGATACTCCGCTTTATCTTCTGGCCACATATCACTTGAGAGAAACCATCGCCATTGCTAATGAGCTTGTTTTCGGATAGCGTCAACATCATCGACTGTACAAAATGCGTATGGTTAATTTTAAATAACTGTTTTTTTGGTGGAACAAACCAAAAATAACATTTAAGGTTTGACTATATAAACATAATATGCTACAATAAAATGTGCAGTTGCAGTTAAAATTAAAATTTATAAAGGAAGTATTACAAGTATGCTGTTAAACAAATTTCTGCCGAGAATCGAGTTTGATTCCTATGAGGATTTTAAGGCAAATTACAAGGTCACTATCCCTGAAGATTTTAACTTCGGTTTTGATGTTGTAGATGAATGGGCAAAAGAGGATAAAAGCAAAAAAGCTCTTGTATGGTGCAATGACCATGGAGAAGAAAAAATATTTACTTTCAGTGACATAAGCCGTCTTTCAAACAAAACAGCTAACTATTTCAAAAGTCTTGGTATTAAAAAGGGCGATGTAGTTATGCTTATTCTTCGTCGCCGCTGGGAGTACTGGGTATGCGCAACCGCATTACATAAGCTCGGGGCTGTGCTTATTCCGGGAACCCTTCAACTCACTAAAAAGGATATAGTATACAGAGGTAATGCCGCAGGAATAAAGACCTTTATCTGTATAAATGATGATTTTGTTATTTCACAGGTGGAAGCTGCAGCAGTTGAAATTCCCACACTTGAAAACAAAATAGTTGTCGATAAGCCTCGTGACGGCTGGCGTTTCTTCGAGGATGAAATAGAAGGCTTTTCGGAAGACTTCCCTCGTCCTACAGGTAATGAAGCTACAAGCTGGAACGACATCATGCTTGTTTACTTTACAAGCGGCACAACAGGCATGCCAAAGATGGTTCAGCACAACTTTGCACACCCTCTTGGTCATATAGTTACCGCAAAATATTGGCAGCAGGTTCAGGAAAATAAGCTGCACATGAGCGTCTCAGACTCAGGCTGGGCAAAGTTCGGCTGGGGAAAGATTTACGGACAATGGATATGCGGTGCGGTTATTTTCGCCTATGATATGGACAAATTTATTCCCTCTCGCCTGCTCGAGGTTATATCAAAATATAAGCTCACCACCTTCTGCGCACCACCAACAATGTACCGCTTTATGCTTCAAGAAAACTTATCAAAATATGACCTTTCAAGTATCGAGCATTTTTCTACTGCCGGTGAACCACTGAACCCGGAGGTTATAAGAAAATGGAAGGATTATACAGGACATATCATCTATGAGGGATTTGGTCAAAGTGAAGGTAGTGTCCTTCTTGCCAACTTCCCGTGGTTTGAACCCCGTCTTGGCGCGACGGGCAAGCCGTCACCGATTTACGATATCCACCTCGTTGATAAAAACGGAAATGAGGTAAAAACAGGTGAAGAAGGCTCTATAGTCGTTATGGACGTAAAAAACAATCCGCCTGTCGGTCTTTTTACAGGCTATTACAAGGATCCGAAAATGACAGAAGAAAATCTCCTTGGGAGATACTACAATACTGATGATATAGCTTGGTGTGATGAGGACGGTTATTACTGGTTTATAGGTCGTGATGACGATGTTATCAAGTGTTCAGGTTATCGTATTGGACCGTTTGAGGTTGAAAGCGCATTGATAGAGCATCCTGCGGTTGTAGAATGCGCTATAACAGGTACTCCTGATCCTATCAGAGGTCAGGTCGTCAAGGCTACAATAGTTCTCGCTTCAGGATATACTCCCAGTGAAGAATTGAAAAAAGAGCTTCAAAACCATGTTAAAAAGGTAACTGCTCCGTATAAATATCCGAGAGTTATTGAGTTTGTAGATGAACTGCCTAAAACAATAAGCGGTAAAATAAAGCGCGGAGAGATTCGTAAGTCCGACGAGAACATATCATTATAAACAAAACAAGCACCGTAAGCAATAGCAGTTTACGGTGCTTTTAATTAAAACCATTTTTCTATACTACAGCAAAAACCTTTCTGCAAGTTATTTTTACAGAAAGGTTTTTGGCTTCTTAATCAATAATTGGCTTTATAGCAAGTCCGAAAAGAAGAGCAAAATAAGAGCTGAGTCCCAAACTTTGAACATACTTTAAAAGGTCTAAATCCTTATTGATCAAACGATTTGACACGCTCAAGGAGGAATTTTTAAAAATACTGTTGATCAAAGACAGAGAAACGACGCAAAAAGCTATGCGTAAATGGATAGAAAACTCGAAAGACTGCGGAATCGCCACAGCTTGAGGAATGTGCCATTGCTATGCTGGAATCAGTACAAAGGCATTGTTAATAATTTATACACGCACATAGGATTTACAGAAGGCTGCAGCAACAAAATAAAGGTTTTAAAAAGAAATGCTTACATCTGCCGAAATTTCAGACGCCTCAGAAATCGCATTTTACATATGTTTTCATGCTGACAACTGAATAAAAAGCAGGCAATCACATTCCTGCGACTGCCTGCGTGTGGATTTCCATTTTTCTCTTTACCCAACTATTGACAAAGAGCCTTATTCTGTAAAATCAGTGCAGAGCATATTTGTGTTCAGTTACATGGTTATATTGTTCATTTCCATTTTAACGGATTTTAGTCAAATATGCTCTACTTTTTTATTTGCAAACTCGACTTTGTTACCCAACATTTATTATACGATCTATTTTTGTATGTGTTTTATCAAACGCAGCAGGTACTGATATTAAAGCCATATTTGTTTCTGCTTCCGTCAGATGTATAATCTCCTTTTAGGAACATTTCTGCCTCATCAATTCGTCTGTAATACAGACCCCAATACAACTGGCCTCCAGCATGATGATATTCGGCAAATGTATTCACGAGCTTAGTCTGATTGACATAATTCAAATCATTGTACGATACTAATAAGTTGTATATGTCCCAGCCTCCATACGTCCAGCCTGTTCCGAGATTATACGAGAAGCTTACCAATGCGTCAAACTGATACTGATTGATTTTAATGTTGTTGTTTTTTGAAAATCTATTGACAGCACTCGTGTACGCTCCACTGTTTACCTCACGCACAAGCCACGCATATGCTTCATTCTTTGTAAGAGAATTATAGAATATTTCTCCCGGATAAACGACAATGCCATATCCTACCGTCGGAACAGGATCATATGCCATCTGGTCACGTTCATAGTGGGACAGGAAGCCCTCTTTCTCGGCTATAAAGGAAATAAGCTCGTTACTTGCTCTCAGCGTTTGCACTGCTGTACTGCTCTTGTTCTTGACGCTTGATACATATAACGTACCCTTAACATCACTGCATGTACTCCACTTATTTTCGTAATAAGCATACGCCGCATAGTTAAATGTACCCGACTTAGCAGCTTTCATGGTGCCTTTCCAAATGTAGTCGTCGCCGTCAGCAGTCTTTGATGTCGCGTTTACGACAGTTTTCTTTCCGTCAATATCGACCTCAAATTTAACCTTTGTACGTTTTTTGTCTGTAATAGCAACAAATGTGACCGTTGAGTTTAATGTAGCGGAATTTGGATTAGTATATGCAAATTTCAACGGCGTTGCAGGATTGACAGTAACAACACAGACTGCCTTATTCCCTGAGGAATCCTTGGCAGTAATAGCGACCTTGCCGACTTCCTTCGTTGCAACAAATCCGTCGCTTACGGTTGCAATAGAATTATCACTGCTCGACCATGAGATATTGCCTGAAGCATATCCCTCGAGATACAGCGTCCTCGTTCTGTTTACTGTTGCGGAATACTGATTGAGAGAAATTTTTCCGTTAGAATAAACATCATTAACAGTGACCTTGCAGGTTGCCGACTTTCCTGAAGAGGTCTTTGCTGTAATTATAGCCGAGCCAGCTTTAAGACCGCTTACCACACCTTTTCTTACCGATGCGACGGATTCATTGCTTGAACTCCATGTCACAGCAGAGTTTGAAGGAGTAACATTTGCTGTCAGCTTAAGACTGCCGCCTCGTGAGATGCTTCCAGTAATTTGTGAAAGACTGATCTTAGTATCACTTACAACCGTCAGATTAAAGTTGTTGTAAACAGCGCCCGTGTCATCATAGGAATATATTCTTGCAGTTCCGGTTTTAATAGCCTTTACGACGCCATCAGCAGATATTGTAGCAACTGATGTGTCGCTCGATCTATGATATACCTTACCGCCGCTTATTGATGCCTTCGCACCAATCTGGATGCTTTTTCCTACAACAAGTGTTGACGGAGCGTTTTCCAATGTTATTGAATCATAGTCGGGATATTTCACGGTTATGTTCAATGTTGCGAGAGCGTCGCCCTTCGAGTTGACGGCGGATATAGTAGCCTTACCCTCGCTTACACCTGAATATACACCTGACTGCTGAACCTTAACTATATTTGTATTGGAAGAAACTAATTTCAGATCAGCCGCTGAAGGTGTAACGGTTGATGTAAGAGTCTTTGATGCATTAACAGCGAGCTTGGTCGATGTCGGAGAAAGTGTTGCCTTGGTTGCAACCGGCTTTACTACCTTGATAGAAATTGTTTTTGAAATTGAACCGGTACTGTCGCATGCACGAATTTTGACCGTTCCGACCTTTTTGCCCGTTACTACTCCGGATTTGGAAATTGTTGCAATAGACGTATCCAAAGAGGAATAGTATATACCGCCCTTTTTCGTAGAGGTGTAGAAGTTCAGATGAACAGACTTTCCTATTACTATGGATGAAGGCGGATTATCTATATAGAGCTTGCTGTAATCCGGTTTTTTTACTGTTATAACGGATGTAGCGCTTGCGCCGGTAACTGTATTCGTAGCGGTAACTGTCGCAACGCCTGCTTTTAATCCTTTCAGTGTGCCGTCGCTGCTCACAGTCAAAACGCTGCTGTTGGAGCTTTTCCATGAGATTTTACTTGCCGGGCAAGTCGCAGTAACTGTAAGATGTCTTGTGCCGCCTATGGCAAGAAATCTTTCTTCAGGCCACAGCTTAATTGTAACAGCGTCTATATCCAGATACTCTGAAAAGCAGTATCCCGTTCTCCCGTCTGAAAGTCGGACATGAACCCACTCATCGGTTCTGCCACCGATAACTGTGACCTCTGTGTCAGGATCGATCGTAGTAATTACACTTGTCGAGGTCGACGGTCCGCTTCTTACATTCAGATATGTGGTTGACGTAGCCAGCACATAAGTGTCAGCGTTTGCATTGGGAACAGCAGCCACAGCAACAAGAGCAATAAGCATAAACGCACAAAAAACTGAGATAATCCTAGTTCTCAATCTGAATTGCGGATTTATAGCGTTTTCTTGCGCTATAAAACGTCTCCCTCTCATATGAAACCACCCCAAGTAATTTTTTCAGTTTCATTATACTACAATTTCTTTACCGTTTCAAGTAAATTCGTAAAAAAAGTTACAATTAAATTACAAATTTTACAAATCGATAATCACGTATAAATAACAGCTATTTAATAGATGATAAGAATCTAATAAAATAGTCCGGCAATTCCGTTTCAACGGTGATAGTTCTACCGTCCCTCGGATGCTTAAAGCTAATATAGTATGCGTGGAGGCATTGTCCGCAGAGTGATTTTACTACATTTTTGGGCGAACCGTAGACTGTGTCCCCGGCAACATGGTGTCCTATATGTGCCATATGAACACGAATCTGATGCGTTCGTCCCGTTTCAAGCATAAGCTCAACGTGCGTAAAGCCGTTATACCTTTCAATGACCTTTACATGAGTTACCGCATTTTTACTATTCTTCGCAGTAACCGCCATTTTTTTTCTATCCTTTGGGTGACGTCCTATAGGCATATCTACTGTAAAGCTATCCACTTTTATATTACCGTAAACGACCGCCTGGTATTTTCGTGTGAAGCTGTGATCCTTGATTTGTTCCGCAAGACCTCTATGGGCACAATCATTCTTTGCAACGATAAGCAGTCCGCTTGTATCCTTGTCTATCCTGTGAACGATACCGGGGCGCAGTACACCGTTTATTCCCGAAAGCGAATCCCCGCAATACGCAAGCAGGGCATTCACAAGTGTGCCGTCGCTGTTTCCCGGCGCAGGGTGTACCACCATACCCTTGGGCTTATTAACAACGAGCAGGTCGTCGTCCTCATACCGTATATCGAGTGGAATATCCTGCGGCGATATCTCTAAGGGTTGAGGCTCTGTCGGGATATAGCTTATTTCGTCACCGCTATGAAGCTTGCAGCTTTTCAATACGCGCTCACCGTTTACCTTGATCCTGCCCTGCTCAATGCTCTGCTGAGCAAGAGAACGTGAAGCCTCGGTGTTATCAGAAATAAACTTATCGAGCCTTTTACCATCATCGACGTTCGTCGCAATAAACAATATTTCTTTCATCATTATGAATTACCTTTTGCGGTCTTCTTTTCGCCCTTGCCATAGAAAAACAAAACGAATATTATCAGCATAAATGCTCCGATAGTAATACAGTAGTCAGCAAGATTACAGACATACGGAAAAAACGAAAGCTGCAGGTAATCAACTACAAAACCGCGAAATATCCTGTCAATAAGGTTTCCCAATCCCCCGCCGACTATCAAAACAGTGGATAAGGCAAAGAACTTACTTGTGATTTTTTTCTTGATTATTATGAAGAAGAACAAAGCTATCATCAAAACCGTGATAATTGCGAAAAGCCAGCTCATATTTTGCATCATGCCAAATGCCGCACCGCGGTTTTCAACATATGTCAGCGTCAGCAGGTTTCCTATAAAAGGTATGCTGTCGATTCCCTGCAAATTTTCGACCACAAAATACTTAATAACCTGATCGGCAACAACTATGACCACTGATAATAATGCTGTGATTATTGCTGTCAAATCAACTCCACCTTTCGGGTTATAATGAAAATTTCGCCCCTCCCTAAACGGGATAGGGCGAAAATCCGAAAAAGCCAAAAACGCTCGTTTAAATCAACGCAGCTTCATGCGAGCATTACTCACTCAAGACCTTAGAACAGCGGTCACAAAGACTTATATACTTAGGATTTTTGCCGACAGTAACGCTGAAGCACCAGCAGCGCTCGCACTTCTCACCTGACGCATGAGTCACCTCTACCTCAAGCTCCGGCGCATTCTCATCATTTATTATCTCAAGCTCTGAAACAATATATGCGGCCGTAAGCTCGTTTTCAACTGACTTCAGAAAATCATATAGCCCGCCTGTGCATTTAAGCGTGATTTTAGCCTCAAGTGATGAACGGATATCCTTTGCCTTGACTGCAACCTCAATAGCCTTTTTTACGGAATCTCTTGTTTCATGGATCTTATCCCATTTGGCTTCAAATTCCCCATCAGCGTTGACGCCTGTCTTTTCAGGCATCGGGTTAAATACAACATTCTCTGCATCGTCGCCGCTTGAATGCTTCATATATTTCCATATCTCATCTGATGTGAAAGCAAGGATAGGCGCTATCATTCTCGTCATAGCATCAAGTATCATATATATGGCTGTCTGAGCAGCGCGGCGAAGCTCACCGTCCTTTTTCTCAGTATAAAGTCTGTCCTTGAGAACGTCAAAATAGAAGTTACTCATATCTACAACGCAGAAATTGTGCACAGCATGGAACACCTGATGAAATTCAAACGTTTCATATCCCTCGCGAACCTTATCGTTAAGTTCGTCAAGCTTCATAAGCGCCCACTTGTCTATTGGCAGAAGCCTATCAAGAGGAACCGCATCTGTATCGGGATCAAAGTCGCTGATATTTCCGAGGATATATCTCGCAGTATTCCTTATTTTTCTATACGCTTCGGAAAGCTGTTTCAAAATTTCCTTTGAAATTCTTATATCTGCATGATAGTCAGAGGACGCAACCCAAAGTCTGAGAATATCCGCGCCGTACTGATTAACGATCTCATCAGGATCTATGCCATTTCCGAGGGATTTTGACATTTTCCTGCCTTCGCCGTCAACAACCCAGCCATGGGTAACAACTGCCTTATACGGTGCTTCACCCGTAGTAGCGACAGATGTAAGCAGTGAGGATTGAAACCAGCCTCTGTACTGATCCGCGCCTTCGAGGTAAAGATCTGCGGGTCTTCTGAGATTTTCCCTCTGACCGCAGACAGCCGCATGAGTAACGCCGGAATCGAACCATACGTCCATTATGTCCTTTTCCTTATCAAAATCGGTACATCCGCACTTAGGACATTTTGTATCGTCAGGAAGAATCTCGTCTGCAGACTTTTTATACCAAGCGTCGGAGCCCTCCTGTCTGAACAGTTCGGATACAGCCATCATCGCTTCCTTGTTTATATAAGGTTCACCGCAATCCTTGCAGAAGAAAATCGGGATAGGTACGCCCCATTTTCTCTGTCTTGAAATACACCAGTCCTTACGGTCGCGAACCATATTGATTATTCTGTCCTCGCCCCAGTTGGGTATCCACTTAACGCCCTTAATCGCGTTGACCGCTTCGTCCTTAAAGTCCTCGACGGAACAGAACCACTGCTCCGTCGCACGGAAAAGCACAGGCTTCTTGCATCTCCAACAATGCGGATATTGGTGAATTATTTTCTTTAGTGCAAAAAGCGCACCGATTTTCTCAAGGTAAAGTGCAATAGGTTTGTTTGCTTCATCTGTCGTAAGACCTGCAAACTGACCCGCCTCCTCTGTCAGCTTGCCGTGAGCGTCAACAGGAACAACTATCGGAATGTCAGGATAATTTCTGCAAACCTCATAGTCGTCAAGACCGTGACCGGGCGCGGTATGGACGCATCCCGTACCGCTTTCAAGAGTAACATGGTCGCCAACTATAACGAGTGACTCTCTGTCGATAAACGGATGAGCCGTTTTCATATACTCAAGCTCCGAACCGAGAATAGTACCGACCACCTCATAATCGGTTATGCCCGCGTCCTCAAACGCGGAGGCGAAAAGCTCCTCCGCCATAACAAAATACTCGTCGCCGCTCTTGATCAAGGCATAGTTATAACGCGGACCCACACAAATAGCAACATTGGCGGGCAGAGTCCATGTCGTAGTTGTCCAGATAACAAAATACGTCTTGTCAAGATCTGCTCCAAGAGCCTTTAGCTTGCCCATATCATCAGTGACCTTGAACTTGACATATATGGAATGACACGGATCCTCCGCATACTCTATCTCAGCCTCAGCGAGAGCCGTTTCACACTCAGGACACCAGTAAACAGGCTTTAATCCCTTATAGATATATCCCTTACAAGCCATTTCCGAAAAAATTTCTATCTGCTTCGCCTCAAAATCATGCTGAAGCGTAATATACGGATCATTCCACTCGCCTATGCCGCCGAGGCGCTTGAACTGCGCGCGCTGGTCATCAATATATCCGAGCGCAAACTCACGGCACAGCTTTCTCAGCTCGATGTCATCTATGGTTGTGGAATTTCCCACGCCCGCTTTCTTCCTTGCTTTCAGCTCCGTAGGAAGTCCGTGTGTATCCCAACCGGGAACATACGGTGCGAGAAAGCCCGTCATGTTCTTATAACGGACGATAATATCCTTTAAAACCTTGTTAAGGGCAGTTCCAAGGTGAATATTGCCGTTTGCATAAGGAGGACCGTCATGAAGAACATAGAGAGGCTTGCCCTCGTTTTTCTTCATCAGCTTATCGTATACGGAAATATCCTCCCAATGCTTTAAAAGCTCCGGTTCTGATTTCGGAAGCCCCGCCCTCATCGGAAAGTCCGTTTTAGGCAGATTAAGTGTACTGTTAAAGTCCTGAGCCATCTGTAATACTCTCCCTTTTATGAAAGATTGTCAATTTTTGCTGTGAATATCAAAGTCAGAGCCGAATTTAAAGTCGTTAAACTTAACTCCGCTTTCCTCCGTGAATCTATCGCCTGATGATGTCAGAGGTTCTCTCGTGACCGACGATGAACTGCTTATATCTTCTATAACATTTGCGTTGTCAGTCAATGGAGCAGCCTGCTCGGCATCAGCGGCGGCCTCCTTTTTATCATCGGCTTTTTCCTGAGTCGGCGCAGTCTCGTTTTTGACTTCCGAAGTATTTTCTACAACCAGCTCGTCTTTTTTCGGAGTCGGATATTCATTCTCTATTTGCTCATCTGTTTTGAGCAAGGTCTGGACATCCGTAATATCCTTAACAGCGGATAATTGCACCCTGTATCTTTTGAGAAGAAACGCCTGAAAAGACCTGAACTCCGCATTTAGCTTTTTAAGAAGCTCCTTTTGTCTCTCAATCTCGGCATTGCCGGAGGCTATCGCGCGACGGCTGTTGCCTGATGCGTCGGCAATAATCTTATCGGATTGCTGCCTTGCGTCTGCAAGCATCGTCTCGGACTTAGCTCTTGCTTCACCGAGCATAGCTTCGGCCTTAGCCTTAGCATCCTTGAGAATGACATCAGCCTTATGAGCGGCATCCTTGACATTTGCATCCGCCAGTCTCTGTGCGCTGAGGAGTACATTGCCCACACTTTCCTCAGATGCACGGTATTCTTCTACCTTTTTTGCAAAAATATCAAGCTTTTTAAGGTAGTCATCTCTTTCACGCAAAATGCTGTCAACCGTTTCTATAACCCCGTCGATAAAATCGTCAACATCCTCGGTTTGATAGCCGTTCCTCGCCTTATGAAATGTAACATTTTTAATTTCTTCAAGTGTAAGCATATTATGTTCCTTTCCTTTATAATGACAGTATCGGACAGAGGCAAGTCAAGCCCCTGTCCGAATTTAGACAATGTTCTTAAAAAAGCACATATTCAACATAATAACCGCTTCAACACTATATTATGATATGTGCTTTCTTTAATTTCATTAGAAATAGATTCCGTTGCTTTCAAGCTCGTCAAGAACATCTTCACCGGTGAGGTCAACATTGTTCGGTGTGATTATGTATGTATTTGTGGCAACTCTGTTGATTTTGCCTCGATTTGCATAAGCGGTTCCGCTCAAGAAATCTATGATCCTTCTTGACATATCCTTATTTGTATTTTCGAGGTTAAGGAGGACAGTATGCATTTGCATAAGCTCATCAGCGATAGCTCTTGTTTCCTCACCAAAACGTTCGGGCTTAAAAAGAACGACTTGAAGGCGAGCAGTTGCATGAATATTGACGACCTTGCTGCTGTTTTGCGGCTGGGAGGCTCTCGGTGTCGGACGCTGAGGCTCGGGCTCATCATAAGAGTCGTATTCATCGTAGCTGTCGTATGAACCGTCATCATCCGTTGAGGTTTCATTATCGTAATAGCTATCCTCACTATACTCCATTTCATCCTCCGGGGGCTTCCACATATCCTTCAATTTATTCATAAATCCTGCCATTTATTTTTCCTCCTTAAATTATGTATAGCTTCTGGCACCAAAAAGTCCGCTGCCTATTCTCACCATATTTGATCCGCATACTATGGCTTCATAGTAATCATCGGACATTCCCATAGAAAGATAATCCATAGATATATTATCCCCTGTTTTGCGCGAAATGTCAACAAATAATTTATACATATCTTCAAAATATTTGCATAACTCTGTTCTTTCGTCACAAATTGGCGGTATAGCCATAAGTCCTTTAACATTTATCCCATTAAATTCGGATATTTCGTCGAGCATCTCATTAAGCCTTTCGGGGGCAAGCCCTGTTTTGTTCTCTTCTCTGCCGATATTAACCTCGATCAAAACATCGGTTTTTAGTCCCGATGCTATTGATACCTTGGAAATTTCCTTCGCAAGCTTAATACTGTCGAGCGATTGTATCATGCTGACCTTCCCGACGACCTGCTTGACCTTATTGGTCTGTAAATGACCTATAAGGTGCAGCTGGCAGTCCCCGAGCTTATAATCGTCATATTTAGAGTTAAGCTCCTGAACCTTGTTCTCGCCAATATATTTAATGCCAAGCGAGATTGCGTAATTTATTATATCATAAGATACCGTTTTCGTTGCGGCAAGCAGCTTTATATCAGACGGCTTTCTTCCCGATTTTTCTGCTGCTTCAGCGATCCTCGACATTATATGCTCATAATTCCGCCTGATTTGAAGAAGCCTCTGCTCGTACTCAGTTGATAATTTTTCCGTCATATAAATCAACTCCCTCTACAACGACACGGTCGTATACCTTAACGGTCGTGTCGGAGAACATCTCATCATCTGTCGGATTTTGACTGCAAATAGTAAAGCCCTTATCGGAATACAACGGAACGACCTCCTTGAAAACAAGCTCATTTCCGTATTGTATATATACTCCGTAAACCTTCTTGCTTTCTTGCTTTTCCTTTCCGTTTTTGTCCTCAGTTGTTATCGTGACAGTATCCTGATGTATAGCCGACTCGGGTACGGATACTCCTGAATAGGATTTCATATTTATCGCGACAGATCCTGAACGCATCGACAGCAGACTGCTGTTCATATCTGTTCCTCGAAAAATCGCCACACCGTCGGACCGATTATCCTTGCGGTTGATACATACCAGAGTGATATTCGCGTCCTTAACCGATGCAAACGGCATTGTAATAGTCATTTGGTTATTCTTGTATTCATTCAGCTTGACCGCCTGTTCGCTCGTTACGGGGCAGGCGACATACCAAAATACGTTAGAAACGATCTTGCCAACAGTGTTCTTGCTGTAGTTCTTCTCTGAGGAATTTACTTTTTCGAGATCCGCCAAAGTAATCGACTCAATGTCGTCAATACTAAAACAGTCTTCGCAACCGTCTATCTCGCTTGTAAAGTATCCTGCGTCGGGAGCAGTTATCTCGGCTGTTTCCTTTCCGGAAAATTTCTTTATACTGCTGATTTCAGCTTCAAGCTCGTATATCTTCTCGTTAAAGTTTTTAATCTTTCCCGTAAGAAGCTGACGTTCGTTAATATTATAAACTATCTGATTTATGTTTTCATCGGATTTTGAAAGGTCGCCGCTATTTTGGCTTACGGACATCTCAAAAAGGTATTTTGCTATGTTTTCATCAATAATATCTGGTGTTACGGAAAGAGTCTCCGCGTTTGCCTGAAGCTCCTTTAAAACCGTCAGTTGAGCCTCAAGATCCGCAAGCTCCGCTCGAAACTGCGCATCCTCTGCGGATTTATAAACAGAAGCAACCTTATCACCCTTAGAAACCTTGGCGCCATCGCCAACAGTATAGGATAGAACGCCACTGTCGGAGGATGATGTTATAACTGTTTCGCTTCGTATGAAGTAGCCCTGTACATCAAGCGATTCTGTCATGGTCGAGTATGTTGCCGTCTCTGTCCTTATATTTTGAATACTTGCGCTGGCAATAAGGTAAATCACATATACAAGCAAAAATAAAGTAAGCAGAGCTATCAGTATTTTTCTTATTATCGATTTATCCACATACTCCCCCCTGAATTATAAACGCTAACAATGTCCTCGAGCGGAAAACACCTGCTGTTTCAGCCGACGGACGACGCCTCACTGAAGTCCTCAAAATTGCCTTGCAGTTTTGGCGGCTTGTTAAGGCTGCACTTGAATAAACAAATCAATTATTTTCCTAAACGGTAATAATTATACTACATTACTCCTAAAATGTCACGGGTTTTGTGATTCTTCTACAATTTGACTATTTTTGCGGCTAAAAGTACAATGCGGTTAGTGCGATTTTTTCACAAAATCCATTCATGATACAGCTTTTCACACTCCGCAAGAGCATCACAGCAGTCACATTCAATGAATCTGATATTTTTACATCGCCTAAACCATGTAAGTTGACGCTTGGAGTACCGCCTTGTTTCACGTTTGAGCTTTTCAGTTGCCTCCTCAAGAGTAGTCAGACCGTCAAAATAAGGCTTAAACTCCTTTATGCCGATCGCGGCAGACGCTGTTTTCCCGAAACTGTGGTCGTAAAAGTTCCTTGCCTCGTCAATTAGTCCGTCCTCAAGCATTTTATCAACGCGTAGGTTTATTCTGTCGTAGAGCTTTTGCCTATCCCTGTACACAAGGCATATCGAAAGGTGATTATACGGCGAAGGGTTCTCTCTTGAACGCGCTCTCTGTTCACTCATCGTTATGCCCGTATTGCGGTAGATCTCTATCGCGCGAATAATACGCTTTCCGTTTTTTGGGTGCAGTGTTTCAGCAGTTTTAGGGTCAAACTGTGCAAGCTCCTTTAAAAGCCTCTCCCCTCCCTCTCGCTCATAACGCGTGTTAAGCTCAGTTCTGAGAGCGTCGTCGATTTTCTCTTCGGAAAAGGTTATGTTTTCCACAAGCGAAGAATAGTAAAGCCCGGTTCCCCCGACGAGTATAGGAAGCTTCCCCCTGCCGTAAATTTCCTCAGCAGTCCTATGTGCCATACCGGCATAATCAGAAACGCTGAAACTCTCGCCTATTGGGAGAAAATCAACAAGGTGATGCGGTATTCCCCGCGCCTCCTCGGCAGTGACCTTAGCAGTGGCAATATCCATGCCCTTATATATCTGCATGGAGTCACACGAGATTATCTCGCCGTTATGCCTTAGTGCAAGCTCTACTGACAGCCCTGTTTTACCTGAGGCTGTCGGTCCTACTATACACAAAAGCGGTATTTTTTTATCCATATCATCATACTCTCATAAAGCGTTTTTCAAGCTCACGGCGTGTCATTGTAAAGCAAATCGGTCTCCCATGCGGACAATATCGAACATCGGGATTTACCGCAAGCTCCCGTGCCAGCTCAATAAGCTCGCGCTCGCTGCTCCTGTTCCCTGCCTTTATTGCTGAACGGCAGGCGACATTTTTAAACAGCCAATCCATCTTTTCCGTTATTATATCACGCTTGTTTTTCGCAAGATACCCCGCCATCTCTATGACCGTATCTGCAATATCTTCATGCTCAACTATCTGCGGAGCGGAACGCACAACAACAGTTCCGAAACCAAAATCGTCAATATCAAAGCCCGTCTCTGTCATGACCTGAAGATTCAGCATGAGTGCGTCATAATCCGATTTGTCGAGCGTTACCGAAACAGGCTTCAGAAGGATCTGACCGCAGGACTTTCCACACTCACGCTTAAGTCTCTCATATATAAGGCGCTCATGCGCAGCGTGCTTGTCTATAAATAAAAGCGTGTCCCTGCCGTATTCCAAAATAATATATGTCGCAAAAGCTTCCCCAACAAATCTTACCTGAAGCTCATCGCCGCAGTCATCCTCAACAGCCTCCTCTACCTCCTCAACATTCTCACTGTATGTTTTATTCGGCTTATGCTCCGTAATCGGCACTGCTTCATCATCGAAAATTTTAGCTATCTTTTCTTTCGGATCTGAATTTTCTATATTTGGGGCAGCGTCATTGAAGTAAAACTTTTCTTCAGCAAGCTTCGATTCCTGTATACTTCGGGTATATGGGGCGGCGCTGACTGCCGCATCCGAAACCGTCATTGGTGAAAACAGCGATACAGGCGGAATATATATCATCGGTTCTTCATCTTCATCTTTATTTTCAGCTTCAGTCTGCCCAGTCTCTGCCGGAGCATTATTTTTCTGAACAGTCTTATGCTGAGAAAATCTAAGCTGCATCGCCTGATCGTCGGACTTTGTAAACAGTTCACGTCTCTGCGGCTGTTCAGCCCTTATGGGAGAACGGTCATCTCCGCTCAGTAAAGCTGACTTAACACCGTGATATACCGCGTCAAATATCGGACGCTCGTTTGTAAACCGTACCTCCAGCTTTGACGGATGAACATTAACGTCGAGCGTCGAGCAATCCATTTCCATATGCATAACACACGCAGGGAACTTACCTGTCATTATGCTGCCCTTATATGCTTCCTCTACAGCTGCCATTGCTGTACGCGACTTGACATATCTTCCGTTTATAAAGAACAGCTGCATACTTCTGTTGGGACGTGATGATACGGGGCGGCTTATATACCCTCTTATATGAATATCACTGTGAGTATAATCAACAGGTATCAGCGACGAGACAAAGTCCTTTCCGAATACAGACAGGATGGCTTTTTTAAGGCTGCCGTCTCCTGCGGTTTTGAGCGTCTGCCTGCCGTCACGGATAAAGGTAAACGATATTTCAGGGTGTGAAAGAGCTATTCTGTCCATAACTCCCGAAACGCTGTTCGCTTCGGAAACGTCCTTTTTAAGGAATTTCATTCTTGCCGGAACGTTATAAAAAAGGTCACGGATTATAAACGTCGTTCCACTCGGGCAGCCGGCATCGTCAATATCGGCCTCATCGCTGCCATTTATCTCATATTTAGTCCCTATGCTCTCATCCTTCCCGCAGGAAATAAGCGTGACCTTTGAAACAGCCGCTATGGACGCGAGCGCCTCACCACGAAAGCCCAACGTCCCTATCGCGTCAAGATCCTTTTTTTCTTGTATCTTGCTTGTCGCATGGCGCAAAAAAGCCGTTGGTATATCTTCCCTTGCAATGCCGCAGCCGTCATCGGTGACACGCATGAAGGTAATTCCGCCATTGCGTATCTCTACGGTGACGTGCTTTGCTCCGGAGTCTATTGAATTTTCAACAAGTTCCTTTACTACGGACGAGGGTCTTTCGATGACCTCGCCTGCGGCGATAAGCTCTGCCGTATGCTTATCGAGCAGCTTTATTACCCCCATACGATCCACCTGCCTTTACCTGTTTTTATTAAACGATCAAATATTATTCTCTAAAAGCTCAAGGTACATATTTGCGTAGCCTGTCTTATGCTCCTTGATAAATTCAATAGCCGCTCTCGGATGCTGGTTAAGTCTGCCCGTGAGGAGATAAGGAACATCGTAGCCCCATACCGCGCCGCTGTCTCTGAGCTTTTGGACATTATCTTCAATAAATTCGAGAAGCGGCGTCAGATTATACTTAGGATTTTTGAGAAATCCCAGGAGAAGTTCCATGTAGCAGTTGCCCGCGCCTCTGCCCATGCCGCTTACAGTAGCGTCAAGGTAGTTGACTCCGAGCGAGAGAGCCTCTATCGTATTTGCAAACGCGAGCTGCTGGTTGTTGTGAGCGTGTATACCTATCTGCTTTCCGTACTTATCGCCGATCTCAAGATATTTTTCCGCAAGAGCGGCTGTCTGCTCCGGATAGAGCGAGCCGTAGCTGTCAACGATATAGATACAGTCAACACATGAGCGGCCGAGAATATCGAGAGCAGTATCAAGGTCGCTGCCGTTTGCATTGGAGATAGCCATTATATTTACAGTCGTTTCGTAGCCCTTTTTGTTGCAGTATTCTATCATTTCAATAGCTGACGGGATCGTATTGAGATATGTAGCTATCCTGTACATATCTACAACGGAATCCTTCCTGTCAATAATGTCGGTTTTAAAATCCGTTCTGCCGACGTCTGCCATGACGGAGATCTTCATATCCGTATCATTTTCACCGACAATGTCCCTGATGCTATTCTCGTCACAGAACTTCCATTTTCCGAACTTATCCGGATCAAAAAGTGTCTTTGACGCACGGTAGCCGAACTCCATATAATCAACACCGGCTTTAAGATTTGTTTCATACAGTGACCTGATAAAGCTGTCCTCAAAATAGAAGTTATTTACAAGACCTCCGTCTCTGATAGTTGCATCAAGTACCTTTATATCAGGTCTGAATGATACCAATTCGCCTTTTTTACCCATTTTTTAAATCCTCCGTTATTTTGGGAAGTTATCGCTTCCGTAAATTTTATATTATTCTCCGCAAAATCATTACGGTCAATATAATATTATCTGCTTTTGTGTAACATTAAAATAATCGAACGAGCAAATTTATTTCTCTGCAATAGCAATAAGCTTTACGAGAAGATTCATAGACTCTATAGGCGTCAGTGTATTTATATCGACGCCTCGCAGCATTTCGCGCATTTCATCGTTTTCCGGAGCTATAGAAAGCTGCATCTCCTCGTCCTCACTGATTTTGACTTTCGGGGAAGTTTCCTTTCTTTTGCTTTCGAGCTCCTTTAATACGACCTTTGCACGAGCTATCACACTCGAGGGCAAGCCCGCGAGCTTTGCTACCTCAACGCCGTAGCTGTCATCAGCCGCTCCCTTGACTATCCTGCGCAGAAAGGTTATATCGTCCCCGCGCTTTTTAACCGCGATATTGTAATTGCGGACACCGTCAAGCTCATCCTCAAGAACTGTCAGCTCATGGTAGTGTGTAGCAAACAAGGTTTTTGCACCGAGCTTTTTCTTGTCTGCCGCAAACTCAAGAACCGCTCGTGCGATACTCATGCCGTCGAATGTCGAGGTTCCTCTGCCTATCTCGTCAAGAATAAGCAGGCTGTTTTTAGTTGCATTCTTCAAAATATATGCAACCTCGTTCATCTCGAGCATGAATGTGGATTGCCCTGTTGTCATATCATCGGATGCGCCTATCCTCGTGAAAATACTGTCACATATCGAGATTTCTGCGGATTTGGCAGGAACAAAGCTGCCTATCTGCGCCATAAGCACAATAAGAGCAACACTCCTCATATATGTTGACTTACCCGCCATATTAGGTCCCGTAATAATAGCCACACGGTTGTTTCCCGAATCCAGCATGACGTCGTTCGGCACGAACGGCGCACCGTCCAATAGCTTTTCAACTACTGGATGTCTTCCGTCCTTTATAGTTATTTTGCCGTTGTGCGTAATATCGGGGCGGCAGTAGTTATTGTCGAAGGCTACCTGTGCAAGTGCAGAAAGTGCGTCAAACATTGCAACGGCTCGTGCCGTATTCTGTATCTGTTCAACACATGACGCCACGTTTTTCCTTATCTTCTCAAAAAGTTCGTATTCAAGAGCAAACGAACGCTCCCTTGATCCGAGTATCCTGCGCTCTATCTCCTTAAGTTCCTCAGTTATGTATCGTTCGCAGCCTGTGAGCGTTTGCTTTCGGATATAGTCCGCAGGAACAGAATCCTTGTACATATTCGTTACCTCGATATAATATCCGAAAACGCGGTTAAAGCCGATCTTGAGCTTTGGTATTCCGGTGCGCTCTTTTTCCCGACTCTCAATATCCGAGAGAAGCTCCGCGCTGTTGTTCATATCATATCGAAGCCTGTCAAGCTCCTCGTTATAGCCGTCCTTGATTATTCCGCCCTCCCTTACGGTAAACGGAGGACTTTCAACAATCGCCTTATCTATAACGTCTCTCAGGCTCTCAAGCAAGCTGAGCATAGAGAGCTGTTCGCGCAAAAGCCCGCTCTCGCAGCTTTGTACAGCGTCACTAATTGACGGCAGCTTTTCAAGCGAAGTCAGAAGTGAAATCAAATCCCGCGCATTAGCAGAGCCGTAAACAATGCGGGTCATTATCCTCTCAATATCGGGTATACCCGAAACTGCGTCACGCAGATCCATCCTCATTCGAACGTTTTCGTAAAGCTCGGCAACGGCATTCTGCCTTGCGGTGATTTTTCCGACATTTACGAGCGGTTTTTCTACAAAGCTCTTGAGAAGCCTCTTACCCATCGAGGTTTCACAGCAGTCAAGAACCCATAGCAGTGAGCCGAAGCGTTTTTTCTCGTGAAGCGTTTCTGTCAGTTCAAGATTTCGCTTTGCGGAAAAGTCAAGCTGCATATATTCATTTTCGGCATAGGGAAGGATCTTCGTGATTCTTTCAAGCCCAGTCATCTGAGTCTTTAGAAGATAACTGAAAAGAGCCGCTGACGCAAGCTTGCTTTCTTTAGAAAAGGAACGCCCGAGCATATCCTCAATATTTTCTTTAAAATGCTCGGAAAGAATATGATCAGCCGTTTGCTCCTCAAATTCCTCATCGTCAAGAACCTCAACGGAGCACACCAGCTTTTCCTTGAGAAACGGCACAAGTTCCTTATAGCTGAGTACGCCTGAGCTTAGCAATATCTCCTTGGGCGAGAACTTCAGAAGCTCGTCCTTTACAGAGCGAATAAGCTCCTTTCCGCTAACTGCCGAAGCAAAAAATTCACCTGTCGAAATGTCGCAAAATGCAAGTCCTCCGCTTCCTTTCTCGGAATAGATACATCCTATAAAGCTGTTTTGAGTCTCATCGAGCATAGACGGTTCTATGACCGTTCCCGGCGTAACTACGCGGATAATGTCACGCTTTACAAGTCCTTTAGCCTTAGCGGGGTCTTCCGTCTGCTCGCATATAGCGACCTTATAGCCCTTCTGCACAAGCCTTGCGATATATGATTCGCAGCTATGATATGGAACGCCGCACATCGGCGCGCGTTTCTCAATGCCGCAGTCCTTGCCCGTCAATGTAAGCTCCAACTCCTTTGAAGCCGTAAGTGCGTCGTCAAAAAACATCTCGTAGAAATCTCCGACCCGATAAAACAGTATAGCGTCCTTATTCTGTTCCTTAATATCGAAATATTGCTTCATCATGGGAGAAAATTCAGCCAAATCTGTCACCGCCCTCTCCGTTTCAATAAGGGTTTGTCATGTCATTCAACGCGGCAAACTGCGTGGGTAATCAGCAGGGGACTCTATTCTCCGCTAAATACTCAAATGAAGCCCGCCGCCAAAGATGCAGGGACATCCTGCATAAGCTATAATTACTGATTATCGTTACTGTCAGCCGCAGCCGCCGCATGTTTCACAGCTCCCTGAGCAGCTGCTCGGTACATAGTCTGTTGTGTCGGGATCCTCACCCTGCGCTGATTGAGTTATTATCGCCGTTACACGGTTCACTATCGCCTCGAACACGCCCTTTGCCTCGTTATACGCTATCCAGTTTTCGTTAGACATGACCTGTGCATAGGCTTTGCGAAGCTCAGCGTTAAGCTCCTGCATTTTTTCGTCGCTTCTGTCGGGCTTTGAAGCTTCGTTGCTGATTGCCATGCGCTTCAGGTTAAATTCTCCGATCGCGTTTTGAAGAGCCTCGTCCTCGTCGCTCTGCTGTCTTGCTATCTGAAGCTTTAAGTAGCTTTCCTCAGCCTGAAGCTGTCTGCCTATTTCCCTTGCCAATTCTATTACATCCGCCATTTTAAAAATCTCCTTTAACAATATTCAAAATATTCAAATCTGTATAAGACTTAGCTTATGCCAATTTCCCCTTTAATATCCAGTTTCGCGCTCTTGTTATTTCGACGTTTTGGAACGTTCCTATAAGCCGAGGCGAACCTTTAAATTCCACTATTATATTTTCCTCTGTTCGTGATGTCAGCTCTCCATCCGGCTTTGCGCTTTCAACGAGAACTCTATACCTTTCGCCCACCATGGACTCACAGCGTTTTGCCGCTATTTCCTCCTGAACCTTTAAAAGCTCGGAAAACCACTTTGATTTTTCCTCATAAGGAACAGGGTCATCCATCTCAGCGGCGGGAGTACCCACTCGCGGAGAAAATATAAACGTGAAAAGCGAGGTAAAGCCCACCTCACGGATAAGGTTTAATGTCTCCTGAAAATCCTCGTAGGTCTCTCCGGGGAAGCCGACTATTATATCGCTGGTGAGTGATATATTTGGGATTTTCTTCTTTGCGTACTCCACTATTTCCATATAGCGCTTTCTGTCATAATGGCGGTTCATCAGCTTTAAAATCCTGTCACTTCCTGACTGTAACGGCAGATGGATATGATTGCATATTTTATCGCTCGAAGCTATAACGTCGATAAGCTCGTTGGACAAGTCCTTTGGGTGTGACGTCATAAAGCGAAGTCTGAAATCGCCGTCTATCTCGGCAATATCAGTCAAGAGAGAGGCAAAAGTCTTTTCCCTCTCAAGTGTCTTGCCGTAAGAGTTGACATTCTGTCCGAGAAGCGTTATATCCTTATAACCCGCAGAGATCATCCCGCGCGCTTCACTCATGATCATATTGGGGTCACGGCTTCTCTCACGCCCTCTGACATATGGAACGATACAGTATGTACAGAAGTTATTACAGCCATACATAATAGGAAGCCAGCCCTTAAACGTTCCATCACGCACTATCGGCAAGCCCTCATGTATTTTCCCGTCGTCCTCGCCGCGAGCGACGATGCGCCTGCCCGTTGTCACCGTATCATAGAGCAGTTTTGGAAATCGGTGTATCTCATGCGTACCGAACACGAGTGATACAAACGAAAAGCTCTTATATATTCTCTGAGCAATATGCTCCTGCTCCATCATACAGCCGCAAAGGGCGATGATAAGCGACGGATGGCGGCGTTTTATGCTTTTAAGCGCGCCGACATTGCCGAAGACCCTGTCCTCTGCGTGTTCTCGCACAGCGCAGGTGTTGAATATGATTATATCCGCATCGTTTTCATCATCTGTAAATTCACAACCCATTTCTGCGAGCATTCCCTTCAGCCTTTCGCTGTCCGCGACATTCTGCTGACAGCCATACGTTCTGACGAGAGCCATCGGGGACTTTCCCCTGGCACGCGATCTGAGAATATCACACAGAAGCTGCGAATATTCATGATTTCGCGCAAGCTCGTTGTCCCTGATATTTTCAAGAATCTGATTATCCTGCAAAACGAACTCTCCGTTCTTTAAACAAATTATCTAAAATAAAAGATATACTGTATTATTTTAACATAATATGTCGTTTTCATCAAGTGTGAAATATAAAGTTTTTGTATTACAAATGTTTTATGTTAAAGCACAGCATTTTTTGAATAAAAGCTAAAGCCCCTCCGATATATCCATACCATCGGCGGGGCTTTACGGTCTCAGTCATTCGGATGATCACTGATCCCCTCAAGCGGAACAAAGAGCTTTTGCTCCTTATCGCTCTTGATCAATTTCAGTGCTTCCTTTGCCAAACGATAAAATTCAAGCTGAGAGTTCAGCGTCTGCTTTCCTCGCTTATCAACAGCGACATATGTCATATCGCTGTGCTGAATCCTTGCGTTTATCGTATCGTTTATCATGATGTCAAGCATTTCAAAAACACGTTTTTTTAAATCCTCATCCTCAACAGGGAATACTAACTCGACACGCTTATCGAGGTTTCTCTGCATCCAGTCAGCCGAGCCTATATATACGACCGGCTCTCCGCCGTTTTCAAATTTAAAGATTCTGCTGTGCTCGAGGAGCTGTCCCACTATGCTGATGACAGTTATATTATCGCTCATGCCCTTGACAGCGGGAACAAGACAGCAAATCCCTCGAACTATGAGGGTCACCTTAACTCCTGCCCCCGACGCGTCGTAAAGAAGTGAGATAAGCTCCGGATCTACCATCGAATTGACCTTTATCGTGATACCGGATGCAAGGTTGTTTTTCGCGTTGTCGATCTCACGCTGAACCATCGTCCTAAAAAAATTCCTCAGACCATGCGGGGCGACCTTCATTTTAAGGTACTCGGGCGGAGCTGAGTAGCCTGTAATTACATTAAAGAGAGATGATGCGTCACGTCCGAACGACTCTCTACTGGTAAACATACCTATGTCCGTATAGAAACGTGCCGTTATATCATTATAGTTACCTGTTCCGAGGTGAAGATAACGGCGGATTCCGTCCTCCTCGCGGCGCACGACAAGCAATATTTTGCAGTGAGTTTTCAACCCCTGCAAGCCATAGATGACATGACAGCCTGCCTTTTCGAGCTTTTTCGCCCATACTATGTTGTTTTCCTCGTCAAATCGTGCCTTCAGTTCAACGAGGACAGTGACCTGCTTACCGTTTTCTGCGGCACGAATAAGAGCCTCAACTATCGGGGATCTTCCGCTGACACGATAGAGAGTTTGCTTAATCGCGAGAACATCCTCGTCCTCGGCAGCAGCCTGAACGAACTTTATAACGGAATCGAAACTCTCGTAAGGGTGATGAACCATCCTGTCCTTTTCTCGAATAGCCTCGAAAACATCGTCATAGCCGTAAAAATCAGCGGGAGGCGTAACGGGATTTATCGGCTCAAACCTCAGGTCATCGCAGCCGTCAAGGGCGCCGAATTTTGAAAGGAAGGTAAGGTCGAGAGGACCCGGGATTTCATATATCTCATTTTCGTTTACCTTGAGCATTTCGATGAGAAATCTGCGCAGAGCGTTGTCGCACTTTTGTGAAAGCTCCACGCGAACAGGCTCTCCCCTCTTACGCTTTTTAATGGACTTTTCGATAGCAGCCATGAGATCCTCAGCCTCCTCGTCAATGTCGAGGTCAGAATCCCTCGTAAGCCTAAAATCGGCATACGCTTCAATATTGTAAAGCTCAAAAAGCTTATTAAGATTATTCTTGATGATCTCCTCCAGCAGGATAAACGAACGCCCGTTTTCGTTTGAAACTTCAAAGAATCGCGGAATGATAGACGGCACCTGAACCACTGCAAAGGCATCCGCATCGTCCATTTTAAGTCTTACGGCGATGTTAAGACTCTTGTTCGCAAGGAGCGGAAAAGGGCGGCTCGTATCGACAGCAAGCGGGGTCAACACAGGGAAAAGCACCTTATCAAAATACGTGTCACACTTCTTTTTTAGCTCGTCGTTCAGATCATCATATTTTAAGAAAAAGAGATTATACTTTTTAAGCGCGGGAATTATCGAGCGCGAAAGACATGAATATTGCTTATCCATAAAGGAATGAGTTTTCTCAAGCAGCTTTTCGAGCTGTTCTGACGGAGTAAGTCCTGCGGGATCTTTTTTGTTATAGCCGGAATGTATCTGATCCAAAAGACCCGCTACCCTTACCATGAAAAATTCATCAAGGTTAGATGCTGTGATAGCAAGAAACCTGACACGCTCAAGTATAGGATTTTCCTTTTCGTGTGCCTCCTCAAGGACACGACAGTTAAAGTCCATCCAGCTCAATTCCCTGTTGTTAAACAAATATTTCTTATCCTTGGCAGTATCCTTTTGTTTTTTTGATTTATCAGACAAAGCTATCATCCTCTCTATTTAAAGTACGGCGACCTCACAACGAGTCTGAGCTTTATCCCGAAAACATCCTCGAAGAGAGTCTTGCACTCCTCAAATGCCCATTTTTCAAGATATGCGTTTTTATCTGTTTCCGCATATATTATAAGCTCATCCTCCTTTAGCTTGAGTGTCATGCTTTTAAACTTTCCGTTCTGTGATTTATCAAGGGCGTTTGCGACGCTTAATATTGCGCTGAGCTTTATAACGACAAGCCTGTTTTTGTGTGAGAGATTTTGACTTATCTCTGAACTGATATTGACGTCCTCCCAGCTCGCCGTTGCGGCGATAAGCTGCGACTCCTCTGCCGACAGCCCGTAAAACTCGGTATTTTTTATAATATCATATGTTCCGAGCAGCTTGTTGTGAGTATTTATAAAAGAACCGCTCTCATGGAGAATGCACGCAATCTCCAACAAAAGTCTGCGTCCGGCATTAAGACCGTGAAGCTTTTTAAGCTTGTCAAAAATCAACAGAGCATATCTGCATACAGCCTCATAATGTACACTTGCACAGCCGTAATGCTTAGCAAGCGAACGTGCGCACGATGCGGCATTTCTCGCGACGTGCTTATCATAGCTGTTCCGTGCCGATCTAAGCAGAAGCTGGGCTATAAGAGCATCCGAAAGCTGTGTGCAGACAGCGGTTATCGCATTAGCCTTGGTCAACTTTAAAAGATGAATATAGAGAGCGGAAGCAGTATAAAGAAGCTCTGCGTCAATATTGGAAACCTTAAAGCGGTCACAAAGAGCGTTAAGAGGCATTTTTCTTATTTCGTTATGGAAACGCTCCATATCCTCAAGCTTGATTCGGTAGCAGCTTCCGTCGGTAGATTCGACACCGCATTGCTTTGCGATAGTCTTTACCATAGTTCCCGCCAATATCAGATTGCTTATACTCTTGTTGACATTTTCGTAAACGACCTTATCAAGAACCGAGTCAATATACTCATCGAGAGCCGTGTAATATTCATCAAGGTTTACATCACCGACACCAATTATCTCCGTCAGCTTCATAGAGCCTGTTGAGAAATTACGGGTATATTCCATAATTCCTTTTTTATACACAGACAGCGAGATACTTCCTGTTCCGAGATATGAGATCAATGTATTTGACAAATCCTCTTCGGCGTTTCCTGCACTTCTTACTATCTCACTAAAAATAAGGCTTTTTGCCTTGTCAAGGCCGAGAACCTCTATATTCAGATCGTTACGTATCCTTAGCTGGTCAATAACAAACTCTCTATTCGACGCTTCTCTAAAGACAGATGTCGCAACAGCCCTGTACTGAGTTATACCATACTCCTCCATGACCCGTGTAAAGCCGGAAAGAGCCTTTGAAAGTTCCTTGAGACTTTCAAAGCTTATCTTCTTATATGAAAAAACCTCGTGACCGAGATTAAGAGGATATGTGAGAATATCAATAATTTTTATTTCGCCGCCCGAAAGATTCGCGATAAGCATTTTTACCAATTCAGAGCCTATTGTAATGACCGCGGCGATATTTTTACTTTCTTTAATGCTTTTTCTTCTGTTCACGACAACTCCTCCCGTCTACGTTAATTATATCAGCATAATTTGTCCTGCGCAAGTAAAAAGAAAACATTTCATCCTGCCACAGGATCATCAGAACGCAAAAGGATCCCTAGGATCGCCTAAAACTGCGGATTCAGAGAAATTTATATTTACCTTACCTGACCCTTATTGCTAAAATGGAACGATAATACCATCTAAGCGTTCTTAAAGACCTCATATCAGCAAGGATTATAAAGACGCTGACGCACCGTGATTTTAACATCATCACTGAATCGCATGGCTGACACCCGCTCTGTCGCGCTTTCATGTATCTGTTATACTATACATTATACTATTTTTCCTGATATACAGCTGTTTTCAGAGATAGGTTTATGGTAAAATAAAGTTAGACAGAAAAAGATGTGAAAATGTGGAAAAGTCATAACGAATATTATAATGGATCTATACTAAATATTGGGGTAACCAGGTAGAACCTGCAAAGAAAAAATAAAAAAGTAGAGCATATTTGCCGAAAATCCGTTGAAATGGAAATGATACAATAAACCATGAACGGATGAGAAATATGCTCTATACTGATATTACAGAAAAATCAATCGGATCGTAATGGTTAAAAGTCACGGCTCTTTATCACAACTATTGACAATGAGGCAAAATAAAAGGGCGGTCAGCATAAGCCTACCGCCTTCAAACTTTCGTTGGTGACCCATCGGAGATTCGAACTCCGGACACCTTGATTAAAAGTCAAGTGCTCTGCCAACTGAGCTAATGAGTCAAAATAAAAATGGTTGGGATGGCTGGATTCGAACCAGCGAGATGACGGAGTCAAAGTCCGTTGCCTTACCGCTTGGCTACACCCCAGCGATATTTCCGAAGATACGCACGAACGAACAGCCCGTGCGTTTCCGAAAATAATAAAAATTGGGGTGGATAGTCGGATTCGAACCGACGCTCTCTGGTGCCACAAACCAGCGCTTTAACCAGCTAAGCTATACCCACCATAATGTGGCGCGCCAAAAGGGACTCGAACCCCTGACCTACTGCTTAGAAGGCAGTTGCTCTATCCAGCTGAGCTATTGGCGCAAATGGAGCGGGTGATGGGAATCGAACCCACACAACCAGCTTGGAAGGCTGGGGTTCTACCACTGAACTACACCCGCATTTCGTGACGAACATTATAATATCACATATTTCACGCCATGTCAATACAAAAACAAAATTTTTTAAAAATAGATATTATACTTAATTCAACGATCTGATAGACAGTTTAATATCCACAATATATAACATATTGTTCTCATGTTTATGTACTGGAGCAAGTTTATCCTGCCGTCTCATAAATATTTTCAACCGCTCGATCCTTGCAAAGCATATAGCTCACAATACACAAAATCACCAGAATCACCATCAAGCCAATTTCCAGCGCGACTTCAGAGACGCCCGCAAAGCTAAACAGGAGATACGCAATAACACAAAGGACGGCTTCAAGCAAAATCGAAAGAGCCATATTATAAAATATATTGTAGTTGCCGCGTAAGGCATTAACCTCGTCATCCCACACAAGCTTTGGATTTACGGAGTCCATATATATTCCAAAATATGCGGCAAATGTTACCGAAAACACACTTATTAAACAGCAGAATACAACAAACATCGGGTCAAGCGAAAAGATAATACCCGCAATTATAACATATACAAGCATACCAATACCGCTTATCAAAACAGCCACACAAGCCTTTATGTTTATCTGCGTCATAAAGGGAACAGGGATATATTTCATGAATGCGAAGTGGCTTCCCTCTCTCGTTATGGAGCTTGACGCTATACTGTTCGCCGAAGTAATAAGAACCGATATTGCCGAAACACACAAGACAAAAACCAATCCTGCTGTTGCACTGCCGTTTTGCAGATCCGTAAAAAATTTGCCTAGAAAATTATTCTGTCCCTGTAAAACATATACAAGATAGAGCAGTATGGGCCAAACAATATTTATTACTATGCAGTTCATAAAATATGCAGGGGTTCTCACGAGAATAAGCAGTTCCTTCTTAAAATAGCTGACAGAAACATTCCTTGATTTCAGGTCTTTCAGACCTTCGGCAGCTTTTTCAAGCATCTTGCCCGTATTAGCGCCGCTGATGCTGACAACACCCTTATAATACAGCAGTTGCGCGAGAAACAGAAACAGCGCGATCGCCGCGGCGTTTATCGCAACATAAATCAATAATCCGAACGGGTTTCCTCCTGCCATTCCCATAACGATAAACTGTACGTGAGGAAAGATAATATTCATGACTTTAAGAAGCGTATTGTCACTTGCTATCGACTGAGTTAATGACTCGGCATTAAATTCGCTCAAATTACCGCATAATACGACTATCGCGATAATAATCAGGATTGTAAGCACACCTGTGATTTTGTTGACAATATCCTTGCCGCGAATAATTCTTGTAAAATACATCGTCACAAGTGCGATTATACCGCAATATATCAGTGGAACCACAGGAAGTGTGAGCATACATATCACCGCTATAAGCCATGTCCAGAGCGGAAGTCCTGCGGCGATTATATATCCTGCCATAGCAGCGAAAACGACCATAAACTGCATCATGCTTTCACTTATCAGTGCTGCCGTAAACTTTGCGGAAACGATTTGATAAGGCTTGAGCGGAAGCGGCAGGAGCGACTCTATATCACCCGTGAAATAAAATACATTATATATTACATTGATGCCGAATACAAAAGAAAAAACCGATATTAAATGTAAAAAAAGCTCCACGCCTCGCTCGGCAAGTCCAAGCTGTATAAGTCCGCCTGTGAGCGCATAAATAACAACTCCTACAAAAAAAGAAACGGGAAGCATTATTCCAAACATTGCTATGAAGCCCATAACGGCATTAAAAATTTTCTTGCGCTTCTTTTCATCATCGCTAAATTCAACTGACTTGATGAGAATATGTACGAATTTAATATATAAACGCATAGTGTCGCCCCCTATCAGTCATCAGTAAGCTCGAGGAAAATATTTTCAAGCGTTTTATTTTTATATTTTTCCTCAAGGTTATCAAGTGTTCCATCATAAAGGATATTTCCCTTTTTGATTATAATAACCTTGTCGCAGAGCTTTTCCGCGACCTCGAGAACGTGCGTTGAAAAGAAAACGGCATTTCCTTTTTTAGCGTGTTCCCTCATCATCTCCTTCAGCTCATATGAGGACTTAGGGTCAAGACCCGTCATCGGCTCGTCAAGGATCCAGACGGGGGGATTATGAACGAGAGCCGCTATTACCATCAGTTTTTGGCGCATACCGTGGGAATACGACATCATTGATGACGAAAGCGCATCAGTCAGCTCAAAGCGTTCGGCAAGCTCCGATATTCTTTTTTTGCGCTCGTCATCTGACACCTTATATACATCGGAAATAAAATTCAGATACTCAATACCCTTTAGCCTCAAAAACATATCGGGGTTGTCGGCAATATAGCCGATCGACCTTTTAGCCTCTATCATATCCTTCTTAATATCAAAGCCGTTTATTTTAATATCACCGCTGTTCGGAGGTAGTATCCCTGTCAGCATTTTTATGGTCGTTGTTTTACCCGAACCGTTAGGTCCTATAAAGCCTACTATCTCCCCTCCACTTACGTCAAAGCTGATATTATTTACAGCAGTAAGCGTTTTATTATATATCTTTGTAACATTCTTAAATCTTATCATATGCTCTATTCCCCTCCATTTGTTGTGCTATTTTCACTAAATTTTACGAATCATTATAAATAAATTATACAACCTATTAACTGCTAAGTCAATGTTTAATACTAAACATCAATTCCTGACGCTATGAAAAGAAAGGGGGGGCTGTCGCATTAAGTTTTAATACACTTAAGCGATACCCCATTTGTTATAGTTCTGAAATACTACACAAAATAAATATCGCCGCCACAGGCGGCGAGGTGAGATATTACAAACCGTCAGCAGAGACACCCTATATCGCAGGGCGTCCCTCTTTGAAAAACAGTCTGCCAACTATTCTTGAAATTCACCCTTGTGAAGCTCTTCTCACGCTAAAGATCTCACCGTCTGCAGACGGCGGTTTATTGGTAATTACTCCCCATTCGAACATAAGTATCCCTTGCAGACGTAGAGCGACTACTCATCTTACGCGCCCGACGGAGTACAATGGAGGAACTCCGCACACAAGACCTTTTTAAAAAGGCTTGATATAATACAGAATTTTGACTGTATTTAGTGCGTTTATTCCTCGAATCTTAATGCGGCAACCCCTTCTTATACTCATATCTAAGAACTTGTATTCACTTGTGAGCTTGTACTCGTTTGCTTTGAAATAGTAAATGTCGCGTTATTTTGTCCGTCCAAATAACTCCACCAGCAGGACTTGTAGTTCTCTATACTGATTTGCAGCGGCTTTGTTATGAAAGCAGCCGTCGCCTCGGATTCCGTAAGATTCGCATAAAGAATAACATCAGACGCCCTCAGGCTTTTAATTTCATCAGACGGACCTATTATAGTCACATTAAAATCTTCACCCGAAAGCTTTCCCGTAACCCCCTCAATATCTGAACGAAGCTGCACTTTTTTTACCGCAATGCTCTTTGAGGCGAAGTTCTTCATGTCAAGGCTGAGCGTTACCTTCTCGACACGAGAAACATTTGTACAAGATGTCGGAACTTCAATTGCCACATCGTTTATAGTTGTTTTATTTAGAGAGATCTGCGACAAATCTATCGGCTCGGTTCTTATTTCCGTAATTTGATCTATCACCTCATCGGATGCTGCGATAGGAATAGTACCGCTCTCGGGATCGCTTACTCTGATCCAATTACTCGGCATTTCCCATGTATCGGGGATATTCGTAAACTCGACCTTGATAGGAACATCCTTTACCTTATGAACGGGAACGGTGACCTCGACTGCCGAAAATTGGGGGGTAATATAGTCGCTCACGATCTCCGTTCCATTTTCATCATAGAAATGCAGAGGCACGCTGAATACAGCAGTTTTTGTCAAGGTTTCCGGCACAGTATATTCAGCCTTTACTGTCTTTATCCTGTTTATAACACTTTCCGCTCCAGAAATCCTGACCGTATCATTCGCAAGTTCCTTCGGATTAAGCAGATGTGTTCCGTCAGCCTTCGCATCGACGTTTTCTTCGATAGTAAATTCCTTATCAATATTTCTGTCTACGTATACGGTTATTGTTGACGGAGATACGGTTGAATCAAACTCGTAGTCACTCATTATACCCTGTTTTTTCGCGCTGAGTTTGAGCTTATATTCACCGGGAGCGGTAACCTCTGATACGTCGGCCGTTACCAATATATCGCTGCTCTGGATCGAACCTATTACGATCTTGTTGCCCTTTACCCGTATCTCCGCTTTAACATCCTCATCCTGTGAAATAACCTGAAGCTCGTTTGAAATATTTGGTATGCTTATGGAAATATCAGTAATTGTTTTAACATCGGGGTCGGACGATGTTGACGAAACTATGATCCAAAGAACAAAAGCAGAAAATATTGAAAAGCACATTATAAATCTGTCGTTATAAAGCAGCTTATTTAAGCTGATACTATTCTTGATTTTCCTTTTCGGCTTTTTCATTTTTTCTTCCCTTTCTTAACCCTGAAATAATCGGGATTTTTTCATCCGAATCGCGTTCCTTTGGAAGCAAAAGCTCAGAAAGTGTACTTTTTAAAGTTTCGCGTGTAAAGTCACGACTCAACAGACCATTGACAGCCATAGAGATAGTACCCGTTTCCTCCGAAACAATAACAATTATTGCATCAGAATATTCGCTGATACCGAGAGCCGCCCTATGCCGTGTGCCCAAGTCTATGCTTACATTATCGTTCTTCGTGAGCGGCAGGATGCAGCCCGCGGCATATACCATACCGTCTCTAATGACCATTGCACCATCATGGAGCGGGGCTTTATTAAAGAATATGTTTCCGATAATCGGGACTGATGGTATCGCGTTAAGTATAGTACCGGTATTGACTATTTCTCCGAGCTTAGTCTGCCTTTCAAAAACAATAAGTGCGCCTGTCTTTGTATGGTGAAACATATCGCACACATCAACAACGCTGTCAATACACTGTCGGATATTTTTAATCGCCGCCTCCTCAGGCGGCGTGCCCGAAAGATTAGTCCAGTATTTTCCGAGCTTGCTTCTTCCCATTTGTTCAAGCGCGCGCCTAAGCTCAGGCTGAAATAAAATAAGAACCGCGAGAACTGAAAACTGGAAAAAGCTGCTGAACAGCGTACTGAGCATCTTTAGCTTGAATTGGAACGATAGGGCAAAAACAACTATAAGTATAATTATACCCTTGACGAGCTGCTCAGCTCTTGTTTCACGGATAAGCTTGATCAGATTATAAATTATGAATGAAATAGCGACAATATCAAGAACATCTGTAAGACGAAAGGTATTCATAAGAGCCATAAAGCCCTGAAACACTACTTGCAGCCATTCCCACATAAATTTCCACTTCCTCTTATGCGAATGTACACTCCCGCAGGCATATAGTCTGTCTGCGGGAACTACTATATACTGAAACATTAAGACTTTCTTAAGAAAGCACTGAATAAACGCCGCCTGACAGCTTGTTGATGACTGCGGCTGTATCCTTTCCGTCATATTACGCCAAGCTTTGCAATACTCTCAACAGTATATCTAAAATATTTTATCAGCGTTTACTTAAATTATATGCTATCTTTGAAACAGAAAGAATAACATGGTCTATATCGCCGCGTGTTGTATATATTGACGGAGAAATCCTCACAACACCGCCGTCAAGCGTACCCATAAATTCATGTGCGCGAGGCGCACAATGCAGACCTGCTCTTACCGCTATACCAAAATCATCAAGAAGTGAAGATACCGTTTCGCTGTCCGCTCCGTCTATGTTAAACGATAAAACGGGTACACAATAAAATTTATCAGGTCGTGCGGTATAGAGCTTTACGCCCTTTATCCTCATAAGATTATCATAAAGGTACTGCATATGGTTCATTTCCGAGCTAAATATATTATCTGTTCTACGTCTCATCACAAACTCAACGCCTGCTTTAAGGCCTGCTATTCCCGGAAGATTCTGCGTTCCGCTTTCAAAGCGATCTGGCAGGATCTCCGGCTGCTCGAGCGAATAGGAATTGCTCCCCGTACCGCCCTCTACAATAGTATCGAGACTAATATCGGTATTAAAAATAAGCAATCCCGTTCCCATAGGTCCGTAAAGTCCCTTGTGACCCGCACAGCAGAGAAAATCTATCCCACTGTCCGCAAGGTCAATATCAACTACGCCCGCTGACTGAGCCGCATCTACCGCTACGGGTATGCCGTACTGATGTGCGAGAGCCGTTATCCTTTCAACGGGCAAACGTATCCCCCAAACATTTGAAGCCTGAGTACAGAATATCAGCTTTGTATTTCTGTTTATTGCCTTTCTGAAGGAATCGAGCGTTCTGTCGTTGTCCCCCGGATAAACCGCCGCGGCAGTATATGTCACTCCGTTATGTGAAAGCTTTTCAAGCGGGCGCATTACCGCATTATGCTCCAGACACGATACCACGGCATGATCTCCGGACTTCAATATTCCCTTTAAAACCATGTTGCAGGCATGGGTACAGTTTCCCGTAAATATTACGCTGTTTTCATCACGAGCCTTAAAAAAACGCATAACCGCGCTTCTTGCGTCGAACATAAGCTGTGAAGCCCTTAGCGCCAGCTTATGCCCTCCTCTGCCGGGATTTGCGCCAAAGTTGACCATAGCATTATTGACTGCATTCATCACGATTCTCGGCTTGGGGAATGTCGTTGCAGAATTATCAAGATATATCACGGCGCACTCCCCTTTTCTGCTCGTCCGACAACATTGATGCCGTTTTCCTCGAGAATTTTCTGCGCCTCATCCGTTTTTTTCGGAACAAACAGACTGTAACCGCAGGAGCTGTTGCGGCTGTCGCTCGGCGTTCGTACTATATCGCTTCGTATACCCATTTGGGCGAGAACACTCTTGCCTTTCATAGCATACGTTATGGACGATACCATAATCAAAGGCTTGCCCACAAAATCACCTCACTGTTTTTTCTAACAGTATATGCGGTAAGGCAGGCTGCTGCGACATATAACTTAAGCAGGATGTCCCATGTCAGGCGAGTGCCATCGCTGTAATCAGCATAGGAGCGGATTCAATATTGATTACTCACGCACCTTACGCTGCGCTTGCCACGCTAAATGACTGTGCAAGCCTCTTAGTGAAACATCAGTAGCCGTCGTTAAAGTCATTAAAATGCTCGTCAGGTGTGTCCTCGCTCTGCGGGTCATATATCTCGCTTTGTCTTACCCTCATACGAAGCCTTTCCTTCTCGACAGCATCGGCAAGGTGATTTCGGAACTCACGAGAGTGTTTAATGTTTTTTATGTAAAGTATAGGATGCGAGGCATCCTTTGATTTTACAATAAGTGTTCCGAGCTTGAATATCTTTTGCAAAAGCGTCCTCGACAGTTCCATATCGATTATACGATACAGCAATATTTCATTTTCCTTAGAGTGCAGGAGTCCCTCCTCAATAATTATCCTCTTGGGTGTTAAAGCAAATTTCGTAAAGGTCCACGGAATGCCAAAGAAAAGCCATCGCTTTCTTTCCTGTATTATAATATCTCCCGAATACTCGTCAGCCACGCTATTCCCTCATTTCTGTTAATGTAAAGCAATCTGACAGAACTATGCGACTCTCTATCAATCGCCAAAGCTTATACCAGTAAGCCTTGCGGTTTTGATTATTTCGCTGTCAGTCGGGACAACCTTCAGCTTGCCTGCAATGTCAGCTAGCGGAACAGGTATAACCTTTCCGTTTACAAGCGAAACTATGCAGCCGTAGCGTTCTTTAATGATACATTCCGCTGCCGCTGCTCCAAAGCGTGTTGCTATCAGCTTATCATACGGCACAGGGCTTCCTCCTCTTTGGAAGTGGCCCGGAACGGTAACTCTCGTTTCCTGACCTGTTGCTTTCTCTATCTGATCGGCGATCTCATATGAGATAGACGGGTACATAAGGTTTGCGAGAGCTTCTTTTTTCTGCTTTTTCGGCAGAGCCGCTCTCTCCTTAGATATTGCGCCCTCTGCAACAGCAAGTATAGAGAAGTTCTTTCCCGATTTTGTTCTTTGCTTTATGCACCTTATGACCTTATTTATATCATACGGTATTTCGGGGATCAGTATGACATCCGCGCCTCCGGAAATACCGGCGTACAGCGTGAGCCAACCCGCCTTATGCCCCATAAGCTCGACAATAAAAACTCTGCCGTGAGAGGTTGCTGTCGTGTGAATGCAGTCGATAACGTGTGTGGCTATGTCTACAGCACTTTGGAAGCCGAATGTCATATCAGTGCCCCACAGGTCGTTGTCTATAGTTTTCGGAAGTGAAACTACATTCAGTCCCTCCTGCGCAAGCATATTCGCAGACTTCTGAGTACCGTTTCCTCCGAGTATGACAAGGCAGTCGAGCTTCATCTTCCTGTAGTTTTCCTTCATAGCCGCAACCTTATCTATGTTGTTTTCCTCGTCAATGACTCTCATAAGCTTAAATGGCTGACGGGATGTTCCGAGAATTGTTCCTCCTCGTGTCAAAATCCCCGAAAAGTCCTCCTGCTTCATGAGGCGATACTCTCCTGTAATCAAGCCTCGATAGCCGTCGATTATACCGTAAATCTCGATCTCATCTTTCTTGTAGTGGTTATAGAGGGTCTTTGCCACTCCTCGTATTGCCGCGTTAAGCCCCTGACAATCTCCGCCGCTTGTTAAAATACCGACTCTTTTCAACGTAAACGCCCCTTTACATATTATAGTATTAAATTCTCTGTCCGTGTGCTTTTATATTTATAATACACCAAACAGCATACACATATCAAGACTTTTTTAGCAAAAGCACAACATACAACAGCAGGATTTTTGTCGTATAAAAAAGGGCTGTCGCATTAAGTTTTTATAAGCTTAAGCGATACCCCATTTGTTATAGTCTAAAATACTGCACTAAATAAATATCGCCGCCTGTGGCGGCGATGTGAGATATTACAAACTGACATCAGGGACGCCCTCTGATATAGGGCGTCCCTATTTCAAAAACAGTCCGCCGAACTGTTTTTGAAATTCACCCTTATATAGATCTTCTTACACTAAAGATCTCTCCGTCTGCGGACGGCAGTTCATTGGTAATTATCCCCATGAAAACATAAACATCACTTGCCGAGCAACTATGCGTCTTGCTTGCCCGACGAAACGCAATGAATGCACTCCGCTCGCAATACTTTTGAACTAAAACTGAATTTTGACTGCGTTTAGTGCGTTTATTCATCGAATCCCAGTGCGACAGCACCATGATCCATTATTTAAAATCAGCTTTCAAGCTTGTCAAGCTCGGAATCCCTTGCCTCCATTTTTTGAATACGCTTTTCACCCTCATCAGCCAATGCCTTAAATTCCTGAATGGTGGCTTTCATCTGTGGGAGAGCTTTCGTCTTATAATCTGTAACCGCGTCAAGTGCCTCAAACGTATCCGCAAAGGCGTCTCTCAGAGTATCAATAGAAACATTTGTTTCCATGGCCTGCTGCTGTATGCTCGCGCCCTGCTCCTTCAGCATTTTAGATGTCGCGCCGATAAGCTTGTTCGTTGCCTCGTTGACAGCATTGACCTTTTCGAGGACGATCTTCTGATTATAAAGCGCGCTCGCGACAGTTACCGCTATCCTCAGAGCGGAAACGGTGACGCTTTCAGCTCTGTCAACAGCGCGGATAAGCTCCTTGTTATTGCGTCTGACTATCTCCATAGCAATAATGCCCTGCATATTTACTGTCTGCATCTGCTGTAAGTCCATAACCTTTTGTCTGAGCGGGAATAGAACCTCCTCCTCAATGAATTTGATCCTTTCCTCATCAACATTTTCTGTCTTAGCTTTTTCTACAGCAGCGGTTATAGCCTCATCCATCTTCATGCCGAACTCTATCTGTTGACCGAGCTTTTTTGTCAGATCTCGCAGAGCCAGTTGTTCGATCTCAAGAGTTGTATTGTCATTTTTTAGCGTAGCCTTTCCCCTGCCGAGAGCCTCTATCGTATCCGCTATAATATCGTCAGCCTTTTCAAATTTGGCAAAGTAATTGCGTATCGGGTTAAACAGCTTGCCGAGAGGTCCTTTTTTAATAAAGTCAATGCCTGACGGGTCGAGATCCTTCATCTGTGTCTGAAGCTGTGCTAGGCCGTTGACCACCTCGCCGTTTTCGCCTCCCATACGGCTGAGATCGACAAGACGAACATTGAGAAGCTCATTTTTTCTTGTGGATTTTTCAACAATATCCGAGCCGAAACTCTCAATAGATGATACTATCTCGCGCCTATCCTCAAGAGAGCCTAAATCAAATGTAAAGAGCGACTCTGTGTTGTTATCTGCTGCTTGGACGAGCTTTTTCTCGGTTTCCGGTTCGGGAGCAAGCTCCTCCTTGACTTCCTCCTTTACTGTTTCTACATCAGGCAGTTCCATAGAAAATCCCATTGTAAATTCCTCCAATCATATTTTGACCTTAATAAAAGGCTTGTTATTGAATATATCCGTAAATCTAAAATCTGTTTGTTGTAAATCTCACGCTCGTATTCGTGTCTCGGTATATCCGTATCACATCTCGGAGTTAAAGAGATTCTTGAGCTGATAGATAATATCGTCGCTGTCGGCGTTGATCGTAGCCGCCTCGTTTATATCGGAGAGCTGGTTCAGCGCCGCGATATTCGCATTGTAGCCTATCGTGTAGACAGGAATCTTGTAGGTGTCGAGTATAGAGGATATGTCGTTGAGAGAACAGCCTGTGTTCTGCTCGCCATCGCTCAGAAGGAAAAGCATGGGCTTTGCATCGGGATTGTCCTGCATTGCCTTTTGGATCATATCAAGCGCGACAACGACTGCGTCATACGTTGCGGTCTGTCCGTTAGCGTCGAGGTCGAGAACAGCGCCCTTAAACAGTGACTGCTGATTCAGGTCAAACTTTGCTATCGGAAGGTTGACATACACCCTGTTATTGTATGAGACCAATCCGATGTAGTTATCCTTGTTTATATACTGCATCGAGTTAATGAGAGAGGTCTGAAGAGCGTTGATCGATTCACCCGCCATGCTTCCCGATGTATCCGCGACAAATACCGCGATTATCGGCCTGCCGCTGTTCTTGTTCTCTTTATAGAGCTTTTGCGCCCTCAAAAGGCTGTTGCCGTCTATGTTCGGCAGCTCACTCTTGTAGTTCCCGTTATTATTAAAGCCGTATTTTTTTGCAAGCTCCTGCGATTTGTCGGTAAGGCAGTATTCACAGAATTTCTCAAGGACAGCGCTCTTGTCGGATGACAGCTTTCCGACAGCATACATTGGATTGTCGTGCCTTGCGCCAAACGGCGTAAAGACATAGTCGTTCTTGAGTGTAGGGTCGTTCACATACGACTGATACTCCATAACAAACGCATCCAAAGAACCTGACGCAGCCGAGGTCCTCATCTGGAGCGTGTTGAACGAAACAAGCGGAACATTCTCCTGAAAGCCCTTGAAGCCCTCTATGGCCTTTTCACTCAGCAAATCATCGGCATCATAAGAATACAGCGTACTGATAAGGAAATTAAACCCGGTCGAGCTTACAAAAGGATTGGTGTAGCCCATAGCTATCTCATTGTTTGCCGTGGCCTCGGATATGACCTTCATATTGACCGAGCCGTACTTTTTAATTATTTCGTCGTACTTTGACTTGGAAAGAAGTATACCCGCGACATTTCCCGCAAGCTTCTCTTTTTTCAGAGTAACCTCTACGCCTCCAGCTTCTATCATCTTGCCCCAAAATTCGTTTGACGGGGTTATCGCATCGGGAACATATTTGCCTGACTTGATATAATCAACAGCAAGTCCCGACGAAACGGAGCGAATAGACACAGATATTTTTTTGCCGTTGACCTTGTATCCCTCGCTGTTGAAATTTTTGGCTACCTCGTTTATCCAGCCGTCCGTACCCTCTCCGGCCTTTTCGGGCGACGAGAATATCTCGATATTTATATCGGCATTTCCTGTAACAGTCAGAGGATATGAAGCTATGTCGGGAAGCTCCTCCTCCTCGGAAAGTATATCCTCATCGGTTATCGATGCTTTCCTCGGCTCAACGTTTGTAACATTTATTCCGCTCAAAATCTTACTCATTTTGTCAGCTGCCTGCTCCTCGGTTATCGCCTCGTCACTCATACCGATATTTTTGGTCAAAGTGATACCCGCGATAACTATTCCGAAAACAATAACAGCTATACCGACGAAAATCAGAATCTTTTTTGTTGCAGACAAATTTTTCATTTTTTACCTCCGTTAATTTTTATATAGCTTGGTCTGTGCTATCAATTCGTTTATCTCCTGAATAGCGGCAAGCTCCTCAAGTCCGCTTGCGTCCAAATCGTCAAGCTTGGAGATCTCAAGAAGCAGGCTGTCGAGCTTTACCAATATGCTTTCGTTCATATCGACAAGACTGCGAACATACTCGATATGCTCGTTATATATCTTGAGTTGTGCGCCTGATGACCTTGAAGTGACCTTTACTCCGTCTATCGTCTGAGAATTATTGATTTTCTCCAGGAGCTTCGTATAGTCCTTGTAGTCAAAGATTATCATTCGGTTGAGCATCTTTTTCACGTTATTATAAAAAAGCGCCTGAACCGAATCTATGACGGTCTGAAACCTTGTAAACGTCATTTCCTGCGGTGAAAAAAACTGTGCGAGTATACTGTCAAGCGCCTTGTCCTTATCCTTTAGTCGATATAACTGTTCAATCGCTGTCGAGATCTCCGGATCAAATATCTTCTTTTCGCGCATTTCGTCGAGAGCGTTTATATAATCCTTTGATTCGGAAAGCTCCGCGCCTTTATACAGCTGTATCTCAGGCGACTTGAACAACAGAGTATAGTTGCCATAAAAAAAGGCGATAACGCTCATTACTATTTCGGTAACAGCAAACGCTGTCATGATGGTGTCCACTCCGAACGTCAGACCTGCCAGTCCCCTTGAAAACAAAATAATATTTATAAGAGCGATACCAAGATTTAAGCAAATCAGCTTAATAATCTGCTTTTTTGGCATTTCGTATATCCTCCCCAAACAATAACACGCCGCAAAAACCGAATTTAAATTTAATTTGTAATACTGCCCAAAAGTCTATGCACTATCTTAGAATAATTTTACTATTCGCTCTTTATTTTGTCAATATCTATAGCAAAAACATCATGGCAAACAAGAGACTTTACAATTCACTAAATATAATATATAATAAACTGATAAATATATAAATTTAGAACGGAGATCATATATGTTACAGTTTGATGAGCTTAGATTGGCATTGGAGGAGCTTTGGCCCGATATAGAGGATTTATCCGACGCACTCGGCATGGGCGCGGTAAAGCTGGAGATCGAACAGCTTGAGCGGCGCGCGGCGGAGCCGGGATTTTGGGACGATATGGAACAGTCGCAGTCCATACTGCAAAAAACAGGCGCGCTGAAAAATAAGGTGGAGCAATATGACAAGCTCGTTGCGTCATATGAGGACACTCACGCTCTGATCGAGCTTGCAAACGAAGAGGAGGATATTTCTCTGCTCGACGAGGCGACGGCGGAATACGAAAATGTCAAAAGCAGTCTTGAAGCGCAAAGACTTTCCACTCTTTTGATCGGCGAGTATGACAGCAACAATGCCATACTCACATTTCATGCCGGCGCAGGGGGAACCGAGGCTCAGGACTGGGCAGAAATGCTATACAGAATGTACAACCGTTGGGCGGAGCGTCACAACTTCAAGGTCAAGACCGTTGACTATCTCGACGGCGACGAGGCCGGTCTGAAAAGCGCCGTCATAATGATAGAGGGCGAGAACGCCTACGGCTACCTCAAAAGTGAAGCCGGAGTTCACCGCCTTGTAAGGGTTTCTCCATTTGACAGCTCAGGCAGGCGCCACACCTCGTTCGCGTCGCTTGAGGTCATGCCGGAAATAGACGACAATATCGATATAGAAATAAGTCCTGAGGACATCAAGATGGACGTTTACCGTGCGAGCGGCGCGGGCGGCCAGAAGGTCAACAAGACCTCATCTGCCGTTCGCCTTACACATATTCCTACCGGTATAGTTGTATCGTGTCAGGTCGAGCGCAGTCAGCACCAAAACCGAGAAGTCTGTATGACGATGCTGAAATCAAAGCTCATTGAAATAAAAGAGCGTGAGCATCTCGACAAAATCGAGGACATCAAGGGTGTCCAGAAGGAGATCGCATGGGGCTCACAAATCCGCTCGTATGTATTTATGCCATATACCATGGTCAAGGATCATCGCACAAATTATGAAACGGGAAATATCAATTCCGTTATGGATGGCGATCTCGACGGATTTATCAACGCATACCTCAAAGCGTCAAGCCTTGGGGAGCTTGCAGAAAACTAAACAGTGTAGGAATTGAAGGTGCTGTCGTACTAAGCTTCGAGGAATAAACACACTAAATGCAGTCAAAATCCAGTTTTAGGTCAAGCCTTTTTCAAAAGGCTTGCGGTTTCCAAAGGCAGAGCCTTTGGCCGCCGTCCGCAGACGGCGGAAGCTTCAGCGTGAGAAGAGCTCCGCAAGGGTGAATTTCAAAAACAGTCCGGCGGACTGTTTTTGAAAGAGGGACGCCCTGCGATAGAGGGCGTCCCTGCTGACGGTTTGTAATATCTCACCTCGCCGCCTGTGGCGGCGATATTTATTTAGTGTAGTCTTTCAGAACTATAACAAACAGGGTATCGCTTAAGTTTATTAAAGCTTAATGCGGCATCCCCTAATCTATTGAAAATTTGGCATAGTCGTGGAACACGGCTGTGCCGTTTTTTATGCTTTTTTGACGCGTCATACAGGATAAAATTACCGCTTGAACTGTCGGAGAGAAACAATGAACAAGTAAGACGTCCGAATTTAAGAACACGAAAATACCTCAATGCTCCGAGCGCTTTCAAAACGTTCGGAGCATTCGTTATTTATGATAGTTTTGTCATATCAAAATATCTTATCATGAGGTTCTGCGCCGTTTTGCGGAATCAAGCCTCGGCTATACCCATAACGCAGTCCAATATGGTGTTGACGTATCCCAAATATTTCTTGTCAAGAACTATGACCTTATTCATCAAAATCTGTCTCGACAGTTCCGAATCCTCAGGATTGGATATACCAATAAAATAATCTGACGGTACATTTAAAATCATGGAAATATTTTTAAGTGTGGTTATGGAAACTCCCGCTGAACCGCTCTCTACGTCCGCAAGAAAGCGTGTACTTACCGACAGCTCCTCCGCAAACGCCTCACGAGTGTATCCCTTTTGTTTTCTTAGTTCTTTTACTCGTTGTCCTAATGTTACGTTTATTTCTTTTTTCATTGCAGGTTCTCCTTAAAGCTGATTTTACAGTAGCATTATAATATGAAAAATAAATAGATAACATGATGGAAAATGTACTTGACACATGAGGTATTACATCATATAATATGTACATAATATCTCATGTGTTTTGCATAATGTTACCGCTCATATAAGGTGTCCGCCGACCAAGACTTCATAAATTCATTCTATTATTTTTTAGTTGAATAATATTTGTTTTATTTGTCTGCCGAATGGTTTATCCCTGCGCTTAGCCAAAGACAAAAACACATTAGGTATCATTATACAGGTATCTCAACAGTTATCATTTACTGTTTTGGTATAAATATTATATTTTGGAGGATGAAATAATGGACAAAAAAAGAAAACAAAAGCTGTTGGCTTTAGCCTTGGCGGCCACCATGGTGACAGGCATCGGTACCGCCACAGTTACCCTCGGCAACATGTCGAGCCTTTCCGTCTCGGCTGCCGAAACAAAAACCACATCTGACGGTTTCAGCTATGAGGAAATAGACGACAGCTCTGTCAGGATCACAGGATATTCTAAAAACGGAAAAATAGCGATACCGTCTGCAATAGACGGCAAAGCTGTCACGGAAATCGGGGAAATTGCATTCAGCGGTAAAACAGGTCTGCAGTCGGTGACGATACCGGAAACTGTTAAAACCATAGGCAATTATGCCTTTAGCGGCTGTACGGGTCTGCAAAGCGTAACCATTGGCGATGGCGTGGAAACAATAGGCTATGAAGCGTTTAGTGAATGTACCGGCTTAAAGGAAATAATGATACCGAACAGCGTTGTTAAAATCGATTTCAATGTATTCTGTAATTGCACAGGTCTCAAGACAGTCAAAATCGGTGACGGTGTAACAGAAATCGGTAACCGAGCATTTGAAGGTTGTACCGCTCTTGATTCACTAACCTTCGGAAAATCAATTGAAAAAATTGGTGTGTATGCTTTTGCAAACTGCGATAGTCTCACTACCGTCACACTCCCGAACTCCGTGAGTGAAATAGGAGAATCTGTTTTTTACGGCTGTGATAAGCTCGAAACAGTCGTAATGCAGGGTGAGAATATTGTCACCATTCCTTCATACGCATTTTCTGACTGCACAAGCCTTAAAAATGTAAACATCGGTGCAGGCGTTACGACTATAGGCTATGGAGCGTTTAGTGGATGCACAGCATTAAAAGAGATAGAGATACCGAACAGCGTTGTTAAAATCGATTCCGATGTGTTCTATAATTGCACAGGTCTCAAGACAGTCAAAATCGGTGACGGCGTAACTGAAATTGAATCCGATGCGTTTCATGGCTGTTCTTCACTCGTAAATCTTACACTAGGTAATTCGGTTGAAAAAATTGGTTCGAGTGCTTTTTATAACTGCGATAGTCTCACTACCGTCACACTCCCGAACTCCGTAAGTGAAATAGAAGGATCTTTTGCCGGCTGTGATAAGCTCGAAACAGTCGTAATGCAGGGTGAGAATATTGTCACCATTCCTTCATACGCATTTTCTGACTGCACAAGCCTTAAAAATGTAAACATCGGTGCAGGCGTTACGACTATAGGATTTGGAGCGTTTAGTGGATGTGCACAGCTTGAGGAGATAACTGTTCCGAGCAGCGTCACAACAATCGAAGACTACGCGTTTTCAGGCTGCGACAATCTCACAAAGATCACGATACCCGACAGTGTCACTGTTATAGGCGGCGATGCGTTTAACAATCATAATGCGGACTTGACCGTATACGGATACACTGACGACTGTTACGTAAAGACCTATGTGGAGGAGCATAACAAAAGCGACCACCCCATAAATTACGTTGTCATAGGCGCACACCAACACAAGGCCGGTGAATGGGAGATCATAAAGGAAGCTACCTGCAGTTCATCAGGAACGAAAATACAGAAGTGCGAGATCTGCGGAGAGCTTCTCAAGGTTGAAAGCATACCCATGACCGACCATAAATACAGCGATCTGAAAATAACTAAGGAAGCGACCTGCACTACACCCGGAGAAAAAACCGGAACGTGCGAGGTCTGTGGTAAAACGATAACAGAGGTTATTCCTGCTCTCGGACATAAGGATGGACAATGGGAAATAACTCAAGAAGCAACCTGCACCCAGGCCGGCAAGAAGGTTAGAAAGTGTACCGTCTGCGGCGAGATACTTGAAACTCAGGATATTCCCAAGACGGAGCATACCTACGGCGAAAAGGTCGTTACTAAGGAAGCCACCTGCACTGAGGACGGAGAGTTTACGGCAACTTGCGAGGTTTGCGGCGAAACTGTAACAGAGGCTATACCGGCTCTTGGACATACTTTCGGCGAAAAGGTCGTTACTAAGGAAGCCACCTGCACTGAGGACGGAGAGTTTACGGCAACTTGCGAGGTTTGCGGCGAAACTGTAACAGAGGCTATACCAGCTGTTGGACATACTTTCGGTGAAAAGGTCGTTACTAAGGAAGCCACCTGCACTGAGTACGGAGAGTTTACGGCGACTTGCGAGGTTTGCGGCGAAACTGTAACAGAGGCTATACCCGCTGTTGGACATACTTTCGGCGAAAAGGTCGTTACCAAGGAAGCCACCTGCACCGAGGACGGAGAGTTTACGGCGACTTGCGAGGTTTGCGGCGAAACTGTGACAGAGGCTATACCGGCTGTTGGACATACATATGGTGAAAAGGTCGTTATTAGGGAAGCCACCTGCACCGAGGGCGGTGAATATATGTACATATGCGAGAACTGTGGCGAAACTTTTACAGAGGAAACAACCGCTAACGGCCATGCATTCGGTGAAAAGGTAGTTACCAAGGAAGCCACCTGCACTGAGGACGGCGAGTATACTACGACTTGCGAGGTTTGCGGCGAAACTATCACTGAGCCTATACCCGCTACGGGACACAGCTTCGGCTCATGGAAGGTCGTAAAGGAAGCCACCGCAACGACTGACGGCGAAAAGGTAAGGGTTTGTGAGAATTGCGGTACAGAGGAAAAAGAGGTTATTCAGAAAACCAACAGCACCTCGAACAAAACAGACAAAGTAAACTCTAATACAGGTTCTAACGGCAAAAATCCTGCAAACACAGGCTCAGACGGTAAAGAGGCTGCTATAACAGGCAAAGACGTAGTCAACACGGGAGATAACAGCAATATTTTTGCTATTGTTTCAATGTTCGCAATCGGAGGTATTGCGGCGGTAGTTCTTTCCAGAAAGAAAAAGCGTAATTAAACTTTCAGCACACTAGTTAAAAGCCACCCTTTACTTGAAATGTAAAGGGTGACTTTTTATGCACATGGAGTACCCACGATCTCGGCACAGCGGGACATATCGGCGGAAATTCTCAAGCTCGTCCCGTTTCGAGTACGGAAGGAGGCATCTTGGCAGATAATCGGCGCTAAATATGAGGATCAAAGCGCTCTTGTGCGGTCACGGGGCTGTGAAAAACATAAATCCAATGTCAGGTTTTCAACGTAATATGGTAATTGAAATATCGCGGTTGATTCTGTGGCACGGTATTTATCGCAAAAAAAATCCCGCTCAAAGGCGGGATCTTATATTATCTATCAGCTTTATTTTTAGAAGTCCTCTTCGCTGTCAGGGTGATCACAAGACCGGCAGCAATTACTACACACAGGAACGGTAGAACGTTTAAGCTGTCACCAGTCAAAACAGGATTACCGGGTTTACCTGATGGGGTCGGGGTAGTTGGTGTAGAGGGGTTAGACGGCTCTGGGGTGCTGCTTGTCGGGACAGGCATATTCTTGATCGTCAACTCTGCAATAGTACCTCTCGCCTTACTGTAAACACCGTTCTCAGCCTTAACAGCGCCAGCGACGCTCAGTTCGAACTCGTGAGGCGTGGAATCAAGGATATATCCGTCAGGGGCTTTGACCTCAACAAAACGGTAAGTACCGAATGGTATCTTTTCGACAACAATTTGACCATATGCGTTAGTCGTCAGGTCAGAGCCGTATGCTTTCCAGTAGTAGTTGCCTTTAGAGTCTGAGCCTTTATCAGCATCGTTAGGTACAAGTAAATTATCCGTGTAGTATTCCTTGCTTTGGAAGGTAAATACAGCGCCCTTGAGCGGCTTAGACGAATCATCGACCTTGTTCAGAATGACAGCGGAGCGAAACGCATCAGAGTTGTCAGCAAACTTGGCGTTGATCTTCACATCATAGTTAGCGGTAACACCATCTATGTACGGCACACTGACCAACATGGGCTGTATAGAAATATGTGCTTCCTTAAGTTGATATATGAGGTAGACCTTATCAACGGAAAGATCAGAAAATATCGCCTTACCGTCGGCATTTACAGTCATGTCGATGCCGTTAGTCAAGGACTTAGACTCGGCATAGGACATCATAGCTTCCGCGGCAGCCTGAGCGGCATCGGAATCCTTTAGGTCAGTTATGTCAACATTGGAGGCCGCAAAGTCTGTATTCAGCTTAAACTCGGCGTTTACGATGTCGGCGACCTCATGAAGCCTCAGCTCTATGCCTTCAGCCTCGGGTATAACATCGACAGTGACAGAGCCGACCGAAGGAGCATCAACGGCACTTGAGAATACCGAAAAACAGCAGGCAAAAGCAAACATTAAAGAAATAGCAGCTGCCTTTTTTACAAATCTAAACTTCATATTGATTTCCTCCTAAGCAAATAATATATAGGCTTTACTTTTTTGCTTGTTTTTTATTTCGTTTTTTGCCTAACGGCAAAAATAAAATCAGCAGAATCATAACAACAACGACCAACACCACTACCGTTCCCCAGAACAAGAGGAGCTTCTCAACAGGTATAGTTTCCTCGTCAGTAGAATCGGTAGGCGCCATCGGGTACTTAGCGTCCTGCTCCGAGGGAACATATGGCTCTTTGTATGGAATGCGGGTGCCACGGACTAACAGTCTGTGGTCGTTTATACCGTATGGAGTACAGGTCAGAAGCGTTACATAGTCCTCACCCTCAACGATTTTAATATCATCAACTTCATCCGGCAAAACGACCTTTATCTGATCGACCCTATACGCAAGCGTCTCGTCAAGAACATGGATATAAAAAACGTCACCCAAAACAAGTTGGTCAATATCTGTAAAAAGTTCGGACGATGGTAAGCCCGTATGTGCAGCTAATACGCAATGTGTACTCTTGCCGCCAACCGGGAGGGACGTTCCCTCCATATGACCCACACCCCTCTCGAGGATGGCGTCGGACAAGCCGTGAAAAATCGGAAGATAAATTTGAACCTTTGGAACGTCCACATACGCTATCGCATCGGTAACAGCAAGCAGGCTGTCATAATCAATAACGGAGCTTTTAGCTGTATCGCCTTTGGCAAGAGCCTCGTTATACTCCTGTGCAAGCTTCTGAAGCTTTTTAATTTCAGACCTGTCGATCATTTTGACAGCCGCGTTATATGAGGCGATCTCAGAATAAGCAGTATATCTAGCGATCCAGTCGCTGACCTTAGGATACATCACAAAGCCAACACCAACGATCAAAAGCAGAAAAATCATTAAAAGAGGTATCCTGCGCTTGACACGCTTTTTTATGGCGGTCATATACTATTCCTCCCGCTTTTCATCTATACTGACCGTATCAATATGGCGTGTGTTTTTGTGCTTTTTGCTGTCAGTTCCGAGTAAAAAGCAGGCGGTCACAAAAACAATAACAGACGCTAAAACTATGACAACAATAAAGGCTGTTTGACGAGCGATCTCGGCATTACGTTCATCCTCAGTTACGGGCAGCGGTGAGAGATCAGGCGTTTCATCCTCGGGATCATACGGAACGCGTGTGCCGCGCACCAAAAGACGGTGGTCGTTGACACCGTACGGCGTACAGGTCAAGAGTGTTACTATATCCCTGCCCGGTAATATGCGGAGAGCATCTGTCATATCAGGCAAAACTGCCTGTATTTTGTCCACACGGTATGCCAAAACATCGTTAAGCGTATGGATATAGAACAAATCGCCGATCTTGAGCCTATCGAGGTTTGTGAGCATATCGGCTGTCGGCAAGCCTGTATGACCCGCGATAACGCAGTGTGTATTTACACCGCCTACAGGAAGAGAGGTGTTCTCAAGATAACCGCAGCCCTTGCTGAGGACCTCCTCGGAGGTTCCGTAGTATACGGGCAGATATACAGAGATAGACGGTATGTCGAGATAGCTTATCAGGTCGTTAGCAATAGACAGACACCTCGCGTCATCCTTATTTACCGTACCCTCATAAAGCCTTTTGTTAAACAGGTGAGCCTCCTCTATCAAAGCCTCGATATCGTCATGGGACATATCTTTTACTTCGTCCTTGTAATCGGATATGACCGTGTCCGCTGTCATGACCGACAGAAGATTGCTGAAAAACGGATATAGGATTGACGCAACACCAATGAAAAACAGCAGGGCAGCAAGCAGGAGAGGCCATATTTTTTTGCCATGTTTTAATTTCAAAATGGAACGCGTCCTTTCGCGAGGCTTTCCGAAAGGTTCGCATCGTATCAGTAAACCGAGCCTTTCGGAAAACCCACCGATGCGGCATATCACCGCATCGGCGGATCTTAAGTATTCAGTCAGAAGGTGCGGCAACAGGAAATATCAGTCGATATTACTCCTCGTCAACACGTCTCTTCTTCATGTAAATAACAAGCATAACTCCGGCAAGTACAATTATACCTGCACCAACTACAGTAAAGATAACAGTACCCATTCCGCCTGTGCCGGGGAGGGTCTGACCGATAAAGTTCTTAATATTAAGTGCGTTTGTTAGATTTGGATAAACCTTAGCGGAAAATTTACCAACTTCAAAGTTTGTGCCGGCCGGGCTATCGACAGAGAATGTGTAGTTACCGTTGTAATTACCTTGTTGAACTGCCGTAATAGTAAACTTAATATCCTCGATCTGCTTATAACCATCAGGAGTAAAAGTCTCCTTCAGTGTATATGTTCCCGCAGGCAGCTCGTTAAATGTAACGTAACCGTCAGGAGACGTAATTATTTTTGGTCCTGCTTTCAGATCTGAACCTGTCTCATCATAAATAGCAAACTGAGCACCCGCGACTGTCGTATTCGGTGCGTCACCGTTTAACTTATTTACGGCGATCTCAACGCGATGCAAATAGACAATATCGCTGTAGGATGACACAGATCTTTTCTCGGCAAGGAACTGGTTGTCATACTGGACAATAGACTCGTTCGGAATTGTAAAGCCTTTGACGCCGTTTGAATTATATGACATCTTATCTGTATTAGGACTGCCTTCAGCAAGTGACGTATCAGCGTTCGCATTGACCTTTGCAGTAAATTTTACTCTAATAACTTTATTCATGTAATCCTGAGTAGTAACAAATTTGTCAGTAAATACTATCTTAAAGCCTGTGCCGCCATGGATGTGTTTTTCGTGGTCAGAAGCAGCATTAAGAGCTTTGTTCTGGGCAAAAGTTGAATATGCAAACGTTGACTTCTCAACGGTTAAAATATCACTCAAGTCATTAAAGCCGTCAAATGCACCTGCACCTACATTCGCCGAGGTGATCGGTGTCCACTTTGTAGTAGTTGCAGCCTTATCAGTGTTACCGATCTCAATTTCAATACCTAAAGTAGGGTCATCGTCAAAGTCAATGTCGAGACCTACAGACGGATCGTCGTAGATAACATAATTTATGATGCCATCATCTCCGGAATCCTGATATTCGGCCGGAATTTCAAGACCCACATAGGGAGCACCACCCGCAATAATATCAGTTACAGACTTATCATAGATCGGGGTCACGCTGGTCAACGTAAATTCTACCGTTGAACCTACAGCGACTTCGGCTGTTTCACCATCGGCCGATTTATTGCCACCGTCAGTTACATTTGTGATCTCCTTGTCGATCGTTATGTTAGAGCCTTTATCATACAACTGTTCCGCCGCAGGAGATGTCGGACTGAGGTTTTCTACAGCAATGAGGTTAGGAGTCTGAAGCTTCGGACCAATAGAAAGCATAAGATACAGACCATTAGTAAGTCGAACCTGGCTCTCATGACCGAGCTTATACATCTGAATTGAGCTTCCCCAAGCAGACGGATTATCCACTTCTTCACTGCTACTATCGTCGTAGCGTTTTCCGCCATTAACCTCGCCTTTGTACGTTAAGTTTTTTATATCTGTCAGTAAACGTACTTTTTCTGCCGCTCTGTCAAGAATAGCTATGAGATCATGATTGGTTTGCTGGTCTCCCATCGTCACGTCAAGGCTTGTAAAGTTCTTCTTATCAAGCACTTTCCAAGTATCTAATGCCTCTCCGGTGCTGTACATAACTCTGCCGGCATCGTCTACCTTTAACAGATCACCATTATTATTATCTTTATTCCAGAGTGTAGGATTTTTCATCTCATATTCTGCAAAATGACTCGTTTCATCATACGACTTGAGCGACGCTATCTGGAATATAGCGTAGTATGTTTCGCCCTGTCCGGGTAGCGAAGTACTGGCATGTGTAGGTAACTTATACTCCTTGTAGTAATTGTTGTATGTCGTGACTCCAGCCGCAGAAGCAGTCGGCGCCGACATGGGAATGATCGATGCGGCGAGCATAGCCGAGGTTATGCCGACGCTCAAGCATTTTAGAAATTTACTTTTCATATTCTTTACCTCCAATTTGGAATTTGATTTGTGCGAGAAACATCTTTTTTAACGATGCGTGCATATCTCGCACAAAATATGCACGCAGCATTCATAAAAAAGACGCTATCAAACCCCCTTAACATTGCGGATTATACGCAATAAACGCTGAAAAATATTGAATTTTTTATTTAAATGGAGAGTAACCAGCGAAATAGCTATCACGATTCCTCCAAATAAAGCAAAGTTAAAGATAAAGGGGAATGAACCCGCCGAGGGCATATTAACGAGTGCCTTGTTGACAATGACGGATCCCGTCGTATCGTGCGTCTGCGAAGCTGTAAAATAGCCGTCGCATACCTTGGTCTCAACAACTCGATATTTTATTGTTTTACCGTTGCTGTCCTTTGTGGGCAAGTCTGTCCACTGGTAATACCACTCGTCGACGCCACCACTACCAGTACCTTTTGTAAGATTTGGGTCAGCAGTAAAAACTGAACTGCCATTCGTATCGACAGTTATATCGCCATTGGATTCGTATCTGATAACTATTTTGTTATCGGTGATGGAATCGGCACTCGCCCAGTCGCTATCCGACGGACTATCAGATGTTGTCTGCTGGAGCTGCAGCGTTATCGTGCTTTCGGATTGCGGCAGACCATCCGGCCACTGTTTAGTAACCTTGTAGTCGGCGGTCGTGACCTTCTTGTTTTTGATGGTTGATGTTTTGGCGGTCTCATCATTAGAATAAGCGCTATCCATCTGCTCATATCCCGACGGCGCAGAAGCTTCAATAACTCGGTAGTGCAGGGAAGTTGTTCCATCACTATCTTTCGCGGGCAGATTGCTGAATGTTACCTTCCACTTAGAATGTGCAGAATCAGCAAAAGCACAGGTTACACCATCCACTGGCGGATCAAGTGTCAAGTTTGTACCATCGTATTTAACTGTTACGCTTTTACCCGATACATCCGTCCAGTCGACATCATTGGGTGTGTCTTTTGTAGTGGACTGCAGTTTCAGCGTCAGCTGAGTACCCGCCGCAGGTGCAGTCAGCGCTGCGCCTGCTTCATCATACCATTCTTTAACAGCATTATAATCTGTGGTTTCAACATAGGTATTCGTAACATTAAACTCCAAGGTGTTATTAACGGGAGGATGATTTCCGTCGCCGCCGTCCTTATACTCAGGGTCATACTTCACCGTGAAATTACCGTTATATATGCCGTCCTTCACTTCGGTACCGTCGGGATTCAACTCTACCACGCGATACTCATAAACCGGGTTAGCGGAATTGTTATCAACATAGAAATCATACGGACCGCTTCTGTTCGTCCAAGCGCCGGTTCCTGAGGCTGCATCTTTGTTCACAGTGATAACCACAGGGTCTCCGCTAATGTCTGTGACATTCTGCCAGTCATCATCAGTTTGACCCTTTTCGCGGCGTTGGAGATGAAATTTAACCTCGGTGATATCGGGGCCTTTATAGTTCTCACGATTCTCCCAATTCTTCTGGATCTCGATCATAACGGTATACTTGTAGTTGAGCATTCGATATGTGTATGTGTCACTCTCTTGACGGATAGTTCCCGAAACCGAACGGGTATTATATGTTACGCCCTTCACGGTTATGGTATCATTCTTAATTTTAACCGATGTTGATGATGAACCGTTAGTGAGACGCTCAACCTCCTTGAGTGACGAACCGTCGCTCGGCTGAACCTCATGTATCGTGAACTGTGTTCCTACGGGTATACCCGTGAGTTCCGTACACGGGTCGCCGCCGCTTTTAAGTGTGAATGGCCCCGCGATGATCGTATCGTCCTCGAGAGCGACGTCGCCAACGTTATAGAACTCAACATAGAATGTGTAGTCAGCGTCAAGATTATTGGAGCCGGTCGCCTTATCCTTAGCTATGACTAGATTACCGACCTTAGCCGTGTTAGTGTATACGACCTGGAGCTTAGTGAGGGAACTGGTTCCGCTATCATTTGTAAGGTATGAACGGAATACAAAACCACCATCAGTGGGGCGGTGTGGGTACGTATAACCACTGTTGTTTTCAGCGTGACCGTCTACATTTCCTGTTACATACGCCTCCATTCTGCCGTCATCAACCTTCGTACCCGACACATTAACCAAGTTGTCTATCGAGGGGTCGTTAGTTACGTTATTGGTATTAACAAAATGATCTACTTTCTTTCCGTCTTCATAGACAGTGTACGTCGTAGTAAAGAGTGCTTGCTGTGCTTTAGTAAGTTCCTCATTAAGGTATATATAGCTACCGCGTCGGAACTGATCCGTAAAAGTAGCAGTCTCGTTATTTTTAAGGAAGAACTGTGAGTCCTCTCCTACAACGCGCCGGTTGTCACCAACCGTATAGACCGCGCCTGTAACGTTTGTCAGACCTTTGTTCTCTACGGAACCGTAATCAGGTATTTCGTACTGATTCGTAACGAAGCCTGTCGACTCAGTCAAATTAGGCTTCGGCTGGAATACAAATTCACTGATATATATTTCCGCAGGATCGTCATACTGGAAACCTATGGATGCAATTTGCGAAGAATCAAATCCTTCATCTTTGTTAAGCT
>CANQUS010000005.1 GCA_947627055.1 uncultured Clostridia bacterium | reverse complement strand
ATCAGATTAAAAAATAAAGTCCCCATACTCGGCACAGCTATAAGGCCGAGTATGGGGATTTTTTCTGAAAAATTGCTCTGATAAAATGACGGTAGAGAGCGATAAATAAATATTTTTGGAATGTTATTCCTTGTTTTCATCGTACTCCCAGTTATGGAATACGTTTTGAACATCATCGTTGTCCTCGAGTATATCGAGTAGACGCTGCATCTTTATTATGGCGTCCTCGTCCGTGATGGTCGTATAGGTGCTTGGAATCATCTCTACTTCAGCTGAAACAAAGGAATAGCCCTTGCCCTCAAGAGTATCTCTGACAGCGCTGAAATCTTCGGGCTCTGTCTGTATCTCAAATACTCCGTCCTCAAATGAGAAATCTGACGCGCCCGCGTCGAGAGCGTCCTCCATCACCTTATCTTCTTCAAGACCATCGCTTTCAATCAGCAAAATACCCTTTTTAGAAAACATAAACGAAACGCACCCGGGAGTTCCCATATTGCCGCCAAACTTATCAAAATAGTGGCGGAGATCGCCCGCTGTTCTGTTGCGATTATCCGTAAGAGCTTCTACAATAACGGCCACACCGCTCGGTCCGTAGCCCTCGTATGTGATAGCTTCATAATTGTTTGCGTCGCCATCGCCGGCAGCCTTTTTAATGATACGCTCTATATTTTCGTTAGGGACATTATTAGCCTTTGCCTTTGCGATGCAGTCCTTCAGCTTTGTATTTACACTCGGATCCGCACTGCCTCCTTCACGGACAGCGACGGCAAGCTCACGGCCTATTTTTGTGAATATTTTTGCGCGTGCGCCATCGGTTTTTTCTTTCTTTCTTTTTATCGTACTCCATTTTGAATGTCCTGACATATAAATTAAACCTCCGAGATAAAATGATTTGTCTAAAGGGGAAACCCAATACATATCTGCTATTTTATCATATTTTCACACTAATATCAAGCCTTGTATTTTGTGCAAAAAATACGAATACCCATACTCTGCTGAATGAAATATTTCATATCTCTTTTACTACTTTTTTGCATAGATATTACCCGCAAAATTGTTACCCTGAACAATTTTTCACATAAAATACGACAAAACTTGATTTTTCTTGCGTGAAGTATTACAATGATAACAGTTGGATTTCGCAAGTACAATATGTTAAATCACATAGGGGGACTTTATTTAATGAATTTTCATGGCAAGGATATTAAGATTTTCACCTGCAACTCCAATATTCCCGTTGCACAACAGATTGCCGCCTGTCTCGGTATTCCTGTCGGCAAGTCGGACGTTTCGTCATTTAGTGATGGTGAAATAGCTGTTTCTCTCCACGAATCCGTCAGAGGCTCGGACTGCTTTATAGTTCAGTCTACCTGCGCTCCTGTTAATGATAATATCATGGAGCTGCTGATTATGATCGACGCTATGCGTCGTGCTTCCGCTGCAAGAATTACGGCTGTTGTTCCGTATTTCGGTTATGCCCGTCAGGACAGAAAGTCAAAGCCGCGTGATCCCATTTCGGCTAAGCTTGTCGCGGATCTCATAACGACCGCGGGTGCGGACAGGCTTCTCACCATGGATCTTCACGCGGCACAGATCCAGGGCTTCTTTAATATTCCTGTTGATCATCTGCTTGGCGCGCCTATTCTTGCAAACCACTTTAAGCAGATGATCGGCGATGATCCGGAAGAATATGTTGTTGTATCCCCCGACTTAGGCTCTGTTACAAGAGCGAGGAACTTTGCGACCCGCCTCGGCTGCCCGATAGCTATTATAGATAAGCGCCGTCCGAGGGCTAACGTATGCGAGGTTATGAATATCATCGGCGATGTTAAGGGCAAGAAGGTCATTCTTGTTGACGATATGATCGATACTGCCGGAACACTTTGCAATGCTGCCAAGGCAACTATTGAGCTTGGCGGGGCTATTGAGGTTTACGCAGGTGCTACACACGGTGTTCTTTCCGGTCCCGCGATCGACAGGATCAAGGAAAGCCCCATCAAGGAGCTTATCCTTCTTGATACGATTCCTGTACCGCAGAGCAGAATGCTCGACAAGTTTACCATGCTTCCGGTTGCCCCTGTATTTGCTGAGGCTATCGAGAGAATTTATGAGGACAAACCTGTTTCCTCTATCACGCTTTAATATTGCCATATGTTCAGACGAGGGTGTCGCATAAAGCTTTAATGAGCTTGAGCGATACCCCGTTTGTTATAGCTAAAAATACTAAACAAAATAAATCTCACCGCCGCGAGCGGCGAGGTGAGATATTGCAAACCGCCGACAGGGACGTCCTCTATCACAGGGCATCCCTGTTTTTGAAATTCGCCATTACGGGATTTTCTCACGATAAAGATTTCGCCGTCTGCGGACGGCGGCCAAAGGCTCTGCCTTTGGAAACCGCAAGCCTTTTGAAAAAGGCTTGACCTAAAACTGAATTTTGACGTGCGCTTATTCCTCGCATTTTAATGCGATAGCCCCGTTTCCATTTAAATATAATGTCTGTGAATTGACAAAAGCATTTAATTCACCTATACTTATTTACAGAGAAAATGCGGTATATCATGATATTTTAACGAATAAACAGGTGAAATCTATGAAGGTTGTTGATATTAGGAATGTTTTTGAGGATAGGATGATAGAGCTTTTTGAGATAAATGATTCATTCATATATTATACAGAGGAAAAAATGCAGATTGACAAAAGCAACCTGTATATTCTTGAGTATAACCGAGATACCCGCCGTGAAAGACTTATCACAAATTATACACTCGAGGACTCATCCTTTGTACAGCATCTTTTTGCATTTAAGGAAACAATTATTCTTGTTCTTGAAAACGGGTCTAACAGCATTTGGTTGGTAGAAATCGACAAGCGCAGCGGCATGGAGCTTTTTCGGAAAAGACTTGTATTTACGGGCAGGTTCTACGAATGTAAGGCTCTCAACGCGAATAACTTACTTATAACTACAGCTTCCGATGAGGAGAGCATGGAGTTCTTTAAACGGTATAAGAAAATAACTAACTGCGACACGCTCGCGTATATTTATGATATTGATCATGATAAGAAATACTTTGTCAAGTGTCCGCTTATATCAAAGGTGGGCTGTGACGGTCTGCTGCCCGTAGTGACAAGCTCCGATGAAAAACTGATTATACTTGACCCGTGGGGTGATGAGGAAACAAAGTCATATTACTTCAATGAGCAGAGATGGATAAGTATTGATGTCCGTGACAATATCTGGATATGCGATATGACAGTCGCTCTCGACGAGCTTAAAAACGGAAAGGACAAGCTGACTGTCAAAAGCATCGCAAGCGCCGATATAAAGGGCATGATAAGATTTGCCGCCATAAATGATAAAAAGCTCTATATGAAAGCAACTCACTTCAAGTCGGGACTCGAAAAAATATGCGCCTATAATATTGAGGACGGTACAATAGCTTCCGCAGCGGAGCTTCCGCCGTGTGAGTATGACAACGAGTATTACTATACTGAAAAAAACTCAGGCAATACATACAAGCTGACGGATAACGGCGGCAGTATAGAGGTAAACGGCATGGGCTTTAAATTTAACGCAAGCTATAACAGCTCACTCGGAAAGTTTGTTGCCTGCATAGAAAAGCGATTTATTATAGCTAAACGTGGGGACAGGGACTTTAACATCATAGACACAGAAACAGGCATAGTCAACGAGTATGACTGTAAATTTACTGTACACGGGAATGTTTTGGTTATCTATTGAAAAATACAAACGTTTACCAACTAAACACGGCGGGTATTTATACCGTCCGTGTTTTTTATTGTTACATCAAAAAGAAACAAAACCAAGATTCGCCTATAATCACTGTATTTTTACAATTTTTTCTTGCATTTTATAAATTTTATGATATAATAAAAACGGTTTGGAAAAATCTCAGTTTTTAATTTCCAAACTTGATCTAAACAAAATATTTTAGGAAGAGGTAATGCAAAATGAAAAAAAGAATTCTAACTACGACGGCTGTATTGGCAGCGGCTCTGATGGTGGTATCATCGGTGGCGGTTTCTGCGGGTAGCAACAAAATAATTGATAAGAAAAATAATTATGTTGATCTCCATGAGCAATATTTGAAATATCCGAAGACGTTTATGACCGTATTCTACGATTACGGTACACCTTTCCCGTACGATGACGCACGAGCCACGACTGAAATGGAAATTAAACCCGGCTGGAGCGTAACAGCAAAGGTATATTTGGAATATGGTAAAGGTCATAAAATGGGACTTGGCAACAACCAAAAGGATTATAAAGGAATTGTCCACAGTGGAGAGGCATATCTCGGCGGCATAGACTATGCTACACATGTAAAACACGAGGGCTATCAGAAGCCGATTGGTACAAAGACAGCCGATGGATATATCTACCATTATTATCAGAAGTAAAAATCAATGAAAACGTTAGAATTAGTATTCACAAGAATATATTACGACTTTAAGCAGAATAAGTCTGTGTTCACGGTCTTTTTAATAGGTTGTCTCTTATGCTCGTTGTCGTTTATTTTTTTCTACGGAAACCAGCTTTCGTTGAAAATTTACGAAGGCTCTGACCAAGAAGTGCTTAACGAATATACAATTAACTTTAGCGAGCCTGCCTCATATGAGGACATTGTAAATAGTCCGCTGATCAAATCTGATATTGTCTTGGATGTGGAGATCAGGTGCAGCTTGACCATGGATGAGATTCCGAAGAAAGAGATGAATCTGTCCGAGGTAGCAGAGTTTGATGATGGATCTACTATATATACTATGTCAAGTATATTATACGGCAAGGATGAGCTTCTGCAGGAAATGGGCCGCGTTGAGTTTACGGACGCAGAGCGTAAGGAGGGAAAGAATGTCGTTATCCTTCCCAGTGCTGTTAGTGAGGGAGTTACATACAATATAAAAACAGGCGATAAAATAACGGTTAGCGGCAGGGAATACGAGGTCGTGGGGATGAGTACGATGTTTGGCAATTTCTATATTCCTCCCGAGACCTTTAAAAAAGGCGGATATACCGTAGACAGTATGGAAATTGTTACTTCAGAGCATATGAGCAGAAGCGAGATAAATCAATTTGTAGCCGATATTCAAGAGGCTTTTCCCAACGGCGTTATTCACCATTCACCATTGGAATATTTCGAAATAGCCGAACAAAATTTGTCGTCAGAGGGTTTTTATATTATCTGTGAATTTATAGTGGTTTCGTTGTCGTTTATGTTTTTGATGAAGTATATAATAGACAGCAACAATGCTGAGAACATAATTTATTCCATGGTGGGTGCGACTAAGAAAAGAATATTTGCTGTTATTATGTTGGAAAACACTGTGATCTATGGTGTTGTAGCTGCTGTGGCCTGTGTTTTGCATAAGCTTCTGTACAATTCGTTTTTTAATCAGATAAACGTATCCCCCGGCATTACATATACACTTGTCGATTACGTCATGATCGTTCTCGCTGTAGTCGTCCTTTCGTGTATAGTGTCCCTGCCGTTTGTATTCAGCTGCTTGAAAAACTCCATAATCAAAAACAAAAATAAGTACAGCTGAATTACGGGAGGATAAAAAATGAAGAACTTGAGATTGATTTTTGAGTTTTTTGGAAGAAACAAAATACCGGCGATAATAATAGTTATCACATATACGGTCGTTTTGTTTTTTGCGAACGATTCGTTTGGACAGTATCGTTATGCCGCGTATACGCGCGATCTGATGAAGAGGGTCGAGACGCCCGACAGCCTGTACTGTATGCCTATAGTGAGCGATGGAGATATGATGTCTTCCGATTCCGCCGATCCGTACGGAGATTTTATAGACAGTATAGAAGAGGGAGCAAAAAAATGTAAAGCGTATACGCCGTTTTCACGCACTACATATTTAGCGGGTATGTTCAACGGTACCTATATAAATTGTGACCTTTTCACCCCCGACATGGTCGAGCGGTATGCTCTGCCATTGTCGGGCGGAAACTGGTCCGATATGAACAGAAAAAATGACGACGGCTGCATTAACGCGATAGCCTCCGGCGCATTTTTTATGAATATGGACGTTGGTGACGTTGCCGAGGTAGAACTAAACGGAAAGGGCTCTGCTGATGAGCGCACTTTAAAGTTCAGGATCGTGGGAAAGCTTGCCAAACCATATGCGGCGCCCTTTTTCAATGCGGCAGGAACAGAAATGAGCTCACGATATTTATACCAAAGACTCGACGGGCTTATCCTCATGGAAAATGATGAGCTGTCAGATGCCTTGGATAAGTGCGGTGGGTACATCTCTACAACTGCAAACTTCATGACAGCATACAAAAGCGGTTCGTCGCAAGAGGAAAAGGACGAGTACCTTAAATATTTTGAGGATCAATTTTCCGTTTTTACCTATGACGAACTAATGGCCGAAAGCAACGAGTTGATCTCACGTGAACTAAAGAGAAGGCTTCCGATACCTATTTTTCTGTTGACGATAACCTGCGTAGCGTTGTTAAGTATTTCTGTACTCGTTATAAACAAAAAGCTCAGGGAATACTCTATATACTATCTGTGCGGGTGCAGCAGATTTAAAAGCTATGCTATAATCTCCGGCGCAATAACACTCATGAGCTTGATAGGAGGACTGCTGAATATCGTCTTTATGGAGGGCTATTATTATCTTACGTCGAACGGCTTTATAAAAGGCGGCGGAGAGACTATATATGACGGCTTTTCCGTTTTGTTCACAGTTATTTTTGCGCTTGTGACAGCTTTTTTGTCGATTGCCATATCTCTTTTGATATTCAGAAAAAGCTCGCCGATAGAAATATACAGAAAATACGAAACATAAGGAGAATGAGATTGATATGCTTATAGAGGCGGAAGGACTCACAAAAACATATAAAATAGGCAGGGATAAGTTCGTCGCGCTTGATAATGCTACATTTAATATTGACGAGGGCGAATTTGTTGCTATACAGGGTACATCCGGAGCGGGCAAGTCGACTCTTCTCCATATTCTCGGCTGCCTTGATACTGCGGACAGCGGAAGCTACCATCTCGGCGGTGTGGATGTTTTTAAGCTTAACGACCGTGAAACAGCGCGGCTGCGCAACGAGAAAATAGGTTTTGTGCTTCAGGATTTTTCCCTTATAAATCACAAAAAGGTCGACTTTAACGTCATGCTGCCTTTATATTTCAACAAAACTCCGAGACGCGAGATGAGGGAGAGGGTCGAGAATGTGCTTGATGCCGTGGGAATAGGCAGTCAGGTAGGCAAGAGAGCCAACCAGCTTTCCGGCGGTCAGCGTCAGAGGGTCGCGATAGCCAGGGCGTTAGTTAACGATCCGTCTGTAATATTTGCAGACGAGCCGACAGGAGCGCTCGATTCCAAGACCTCTAAGGAGGTCATGAAACTTTTCAGAAGGCTGAACGAGAAAGGCATAGCTATCGTTATTGTTACACACGATAATGCGATAGCAGACTGTTGCGACAGAAAAATAGTAATAGAAGATGGAAAAATAGTATTGGATAGTGGGCGGAAAACCGAAAAATAACGTATTTTTGGCATTTTATTATTTAAATAGCTTGCATATTATGAAAATATGTGCTAAAATAATTAACAAGAATAGGAATGATAAAAGAGTGGGGCGACCCGCTCTTTTATCGTGTTTAAGCATTTTTGGCAGAGCGCCGCGGCCTCTGCGGGAGGATAATCGATAATATGGCGGAAAAGAAAAAACAGGGTAATACGGTTTCCCTTGTATGGGAGCTGGCTGAGCCGATAGCCGAGGAGCTTGGGCTGAGCCTTTGGGATGTCAGGTTTTTAAAGGAGGGCGCTGTATGGTATCTGAGGATATTTATAGATAAGCCGGAGGGAGTTACAATAGATGACTGTGAGGCGATGAGCCGAGCAATAGACGAACCGCTCGACAGGCTCGACCCGATCGAGCAGAATTACTGCCTCGAGGTCTCTTCTCCGGGGATAGAACGTGAGCTTGTCCGCGATGAGCATTTTGAAGCGTTCCTCGGTGCGCCTGTAATGGTAAAGCTGATTCGCCCGAACGAAAACGGGATCAGGGAGTTTAAAGGAACTCTCCTGTCCCATGATAAGGAAAATATTACAATAATGCTTGAGGGCGATAAAAAAATAACGATTCAGAAAAAAAATGCGGTTTATATAAAGTTGGATGATTTTTTATTATAAAATGATGGAGGTTTTTGAAAAATGAATACAGAGCTTTTTGAAGCGTTGAAGCTTCTTGAAAAGGAAAAGGGTATACCTGTTGACTATATGCTTTCACAGATAGAAAAATCTATACTTGTCGCCTGCAAGAGCGCATACGGCGGAAATAATGACACAAGGGTAGAGATGGATCCCGAAACGGGAAAGTTTGAGGTATATCTCAATAAAGAAGTCGTAGAGGAGGTCTTTGACCCCAATTATGAGATCTCTTTAAACGACGCGCGTGCGATAGACGCTTCGGTTCAGATCGAGGATAAGATAGGCGTAAGGCTTGACCCGAAGCAATTCGGAAGGATCGCTGTTCAGGTCGCAAGAAATACGATTCGTCAGGGTATTCGCGACGGAGAAAAAAGTCAGGTGCTTATGGAGTTCCAGAGCAAGAGCCATGAAATCGTTTCTGCTCATGTTGAGAAAGTCGACCCAAAGAGCGGCAACGCTACACTGCGCATAGGAAAGGCGGAGGCTGTTCTCCCGAAAAGTGAGCAGGTCGCGGGCGAGGTCATCAACGAGGGTGATACAATAAAGGTTTATGTCGCGGATGTCAAGAGCAGCGAGAAAGGTCCGAGAGTTATAATTTCGAGAACACATCCGGACTTTGTTAAGCGTCTGTTTGAGAAAGAGGTTCCCGAGATCTACGACGGCATAGTTGAGATAAAGTCTGTTTCAAGAGAAGCAGGTTCGAGAACAAAGCTGGCCGTATACAGTCGCGACGAAAATGTCGATCCGCGCGGAGCATGCATCGGCCCCCGTGGTGTGAGAGTCAGCGCAATCGTAAACGAGCTTGCCGGTGAGAAGATAGACGTCGTAGAGTACAGTGAGGATCCGAAAAAGTTTGTTGCCGCTTCACTTTCGCCTGCGGAGGTTCTCAAGGTCGAGATAGACCCGACAGGACTGAAGGAGTGTAGGGCGACCGTCCCTGACAACCAGCTTTCACTGGCGATCGGGAACAAAGGTCAGAATGCAAGGCTCGCGGCAAAGCTTACAGGTTGGAAAATTGATATTCGTCCCGAGAGCGGATTCTTCGGTGAGGATGAGGAGGAAGCTCTTGAGGATGAAAAGTATATTGGCGACGGACTTGACGATTGAGTCTGCTGTATGACAGGCTAAGCTGCGTTGTCTTGAACCGATCGGAACGAGCAAAAAGCGATTATGCACCCTTTATGATGAGGCAGGAGGTAAAGGAAATGCGCCTAAAAAAAATTCCCTTAAGGAAGTGTACCGGCTGCGGTGAAATGAAGGATAAGCGGGAACTGATACGAATAGTCAAGACTCCCGACCTGAAAGACGAAAACGGAGTGGTTATATCCTTTGGTGAGATCTCTGTTGACATGACCGGCAAAAAACCGGGTCGAGGAGCTTATATTTGCCGCAATAAGACGTGCCTTACCTCTGCGAAAAAGGCGAGACGGCTTGAGAAAGCGTTCTCGTGCAAAATATCGGATGAAATATACAAACGTCTTGAGGAGGAACTCGCAAATGAATGAAAGGATCTTGTCGTTTCTCGGTTTAGCACGACGCGCGGGGAAGCTTTCACTCGGATTTGACCCGTCAGTTGACGCGATAATTCACGGAAGATCCAAGCTGCTCCTTCTTTGCGAGGATCTCTCGGAGCGTTCCCGAAAAAAGATAACCAATATAGTTGAACGCACGGGGATTAAGGTTATCTCTCTCGATATTTCCATGAATCATATGGGTATGGCGATCGGGAAAACCTCGGGTATTATCTCGGTTGACGACGAGGGCTTTGCGAATAAGCTTATTATGCTTTGTGAAGATAAGATAGGAGGAAATTGATTATATGATTAAATATAAAGTGAACGAAATAGCCAAGGATCTTAATGTTCCGAGTAAGGCTGTTATAGAGGCGATCAAGGAATGCTGCGGAGTTACTAAAAAAAGCGGAAATGTTCTCAGTGATGACGAGCTTAATGCAGTATTCGAGTATTTTACACAAAAGAATCAGGTGGAGAGCTTTGACGAGTATTATGCCGTAAGAGATAAGGCTATCGAAGAACGTGAAAGAAAAACCGAGGAAGCCAAAAAGCATAAGGAAGAAAAAGTATCCGCTCCTAAAAACGAGCCTAAGCAGGCGCAAAAGAAAAAGCCTCAGAATCCTCAAAATCCACAGAAAAAGCAGGATAAAAGACCGACTCCCGTTCAGGGCGCGAAGCCCGAGGAAACCGTTGTGGAGCAGGAGCGGTCACGCGGCAGAGTTATCAATACGAGAGCGGCTCAGGTGGACATAGAGCGCTATAATGAAAAATATGATCGCATGGCGAGCGAAAAGCTGAGCAAAAATGTAAATACATCTCAGAAGCAAAAAATCACACAGCGCTCCCAGCAGCGAGGTAAGCCGAGAGGAGCAAAGAGAGAAACAGAAGCCGAGCGTCTCAAAAGAATTGCAGCGGAAAGAAAGGCTAAACCTATCACTGTTTCCATACCTGATGAGATTACAGTTGGTGAGCTAGCGCTGAGGCTGAAGGCTACTGCCGCAGAGGTGATCAAAAAGCTCATGATGCTGGGTACGATGGTGACCGTCAACGATGTTATTGATTTTGATACGGCGTCTCTGGCCGCGATGGAGTTCCACGCTAAGATCGAGAAGGAGGTCGTTGTTACTATCGAGGAGCGCATTATAGACGACAGCGAGGACGATGACGAAAACCTCGTTCCGCGTGCTCCCGTTGTTGTAGTTATGGGTCACGTTGACCACGGCAAGACGTCTATTCTTGATGCTATCCGTCACGCGAACGTAGCCTCCGGTGAAGCTGGAGGCATTACACAGCATATCGGCGCTTACAGAGTAAATGTAAACGGCAAAGATATTACATTCCTCGATACTCCCGGACACGAGGCGTTTACAACCATGAGAGCGAGGGGCGCTCAGGTCACGGATATTGCGATACTCGTCGTCGCGGCGGACGACGGTATCATGCCGCAGACAGTCGAGGCTATAAATCATGCTAAGGCTGCGGGAGTTTCCGTAATAGTCGCCATAAATAAAATGGATAAGCCGGGAGCAAACCCTGAGTTGGTAAAGCAGCAGCTCACCGAGTATGACATTGTTCCGGAGGAATGGGGCGGAGATACTCCCGTTATTCCCGTGTCGGCTCACACAAAGGAGGGTCTTGACGATCTTCTCGAGATGGTAACGCTTGTCGCGGAGATCAAAGAACTGAAGGCTAATCCTGACCGCCCCGCGAAGGGTACTGTTATAGAGGCACGTCTTGATAAGGGCAGAGGTCCTATTGCGACAGTCCTTGTTCAAAACGGCACACTCAGAGTCGGCAATATTATCGTTGCGGGAACAGCCGTCGGACGTGTTAGAGCCATGACAAATGAAAACGGCGAGAAGGTCACGGAGGCCGGTCCGTCTATCCCTGTTGAGATAACAGGTCTTGACGATGTACCGTCGGGCGGTGATGTATTTAACGCGGTTTCCGATGAAAGACTTGCGAGAGAGCTTGTAGAGCAGCGTCGCGAAAAGCAAAAGGAGGAAATGTGGGGCAACAGAACTAAGGTCACGCTCGACAATCTCTTTGACCAGATGCAGCTCGGTGAGGTCAAGGAGCTTAAGGTCATAGTCAAAGCCGACGTTCAAGGCTCGGTCGAAGCTGTCAGACAGTCGCTTGAGAAGCTCTCAAACGATGAGGTTAGAGTAAATGTTATTCACGGCGGAGTAGGAGCGATAAGAGAATCCGACGTCATGCTCGCGTCCGCATCGAACGCTATTATAGTAGGCTTTAATGTCCGTCCCGATCCCGTCGCGGCTGAAAATGCGGAGAGGGACGGAGTGGATATGCGCCTGTATAGAGTTATCTATGATTGTATAGAGGAGATACAGGCGGCTATGAAGGGTATGCTCGAACCAAAGGTACGGGAGGTAGACCTCGGCAGAGTCGAATGCCGCACTATATATAAGATCACGAATGTCGGTATCGTCGCGGGCTCATATGTGCTTTCTGGCAAGGTCACTCGAGGCGCGGATGTTCGTGTAGTCAGAGATGGTATCGTTATTGCTGATGACAAGATAGCTTCCCTGCAGAGGTTTAAGGATTCTGTCAAGGAGGTAAGCGCGGGATTTGAGTGCGGCATTACCTTGGAACGTTTCAGCGATCTGAAGGAAGGCGATATATTCGAGGTATTTGAGATGCAGGAATATACGGAATAAAAATACAAAACAAACTTAAAGCCTCATATAAGCCTTTTCAGTGTCTTGTGTGAAACAGTCCCAAAACAAGGTTTGATAACTGATCGGCAAAGGTCACAATGCGGCGGCGTGAGCCGCCGTATTTTTGTAAAAGGAGTGAAAGCTGATTTTGGATAAGAGATTTTCTTTTAATGCGGATGCGGTAAAATATGACAAATTTCGGCCACGCTATTGCAAAGAATTGTTTGATGATATTATGCGGTATTCGGATATTAAGAAAGACTCAAAAGCCTTGGAAATAGGGATAGGAACAGGGCAGGCGACAAAGCCGTTTCTTGATATTGGGTGTAAGGTCGAGGGCGTTGAGCTTGGGGATAATATGGCGAGATTTGTTTTTGAAAGGTATAAGGGTTATGAAGGCTTCAGTGTAAAAAACTGTTCGTTTGAGGACTATAACGGCAGGGTCGGCAGCTTTGATATAGTGTACTCCGCTACAGCATTTCATTGGATACCCGAAAATATAGGTTTTAATAAGGTGTATAGCCTGTTAAAAAATAATGGGACTGTCGCGCTGTTTTGGAACAGACCATTTGCGGCTAAAGCGGATGATCCGCTGCATTGTGAAATACAAAGAATATACAGCGTTTATCGGCCTTCGGAGAATAAACCTGTCGAAAACAATGAAAAAATATTCGCGAAAATAATAGAAAGCTTGAACGTTTATGGATTTAGTGATGTACAGATGAAGCTGTATCATAAAACACGGACATTTGATTCCGATGATTATATTTCACTTTTAAATACCTATTCCGACCATATGGCTTTAGATGAGGATGTCAGGCTGAAGCTTGAGAGGGAGCTTAAAGCAGCTATAATTTCATTTGGAAATACCATTACTGTTTATGATAATATGGATTTATATCTTGCGAGGAAATAGGAGATAATAGCAATTAGATGTTGCCGCTATTTCGCAAGTGCGGCGGGCTTCGTTTCACTGCCTTAGTTGATACCTTTATGGGCTTTGCTTGTTTATCGGGCGGTGTACTCAACACGCAAGACGTTATAACTAAATTAAAATATTCCCCTATGTCAGGAGGGGATCATTACCGTTATCATGATCACTCGCCGACTTATGCCGGGCTTGTCACGTCCCACGACGTGATTGGGTCAGCGTTGGAATGTTTTACCTGAGGCTTAATGATTTTAAATTATGATTATTCGCCAAGGAGGCACAAAATGAAAAGCTTTAAATCAGATAGAAATTCAGAGGATATAATGCGTGAGATCACAGCGATACTCCGCGAAATGAAAGACCCGCGTCTTCACCATTCACTGATCAGTGTATTAAGAGTCGAAGTTTCCGGCGACGGCTCATACTGTAAGGTATATATTACATCAATGGACGGTATGCAGTCCGCCAATGAAGCAGTCAAGGCTCTCAGGAACGCAGCAGGCTACATCCGTCATGAGTTAGGCTCGAGGCTCACTCTCCGTCACGTTCCCGCGCTGACATTTGTTGCGAGTGATTCTATCGAATACAGCGCAAATATTAACAGGATTCTTAAAGATATAAAGGATGATGAAGATGATAACGCTTGAGGCTGTCGCCAAAACTCTGTTGGAAAAGGATAATATTCTCATATTGACGCATCGTTCACCCGACGGAGATACCATTGGTTCCGGATATGCGCTTTGCATAGCATTACAAAGGCTCGGAAAAGCTGTCAGGGTCGAGTGCAGCGACACTATTCCGCAAAAATACGCGTATTTCACGGAAAAGGCAAAAAGGGTAGAGTTTGACGAGAAATTTATAGTGAGCGTCGATGTAGCCGACACACAGCTTCTCGGAGACAGGCTGTCGGTTTATGCAGATAAAATTGACATCTGCATAGATCATCACGGTTCTAACACGCACTACGCAAAGGATCTTTATGTTGAGCCGGGGGCGGCCGCGACAGCTCAGATCATAGCAAGGCTTATCAGACTTATGGGCGTGGAAACGGACAGGGATATAGCGAATGCTGTTTTCACGGGGTTATCGACGGATACAGGCTGTTTCAGGTATACGAATGTGACATCTGAAACTCACCGCACCGCTGCTGATATGATAGACTGTGGAGCGGAGTCGGGAATGATAAACAGGCTTATGTTTGAAACAAAGTCACGCGCCCGCATGGACATAGAGCGCAGGACGCTCGACACTATGGAGTTTTTCGCGGGCGGCAGGTGCGCTGTTGTATACACAACGCTTGATATGATAAAATCGGCTGATGCGTCGGACAGCGATATGGAGGGCATCTCCTCTATGACAAGGCAGATAGAGGGTGTTGTCGCGGGCGTTACTCTGCGTGAGCAGGAGAACGGCAGGTTTAAAATTTCCGTTAGAACGACTGACGAGCTTGATGCGTCAGTGATATGCTCCGAGTTTGGCGGCGGCGGTCATAAGGCGGCGGCGGGCTGTGTTATTAAAGGCACACTTGATGAAGCAAAGTCGGCTATAACGGGAGCGGTATGCAGGGCTATCGAGGAAAATATATGAACGGTATTATAGTGATCGACAAGGAAAGCGGCTGTACCTCGTTTGACGTCGTGGCAAAAATGCGGAAAATATGCGGCGAGAGAAAAGTCGGGCATACCGGCACGCTTGACCCTATGGCGACAGGAGTTCTGCCAATATTGATAGGAAACGCGACTAAGGCGCAGTCGCTTTTGCCGGAAAGCGATAAGGAGTATGAGGCCTCATTCAGCTTCGGCATAACGACCGATACTCTTGATATTACGGGAAGGATACTGAGCGAGGGAATGTCCGATGTAACGTTGGACGAGCTGAATGGCGTTCTTCCACAGTTTCGCGGCAATATAACACAGCTTCCTCCAATGTATTCGGCTGTATCTAAGGACGGTGTGCGGCTTTATGAGCTGGCACGCAGAGGCATATCGGTCGAGCGCGAGCCTCGCGCTGTGACTGTACATAAGCTTGAGCTTTTGAGCTTTGATGAGGGCTTACAGTCGGCAAGGATATATGTTAAATGCTCTAAGGGTACATATATTAGGAGTATTTGCGATGATATAGGGAACGCTTTAGGCTGCGGGGCTGTAATGACCTCCTTGTGCAGAGTTGCAGCCTGCGGATATACGCTCAGTGACGCTGTTACAGTTGAGAGAGCGAGTGACCTTTCCGTGAGCGGAGGACTTAATGAATATCTTCATAAAACAGACAGCATATTCATGTGCTATCCGTCCGTCACGGTCACAGAGGCTCAGTCTGTGCGTTTTAAAAACGGCGGCGGTCTTATGCTCTCGCGGACGGGCGTGGACGATAATGCCGAAAATGGCGCACTTTATCGCGTTTACGGCTCGGATAAAGCCTTTCTCGGTCTTGGTTATGTGAACCGAGAAAAAAGCGAGCTTTCCGTTAAAAAGCTATTTTAAAATTATGGGTGTTTTTAATGAAAGTAATTTATAATTTATCTCCGTCGGAAAGTGAGACGTTCACTGCGCTCGGATTTTTTGACGGGATACATCTTGGTCATACAGATGTTATCGAGGAAACGGTGAGGGGAGCGCAAAGGCTTGGCGTTAAATCCTGCGTTTTTACATTTTCGCGCAGACCTAAAAGCGTCCTGACCGGAGAACCCGATATGCTTCTCACGACTGATCATGAAAAGCGCGCCCTTATCGAGAGGGCGGGAGTCGATATTCTCTATATAGTTGATTTTTCAGAGGTCATGGATATGTCGGGGGAGGAATTTGTAAAGACGGTCCTCATTGATAAGCTGAAGTGCCGAGGCGTAGTATGCGGCTTTAATTATTGTTTTGGCAAAGGCGGCGGAGCTGATGCTGATACACTTGCGGATATATGCGGCAGGCTTAACTGTGAAGTAATAGTGAGAGATCCCATTATTTATAAGGCTGATGCTATAGGCTCAAGCAGGATTAGAAATGCCCTGCAAAGCGGCGATATACAGTCGGCAAACGATATGCTCGGCAGAAGGTACGGCTATTCTCTCAAGGTCGTGCATGGCAGACAGCTTGGGCGCACTATTGGAATACCGACAATAAATCAGGCGTTCCCCGAAGATTTTTGTTTGCCTATGTTTGGGGCATACGCCTCGCTCGTTACCGTTGAAGGCGTTGAATATCGAGGCATTACAAATATCGGCGTTAAGCCTACAGTTGGCAGTGACAAGCCTGTTTCCGAAACATGGATACTCGGCTTTTCGGGCGATTTATACGGTAAAATAGTCGATGTCCGTCTTGTCTCGTTTATACGCGGCGAAAAAAAATTCGCGTCGGTAGACGAGCTGAAAAAGCAGATACTTGCCGACGCCTCAAGGCATATATAGTCAGAAAAGTAGTATTGAGCATAAGACCAGATCAAAAATATAATTTAAAATGGATGGAGCTGTCGCATTAAGTTTTAACAGACTTAATGCGATGCCCCTTTTGTTATAGTTCTGAAATACTACACAAAATAAATATCGCCGCTACAGGCGGCGAGGTGAGATATTACGAACCGTCAGCAGGGACGCCCTCTATCGCAGGGCGTCCCTCTTTCAAAAACAGTCCGCCGGACTGTTTTTGAAATTCACCCTTGCGGAGTTCTTCTCAAGTTAAAGATTTCGCCGTCTGCGGACGGCAACCAAAGGCTCTGCCTTTGGAAACCGCAAGCCTTATGAAAAGGCTTGACCTAAAACTGAATTTTGACTGCGTGTAGTGTGTTTATTTCTCGAATCTTAGCGTGACAGTTCCATCTGTTTTTCATGTTGCTATAGAGCTTTGGTCAAGTTCAGGATGGTACTCAATGATGTCCTCGACTTTGCAGTCAAGCTCCCTGCATATGGCGGCGAGAACGTATAGATCGACTCGGCTTATATCGCCATTATAATAGCCCTGTACCGTTTCAAAGCGAAGATTACACCTTACACAGAGCTTGTTTTTCGAGTAGCCCCTTTCCTTCATTACATCGGCTAATTTAAACACTATCCCTGAATAGTTTAGGTTAGGCCGCTTTTTCATCAGTAATCACCTCTTACTTGAGAATAACATTCATAATAATGCTTGACTTCTACATTAGAACGTAGTACAATAAAAAGAAATCTACTACATTCTGATGTAGAATGAAGAAAAAATGTATAACAAATCAACTGTAAAAACAACCAAACTTAAAAAATAACAATATTTTATAAAATAAATATCTAAAAAATGCAATATTACAGATAAACTTATATTGTCTAATAAGATAAAAGTTTATATAGGTATTATTTTTAAATTTTTTAAAAAAATTTTATTGAGGGTGATTTTTTTGGAAAACAATACTCATGTAAGGATATTAGGAACGTGCATTTTACGAGATACTTTATCTTTTAGTTCTGATTCAGGATATACGATCGACAGATTTGTTCAAAATGTAAATCCGGTTTCAACCGTACAGGCAAAAAAGTTATGCAATGAGGGTATGGATGTTACTCAGTCCGAAGCGTATAAGACTGGCTCAATGTCAAGACTCACTAAATTTTTAAAGAGGAATGTTATTCTCGAAATAAATAAACAGGTTTTTGATTATTTATTTGAGAGCAAATCCGATTACCTGATTATTGACGTCATAAGCTTGCGGCTTCCTCTTGCGCGTTTTATGAGTAATGGAGAAGAAAAGCTTTTAACATATTTTCCGACAAATAAGCCAATAATAGATGAATTGATAGAGGAGGGATATTTTTCTGCTGATGAGTTCGACATAGTAAGCTCTGAGGATGAATATTTTCCGCTCATTGAAAAATACTTACCGATCTATATAGATAAAATTCTTGAGCAATATCCTGTTGATAAAATCATACTTGTTGAGGCGTATCCCACAAGGTTTTATTTATCAAAAAATAAAACTTTATCATTGTTTTCGGCCGGGAATGTTCGCGATTATATGAGACGACTCAAATTCGGATATAAAATAGCAAAAAAACTTCTTGAGGGATGCCATGTTGTTGAATTCCCGGACTATGTCATTGCTGATGAAAACCATAGATGGGGTATCAATAATATGCATTACTGCAGGGAATACTATGACTACACATTTAAAGCGTTTAATGTAATAACAAAGGAAAATAACGATAAAATAACCGAGGAACGCAAGCTGAGAGAGCTTAAAGACGAATGCAGTATGCTTTTCTACAGCAACTATGAAGATTTGTTTACCGGTGAGTTAAGCAAGCTAAAAAAGGAAGTTTCAATATTTTCAAAGTATATGGACTACTTTAAAAAGCTTGCGGCAGAGCCTGACAAAATCAATAACGCACTAAATTACCTTAAAAGCCATGGATATTCTCACTGCTGTCTTTACGGATATACTCAGATATCGTTGTTATACATAGATTTATTTAAGAAAAACAACATAATAATTGATTATATTATTGAAAATACCTCCAAAAAAACTATTGATGGTATTCCGGCCGTACATCGCGGCAATAACGAATATTCGGGGACTGATGTTATAATCGTTTGCGATGTTAACAATTTAGATAATATCGAAAAAGCTATCAGGTCGCTTACAGAGATCCCTGTTACAAACGTATATAGAATTATCGAGTAATTTTATTCGGTTTATTCCCAGGGATTTTTGGTTGAAAGCTTTTGATCTTTTCCGGAAGAGTAATAAGTCGAAGTAACTGACTAATATTTATATTTTTGACGTTGCAACCAAAATGTATTCATAAAAAAATATACTGCACAGAGAAAATTTTACCAAGCTGATTTGGAAATGAAAACGGTCAATATTTTGCTGCTATGATTTTGTATTACATTACTCCTATACTTGAAAAGAAGTATCAGGATGGTTTTCCGATTTATTAGGTTTATGATTACTTACGTATCAGGAAAAAGATTATTTGCTTAAAATTATGCGTCGCATATTTTTAACAAATCAATGGAATTAAGGAACTCTCACAAGTGTATGGCTGTGCATTTGTGGGAGTATTTTGTTTACTAATTATAATCCTATCAATCTTACCAACAAAGTCCGCTATATTTTTAAAGAAATGTAGAAATCTACAAAGATTATTTTTTTCACTGGTTTTAATTGACAAATCGCTTTCACTGTATTATTATTAACTCGTAAATTAAACGCTGTTCAAAAAATAAACACATATAAATTTTTGTACACGGTTCAGTCGGAGGAAAAAATGGGAAGAGAAAGACAACAGTTGAAAAATGCCGAAACTCGTCAGGCTATACTTGATGCCGCTGTCAGGATAGGTCTGGAGGAGGGTTTTGATGCTCTTTCTATTCGCAAGATCACCGATGAGCTCGGCTATTCCGCAGGTATCGTCTATCATTATTTTAAGGATAAGCAGGAGATCCTCGATACTATTCATAATGAGATAAGTCTTGAACTATATGAGGCTGTCAGGGCACATATAAAACCAGACAGATCGTTTGCTAAGAATGCTAAAGTCGTGTTCCGTGTTGTATCTGAAATAACAGCATATGAACCGGAAAAATTCAAGCTCCTGCTGCTCGACAAATACTCACAGCACAGCGAAGCTACTGATATTTGGATAAACATGATCAGGGAATGTGTCGAGTTGGGAAAGCAGTCGGGCGAGCTGCGTGATGTCGATACCGATATAGTTTCGTATACGCTGCTGAACGCATTTCTCGTTTTACAGATAATCATACATGACGTGGGCAATATTGACAGCGGGAAGATAGAGCGGATATATGACACCGAGCTTGATATAATGCTGAACGGTATGCTGAAATAGCAAATGTGGAGGTATAATGTAATGGAATGGTATGTAATAGTTTTACTGGTCGTTTTGGGAATTATCGTGCTTTCGGTGATGATCTGGCCGTTAATTGCTTTGTATTTCTTCAATAAAACGATCCCACGCAGTGAGGTCGCAATGTCGCCGGATGAAGCCGATAAAATGATGGGAACTCATTGGGGACAGTTTACAGACTTTCTGAAGAAACGCAAGGTATGGATGCTTGCTCAAAGCTTTGAGAAGGTCACTATTAACTCAAAGGACGGCTTAAAGCTTTCGGGCAATTATCTCGAAAACGACCCGAACTCCAAGAGGCTTGTCATAACCTTTCATGGATACAGAAGCAGGGGCATGAATGATTATTCCGCACTCACAGAGTTTTACAACAGGCTTCACTGCAATATGCTCATAGTTGACGAAAGAGCGCACGGTGAAAGCGAGGGAGAGTACATAGGCTTCGGCGTTCTTGACAGATGGGACGCAGTCAAGTGGGTAGAATATGCCGTCAAGCGGTTTGGAAGCGACTGCGAGATCATTCTCCACGGAATATCTATGGGCGGTTCGACCGTCCTCATGGCAAGCAATCTTGATCTGCCTAAAAACGTAAAGTGTATTATCGCTGACTGCGCGTTTACCAATGCGTATGATGTATTTTCTCATGTTCTCAAGGCATGGTATCATATGCCGAGGTTTCCTATTTTAAATCTTGCTGAGATACCGCTGAAGAAAAAAGCGGGCTACGGATATAGAGACTGCTCGACTCTCGACTCGGTATCTCAGACAGATATACCGATCTTGTTCATTCATGGCTCAAATGATACATTTGTACCGACTTGGATGAGCCGCGAAAACTACAAGGCGTGTGCCTCGCCTAAGGAACTCTTGATAGTTGAAAATGCCTCACACGGCGAAAGCTACTTTATGGAACCTGAAAAATGTGAAAAGGCTATCACGAAGTTTATCGACAAGTATTGCAACTGATTAAGACAGGAGGAAATTTTATGGCAGACAAGACAAAGTATTACCCTATCACCAATGCTCAGAAGGTTCACTTCTTCACACAGCAGGTGTGTCCCTACAAGCAGCTTCTCAATATAGGAGTAAGCACAACGATTGAGAATGATGTCGATTTTGACGCTTTGAAGGAGTCCATCTACGAGGCTTATGAGAGAAACGAGTGTATGAGGATACGTTTCCACAAAAACTCAAAGGGTGAAACAGTTCAGTACGTTGCTGAAAAAGAGGAACGTGACATCGAATACTTCGATTTCAGACACTGGCAGCCCGATGATGCCGAGGATCAGATGAGACAATGGACAGAGATACCGTTCGAGCGTTACGATTCACCTATGAACCGCATAGTAATGATAGATATGCCCGACGGCTTTAAGGGCGTGTATTTTGTCGTTGACCATATGACGTCAGACGCGCAGGCGCTTATAATATTTCTTGAGGATATTATCAGGATCTACTGTGCGAAAAAGCACGGTATGGAATATCCCAAGCCGCTCGGCTCGTATATCCAGCAGCTTGAAAAGGATCTCGAATACGAAAACAACTCAAAGCGCCTCGAAAGTGACAGGCAGTATTGGATGGATAAGATCGCTGAGTCAGAACCGTTTTTTGCGGATATATTTGGTATGCATATGCTTCAAAAGGAGCGTATCATAAGAAATAATCCTAAACTTCATGCGGCGATCAACGGCTCTAAGGATTTTACCGCAGGTATTAAGAGCTTTAGACTTGAGCCTGAAGCCTCCGATGAGCTTATGAAGTTCTGCGAGGATAATAACGTACCTGTCGTTTGTCTGCTCATGATGGCGTTGAGAACATACATATCAAAGGTCAACTACAAGCAGTCTGATATTTCTATACAGTCCACCGTTTCACGACGCGGAACAATTCTTGAAAAGAAATCGGGCGGTACGCGAGTACACTTCTTCCCGTGCAGAACGATCGTAAACATGGAGGATTCCTTCATGGACGGCATACAGAAGATCAAGGATGCCCAAAACGTCAACTACAGACACGCAAACTTTAGTCCGATAGAGTTCATGGGAATGCGTTCCCAGTATTATCATCTTGAGAACGGACAGGTATACGAGGGACTTTCGCTCACATATCAGCCGCTATCAAAGAGAGGCGATGATCTCGGTGACATCAGATATAAGTCGAACTGGTATTCAAACGGCGTCGCGGCACAACCTCTCTACCTGACTGTTATGCACCGTTCACTAGACAATGGTCTTGATTTTAGCTTTGAGTATCAGAAGGTGAGGGTATCTCCCGACCAGCTTGAGCTTATATATTATTATCTTTGCAAGATAATGTTCTATGGTGTAAGAAATCCCTATGCTACTGTAGGTGAGATAATAGATGCTGTTTGACATTTGATATGTTCAGAGATCGAATAACTTACTAAAATAAAGAAAGTGAAGGTATTTAATTTATGAAAGCAGATTTTGACACTATCAAAGGGATCATTTCTAACTATGTTGAGCTTGAGGGCAAGGAGGTAACGCCCGAATCGAGGTTTATCGAGGATCTGGGCTTTAACTCCTACGACTTTATGAGCCTTATTGGTGAGCTTGAGGACGAGTATGACATCGAGGTAAACGAGAAAAAGGTCATAAACATCAAGACTATTGGTGAGGCAATAGATTACATAAATTCTCTCGTTGAGGAATAATCGAAAGGATAGTTTATTATGATAAACTCTGAAATTGCGGTAAGACCCATGCCTTTCATTGAAAATATCAAGGCTATTATCGATAGATCTGCCTCCGAATTCGGTGAAAGCAGCGCCTATCAGTACAAGCGCAAAAGGGAAATCGTTTCAAAAAGCTTCATTGATGTAAAAAATGATACGGAAAGGTTCGCGAATATCGTTAAAAAGCTCGGACTTTTGGAAAAGCATATCGCTGTTATCGGGGCTACAAGCTATGAATGGCTTATCACATATTACGGAACAGTGTCGAGCAACAGCGTCATAGTCCCAATAGATAAGGAGCTTCCTCCCGCAGAGGTCACAGATCTTCTTGACAGAGCCGACGTCAGCGCGGTTGTATTTGACGAGAATTATCTTGACAGTATTACTCCCGCTATTGAGAGCAGCAAAAAGATAAAATACTTTATCTCAATGCAGTCAAAGGAGGACAACGGAAAGATCCTTTCCTTTGGCAAGTTGATGGAGGAAAGTGAGGCGAGCTTTTCGTGTGTTATAGACAGGGAAAAGATGACAGCTATTCTCTTCACCTCCGGTACAACAGGCAAGAGCAAGGGAGTCATGCTTTCTCACAAATCACTTTGCGACAATGTAACCTGCATTGACATGAATATTCCGTCGGGGCTTACGGTTCTCTCCGTACTGCCTGTACATCACGCATATTGCTTCACCTGTGATTTTCTTTTAGGTCTTTACCTCGGCGAAACACTTTGCTTCAATGATACTATTATGCATCTTGCGAAAAATCTACAGATATTTAAGCCCGATATAATGCTGCTTGTACCTATGATCATCGAGTCGGTTTATTACAAAATCAACGAGGCTGCAAAGGCTGATCCCAATGTTCCGAAGGCGGCTCTCGCTCAGGGCTTTTTCGGTGGCAGGCTCAAGACTATTTTTAGCGGCGGTGCATATCTCGATCCTAAACTGATCGAGGCGTACAAGGAGTTCGGAGTGGAGCTTTTACAGGGCTACGGCATGACAGAATGTTCTCCGAGGATCGCCTGCAATATAACAGGCAGAAGTAAGGATGACTCCGTAGGAAACGTGGTATGTGGCTGTGAGGTAAAGATAGTTGACGGCGAGATCTGCGTCAAGAGTGACAGCGTAATGCTTGGTTACTACAATAATCCCGAGGAAACCGCTAATACATTAAAGGACGGCTTTCTTTATACCGGAGACATGGGATATGTTGATGGTGATAACTTCCTCTATATCACAGGAAGAAAGAAGAATCTCATCATTCTCGCAAACGGAGAGAATGTTTCACCCGAGCAGCTTGAGAACTATTTCAGCGGCTATCTCCTTGCAAAGGAACTTATGATATACTCCGAGAACGGAGTTATAACAGCAGAAATTTATCCCAATTATGAATTTGCGGCAGCGGCGGGTGTTGATAATATTAACGCGGCTTTTGCACAAAAAATAGATGAGATAAATCAGGGACTTCCGCTCTACATGAGAATAAACGGTGTAAAAGTAAGAGAAAGCGAGTTTGACAAAACAGCTTCCGGCAAGATCAAGAGAAAGCCAAACACATAATTTATTCATCCTAAAATATTCCCTCAAAAAAGGAACTGTCGCAATAACGATTTGAAAAAAGAAAATCCGCCAGCCCGAAAGGCGGTACAACTTAGGGATTTATGCTCTCTGGAAAAACGTCATATTCGCGAAATGCGGATATGCCGTTTTTCTTATCTCGGATATACTATTTTCTACAATATTTTTTTAATTTTCTCTACTCTTTTGTGTTGATTTGGGCTTAGTAAACTGATCATACTACGAAAGGCGTATTCTCGCATTTTTTGTTTTTTCGTCCTCGGTTGTTTAATATATCTGATCCACTTTTTTCTCATAAAATCTTCCAGATTTATTTTTACACTAAACGGGACAAACGCAAGGCAAGAACATATTACAGGATGAAAAAGCAGATACATAAAAATGCTCCTCTGCCGGTGACAGAGGAGCATTTGTGATATGAAATGAAATTTTCAGGTTCTAATCTTAAAATCGAAAAAATGTGATATATTGAAAACATGGAAACGAAAATCAGCGGAATAAACGGGGTTGGCTGTTTGTGACAGTTTTCTTTGTTTCGCTGCGCTTTTTACCGTACATGAGCTTTAGTTTAGCATTTCACTTTCCACTCCAATTCCGAGACATATGTTTTCAGCAGTCTGCTGAGCTTATCTTCGGCAGGAGCTTCTCCATCTCGGCGATTCCCGCTTTTTGTGATCTTATGATGGATTTAATAATAGGATTGAGTTCCTGACATATCGTGTATTTTAACGCGTTTTCGCTCATTCTTACCGCGCCCTTATGATGAGGGATCATTTCACAAAGGAAGTTCAGATTAACGTTGTTAGTAGAAGGAGCGGATTTCATTTCATTAAACATTTTTTGTGATATTTCATTATACGACCTCATATACGGCTTGAGCTGTATCGGAGAATTTTTCTTGGAGCGGCAGCACACCTCTACCGCAAGCATATCATCTATGCTTTTTGTCTGTTCTGATATTATATTAAGCGCTATGTTTTGAACCTCAATGTTGGTTGTATATCGGAGTATGTTCAGCGACATATCTATCGCGGCACGGTGATGAGGTATCATCTGCTTGATAAAGTTGCCTGAGATACTGTCGATAAGCTGTACATCGGTCATACATTTTATCATTGTGTTAAGTATGACGGAGAAACAGTCTAAGTACCGTTTTGAGACATTGCTCAGCCTTTGGGATGATTTTTGATTGCTCATAATTATTCCTCCATGAAATAGCGTCAATGTATTTTTCGCTTATGTCTATATTCATAATATTCTAAGTCAACAAAAACGCTACACTTAGTTTTTTCTCTTGCTTTTTGAAAATAATATTTTTTATCATCTTAAATTCATTGTATAATGTTGAAAGAAGAGGAATTTCATGCTATAATTATATGCATAAAGGTATTTTCTTTAGAGAGATAACTCGGGGAGAGGTTTAATTATGAATAAAATAAATGTAACGGATTCTTATAATTTATGGCTTAAAAACGCTGTTGACGATACTGAGCTTATAGAAGAGCTGAAAGGTATAGATGGCGCTGAGGATGAGATCTACGAAAGATTTTATCGTGAGCTTGAATTTGGCACGGCGGGTCTGCGCGGTATAATAGGCGCGGGAACCAATAGAATGAATATCTATGTTGTTCGCAGAACTACTCAGGGTCTTGCAAACTTTCTTAATAAAAAGTACGGCAAGGCTTCAGTCGCGATTTCCTACGATTCGAGAATCAAGGCTGATTATTTTGCGGCTGAAGCCGCAAGAGTCCTTGCCGCCAATGGCGTAAAGGTATATATATCGAGAGAGCTTGAGCCTACGCCGGTTCTTTCCTTCCTTGTCAGAGAGCTTGGCTGTCAGGCGGGCATAATGGTCACAGCAAGCCATAACCCTGCTAAGTACAACGGCTACAAGTGCTATGGTGACGATGGCTGTCAGATGACGGATGTTCACGCAGGCATAGTTTACGATGAGATTCAAAAGGTAGATATATTTACCGATGTCAAACTCGTTGACTTTGACGAGGGTATAAGCAGCGGTTTTATCGAGTGGGTAGACGACAGTGTTTATGAATCATACCTTAACAATGTGGAGGCGCAGTCCGTCAACAAAAATATCTGCAAGGGTGCGGGGCTTAAGGTCGTTTACACTCCGCTGAACGGAGCGGGCAATAAGCTTGTTCGCAAGATACTCGCAAGGATCGGTGTTGAGGACATCACGGTAGTTCCAGAGCAGGAGAATCCCGACGGCAACTTTACGACCTGTCCATATCCGAATCCTGAGATAAGAGAGGCTCTCGACTTAGGTCTAAAGCTTTCGGAAAGGGTGAACTCCGATCTGCTTCTTGCAACTGATCCCGACAGCGATCGTGTCGGCATCGCCGTCAGGACAGACGACGGATACAAACTTCTCACAGGCAACGAAACAGGCATTCTCCTTATTAACTACATACTTTCCGGCAGAAATACATTAGGTACGCTTCCTGAAAAGCCTGTCGCGGTCAAGACAATAGTTACCTCAAAGCTTGTTGAGAAAATTTGCGAAAAGTACGGATGTGAGTTGAGGAATGTTCTCACAGGCTTTAAGTATATAGGTGAGCAGATTCTCGGACTTGAACAAAAAGGAGAGGAATCAAGATATGTATTCGGATTTGAGGAGAGCTACGGCTATCTTGCCGGAACATATGTCAGGGATAAGGATGCCGTTGTCGCATCAATGCTCATCTGTGAGATGGCGGCATATTACAGAAAGCAAGGCAAGAGTCTCTATGAGGTTATGAACAGTCTGTACGAGGAGTACGGCTACTATATTAACCAAACTCTCAGCTTCGAGTTTGACGGTGCTTCTGGTATGGAAAGAATGAGCAATATCATGAACAGCCTGCGTGATGATCCTCCGACAGAGGTGTCGGGTTTTAATGTAATTGCCGCCGCTGACTACAAGCTTTCCGTTGCCAAGGATCTGAAGTCGGGCAAGGAAGAAAAGATAAACCTTCCGAAGTCGAATGTTCTCTCGTATTCGCTTGAGGGCGGCGGAACTGTTATCATTCGCCCATCAGGTACAGAACCCAAAATTAAGCTTTACCTGACATCTGTTGGCAAGACGAGAGATGAGGCTGTTGAGCTTTGCGAAAAGCTTGGCGATGAAATGAAGCTCAAGCTGGGCATATGATTTTTAAATTAAAATAACTGTATGGGGCTGTCGCACTAAGACTTGAGGAATAAACGCACTAAATGCAGTCAAAATTCAGTTTTAGAAAAGGCCTGCGGGCGGAGCGTCTCCATTGCGCCACATCGGGAAAGCATGATGCGTATTCGCCCGCAAGGGTAAATTTCAAAAACAGTCCTGTGGGTCGTTTTTGAAAAAGGGACGTCCGGCAATAGAGGTCGTTCCTGCTGATGGTTTGTAAAATCTCACCTCGCCGCCTGTGGCGGCGATATTTATTTAGTGTGGCATTTCAGAACTATAACAAATCGTGTATTGCTTAAGTTTATTAAAACCTAATGCGACAGCCCCATTCTATATATAGTCGCAGCTTTTAATATCAGTTAAAGAAGTAATACGTTTTTTAAATAAATTAAAGGAATGAGCTATATGAACCGACCTTTGGCGGACAGAATACGGCCGCAAACTCTTGATGAGATTTCGGGACAAGAGCATTTAATAGGAAAAAATATGCCGCTCAGAAATATTATTGAATCGGGAACTATACCGAATATGATTTTTTACGGACCGTCCGGAGTGGGCAAGACTACACTTGCTTCAATAATAGCCAGACATACAAATATGACACTGCGCAAGCTAAACGGCACAACGGCTTCAACCTCTGATATAAAGGATATAGTCACAGAGCTTTCGGGATTTTCTGGTATGAACGGTATACTGCTGTATCTCGATGAGATCCAATATTTTAATAAAAAGCAGCAGCAGACGCTTCTTGAGTTTATCGAAAACGGAAGTATAACCCTTATTGCTTCAACCACCGAGAATCCTTATTTCTATGTTTATGGAGCTATTCTCAGCCGTTCAACAGTCTTTGAGTTTAAACGAGTTGAGAAGGACGATGTGCTTGGAGCGATAAAACGTGCTTATAATATCCTGCGTGACGAAAACATCGAAGTTATCGAACTCGAGGATGGCGTTGCGGAACATATTGCTTACGGCTGCGGCGGCGACGTTAGAAAGGCTGTCAATGCCGTGGAACTCTCCGTATTGTCAACTCACGCCGTAGACGGAGTAAAGAAGGTAACGCTTGAAACCGTTAAATCTCTTACTCAAATGAGCGCGGCAAAATACGACCGTGAGGGCGACGAGCATTACGACTTGCTTTCGGCGTTTCAAAAGTCTATGCGCGGATCGGATGCAAACGCTGCCGTCCATTACCTTGCCCGTCTGTTAGAGGCAGGAGATTTGCCCTCAGTATGCAGAAGGCTTATTGTCTGCGCCTGTGAGGATGTAGGTCTTGCATATCCTATGATAATACCGATAGTCAAAGCGGCGGTAGACTCCGCACTTCAAGTAGGACTCCCAGAGGCGAGAATACCTCTTGCCGATGCTGTTATCTTAGTTTGCTCCGCGCCTAAGTCGAACTCGGCCTATATGGCAATAAATTCAGCTATGGCAGACGTCAAGGCGGGTAATACGGGTGCTATTCCTCGTCAGCTTCAAAACAAGCATTATGACGGTGCAGACGCAAAGGTCAAGGGACAGTTCTATCTCTATCCTCACGATTATAAAAATCATTGGATACAGCAGCAATATTTGCCTGATGCTATCCGAGATACAGTTTATTATGTTCCCGGTGAAAACAAAAATGAACAGGCATTTGCAGATTATTGGCGAAAAATAAAAAACGGATAAAATAAAGACGGGGGCGTCGGGCATGACACTGATCTTGCAGGTGAAAGTCCTGTCACGGGCAGTTACCGCCAAGTGTAGCGAACCGCAAGCTGTATGCAGTAATGCAGACAGGGGAGGAAGCGGTGCAGCAAACCTTTCGAGCCTACGAACAGAAACTTGATATAAGGCTAAATGGCGGATAAGGTTGCACACCAAACCGAAGTCCAAAAGGTAAACGTAAAACCAAAGCAGTAAATCAAGAGACTATACAAGAAATGTAAAGAGATCCTTGTCAGGAAAAGGGCGGCAGCCAGAGCATTATCGGTCACATTCAACAAACTCGATCAGGTAATAAGGGCTGGATGAATTACTACCGAATAGGGAGTATGAAAGGCTTTCTTGACGAGTTCGTACAAGGTGAGAGTGATCATTATCAAGCAATGGAAACGACCGAAAACGATATATCGTGATCTGATGAAGCTGAACAGAATGTGTAAATGCAATATGTCAGACGAAGATATATTCAAGGCTTGGTCTATATAGACGGTGTTCTATGAATGTTGAAACTATTTGCTTTCACCGAAAATTTTAGAAGAGGCAAACAGGGAAGAGGGCAGATCTTGCTTTGGTCGACCCTCTGAATTACTATCTCGGTTAATTGTAGTAGCATCTGTATTCATGCAGCGCCGTATACGAGACCCGTACGTACTGTGCAATGGGAGGTTGAGGGACAGAGTGTCCCTCAGTCTACCCTATTTTTATGTTTGATAAAATTAAATATTAGTACTTATGCAGAATTTAAGAGTAAAGTAATCATCAAAAGCTGCTAATTTTTCAATCAGCCTTTTGACAAGTACTTCATCAAATGCTATAATTTTGACAGGCTGCTTACCAATGAATTTCTATAAATCTGTGATGAGTTTCATTTGTTCGTCTTTGACTACGTTTTTAATTTCATATTATTTTCTCATATCCATATATAAAAACCGAAAAATCCCATCTGAAATGTCATCGTATAAATTGATTATAACAAAAACAATCGCTCAAAATGTTTTGAAGCATGGAAAAGCGAAAACAACATCGGCAATGAATTTGTACTGATCTCTGCAAAATTGACTGATAACAGTAATACGGAATATTGTGAATACAGCGGAGTAGAAGTGGCAAAACACAAAACAGGTGATCACACGATTTGTGCTCTTACCATAACAAAAAATATAGAGCAATACTATGGTAGTATTGGTAAAGAGCTTTTGCTTGAATCGCCTGAAAAAACAATGACGGGTATGTTCGATCAGAAGCACAACGAATATCAGCTTATTCTTTCCGATAATGAAGAGAATGAAGGATCTGAAAGCAATAGCATTGATCTTAATGATATTCAGTACAACGATCAAGGAGGAATATTCGAATGAAAACGCTTTTTAAATTTAGCAGGAAATTTTGCCCATTGTTTCTTCCGCCTTTACTGACTTTAGCGTTAATGCTGTTTGTATTTAAAACCTACAATATGTACCCTTTCGGACAGGGAAGCATTGCCTGGTGCGATATGAATCAGCAATGTATCCCTCTTTTAATGGACTTTAAAGATATACTTAGCGGTAAAGATAGTCTTTTTTTCAGTATTTCTAATGCAGGCGGTATGAGCTTTTGGGGTGTGTTCTGTTTTTTTCTGTCAAACCCGTTTTCTCTGCTGTCGGTCTTTGTACCGAAGGAAGATATGATATACTTTGTTAATATTATGGTCATGTTGAAATTGGCAGTATGTGCATTGACGGCAGCGATTTATTTAAAATGCTGCAAAAAGAATTTAAGCGGAATTATCGCTGCTTCTCTCAGTATGATGTACGCTCTTTGCGGATATGGAATGCTGTTTTTCCAGAATATCATGTGGCTTGATGTAATGTATTTGTTTCCTATTTTGATGATCGGACTAGAAAGATTGACAAAGGAACGCAAAAACACATTATACATTATCTCATTGTCAGCGATAACTGTAATGAATTTTTACCTGTGCTTTATGGTTGTTGTTTTTATTCTGCTGTATATTGCGATTTATTATGTTGATGAACGGCATTCAGATTTTCGCCGTGAGGTCTGTATAAAATTTTTATCAGGTTCGCTCCTTTCCGCACTGATAACAGCCGTGATCTGGTTGCCAAGTCTTATTCAGGTTATGTCTTCCGGCAGGCTGGGTTCTGTTCTTGATACAGTAAAAAATTCTAAATTTTTATCAAGCTATGAAACAGTTTTACCTCTTCTTTTCTGTACAGGATTTATTTTTGTTGTGCAGTTGATACGCTTTTTAGGCAGAGAAAAAGTATCAAAAGAACATAGAAGAAATTTGCTGTTATTTATACTGACGCTTATACCTTTCTTCATTGAACCGATAAACATTCTCTGGCACACGGGCAACTATATGTCCTTTCCTGCACGATACGGCTTTATAACGGTATTTATCGGTCTGATTTGTTGTGCGGATTTTTTGACGAATTTAAGTGAGAAACAATTTAAAATTAAGTCAAATGCACAATACATACTTATACCCTGTTCATTTGCACTGATATATTTCTATTATTACTTTTCTCAAAGGCTGATAGACAAGGATTTTGAAACACTTACAAAATATACTGCTGCTTTATGGGGTAATAATGAATCTCTGGACGGACTCGCAAGGCTGTTCATTTTGACTGTAATTTGTTATCTGATTATTATAATACTTTACCGTAAGCGAGGTATAAGCAAACAAGCTTTTGCAATTATGCTTGTAACTTTATGCTGTATAGAGGGAATGAACAGTATCCGGCTCTATATGGTGAGTCCTTCAGTAAATAATCCTATGCGGACAACAGATTTCGCTTCTCTTTCGGAGATGAGCGATAAAATTCAAGATGAAAGCTTTTACAGACTAAAAACAGATTTCAAGGCTGCCGATTATAACATGACAGGAGCGCTTGGTTACCCTTCCATCAGTCATTATACATCACTTACTGACCATGATTTTATGGTAATGCAGCGACTTTTCGGATATAGCACTGTGTGGATGAAAACCGGAAGCATCGGAGGAACTGAACTGACCAATGCGTTATACAGTATAAAGTATAATATTGTTGAAGGTGAAACAACTGATAATACTGTTTACACTAACGGCAAATATTCTATCAATAACACATCTCCATATCTTGGCTTGGGTATTCTGTGCAATAATGATTTTACAGGCTGTGCAAATATTCCTGACGGTATGACAAGAGCCGAAATACAGCAATATCTATTTGAAAACATTTTTGATACGGATAAAAAATTGATTACGAAGTATGACTACGACAAGAAGAAAAGTATAGGTATTTCATATTTAAATAATAAGTATCAGATTTTAGGTGCGGCAAAAGTGAAGTACGATATTTTCGTATCGGGCAAACAAAGTCTGTATGCGGATTGCTATGACAGATTTTCCAATTCTCTGTCGGAGGATTATTTCGATGGTTTATCTGTCAAAGTGAACGGCATGACAATAAAAAGCAAATATCCGGAAGCAGACGAAAACGGTCTTTTGAAGCTGGGCGAATTTCAAAACGAAAAAATAACCGTAGAGATAACGGCAAACAAAAAAATAAGCTGCTATAGCTTTGGTGTATTCGGACTTGACATTGATTTGTTGTCAGAAACTATAAGCAACACAGCTTGTGCTGAGCTTGATTATAACGGTCAATGTATTGTAGGTAAAGTAAACACTGAAAACGAAAAAAACTGTCTGCTTTCAATTCCTTACAATGACGGTCTTGTTGTAAAAGTAAACGGCAATAAAATTCCGGTCAAAAGGGTATTGTCAGATCTAACGGCTTTTGAATTGCCTGTAGGAGAAAACAGAATAGAAATATATTTGATACCAAAAGGGTTTATTGCCGGGACTATCATAACGGTTATCGGTATTGTATGTTTGGCGGTGTATATCAGATTCCAAAGAAAAATACATATTCCAAAAAAATTATCGAGTGCTATGGAGATACTGACAGGCCTTACTTCTGTGTGTGGTGTGATTATGGTTTATATTGTACCAATGCTCTTGGATCTGATTTTATAAACATTCTTTAAGGAACTGATTTCAATGAATTGATTAGAGATTGATACATTACAAAACAATTCTTTTGAAACAAGATAATACCAATGTTTAAATCAAAAGCCAAGTGATGAGTTAAAATCAATAAAAACAGGAGGTAGATCATAGTTAATAAAGCGGACAAGCAAACCTATGAAAAATGCGGATCCTGCCTGATTTGGTGTAAGACCATGGTTATGGGAATGTGGTCTGATGGAATTGTAGAAGCCGTAGATGTAGGAAATGAGGCCTTGCTTGAGCTGATCGACGGACTGAAAAGAACGGCGGTTCAGTTCTTCCTTTTTTAAATACTTGAAAAAGCATTCCTTGACCGCATTGTCATACGGATGCCCTTTTGCGGAGAAGGATCACACCATGTGAGGTTCATCGAAACTTTGCGGAGGTGAATTGGCATCCGCTAAACGTGTGGAACAGGACGCCCTCGGATACGCCCCGCAGTCGGATGGCGTCGCGCAAGGTATCGATGGCGAGGAAGCGGTCGATCTTCGAGGAAACCCGACGGGCAATGATTTTTCTGACGTATAGATTGATGTTAATTCGCTTGGACATTTAATTTTAAAAAATGAAAATGGGGAACTAATTCCCTATCTTCTGGTGAGATCCGTATTCAGAAGTAGATATAACGAGATGATTTTTTCAAGCCGCCTATTGTCAACCAATTTTTCTTATTAGGTTGACAATAGGCGGCTTTTGTGCTATTATATAGATCTTGGAAGTGTCCACAGGATAGATGAAAATAATCGGGCGGTGCGTTTTTCATAAATTAAATTCAAAGGAGGGTTAAAATGAATTTAAGACCACACCACATACTCTGTATTCAGAAATTTACGGGGCATGGATATAATGCAGACTTCACCACGCATATGAAATCTATTGTGTCGGAGCTTGCAGATGATCCCAAGACCAAAATTAATGTTGTGCATGGATGTGATGCTCTTTGCGAAATGTGTCCGAATAACATATGCGGTGTTTGCACTTCACTTGAAAAAGTGGATTTAATTGATAATTCCGTTCTTAATGTTTGCAATATCGATTACGGGGAAACTGCCCCGTGGACATACTTTGCGAATAAAATGCGGAAACAGATTTTTGAAACAGTCGAATTTAATAATATTTGCACCTGTTGCCAATGGTTTGAGCTTTGCAGGAGTACGGAGGTTTACTATGAATAACACAAAAGACATCAAGAAAAATTTTAAGACGATCGACCTGGCTTATATGGCTCTGGGAGCAGTATTAATTACAATATGTTCATGGATCAGTATACCGACCGCTGTACCGTTTACAATGCAAACATTTGCTGTATTTTTCGTGTTATCGACCCTGGGTGGCAAACGCGGTACGGTAGCCATTATTGTATATGTCTTGCTCGGAGCGGTGGGCGTCCCGGTATTTGCACAGTTTTCTTCCGGAATTGGCATTCTCCTTGGGAACACAGGCGGATATATCGTTGGCTTTATTTTTATGGGACTGTTTTACTGGTTGATTGTTGGTCTTTTAGGAAAAAAGATATGGGTAGAAATCCTCGCTATGATTATAGGCATAGTTGTGCTTTACTCTTTTGGAACAGCTTGGTTTATGATTGTCTATGCTAAAGTAAACGAAGCTGTAGGTCTTACGACAGTTCTTGCTTGGTGCGTAATACCGTTTATCATTCCTGATTTAATTAAACTTGGGTTGGCGGTTGCTTTAGCTCGGCGCTTGTCACCTGCACTGAAAATACAATAAAATTCGTGTAAATCGGAGAATACGAACATATGGACTCATAAGAAGATAAATGGTTAAAATGCCCTATTTGTAAAAATAAGACAAGAGTAAAAGTGCGAAATGATATGTGCTTGAAAATTTTCCGCTGTTTTGTCCGAAATGTAAACAAGAAGCTATGATCTCTATTCAACAAATGGAAATATCATTTATCAAAGAGCCGGACGCTAAGACGCAGAGCCGATGAATTTGTGAGATACCTCGCAGATCATCGGCTTTATTCTTTATAAAAGCAAAAAACACGCCCGCTGAATAAAAAACGGTGTTTAGAGGGTTGAGCTTAGGGATTTGCAGAAACAAGCAAATTTAAGCCGACCATCTTCAAGCGGGACAGCAAAAAACGACCATGTAAGAGCAGAAACGCTCCTGCATGGCCGTTCTTATGTGTGTCGGCATGACACTGATCTTGCAGGTGAAAGTCCTGTCACGGGCAGTTACCGCCAAGTGTAGCGAACCGCAAGCTGTATGCAGTAATGCAGACAGGGGAGGAAGCGGTGCAGCAAACCTTTCGAGCCTACGAACAGAAACTTGATATAAGGCTAAATGGCGGATAAGGTTGCACACCAAACCGAAGTCCAAAAGGTAAACGTAAAACCAAAGCAGTAAATCAAGAGACTATACAAGAAATGTAAAGAGATCCTTGTCAGGAAAAGGGCGGCAGCCAGAGCATTATCGGTCACATTCAACAAACTCGATCAGGTAATAAGGGCTGGATGAATTACTACCGAATAGGGAGTATGAAAGGCTTTCTTGACGAGTTCGTACAAGGTGAGAGTGATCATTATCAAGCAATGGAAACGACCGAAAACGATATATCGTGATCTGATGAAGCTGAACAGAATGTGTAAATGCAATATGTCAAACGAAGATATATTCGAGGCTTGGTCTATATAGACGGTGTTCTATGAATGTTGTATACTATTTGCTTTCACCGAAAATTTTAGAAGAGGCAAACAGGAAAGAGGGCAGACCTTTGGTCAACCCTCTGAATTACTATCTCGGTTAATTGTAGTAACATCTGTATTCATGCAGCGCCGTATACGAGACCCGTACGTATGGTGCAATGGGAGGTTGAGGGACAGAGTGTCCCTCAGTCTACCCTATTATAGTTCTGAAATACTGCACTAAATAAATATCGCCGCCATAGGCGGCGAGGTGAGATATAACAAGCGTCAGCGGGGACGCCCTCTATCGCAGAGAGTCCCTTCTTCAAAAACAGCCCGTTTAATATTCACCCTTTTGGAACTCTTCTTACGATAAAAATTTTGCCGTCTGCGGACGGCAATCAAAGGCTCTGCCTTTGGAAACAGCAAGGCTTTAGTAAAAGCCTTGAACTGAAACCGAATTTTGACTTGCGTTTAGTGCGTTTATTCCTTGGACCTTAGTGCGACAGCCCCGTCTTAATATTTAAATCTTATTCTGAATATATTTGAAGAGCCTTATTCATAACCTCGGCAGCAACAGGGAGAGCGGCCAAGTAGCCCGAATCTCCGTGTTCAACAATTACCGCAAAGGCAAGTGGACAGCTCTCGTCACGGCTGAAGCCCGTTACCCATGCGTGAGCCGACTTGCCTTCGCCTACCTCGGCGGTACCGGTCTTGGCACAAATTTCACCGTTAAAACCACCGCCGTTATATTCGTTTTCAACGGTATATCGCATCATATCCGAAAGTATTGAAGCGTTCTCGGAGCTTAGCATTTGACTGCCGCTTTTGCCGCCTTGAGGAATAGTGGGTATACCGAACGGCAGAGATACCTGACTTACAAGGTAGGGCAATGTCGGTGTACCTCCGTTAGCGATAGCACCTGAAATTATAGCCATAGTCATAGGACTTGCAAGATCTGTATATTGACCGACGCCACTCCATCCGAGCTCGTTTTGGTCGGCTTCTGATACGTCGTATTTGCTTGAGGCGGTATCTATGCTCCCGATTGAAACGCTTTTGTTAAAGCCCATCTTATTAGCCTGCTCTGTCATCTTATCCGCGCCGAGGTCAACAGCAAGCTGTGCAAAATAGCAGTTGCAGGAATGAGCCAACGCTTCCTTAAAGCTTTCCTCTCCATGTGTTTCGTAGCAGGTGATAGTATTACCGCCTATTGTATCGCTGCCAGTACAGTTGTAGGTTCTGTTTTCAAGCTCGGATATGCTCATGTTCTCGAGAGCCGCCGCTGACGTCACGAGCTTAAAGGTAGAGCCGGGCGGATATGTCGCGTTTATAGAGCGGTCAACATATACACCCTCATATGCTTCATCGTCATCAATGGCGGGAATATTTGCAGGGTCATATGTCGGAGCGCTGACCTTTGCGATGATTTCGCCTGTTTTATAATTGTAGACAAATACCGCTCCCTTGTTATCACCGAGGGCTTCATAAGCGGTTTTTGAAAGTTCGCTGTCAACAGTTAGCTGTATATTTCTGCCAAACGTCAATCCGTCAGGAAGTCCGAGACCGAATATGAAGCTGAACCCCGAAAGTTCTGAACGGTAAACATTCTGAACTGCTCCACCTATATTGCGACCCTCGTCACCGATAGTATGGAGCAAGGAACAGCGAATGCTTTCATCAGAGTTGTAATAACGAGTGCCGTTTTCGCTGTAAGCAAGAGTATTTCCGTTTCTGTCAGTGATAACTCCCGCTTCGCCCATGCCGTCAGTACCGAGATGAGCGTTTTGCGGCTTTGAAGCCCATACATCGGCATGTATTATCAAGTTGATAGAGAAATAGATCATTCCCCCGATAAACGCAATAACAATAAACCAGACTATCAGAGAACGATTGCGTATTTTATTCATCGCTTCACCACCTGAGTCTATTTTTGTCGTCCTGATGTGCAGATCAAATTAAACCTGATATTTTAGACGTTTATATTATATACCATATCGTTGGCTAAGGCAATACTGTTAAAACGCAGAAAATTCCACAAGCGGTACGTTATACCGAAAAATTAAAGGACAGCAGATAGAACTGATATGCCTCTGTAAATCAGGAAGATGAAAAAACAAAAATATATGTTTGCGGTTTCACCTCTGGTCTGCGGCACAATTTTCATAATAAAAATATCTGAAATTCTGTAAAAAATAAGATTATTGTGTTGATTATTGGAACGAAATGTGATAAAATTTTACAGTATTGTAAATATTTTTCACATTACTGCTTTTATGGTTGTTTTCCGCTACCCTATCATATCCTCTATGACCTCACGCAAGTGAATAGGGTCAAGCCTACTTATGTTACACATGTTTACAAAATTTTCTGCTTCTTCTTTTTCCAAAAAGACATCGGAAAACGATTCAATAACTGTTTTTGTTTCTTCTATAAAAACACATACTCCATAAGCGGTGTATTCTCCCAGTTCCGAACTTTTTACTTTTTCAACAATAATCTTGTATTTTATCATCAAAATCTCCCTTTGATTACTCTTTTAAATCCAATTTATAATTATAACAAATATAAAAGGTAATAGTTGTACTATTTTGAAATTGGTAGGAATTTCATTGAATGAAGCAACATTTTGCTGCTCAGCAAAATGTTTGATAACGATAAACGCTGAAGAATTTAGAAAGGAAGTTCTTATGAATATCGCAATTTGTGACAACGACGTCACTGCCGAAAATTCACTGGAAAATTTGCTCGAATTTTATTTCTTAAATAAGACTATCAGCTATAGAATAAACCAATATAGCAACGCATCGGAACTGCTGTATGAGGTCGAGGATGGCCGTAATTATAATATTATTTTTCTTAATATGATAATGGATGGAATGCTCGGTATTGACACTGCCAAAATTCTTCGCAAGATCAATTATAACGGAGAGATAATTTTTTTATCCGAAAACTCTGAATATGCTGTGGAAAGCTACGATGTAAACGCGGTCGGTTATATTCTTAAGCCGATCGATTACGAAAAGTTGTGTCTGTCAATGGAGAGAGCGATCCGTAATATCAATGTCGAAACATATCTTATTCGTCGGCGCAACAGCTTTATTACAGTGCCGTATGACGAAATAACATATATTGAAAGCAGCAATTCAAAATGTATTCTCCACCGCAGCAACGGTGATGTTTATGTTATATACAAGAAGCTGAGTGAAATAGAAGTTGAGCTTAATGACAAGAGATTTTTGCGCAGCCACCAAAGCTACATTGTCAATATGGATTATATCGTTCAGGCGACCAATCAGTTCGAACTTTCAACGGGCGAGGTGGTTCTGATACGACAGAGAAATATAAGAGAGATTCGTTCTGCCTACCTTGATTATTCAATGAACCATTGCGTAAGATATATGTCCTCAACAGCCGCAAAAAAAGTACGCGGTTGTAAAAACACAAATATTTCTTAACACGGCAGTCTTAATTTAATATCAGAATGGAATAGTTTGCATCAGTCGTTTAAAAATAAACAAAAAATATGTAAAATCTACAAATTGTATTTACACATTTAACAAAATATGCTAAAATAATATCTTGTAAGAGTTTTTAAAATATTCATACATATTATAACTCCGGCAATGTGTCGCCCGTCTCTTAGGCGGCGGGAAACATTTGCCGTTTCATCGGGGAATACAATCACCTGCTGAAGTCTTCAAAATTGCTTTGCGATCTGACAGTTTGTCAGAGCCGCGCTTTAATTTTAGCATACGATATTTTATTTGATAAAAGGAACTGATGAGATGATCTCCGCACATATTAACGATAACAACAAACACCAGTCAGTAAAGGAACACCTGGAAAATACATCGAAGTACGCGGCTGAAAATGGAACTTCTGTTGGTCTTGAGAATACTATGAGGCTTGCGGGTATTTTGCACGACATAGGTAAAAATACAAGGGCGTTTGATGATTATATAAACGCATCACACAGCGGAGATACTAAGGTCAGGAGAGGTGATATAAATCACTCAAGCGCGGGCGCTAAATACTTGATGGATCTACAAACTGATAAAACAATTATCTCCGAGCTTACGAAGGAGCTTATTGCCTGTGCGGTTTTTTCACATCACGGCTTGAACGACTGCCTGACGTATATCGGTGAGGATAAATTTACTCAGAGAATATGTCCCGAAAAAGATATATTTTATGATGAGGCAATAGAAAACAGCAGGGATGTTTTTTCAGAAAACGATATTTCCGAGCTTTTTACTGCCTCTGAATCAGAGATAAAAATAATTTTTGAGAAAATCCTAAAGCTTTCAAAAAATATAGCAGGGGACAGAAAAGGAACAGAAGAAAAATGCTTTTTGCACTTTTGTTTGGAAAGGCTTATTCTTTCAATGCTTATTGATGCGGACAGGCGTGATACTGCGGAATTTATGAGCGGAAGCAAGCTGCCAAGGTTCTCAGATGAGGAGCGGAGAAGCTTTTTTGAAAGATGCCTCAGTTTGCTCGAAAACGAGCTAAACAGCCTGAAACCAAGAAATAAAATAGATGAGCTGCGGCGGGAAATGTCAGAGCAGTGTGAGGAATTTGCATTAAAGAATGGCGATGGCATATATAAGCTGTCTATTCCGACAGGCGGAGGGAAAACATACGCGTCAATGCGTTATGCGCTGAATCTTGCCATAAGGACGGGAAAACAGCACATTATTTACATTGCGCCGTATCTGTCTATACTTGAGCAAAATGCCGCTGAAATAAAAAGAGTTTTCGACGATGATGAACATATTTTGGAACACCACTCAAATGTTTTCTTTGACGGTGAAGATACGGAAGGTCTTAAAAAATATGAGGTACTGGCAGATGACTGGAGCTCTCCGATAATTCTCACTACTATGGTTCGTTTCCTCAATGTACTTTTTGGCGGGGATACTTCCGATATACGCCGTATACACCGATTGAAAAGCTCTGTGATAATTATTGATGAAGCGCAATCGATACCGCTTGTCTATATAAATTCCTTTAATACTATGATGAACTTTTTAAATGCGGTTTGCGGCACGACTGTTGTTATGTGTACGGCAACTCAACCGCTTTTTGAGGAAACCGCGCGTCCGCTTCTGTATTCAAGGAACAGCGATATTATTTTTGATACTGAAAAATACAGCGGTGAATTTAAGCGTGCGGACATTCTGACAGAATATGCCGCATCATATGTTGATACGGAAGGGCTATCCGGTATCGTTTCAAATGTGACCAAAAATAATTGCCTTATTATCCTCAATACAAAATCAGCCGTTCAAGCGCTTTATGACGGTTTAAAAAACAGAATTTCATCCGATTTTGAGATAGTTCAGCTTACGACCTTTATGTGTGCGCAGCACAGGCTCGATACCATTCGGGACTTAAAGCAAAAGCTTAAGGATAAGCAGAAAATTATTTGTGTCAGTACGCAGCTTATTGAGGCGGGAGTTGATATATCCTTTGAAACTGTTGTCCGCTCCCTCAGTGGTCTTGACAGCATAGATCAGGCGGCAGGACGCTGCAACAGAAACGGTGAAAGCAGTGAACGGGGAAAAACATATATTGTCAGGTACAGCGAGGAAAACATTTCATCACTTGGGGATATAAGGAAAGCACAAAAGGCGGTGCAGACGATTTTATACAAGCCGCATGGCGACTTGCTTATGCCTGAGTCTATGGATATGTACTACAAACAGTATTTCTTTGACAGACGCAATGAAATGGATTTTTCATTACCAAAGCTTGACTCACAGCTTACAATGTATAGTCTTTTGGCTGACAATGAAATCGGATGTAGAGAGTATAAGAAGAAAAGCCGACAAAAGTACGGCTATCTGCTTTCACAAGCCTTTAAAACAGCCGCATCGCATTTTAAGCCTATTGACGATAGTGGTTCTATCGGCATTATTGTATATTATGGGGGATCTGAGCGGCTGATAGAACGATTACGCGAAACAGATGACTTAAACGAGCTGAGAAGCATTTTAAGAAGGCTGCAGCGTTATACGGTAAACATAAGGAGCAGTTCATCGGTCTTTAGAAAACTCAGTGATATAAATGCTTTTGAGGCGTCAATGTTTGATGGCTCATTGTATATTTTAAGCGAAAGCTATTACGATAAGGGATCCGGAATCAAGCCGGAATTATCAGAGCTTATATATTAAAAAGGAGTGATGAATATGATAAGAAACAGCATTGAGTACAAGGTGTACGGAAAGTATGCTCTGTTTACAGATCCTCTCACAAAAATAGGAGGAGAGCGTTTTTCATATGAGGTGCCTACATATAGTGCCTTGAAAGGCATTACAGAGGCTATATATTGGAAGCCCACGATTATCTGGGTCATAGACTCGGTGAAAATAATGAAGCCTGTTCAGACGCAGTCGCAGGGCATACGCCCTATTCATTATTATAACGGGAAAAACGACCTTTCGATCTATACATATCTCCGTGACGTGGAGTATTACGTCAGGGCGCATTTTGAATGGAATATGAACCGTCCGGATTTGGAACAGGACAGAAATGATAACAAGCACTGGGATATAGCCAAGAGAATGATAGAACGCGGCGGGAGGCGGGATATTTTCCTCGGCACCCGTGAATGTCAGGGTTACGTTGAACCATGTGTTTTTGATGAGGGCAGAAGCTGTTACGAGGATATTCCCGAAAGAGCTTTCGGAGTTATGCTCCATGGGATAACATATCCCGATGAGCAGACCAAGGAAGAATACAAGGGCAAAATGACTGTTCGCCTGTGGAGACCCGTGATGAAAAAAGGTGTTATTAACTTCATTTCCCCTGATGATGAGAATATGATAATCCGCGAGATAGGCAAGAGGAGTACGAAAAGCTTCGTTTACGGTGAAAACTTCTCAGGGTCTTCCGAATTTGAAAGAGAGGGAGTGTTTTGACTTATGAGCTGGATGGAGGTACTTGCCAAAACGTATGACAACTGTATAGGTGAGGTCGGCATAAACCGAGGGACCAATAAAAATCCGATATTGCTTTTGCCGTTGTCACATTTGACAGTGAACGCCATAGCGGAAATCATTCTCAATGAAAACGGGGATTTTCTCGGCGCGAATAAGGTGGATAAAAACGATCAGATAACGATCGTTCCGGTAACGGAGGATTCAGCGTCACGAAGCAGTGGGATCTCTCCATTTCCTATGGCGGATAAGCTCAGTTACATAGCGGCAGATTATGATGACGTTTCAAAAGATGAAAAAAGCTATAAGGCCCATTATAAGGCATATATAGAAAATCTCCATAAATGGGCTGATCTGCCCGACACGCCTGTAAAGGTCAGGGCTATATGCGTGTATCTTGACAAGGGAACAGTAATGCGTGACCTGATAAGTGTCGGCGTATATGACGGTAAGGATGGATTTGTGAGATTTATCGTCAATGGAAACAGTACGGAGCCCGAGGAAACGAGGACATGGCTTGACAAAGAAATCTGGGATAACTTTATAAATTATTACAATACAACTTTTGAGGATTGCGATATTGATTATGTAACGGGTGAGCGCTGCATGACAACCGATAAGCTTCCCGCAAAAATTCGAAGTACAGCCGATGGAGCGAAACTCATTTCGTCAAACGATACATCCGGTTACACATACAGAGGGAGATTCGTTGACGCGAAAAGCGCCGCAAGCATAGGCTATGAAACCTCCCAAAAGGCGCATAACGCTTTGCGCTGGCTTATCGCGAAGCAGGGCTACAGAAACGACAGCGAATGTATTGTTTGTTGGTCGATAGGCGGAGAGGAAATGCCGCCGATCATATCATCCACAGATGATATGATCGACAGTTGGCGGGATGATAAAGACGAAGTTTTGTCTGATACAGATGAGAGCTTTGCAAAACAGCTTAATAAGTATATTGCAGGATATAAGCAGGAAATAGGCGTAAATACAAGGGCGATAGTAATGGCGGTTGATACAGCGGACGGTTCGATCAAGGGACGCTTGGCGATAACATATTACCAAGAGCTGGAGGGTTCACGGCTGCTTGAGAACCTGCACAAATGGCACAGAGAATGCTCATGGAAACATTATGTTAAAAAAGGGGATAAGGGACACTATTATGTCGGCGCGCCTTCTCCGAGGGAAATTGTGTTGTGTGCTTACGGGACTCAGCAGGGCGCGTTTGTATCCGCTGACGGCAAGATGATCAAGAGGAATATAGACCGAATACTGCCATGTATCGTTCAGGGAAAACGATTTCCAAAAGACATTATGAGAGCGGCTGTCAGAAACGCTGGCAATCCTCAGCGTTTCAGCAGATATAACTGGAACAATATTTTAACATGGACGTGTGCGGTTATTATAAAATGCCAATACGATTATGGAAAGGAAGTTTTTAAAATGGCACTAAATAAGGAAAGCACCGACAGAGATTATCTGTTTGGCAGACTTCTCGCTGTGGCGCATAAGCTGGAAGATTATGTGAACTTCAAGTCCGGCAACAGCGAGAGAGAAACAAACGCTATGAAGTATTGGAGTGCTTATGCTCAAAAGCCGGCGAGAACGTATGAGACCATAAGACGTGGTCTTCAATCCTATATTTCAAGGCTGAGCAAAGGAAGCAGGGATTATTATCAACAGCTTACGGAGGAGATCTTTGATAAGCTCGCCCAAACGGATTCATTCAATAATGAACCATTGAATGAAAACTATTTACTCGGATACTACAGCCAGATGGCTGAGTTCAGAAAGAATAATAAAAATAACAATATGGAGGAACAATAATTATGGGAGCATTTACTAACAAGGTTGATTTTGCGGTTTTGGTAGTAGTTAACAAGGCGAATCCTAACGGAGATCCGCTCAACGGCAACAGACCAAGAGAGGATTATGACGGATACGGCGAGATCTCTGACGTCTGTATTAAACGTAAAATCAGAAACAGACTGCAGGATATGGGCGAAAGGATTTTTGTTCAGTCAGCCGACAGATCCGATGACGGCGCTAAAAGTCTTCGTGAAAGAGCCGAAAACAATCCTGAAATTAAAAAAGCGCAGAAAGAAAAGGATTCTGAGCAATATGCAAGTGTCGCCTGCAAGACATGGATAGACGTACGAGCCTTCGGTCAGGTTTTTGCTTTCTCAAATGGTAAATCAAGAAAGAATAAATCCGACCAGGAGGAATCTGAGAGCGTTTCTATTGGTGTCAGAGGACCTGTGACGATCAGAACCGCTGAAAGCGTAAGCCCGATCGATATTTCGACTGTGCAGATAACAAAAAGTGTAAACGGTGATAACAGTGAAAAGAAGTCTTCTGATACCATGGGAAGCAAGAATCGCGTTGAGTTCGGCTTATATGTTATCAGAGGAAGTATCAATCATCAGCTTGCGGAAAAAACCGGATTCTCTGATGAAGATGCGGAAAAAATAAAGCAAGCCTTGATAACACTTTTTGAAAATGACTGTTCATCCGCGAGACCTGAGGGGAGTATGGAGGTCAAGTACGTCTACTGGTGGAAGCATAATTGCGAAATGGGACAGTATTCCTCGGCAAAGGTTCAGAGAACACTTAATATTAAATTGAAAGATGATGTCAAAAGCCCGAGATCCTTCGAGGATTATGTTATTTCAACGAACGACCTTGACGGACTTGTTCCTGAGATATATGAGGGAATATAAGTGGCATACAGTGAAGAAGAATATCTGATGCTTTCGGGGATACAGCATTTTGAGTTTTGCCGCAGGCAGTGGGCTTTGATACATATTGAACAACAGTGGGAGGAAAATTATCTTACTGTTTCGGGTGAGCTTCTTCACGAAAAGGCTCATGATAAGGATTTCGTGGAGAAGCGCGGTAATGTTGTCATAACAAGGGGAATGCCTGTCTTTTCGAGAGAAATGGGGGTAAGCGGAGAGTGCGATATAGTTGAGTTAGTCCGTGACGACAAAAACGGTGTTGATATTTTCGGTAGAGAGGGAAGATATTCGGTTGAACCTGTTGAATATAAACATGGTGAGCTGAAAGAGCCGGATATTTTTCAGCTTACAGCCGAGGCGATGTGCCTTGAGGAAATGATGTGCTGTAATATAAAATACGGGTACATCTTTTATGGAAAAACTCGGAGGAGGGAAAGGATAGAGCTTACCGACGAATACCGTAAGCGGGTCAAAAAGGATTTTGAGGAAATGCACGGGTATTACAGCAGAAGATATACGCCGAATGTCAGAAGGGCGAAGTCCTGCAACGGCTGTTCACTGAATAATATTTGTCTTCCGAGAATGAATACCTTCAAATCCGCGAAAAGCTATATTGACCATATGCTTGGGGAGGAATAGACTTGAGGAGGCTGTTGAATACATTGTACATAACCTCACAAGACTGCTATCTCTCTCTTGAAGGAGAGAATATTGTTATTTTAACGAATGACAAAATTGCGGGGAGAGTGCCTCTGCATAATCTTGAGGGGATCGTTACCTGCGGTTTTAAAGGCGCGAGCCCAGCGCTGATGGGGAAATGTGCAGAGGACAATATATCACTGTGCTTCATGAAACCGAGCGGAAAATTCCTTGCCAGAGTTACGGGAGAGCAAAGGGGCAATGTACTGCTGAGAAAAGCTCAATATCATATTTCCGAGAATGAAACAGAGTCCTTAGAATACGCAAGATCCTTTATAGTAGGAAAGCTTTTTAATTCACGATGGGTGTTGGAACGTGCGGCGAGAGATTATCCTTTGAGACTTGACTCGGAAAAACTGAAGCGAGTATCTTCTGATATTAAAGCTTCGATAACAATGGCTCAAAGCTGCACAAGCATAGATATTCTCCGAGGGATCGAGGGAGAGTCAGCGTCGCGATATTTTTCTGTGTTTGACGACTTGATTTTGCAGCAAAAGGAGCATTTTTTCTTCAATATCAGGAATAAACGCCCTCCGCTTGATAATGTAAATGCCATGCTGTCATTTTCGTATTCATTACTTGCTTCAATGTGCGCTTCGGCTCTGGAGGCGGTAGGCTTAGACCCGTATGTAGGGTTCATGCACACTGATTTACCGGGCAGAAAATCCCTGGCTCTTGATTTAATGGAGGAACTCAGAAGTGTTTATGCAGACCGTTTTGTGCTGTCCTTAATAAATAAAAAGATAGTTTCTCCGAATGGCTTTAAAAAAATGGAAAGCGGAGCAGTCGTGATGGACGATGATACTCGAAGGCTGTTCTTCTCGGAATGGCAAAAACGCAAGTTGGAAACCATAACACACCCGTTCTTGAAAGAAAAGCTTGAATGGGGCGTAGTGCCGTATGCTCAGGCGCTGCTCTTGGCGAGAACTATAAGAGGAGACCTCGATGCATATCCGCCGTTTATGTGGAAGTAGGGTTATATGTTTGTACTTATTACATATGATGTAAACACTGCTACCACTCAAGGTAAGAAAAGGCTGAGAAAGGTAGCAAAGGAATGCGTCAATTACGGACATAGGGTTCAAAACTCTGTTTTTGAGTGTGAGATTGATTGTGCTAAGTGGCTTATAGTCAAGAACAAACTAATCGATCTTATAGACACAGAAAGCGATAGTCTCAGATTCTATTATTTTGGAGATCGTATGAAAGCTAAGATTGAACATATAGGAGTTGATCTGTCGTTGGACGTTACCGCACCATTAGTTTTTTAAGCAAGGGCTTCATGCGCTTAGGTCAAGATTTACATATCGCTTTGAATTTACTAAATGGATCATAGTCTTGAACTGTCTTTGCGGTTTTGCGCATAACAATAAATTCGCGTTTATGTGATCTGTTGTTCACCTATATCGTGTGCGAATGTATAGTGGACATAAAAATCCCGATGGATTCGCACCTGATATTGATGCGGATATTTTGTTTATTATTCTTTAAACGCAAATATATAAGGGATTGTTTAGCCTTAATTATTAAGTTTTACAATATAATTGAGGCGTTTAAACAATAATTTGTGTATTTTTGCTGTCATACCCTTTATAGGGTATGTGGATTGAAATTAAAAATTCGGACACCCTAAACCCCGTATAGCACAGTCATACCCTTTATAGGGTATGTGGATTGAAATTGACTGAAATCAGTAATTACAGTTGGGACAAAGACGTCATACCCTTTATAGGGTATGTGGATTGAAATTAGAAAGTCCTTTATATCCTACCTGCTTCCACGCGTCATACCCTTTATAGGGTATGTGGATTGAAATTTAACGACGTCAATTGGTATATCCGAAAGCTGAAGTCATACCCTTTATAGGGTATGTGGATTGAAATAAACAGTTTTTCTTCTGCCACTACTTCACCCCGCGTCATACCCTTTATAGGGTATGTGGATTGAAATATCGATGTTAAGTATATTATTGATCTACTTGTTGGTCATACCCTTTATAGGGTATGTGGATTGAAATATAATCTCTTTGTAGGTTTTAGCGCAGAAGCAGCTGTCATACCCTTTATAGGGTATGTGGATTGAAATACCTGTATGAAGGTTTTGAGTGAGGCGCTATCAAAGGTCATACCCTTTATAGGGTATGTGGATTGAAATAAATTCCCTACGACATTTTTTATTTGTGCAAAGCGTCATACCCTTTATAGGGTATGTGGATTGAAATCTTGATTTCTATATGCGTATATACTTTTTCGGTCGTCATACCCTTTATAGGGTATGTGGATTGAAATTATAACTCAAACGCAATTAGCAAAAATTGTAGGGTCATACCCTTTATAGGGTATGTGGATTGAAATAATATTCTCGTCCGTCGATGAAATACATCAGCAGTCATACCCTTTATAGGGTATGTGGATTGAAATGCGGAATATTTGCAAACGTTACCGTCTTGCCCAAGGTCATACCCTTTATAGGGTATGTGGATTGAAATAACGTCCACGCTAAAATCCGTATGACCCATTAAGTCATACCCTTTATAGGGTATGTGGATTGAAATGAAACAGACGAGCAAACAGCCTAACCGCCAACAGGTCATACCCTTTATAGGGTATGTGGATTGAAATAAAATTACGTATTTTGAATTTTTCCTGTGCAAAACGTCATACCCTTTATAGGGTATGTGGATTGAAATTTGCAGGATGCTGCCTAAGTAAATATAGTCCACGGTCATACCCTTTATAGGGTATGTGGATTGAAATAAAGAGATCACCGGGATTGATGTTGATGAAAATTAAGGTCATACCCTTTATAGGGTATGTGGATTGAAATTGCCATTGCAATGTCAACAGTAGGGCCCTTAACAGTCATACCCTTTATAGGGTATGTGGATTGAAATGCTCGGGTAAATATCATCATAGTCAGGATTTAACGAGTCATACCCTTTATAGGGTATGTGGATTGAAATATGTGTTACAATGCTTTTTCCCGCCGCTTTTTCAAGGTCATACCCTTTATAGGGTATGTGGATTGAAATATGTACACACTGCGGTCGGCTTTCCTGTCTGTAAGTCATACCCTTTATAGGGTATGTGGATTGAAATAAAAAATACAACTACGTTGTGCTGTCAAAAGTCGGGTCATACCCTTTATAGGGTATGTGGATTGAAATTTATGTATTGAGCCGGTCCTCCAGTGTTATGTAGTCATACCCTTTATAGGGTATGTGGATTGAAATTCCCTCGGATATGTCAAACAGCAGACACAAGGCGCAGCGTCATACCCTTTATAGGGTATGTGGATTGAAATGCTGGCATATGCGGAGGATCACCATAGACGATCTTTGTCATACCCTTTATAGGGTATGTGGATTGAAATTGCTCTATCCTACCAGTTACCCACTCATAGACACAGTCATACCCTTTATAGGGTATGTGGATTGAAATCCTCGGGTGCAAGCTCCATTTGTGTAACATTCTCGCCGTCATACCCTTTATAGGGTATGTGGATTGAAATAGTTGGACTACAAATACCGTGTCTTGCCAATACAGTCATACCCTTTATAGGGTATGTGGATTGAAATGTTATCGTCGCGTATAGCAAATATCCGGTATGAGGTCATACCCTTTATAGGGTATGTGGATTGAAATGTAGAGTTTATCGCCTATACCGATGATCCGCAGTAAGTCATACCCTTTATAGGGTATGTGGATTGAAATCGTAATCCTTCGCAGTGATAAACCACAGGCAAAGCGTCATACCCTTTATAGGGTATGTGGATTGAAATCTTTTGCTTGTGTGCGGTTATGCAGACTTATCTTGGTCATACCCTTTATAGGGTATGTGGATTGAAATCAAACGTAAAGCCAAATGTTATGATACTATGGCACGTCATACCCTTTATAGGGTATGTGGATTGAAATAGCTGCTCTAGCATAATCATAGTCAAGCTTAAAAGGTCATACCCTTTATAGGGTATGTGGATTGAAATACTAATTATCTTAGTAAACTAATCAAATTATACTGTCATACCCTTTATAGGGTATGTGGATTGAAATTGAAAACCGCCGCCCAAAATTTTGGTGTACCAACGTCATACCCTTTATAGGGTATGTGGATTGAAATTGCCGGGTGCAGTTGCCGGGGCGGGGGTAGGAACGTCATACCCTTTATAGGGTATGTGGATTGAAATCGAAGTAAGAACGATAGTCATTGACAGTAAACCGGTCATACCCTTTATAGGGTATGTGGATTGAAATAAAGGATTTCACGCCGTACTTTTCCATCGCCGCCAAGTCATACCCTTTATAGGGTATGTGGATTGAAATCAAGAAAGGCGGTTCAGGGTATCGTCCGCAACCTGTCATACCCTTTATAGGGTATGTGGATTGAAATAGTTGGACTACAAATACCGTGTCTTGCCAATACAGTCATACCCTTTATAGGGTATGTGGATTGAAATTGTCCGCTGATGGTCGTTGATAATGTCGTGGTCTTTGTCATACCCTTTATAGGGTATGTGGATTGAAATCAAGAAAGGCGGTTCAGGGTATCGTCCGCAACCTGTCATACCCTTTATAGGGTATGTGGATTGAAATAGTTGGACTACAAATACCGTGTCTTGCCAATACAGTCATACCCTTTATAGGGTATGTGGATTGAAATGCCAAAACGATACGACCGAAAAGCAGGCTATGGCGGCGTCATACCCTTTATAGGGTATGTGGATTGAAATAGAATAAAATGCGCTATTTTGGCGGAAAACAGAGGAGTCATACCCTTTATAGGGTATGTGGATTGAAATGAGCTTATTGGTGTTGATTTTAAGCATTTTGTAAGTCATACCCTTTATAGGGTATGTGGATTGAAATGTATATCTTCCGTCATTTTCGATGAGTGCGCGGCACGGTCATACCCTTTATAGGGTATGTGGATTGAAATGCTTTGCCGCAGATTTTAGCATTGTCATAGACCTGTCATACCCTTTATAGGGTATGTGGATTGAAATAAAACAAGACAAATACAACGAAAAAATCCACAGAGTCATACCCTTTATAGGGTATGTGGATTGAAATCACGCAAACGCTGATTCTCGGCATTTTTAGTAAGGTCATACCCTTCATAGGGTATGTGGATTGAAATATTTCTTGAGGTGATTATATGTCTATCAGCTTGTATGTCATACCCTTTATAGGGTATGTGGATTGAAATAGATGGGTTTTATCTTCCTTTCAGTTCAGGCTTGCGTCATACCCTTTATAGGGTATGTGGATTGAAATCACTCGCCTGAGATTGTGGGCGGTCGAGGACGTCGTCATACCCTTTATAGGGTATGTGGATTGAAATCCTATCGTCAGGTCGGGGGCAGTGAATGAGTCTATGTCATACCCTTTATAGGGTATGTGGATTGAAATGGATCATGGCTGTACGTATCTACCCATATTCGGGGTCATACCCTTTATAGGGTATGTGGATTGATATTTTATGAATTTTGTAAATGCTGATTGTGACCATATGTCATACCCTTTATAGGGTATGTGGATTGAAATGACGTCGACGCGACTGGCGCTAAGCGGTTAGTGTCGTCATACCCTTTTGTATTATAGTCAATAAAGCGGACAAGCAAATTTAATGAAAAAATGCGGATTCTGCCTGATTTGGTGTAAGGCCATGGTTATGGGAATGTGGTCTGATGGAATTGTAGAAGCCGTAGATGTAGGAAATGAGGCTTTGCTTGAGCTGATCGACGGACTGAAAAGAACGGCGGTTCAGTTCTTCCTTTTTCAAATACTTGAAAAAGCATTCCATGACCGCATTGTCATACGGATGCCATTTTGCGGATAAGGATCACACCATGTGAAGTTCATCAATAACTTTGCGGAAGTTTGCGGAGGTGAATTGGCATCCGCTAACCGTGTGGAACAGGACGCCCTCGGATATGCCCGCAGTCGGACGGCGTCCCGCAAGGTATCGATGGCGAGGAAGCGGTCGATCTTCGCGGAAATCCGACAGGCAATGATCTTTCTGGCATATAGACCTACAACCGCGCAGACGTAATAGAACTTTCCCGGGATCTTTACATGGGTAAAGTCAGAGTCCCACACCAAATCAGGAGCTTTTTGATGGAATTTCTGAGCAAGAAGATTTTCGCAGACACCTACATCTTTCTTGGCGGCTTGCCGTGCTCATTTTTGGCAGTTTCATTTCTTTCATCAGGCGGTACATCAGCATACACTGATGGTAATGCAATACTACCGTGCAAGACAGAGCTTCATATTTTTGACCCCGAGCCGTTTATCCGATTCGGTGTAAAGCTCCAAAATTCGCTTCCGAATCTCCGTATTCTCCTGCTGCCGAGGCGAGGGTGAACGCCGCAGATGCTTGTAATAGGTAGCGGTAGAGGGCGTCGATGGCGGCTAATTTCTGTCTGAGTGTGGCGTGAAGATTGCAATTGCCTTTTTAATGAGATCCTCTTCTTCCAACTTCGCATTGTGTTTACGGAGTGCTTTGATTTGCTGTGCAGAAAGGACGGTGTTATCGTCTCCGCGAACCCAGAAATATTTCCTACCCGATCTGAGAGCATCGATGATGATACGCCGTATTCTTTTCGAATCTGCAAGTGGGTTTTTCCCGATTGGTATAGGGATATAATGGTTTTCTTAAATTCTTACGTGTATTTTGATGAACTGTTTTTTGCGGACGTATGTACTTCTCCTTCCTGTTTTCTCTAATATCACGCTCGCAGAACTAAAGGTTTGAACGGCTGTCAACCGATGTCTTACGACGGCTGCGCTAGGAACAAATACATACTTACTAGTATCTAAATTGTTATTAAATTGTAAATATTTATAATTTTCTAAATAATGAATATTAAAAATTATTGAAATGCACTTAAAAATTTGCTATAATTTATAAAATCACTGAAATAAATACCTGAAATTCAAGTATCATATTCAATCAGTGTCTCCTTAATAAATATATTGTGGAGGGTAACCTTATGGAATCATGTACACAGATATATATTCGCAAAATTGTCGATTCGATCCTTAATAATTTGGAACAAAACCATAATAACGTTCTTTTTGTAAAGCATTACAATACGCTGGATATTAAAGAGGCGGAACTGGAGGAATCACTTGAAAGCCGTGAAAACTGCCCCATTTTTCTATATCACGAATTTTCTGCCCAATATATGCAGAGTGTTTTTGAGCCGTTCCTTGAATGGATAATGCAGCTCTATCAGAATTATTACAGCGATATGCCTATCGAAGAATTTCTTGAGTTTTCTAATGTATATTTTCAGGCACGTCCGGTCATACAGTCATATATTGAAACAGGAGTATGTCAAAGGGACGAGGATATTATTTTTATAGAATCAAGCTATGAAGCACAAAAATTTTTAGAATCTGTTTGCAATATTTTGCTGTATGTATCTAACGAACACACACTGTTCTTTTTTTTGAACAAGCTGCACTTTGCTGAAAAGTCAACAATAGATCTACTTAACGAGTTCTTAAAACGTACCCCCGGTAATATTGCCCTTTTAGCAAATTATAACGAGGTCTATGATGTCCCGGAATACGAAAAGAGCTCTTGGGAACAAATGATAGATCATATAGAAAGCAACAACATGGTCATAGACTGGAGTCTGCAAAGCGGACAATCATCTCAGAGCGAAAAAAATGAAATTTTTGACCCTAAACCGAAAGAACTGAATACTTATTTACGGCTTATAGGAAATATGGCCGCTTGTGTCGCACTTGAACAAGCAAATTGCTATCTTGAACAGATCCATAATAAGTTTGAGGTTGAAAAGATAACAATTCCATTAAAGGATAAGCTTTCATATCTTCTGATATATATATTTGTGTCTTTATGTCTTGACAATACCACAACGGCTCTTATGCTGTGCGATATTATCAATTCGATTGTAAACAAATCAACCAATACTCACTTAAAATTCAGCTGCACATACCTATCGGCTCTTACACAGTTTAAGGCGGCTCAGACAGATCAGGTAGCCAAGCACATTCAGACCTGCTTCAATATTGCCGAACAGCTTAATGAAGAGAAATATATGTTTAAGGCCAAGCTGCTTGATTACATCATTCTTCTCAAGGGCTGGACAAATATATATTCCTGGGATGTCAACCTTATCGTTGATAGTGATTTTGCACATACAGCAATGAAATATAAATACTATAATCATCTCGCGTACATCTACCTTTTCGGAACCTGTAACGACATCAAATATTTTATTAACGGAGAAAAGGGTCTTGAGGAGGCTGAATCGTTTAAAAATGGCATGACTCTTGCAAAGATGATGAACAATGAGGCCCTCATGATAAAGACATGGCAAAAAAACGTAATGATGGCGTCATCCTATGGATACTTTTCATCTGTTGATTATTTCTATAAGAAAACTCTCGAGATCATTGAGGGACAGAATAACAAGTTTGAAGAAGCGAATATCTATAATGGACTCGGATATAACCGCATCGTCAGCGAACAGTTTGCCGTTGCAAACGAATATTTTAACAAGGCGCTTTCGATCCTTTATGACCTTGTTAAGCCTGATGTCATATCGGAAACGCTCTATAATATGGCTACAAACGCAATACTTGCGCACGAATACTATACCGCGAGCAATCTGTTGACTGTTGTAATAGACATACTTGACGCCCTCGGTGAACACAAGCTCAGGATATGTAATCTCGCGAAGATCTACGGTCTGCTCGTTCTTTGCAATTGTTATCTCGGAGTAGAGTACAACGCGCATTTGTATTTCGGAAAAATGGAGCGTTCCGTTTCGCATATGCTTGACATCCCCGAAACAGGCAGCTTCTATCTTTGGGATGATGATTTGTTTTTCTATTTCTTTACTGCTGGTCTTCTCGCAAAGGATGATGATATTGAAACGGCGCAAAAGCACTTTGACCGAGCCAAGATCCATCTTTTAAACTCAACCGGAAATCTCTTTTTTGCTTACTATCAATTTGCTTTGGCGCAGGCTGACCTGTATGAGGATCAAGGCAGGCATGACGATGCAGTCAAAATTTTGAACGACGCATTAGACTACTGTAATGACCACGGCTATGAATTTAAAGCGGATATCCTCCGCGCAAAGCTCGAGAACAGACCTTTCCCGCATGATAGGATCGAGCTTAAGCTCGAAAACGTAACATTACAGCAGCTTGAAACTCTCGCCAAACGCAGTAGGATAGAACGTGAGCTTCGAGAAAAAAATAAAGGCATAAACTTCCTTATATCGTGGCAGGATCTTTTAAATAAAGACTATCCAAACGAAAAGGATCTCATTCAAAATTCAATGAGTGTCATTCAAAACAATTATAATATTGACAGAGTGCTGTTCGTTGAGGTCGATAAGGATGTTCCTAAGGTAGCTTATTGCAGCAAGAATCTTACCGTTCAAGACAGCTATATTGAAACAATAATCGACTTTTTCAAGGAATACCGAAAGGAGTTTTATACCTCGCGTTTTGACAAAACCTTTGATGACTACGACCAAATACTGAATATTTTCGGTAAAAATAATATTGTGTCGTTTATGTGTATCCCCATGTATAATAATGAAATCCTTCGCGGGATTTTTATAGCTATTATAAATATGCACGAAAATCTTCTTTCAAATATTAACTTGTTCAGCAACAACGAATTTACAATATTCAAGTTTGCCGGTATACAGATAATAGACGCCATTGAACGGCTCAACGCTAAAATTGAAATAAAGGCAATGAATGCTAAGCTTCAGAAAAGCTCTGTCACCGACCTCCTTACAGGGTTGCTCAATCGTCAGGGCTTTGCGAAAAAGATCGAGGATCTGTCGGAGTTTTCCGCAAGCCAGCACCACGATAACCAGGAAACGACCATACTTTATATTGACCTTGACAACTTTAAGTATTGCAACGATACGTTCGGACATGACATAGGCGACCTGATGCTTAAAAAGATTTCCGGCTTATTCACACAAATAGTAAATAACAGAGGATACATTGTCCGATACGGCGGTGATGAATTTGTCATTGTTCTTCCGAATTTTTCGACCGACTTTGGTGTTGAAATATCTAAGAAAATATTCGAGGGAATCAAGGAAAACGGATATTTCATACAGGACATTTCGGCAGCTCTCAAACGCAATGTTGAAATAGACGACGCTCACAAGATCTCATGTTCTATAGGAATATCAACCGCAAAACGATACAGCCACGACGCTATCATGGAATGTCTGAAGCACGCTGACGCCGCGCTGTATGACATAAAAAAGGGCACGAAGCACAACTACAAGGTTTGGGATTCGATATAAAACCCGACAAAATAATGCCGATGAAAAAGCGACTGCTTACTTCTTTTTAAGTACTGCAGTCGTTTTGTTGTGCATTTTATAGAGAGCGAAAAGCGGATTAGGTTTATTGAGCAGCAGAGGGCGAAAATGAGAGGATACACCTTTCGCGGTATAATTTGTTTACCAAATACAAAATAAACACATCAAATAATAAAGTTTTTTTATCCTCAGACTCAGTTATTATATCCGTAACTCCGGCTGAAGTAGCTACCTTATTACCCTCTGCATCGGTGACTTTATAGGTGAACCGATCTGTTAGCTCTACATTCTAGACCCTGTTATCTGAAGCTTGACTCTCATCTATCACATCTGAGATACCGTCATTGTTTTTTGTCACTTAATATTGTATCACATGCTCTCAATATGAGTCTGTATTTTTTGTCCTGTTAGGTCATTTTATTATACGACTTAGCGTTATAGAATTTACCGGCGTTTTACAGGTATAGAAAATGAAAAATTCCTGTATTGACAAAAATTGAATATAGTGATATAGTAAGTGCGATAACTTAATAATTACCAGCTTATCAAGAGTGACTGAGGGAACAGGCCCTGTGAAGTCCGGCAACCTGCTTATTTCGCAAGGTGCCAAATCCTGCGGTAAAGCCGAAAGATGAGTAGCATAAACTTAGCCGTTCGGTTGATACCGAGCGGTTTTTTGCCGCTCTCAACATCCTCAATATTAAAATAAAGGAGCTTAGAATTATGGCAAAGCATTTCTTTACATCAGAATCCGTAACAGAGGGACATCCAGACAAGCTTTGCGATCAGATTTCCGACGCCGTACTCGACGCGATAATTGAAAAGGATCCAAACGCTCATGTCGCCTGTGAGGTCACTGCTACAACAGGAATGGTTCATGTTATGGGCGAAATATCGACAAATTGCTATGTCGATATAAGCCAAATCGCGCGTGGTGTCATAAACAGTATTGGCTATAATAATTCGCAGAGCGGATTTAACGGAAGCACCTGTGCTGTCTTGACCTCGATAGATTCGCAGTCGCCCGACATTGCACAAGGCGTCAACGCCTCCTATGAGCTTCGTGACGGCGATAATGACGCTCTCAATCAAATAGGCGCGGGAGATCAGGGCATCATGTTCGGCTATGCCTGCGATGAAACGCCAGAGCTCATGCCGCTTTCTATTTCACTCGCTCACAAGTTAGCAAAGCGTCTTGCCCATGTCCGCAAGAACGGCAGACTTCCCTATCTCCGTCCCGACGGAAAAACCCAGGTCACTGTCGAGTACGACGATGACAAAATAGTCAGGATAGACACCGTTCTCATTTCAACACAACATGATGAAAACGTTTCCCTTGATATTATTCGTGAGGATCTCATAAAACACGTCATTAAGCCTGTTATTCCTGCTGAGCTTTTCATGGATACGAAAATCCTCATAAACCCGACAGGCAGATTCGTTATCGGCGGTCCTGTGGGCGACAGCGGTCTTACAGGCAGAAAGATCATTGTTGATACCTACGGCGGCTTCTCACGTCACGGCGGCGGCGCTTTTTCGGGCAAAGATCCGACAAAGGTTGACCGCTCCGCCGCATATGCCGCAAGATATGCGGCAAAAAACATTGTCGCGGCGGGACTCGCAAGGCGCTGTGAGCTTCAACTCTCGTATGCCATAGGCGTCGCAAAGCCGGTATCTGTAATGGTGGATACGTTTGGAACGGGAACAGTCTCCAACGATGTACTCTCGAGGGCTGTCGAAAGGGTATTTGACCTGCGTCCTGCCGCTATTATCCGTGATCTCGACCTTTGCCGTCCGATTTATCGTGAGCTTGCCGCTTACGGGCATATGGGACGTGAGGATCTCGGCGTGCCATGGGAAAAGCTTGACAAGGTCGATGCTATCAAGCGGGCAGTTGCTGATATAACAAAATAACTTATTTCTTATAAATAATATTTCATTGAGAACCGAAAGGTAAAAACGGTCGATCGAAAGAAATGCCTCCTATGACAGCGTGAAAGGAACTGCCTTAGGAGGCGTTGTTACTGTAAGGAATTGATGAATATATTTACTTTAGCGGTAATAAACAAATATGTTAAAAAGCAAAGGCGGCGTCGATGACAGTATGTTGTTTAAGATACAATATTTCTGTCACATAGGCGTTTTGTGACATTAACGCAAAATGTGGTGATTTCAGAAATATTTTTTTCTAGCTTTTTCACTTGAAATAAGCTTTTATTATGGTAAAATTATAATTATTATAAAGAAATCACTGATTATAAGCCGCGCTTAGATCGCACCGTCAGATTTTGTCTGATCGTGCCAAACGACTGTAAGCATATAGATATATGATAAAAGATATGGCACAAGGAGGCGGGACGGATACAGGTATGGTGATTACCAAACCGTCAGGCGATATTTTATAAGCGCATGACACAGCATGAGCGGAAAGGGCGGTCTTTTATCCGGCAAACAGCCATTGAGTTTACAGCTAACTTTTGGTTCGGGGGAACGGACCTTCTATGAAGCGGCATTGCGGCTCGACAAGGATGAAAAGAACCTTCCCCGGCTGTCCTACAGTTATTGTATCACGGGTATCCCAAAGCCTGCTGATATTTTTACAAGTGAACTAAGCAGACACACTTAAAAACGTCTGCAAATCTTAATTATACGAGGATGAATAAATTGAACGACTTTGTATTTCAAAATAAAACAAAAATAATCTTCGGCAAGGATTCCGAGGAACGGCTCGCATCGCTTCTGACTCCATATAATTCGCGAGTCCTTCTCGTTTACGGCGGCGGCAGTATCAAGGAAAGCGGTCTTTACGATAAAATAGTTTCAATGCTTAACGACAACGGTATAAAGTTTTCCGAGCTTTCGGGTATCATACCAAATCCGCGTCTGCGAAAGGTCTATGAGGGCATCGAGCTTTGCAGAAGTGAAAACATAGGGTTTATTCTCGCTGTCGGCGGCGGAAGCGTTATTGATACCGCAAAAGCTGTTTCTGCCGGTGTACGGTACGATGGTGATGTTTGGGACTTCTTTGAGGGTAAGGCAGAGCTTCAAGCTTGCCTGCCTATCGGAGTTGTATTGACTATCCCGGCGGCGGGCAGCGAATCAAGTCCAAGCCTCGTTATTACAAAAGAAGAGGGACTGTTAAAGCGTGATTACAGTCATAACGAGCTCAGACCTCAATTCGCAATAATGAACCCCGAACTGACATACTCACTTCCGTTCTATCAGACAGCCTGCGGTATTTCCGATATGCTCGCGCATATTATGGAGCGGTACTTCACAAAAACAGAACACGTTGATGTGAGTGACCGACTTTGCGAGGGACTTATGCGCGCGATAATCTCAAACGCTAAACTTGTAAAGCAAAATCCCGATGATTACAACGCCCGTGCCGAGATAATGTGGGCGGGAACCCTTGCACATAACGACTTGATAGGCATGGGCAGAGAGACAGACTGGGCTTCTCACGCGATCGAGCATGAGCTTTCGGCTGTTTATGACATCGCTCACGGTGCGGGACTTTCAATAATCTTCCCCGCATGGATGAAGCACGTCTATCGTGAGGATGAGGAACGCTTCGTTCAATTCGCACAGCGTGTCATGGATGTTGAGTTTCCTAACTCTATGGTTTATGAAACTATTATGGAGGGTATATCACGTCTTGAGAACTTCTACACATGCATCGGACTTCCGACAAGGCTTTCGGCAGTAGGAATCGACAGTTCACGACTTGAAGAAATGGCTAAAAAAGCAAACTCATGCGGAAGATTCAAAAGGCTTGATGCGAGCGATATATATAAAATATATAGGCTGGCATTAGAATAAAGGACTGACAGCTATGAAAAAACTATGTGTATTTGATTTGGACGGGACCTTGGTAAATTCGCTTTTTGACCTTGCGGAGGCTATGAATCATGCGCTTATCAAAAACGGCTTTGAGCCGCACGAACGCGAAAAATACCGCCGCATGGTAGGCAGCGGTATATCTGTACTCGCCGATAGGGCTATGACCATACCGATTGGTACGGCGTCTCCTGAACAGAAGGCGAGGGTTCTTGCCGATTTTAACGAATACTATACCGAACATAATCTTGACAAAACCGCTCCCTATGAAGGTATACCCGACCTTCTCACTAAACTGGACGAGTTTTCCGTGAAGTATGCCGTCATATCGAACAAGCCCGACGTCTTTACAAAAGTCATCATAGAAAAGCTGTTCCCCGCGCATAAGTTTGCGGCGGCATGGGGCAAGAGCGACCGCTTTGAACGCAAGCCTTGTCCTGACGCGCTTTTTGCAATGACAGCCGAGCTTGGCTTTGACATAAGCGAATGCTTATATATAGGCGACAGCGATGTCGACGTTTTCACGGCAAAGAACGCAGGGATGGATTTCTGCGGCGTAAGCTGGGGTTTTCGCCTCGAAAGCGAGCTTTTGAATGCGGGAGCTGAGTATATAGCTCACAAGCCCGAGGATATCCTGTCTGTGCTTTAACAATAAATATCCGCCTTAAAATACTAAGGTAACACTGAATGAATATTTCTCTATAATTCATCCGCAAACAGATAAAAAGAGGTTTTTGCTTTGAATATCAAACGAAACTACCAAAAGGAACTCGACAGGATAATAGCCTCAATAACAGAAAAAGGCATCAGACCATCGCTCCTGCTTCATGCTTGTTGTGCGCCGTGCAGCAGTTACGTTCTTGAATACCTTAATGAATACTTCAATATTACATTGTATTACTATAATCCGAATATTTCTCCCGAAAGCGAATACAGCTTTCGTATAAGCGAGCTTCACAGGCTTGTCTCCGAAATGAATATTGATGTTGAAATAATCGACGGGGAGTATACTCCCGAGGTCTTTAATGAGATCACAATGGGACTGGAAAACGAGCCCGAACAGGGAGCGCGATGTATGAAGTGCTATCGCCTGAGACTTGAGCATACGGCAAAGCTTGCAAAGGAGTGGGGCTTTGATTATTTTACAACTACGCTCTCGATAAGTCCCATGAAAAACGCCGAGGCTCTAAACTCTATCGGCGCGGCTCTTGCGGAGAGGTACGGCGTTTCGTATCTTTTTTCCGACTTTAAAAAGCGCGAGGGCTATAAACGTTCAATAGAGCTTTCACGGCAGTATGGTCTGTACAGGCAAAATTACTGCGGATGCATTTATTCAAAGGCACAGTCTGAACGTTGATATAAAATCAAAAAAGCCCGAATAAATGAAGTAAGACGTCCCTTAAAAAGCCGTCAGGTATACTGTCTGCTATACTGTAAAGAGAAATCGCGTCATTGATAATGATGTATACTCCTATAGCGGTCAATACTGCGAATATAATAAAGCAAATTACCGAGATCACCCTTAATGTTTTCACAAATTTTTTCCTCCGTATTTTATTCTTTTTCTGATATATTTAAAGTATTTTCCCATAAGTATGCTTCCGTCATAAATCGCCAAAATACTCATAAATATACCGAAAATCGCAAGGAAAAGCCCGCCGATACCAAGTAAAATAAAGCCGACGCTCAGATCACTTGCGATAAAGCAAACGGCAGCGCCGACGAATCCCGCAGTAAGCAGTCCTGAACCTATTGCGAAAAGCACGATCATCAGCACAAACAAAATCGGCACGATAAAAATAGAAAGAGTCCCCCATATAACAGCCTCCCATGAATGAGCTGTGTTTGTGTTATTTTTAATTACCGAGGCCTCGACCGTGAAGTTGTCGTTATAGCCATGATCCTCTTTACCTATATTAACAAAGTATTCAGCCGCGCTTTCGGGGCTTCCGAGTTCATATATTATCATAGCTTCGTTTTTTCCCGCGTTTATTTCTTCCGTGAAATGCGCCTCATAATCGCACATTATTTTATTTCGTTCCATCTGCGGCAAAGGTGCGAGAGCATTAAAAAGCCGCAGCATATATTCGTTTTTAGTCATAAATTCACCAACTGTTAATATCTCTGTATGCAACTATATCATTACTGTCACAGCTTTGTCAAGGAAGATGTCAACAGGGTCAGGGCTATGTAAATCGCAATATAAAATGTCCGTAAAATAAAGTAACATGATTACTGATATTTATTTTTTGACAAGTTGATAAGAGAACGGACCGTTATACGATAGTGTTCTGAGGTTCTCTCCTATCTCTGTTTTATGTCAGTTCTGCTTGACTTAATGCTTCGATTTTCAGCCTTTACTAATAATTTAAGTGTTTACCTTTTCTGTTTTTTGTGCTATTATATACTTGACTTATATTGTTGCCTCCGTCATTGTTTTTTGGTCATTTAACATTGTATCGCAGGTTCTCAATATGAGTCTATATTTTTTCCTGTTCGGTCATTTTCTATACCAATTTGCAGAAAAATATGATATAATAGCCTCGCGATGAGGATAAGCCGCTTGTGTCGGCTCGATTATGGTACAATATAACATAGGGGAGGTGTTCCCTGCCGCTTAGACGGCGGGTACTATTACCGTAGCCAGTGATTACTCACGCCCCATGACCGAACAAATCTCTTATTGAAAGCATTCTTTAATGTGAAATTTTCTATGACGTTAAAATATAATTGAGGGTGAGATAATGCGTGTATTTTTTGTGATACTTATCTGTAAGCTGCTTCATTTTATCGGTAAGCTTATCGGAAAGGGGAGCAGTCTCCCCGGTAAAATTGCTCTCAGGCTTGATAAAAATATTCTTAAAAGGATAAAATTGCCTGAATATATTATTGCCGTAACAGGCAGTAACGGAAAAACCTCAACGGTAGAAATGATAGCGCATATTCTCCGTGAGGGCGGTAAAACGGTTGCTTATAATAAGGAGGGCTCAAACCAGATCGAGGGTGTTACGACCTTTATACTATGTGGTTCTACGATGTTTGGCAGAGTAAAGAGCGACATTCTTTTGATTGAGAGCGATGAACGCTTTGCCCAGCATACATTCAAATATTTTTCTCCTACTCACTATGTAATTACAAACCTTTATCGTGATCAGCTTACGCGAAACGGTCATCCTGAGTGGGTATATGATTGCCTTAAAAACAGCATTCATGAGGGAACACACCTTATTCTTAACGCCGACGATCCTCTTGTTTCGTGCTTCGGGTACGGGCGCGATGATGTGACATATTTTGGCGCGGACAGGCTTTCTGTATCTCACGAGGAGAACAACAGCTGTTACAATGACGGAGCGTTTTGCCCGAACTGCAAGAATCGCCTTTCCTATGAATATTATCACTATAACCATATAGGCAAATACTTTTGTCCGAGGTGCGGGCTGAAACGTAATGATACAAGATATACTGCAACGTCAGTCGATCTTGACGCAGGCGAAATTACGATCAATAATGATAAGACGATAAAGCTTGCGCTGAAAAGTCTTTATAATGTATATAATATTCTTGCGGCATACTCCGTATGCTCTCTTTCTGGGATCAGTGAGGATATAATAGCGAAAAGCATAAGCAATTACGTTCTCAGGAACGGGCGGGTCATATCTTTCTCTCTCGGTGAACGTCACGGAACGCTTCTTACCTCAAAGCATGAAAACTCAGTTTCCTACGACCAGTCGCTGACGCTTGCCGCTAATGATAAAGAGTGCTGCGATGTCGTCATAATAGTGGATGCCGTAAGCCGCAAGTATTTCACTAGCGATGTTTCATGGCTTTGGGATATTGACTTTGAGCTTCTCGCGAATGAAAGCGTAGGGGAGATAATCCTTTCGGGAACATATGTCAATGACCTTGCGACAAGATTCTCCTATACCGGAATAGACCAAAGTAAAATAAAAGCTATATCGGATATAACCGAAATGTCGGAATACCTCAGAACGAGCAGCGACAGAAAAATTTACGTCATAACCTGCTTTTCGGATAAGGGTAAATTTTTAAGTCTTGTTAAGGAGGAACAGCCGTGAAAATAAAAATACTTCATCTTTATCATGACTTGATGAATCTTTATGGTGAATATGCGAATATTTCCGTTCTTTGCCGCCACCTTGAGGATGCGGGTGTTGAGGCAGAGCTTGATAGAGTAAGCATCGGCGATGATTATTCTCTGTCGAAATATGATTTTATATATTGCGGAGCGGGTACAGAGAGAAACCTTATGGTCGCCCTTTCTGATTTTATCCGATACAAGGACGACCTCAAGTACTATGCCGACAGCGGCAAGGCAGCTTTATTTACGGGGAATTCCTTTGAAATGCTCGGCAATAATGTTTTTGACCGTGAGGGTAAAATGCTTGAAGGAATGGCGCTGGCGGATTTTTCCGCATATCAGGGCGGAGAAAGCTATAAGGCATTTATAGAAGCAAATCCCGAGGAAAGGTCGCTTGCCGACAGCGATAAAAGACTCACGGGTGATGCGGTTTTTACGGCGGATTTTATCGATAAGCCGATCGTAGGTTTTATCAATAAGTGCGGATTTATTAAAGGCAGTTTTACTCCGTTTTTAAACGTAAAGTACGGGCTCGGAAATAACAACAGCGAAAAAACTGACGGTGTGCGTATAAATAATATTATGGGAACACACCTCACAGGCCCGCTCCTTGTGAAAAATCCGCCGATACTCAGCTATGTTATTTCTCTCATAACAGGCGGTGAGCTTACGGAGCAAAAGGAATACGATTCGGAGCTGCTCGGATATGAGGTGACCGTCCGTGAGCTTATGAAGAGATTTTCCGCGGAGTAATACGATTCTCGAAAGGATAACCCGAATGAGCGATGAATTACTGGAGCTTTGCGGCTCGGTCGAGGCTATTATTTATCGTAATGAACAGAACGGCTACACTGTCCTGACGCTTGAGTGCGAGGACGGTGAAACTGCGGCTGTCGGGATAATGCCCGAGGTCGCTGTGGGTGAGGAGCTTGTCGTTCGGGGACGCTGGCAAACACATAAGAGTTATGGAGAGCAATTCGCTGTTTCGTCGTGTACGCGCTCTATGCCGACAGGTTCGGCGGCTATACTGAAATACCTTTCATCAAAGGCTGTAAGGGGTATAGGTCCTGCTACTGCACGCAGGCTCGTTGAGATGTTCGGAGAGAATACACTTGAAATAATTGAGAATGAACCGCTCAGGCTTACCGAGATAAAGGGAATATCGCGCGACAAGGCAATGAAAATAAGCGAAGAGCTTAAAAAAATCTTCGGTATGCGTGAGGTCATAGCTTTTCTTGATAAATATAATATACCTCCCGAGATAAGTGTGAGGATATGGCGTGAGCTTGGCGCCGCCTGTATTGATACCATAGAGGCGAACCCTTATGTTTTGTGCTGTAATGAGATAGGAGTTTCTTTTGAACACGCCGATAGGATCGCCGCGTCACTGAATATGCCGCAGGATGATGAGTTCAGGATCCGTGCGGGAATCGTTCATGTAAGTACATACAACTCCAATAACGGTCATACCTGCCTGCCGAAAGAAAAGCTTGCGGAGGTTTGCGCTAAATTTCTGAAAACTGACATTGAAAAGATCTATGATACTCTTGAAAATATGATAGATGACGGAAGTCTTGTTCAGGAAGCCTTGGGCGAGAGAGAATTTATATTTCTGCCTGACTTTTACCGGAGCGAAACGTATATTGCGGGAAGAATAAAGATGATGAAGCAGTTTCCCCCTCAGAGGATATTCGGAATCGAAGCAGCTGTCGAGGAATTTGAGGCGTATAATGGCATAAAATATGCCGAGCTTCAGCGCAGGGCAATACTTGAAGCTATATCGGGCGGACTGCTGATTTTGACCGGAGGTCCCGGAACGGGCAAGACGACTACACTCAATGCTATAATCGCTCTTTTAAAGGATAACGGGATAAAGGTGCAGTGCGCCGCACCGACTGGACGAGCGGCTCAGAGAATGTCAGATGTAACAGGCTGTGAAGCAAAGACTATCCACAGGCTGCTCGAGGTTGAATGGGATAAGCACGACCGCCCGTATTTTAAGCGCAACGAGCATAATATGCTTGACTGCGACGCGCTAATTCTCGACGAGCTGTCGATGGTTGACTCTAAACTGTTTGAAAGTGTGCTTCGTGCGCTCCCGATGGGCTGCCGCCTGATTATGGTTGGCGACAGCGACCAGCTTCCGAGTGTCGGCGCTGGAAATGTCTTGGGTGATCTGATTGCTTCTAAAGCTGTTCCCGTTGTCGCATTAACAGAAATATTCCGTCAGTCGATGGAGAGTTTAATCGTCACAAATGCACATAAAATAGTTAGAGGAGAGATGCCGGAGCTTGCCCGTCATGACAATGATTTCTTTTTCCTGCCATGTTCCTCCGCCGATAAGATCGCGGAAACGATAATAGGGCTGTGCAGTGAAAGGCTTCCTAAAAGCTACGGATATTCCGCAATAAGGGATATTCAAGTCTTATGCCCCGGAAGAAAGGGTATGCTCGGTGTAGTTGAACTGAATAAACGGCTTCAGTCGGTTTTAAATCCGCCGATAGGCACCAATCTCGACATGAATATAGGAACATATTTCCTTAGACACGGAGATAAGGTCATGCAAATACGCAACAACTATGATTTGCTCTGGACGCGAGGCGATGATGACGGAGAGGGCGTTTTTAACGGGGATATAGGCACGGTAGTTAAGGTCAATAGTAAAGCGGGAACTGTAAGTGTACGGTTTGACGATAAACTCGTATCATATGACAGGGAGAGCGTAAATGATCTCGAGCTGGCATATGCGACAACGGTTCACAAGAGTCAGGGCAATGAATTTGAAGCCGTTATAATGCCGATGTACCGAGGCGCACCACAGCTTTATTATCGTAATCTTTTGTATACTGCCGTTACACGTGCAAGAAAGCTGATGATCCTCGTGGGCACACAATCGACAATCGAAGCAATGGTAAATAATAATAAAAAGACAAAGAGATACACTGGACTCAAAGAATTTTTATCGGAGTAGATAACCTATTGTTATGAGAAATACGAAAGGAGAGTTTTCATGGGCATTGATATTGCAATAGATTTGGGAACCTCAAGGACGCGAATTTTTCTGCAAAATAAAGGTGTGGTCCTCGACGAGCCGTCTGTGATAACCTTTGACCAAATAACCGACGATATTATCGCTGTCGGAGAGGAAGCGCACAAAATGCTCGGAAGAACATCCGAACGCTTGTGTGCAATGTATCCGCTCGTAGGCGGAGTGATAACGGATTTTTCTCTGGTTGAGAGCATGATAAAAATTTTCCTGAAAAAAGTTTCAAACAGCAGAATAGGAATGCCCCGTGTCGTCGCCTGCGTTCCGGGTGAGATAACCGAAGTAGAGAAGCGCGCCGTCGTCAATGCGATAAGCAGTGCGGGAATCCGACGTGTATGCCTTGTTGAAGAACCGGTGGCCGCCGCTATGGGTGCGGGGGTTGATATAAACAGCCCGCACGGTTCTCTTGTCGTGGATATAGGAGGCGGCACGACTGACGTAGCGGTCCTCTCGCTCGGGGGAATATCTGTTTCGCGTTGTATAAAGACTGCCGGAAACGCTATGGATGATGAGATAATAAAATATGTCAAAAAACGTCATAATCTTCTTATCGGAAAATCTACTGCCGAGAATGCGAAAATTGCGGTCGGATGTGTAGGAAAGGTAGGCGAGAATAGGAGCTTTAGGCTTAAGGGCAGAAACGCTGTTACAGGTATGCCGATGCAGACGGACATAACATCATACGAGATTTCGGAGATCCTTGAGGATATAGCCGCAGAAATAATTACGCAGGTGCAGAATATACTTGAGGAAACGCCGCCGGAGCTCATGGGAGATATTGCCGCGGACGGGATAGCTCTGACAGGAGGGGCGTCACAGCTTCGCGGCACAGCGGAGCTGATTCATGCAGCGACCAATATAAATGTCCGCCTTGCTGCCGAGCCGTCGCTCTGTGTTGTAAAAGGCTGCGGCGAAGCGCTTGAGTATATAAATATAGGCGATAAGGGCAGAGTAACTCCTATCAGCGAGGAATACTGACGGTGCGACACTGAGACGAAAATATGAAATATATAACTGCTGAACGATGTAACACCCGCCTCTGAGGCGGCGAGAAAGATCTGTTATTTCAGTGGGAGTAAGATATTCAATTAAACACTCAAAATTGTTTTGCAAATTTGGCGGACCGTTAAAGCTGCGCTTGAACGAAAGTGCAGAAAAATTCGCACCCGAAAAACGCGAGTGCGAATATGGTAGCAGTGAATAGCTGCTGGTGCGCCCGACAGGAGTCGAACCTGCGGCCTACAGAGTCGGAGTCTGTCGCTCTATCCAACTGAGCTACGGGCACATCTATTTGTACTTTTATCGAATAATAAATAAATTATATCATATTTCATGCGGGTATTCAAGTCCTCGCATAAACTTTCGGGAGGTTTGTCATGGACGTTCGAGTAGGAGATATACTTGAAATGAAGAAACAGCATCCGTGCGGAAATAAGCGTTTTCTCGTGCTTAGAGTAGGTATGGATTTTAAAATAAAGTGCGAGCAATGCGGTCACGAAATTATGCTCCCCCGTGTTAAGGCTGAGAAAAATATCAAGAAGTTGTTCAGAGAGAGCGAATCTGAACAGGGTTGAATTTAGGGAGGGAAGCAGAGTTATGTTTGAGAAAATCAATGCGCTCGATTTAAGATACATGGAGCTTTCACGGAAAATCTGCGAACCGTCGGTCATCAATGACAGTGAGCTTTATACTAACCTCATGAAGGAATACAGTTCGCTTGAACCGATAGTTCTGAAATACCGTGAGTACAAAAAGGCTCATGAGGACGAAGCAGAGGCATCAGAACTGCTTGCGGGCGGCGGGCTTGAAAAGGATTTCCGAACTATGGTCGAGGAGGAGCTTGACGACGCGAGGGCAAGGCTTGAGTCGCTTTCGGAGGAGCTTAAAATACTGCTTTTGCCAAAGGATCCCAATGATGACAGGAATGTTATTGTTGAGATCCGCGGCGGTGCCGGAGGCGAGGAAGCGGCGCTTTTTGCGGGAGTCCTATACCGTATGTACAGTATGTACTCCGTAAGACGAGGCTATAAAACGGAAATTATCAATATGAATGAAACAGAGCTTGGAGGTTATAAGGAGATAAGCTTTATGATAACAGGCGAAGGAGCTTATTCTCGGCTTAAATACGAGAGCGGAGTTCATAGGGTCCAGCGTGTACCAGAAACCGAAACGCAGGGGCGGGTCCATACCTCTACCGTAACAGTTGCCGTACTTCCAGAGGCCGATGATGTAGAGGTCGATATAAACCCCAATGATTTGCAGATAGATACTTTCCGTTCAAGCGGAGCAGGAGGTCAGCATATCAACAAGACGTCCTCCGCTATAAGGATAACGCATATTCCGACGGGAATGGTCGTTGAGTGTCAGGACGAAAGAAGTCAGTATAAAAATAAGGATAAGGCTCTCAAGGTACTTAAATCAAGACTGTTAAAAATCGAGCAGGAAAAGCAGCACAATGAAGTCGCTGAAGAACGCCGCTCGCAGGTCGGAACAGGAGACAGAAGCGAAAGGATCCGCACATATAACTATCCGCAGGGCAGAGTGACAGACCACAGAATAGGCTTGACACTTTATAAAATAGATGATATTCTAAACGGAAATATTGACGAAATAATCGACGCACTTATAACGGCTGACAGAGCAGATCAGCTCAAAAATGCCGAATAGGCAGGAGTAATTTAAAATGTTTAAAAGTGAAGTTAAGGGAACCGGCTGGGAAATTGCGAAGATAATTATTGCTCTAATAGCATTTATATATGCAATATACCTGCTGATTTTTGCGGGGAAAATGATGCTTTTTGATAATGAAAATGTCGGCCCTGAAATAACTCCCGCTAACTATGACAGCATAAAGAACGGAGAACAGGTATGGGGGAAAATTGACAATATAATCAGTGCGACAGGCGTTGGGGATTTGAATTACTATCTTGTGAAGTCCGACAGCGGTAAAATACTGTTTTTCAGAACTCCTTTATCAAGCAAATGTGACAGGGCTATGCAGGGCGTTTTGAACGGTACAACAAAGGACTTTTATTTCAAAGGATATGTCAAGCCGATGACAAAGCAGGTCAGCATCGCACTGTCTATGGGAATGCTGGCGGATAATACCCTTAAGAATAACAATATCCGCAGTTCCTTTGATGATGTTACTATAAAATACGTTATTGATACCTCTCTTTATGATACCTATGTTGATAAAAATAAGGTTATAATTGCGACAATAGCAGGTGTACTTTTTTTGTTTTTTGTGGTTTTTAAATGCCTTAAAAAAATAGTTACGGATGTCATATATTCTATCGGTGTGAAAACCGGAAGGATAAAACCGCTTAAGCCTGAGATCGAATACAATCCGAGGGATGTCGAGCTTACGTTTTATTCTGATTATGATAAGGATCGCGACGCGCTTTCACAGGGATATAATCTCAGAAAAAGCGAATTTGCTCCCGAAAGAATAAATTCAAGGCATACAGAGGAAATTGAGTATTATTCCGGCTATGACAAGGATGCGATAGACTTTACACTGGAAAAGAAAAAAGAGACGATATACGGTGAAGAATACAAGCCGCCTACGCTCGAAAAAAATATTGATATTTATGAAGGGTATGAGTATGACTCTCTTGATTTTGCACATGAGCCTGTCGAAAAGAAGGATATAAACGGTTTTTGAGCGAAAATATATGTACGCTGCAGTGATAAAACTTTGATATTCTTTTTAGAAAAATCGTAAAATATGAAAATGTTCAGCGTACATCTGAACAAATAGCTGCCTGATGGTGCAAGCCGAATGTCGCATTTAATCATTTTTTACTTGAATTTTGATATGTATCATTGATTATTTTTGAAAATAATGATAAACTTAATTATGAAATGAGGTGAAGCCTTGAAAACACTTCTTTTAACGGAAAGTGATATTGATAAAGCTGCGGAGATAATAAAAAACGGAGGTCTTGTCGCAATACCGACCGAGACGGTTTACGGACTTGCGGCGGACGCTCTCAACGGCGAGGCTGTGGCTAAGATCTTTAAGGCTAAGGGCAGACCTATGGATAATCCTCTGATAGTACATATTTCCGATGTTGCTCAAGCAGAGAGGCTTGTATCGGATTTCCCTCAAAAGGCAAGAACGCTCGCGGAGAACTTTTGGCCCGGACCGCTCACTATGGTACTGCCGAAGTCTGAGTTGATTCCTGACGAGGTCAGCGCGGGACTTTCAACAGTCGCGATACGCTTTCCGTCACATCCCATAGCCCGCGCGCTGATAAGCGCTTCCTCACCGCTTGCGGCTCCGAGTGCGAATCTATCCGGCAGTCCCAGCCCAACTACGGCAAACCATGTTTATGATGATATGAACGGCAGAATAGATGCGATAATAAATGGCGGGGAATGTGACGTCGGTGTCGAGTCAACTGTTATAACTCTTGCGGAGGAAACACCGACGCTTTTAAGACCCGGAGGAATAACGCTTGAACAGCTCAGGGAAAAAATAGGAGAGGTCAAAACACATCCTGCGGTATTAAAGCCTCTTGAGGACGGAATGAATGCGGCAAGTCCCGGTATGAAGTACAAGCACTATTCCCCGAAAGCGGAGGTCATTCTGCTGAAAGGCACGCAGAAGGAATTTTTAAGCTATGTTCGTTCTCATGATGGCGAAAGAACAGCAGTACTGTGTTATGACGAGGAAAAAAGCTTTTTCGCGGAAAACGGTATAACCTTGGGCGGCATGACAGATTACGCGTCTCATGCCCATAGGTTGTTTACTTCCCTGCGTGAGGCAGACAGGAGAGGATTCAAGAGGATTTATGCCCACTGTCCGAGCGCGGAGGGGATAGAACTGGCCGTTTATAACAGGATACTGAGAGCTGCAGCGTTCAGGATAATAGAGCTTTAGGAAACACATAAATATCGTTTGACGACGATGCATGAAAGCCGCGTTTTATCGGTATTTACTTATAAGTATTGTGTTGGCTGAATAATGTAAGAAGCAATGCTGTTGAGGGTGTTGTAAGAAAATTTATATGAGGAGAAATTATTTATGAGCAGTTTATCTAACGTTAGAAAGATAGCATTGATGGTCGTTTTTCTGTTGGGATCGATTCTGTTTTTTTCGATGTCGTCTAGTGAAATAATATTGCACAACAGTGAACCGTTGAATCTGAGCAAAGCTTCGGTAGAGGACATAGAGAGTCGAAAATTGGTTGACGCGACTATTACCGATACTCTTGGCGCGTTTATGTACGAGGAAAGAAGTCAGGATTACTATTATCTCATACCTATGGAAAACGGTAAGTATATAATATTCTGTACAGGAGATAAGGAGCAGAAAAACTTGCTGGATACATATAGCGAAAGCTACAATCCTGCTCCGATCTCTATTGAAATAAGGGGAAGGATCTCTCATCTTTCGACTGAGGAAAGACGGGTATTCTTCGACTCGCTGGTCGAGAACGGTTTGTTGAGAGCTGATGCCGAAGAATATGTTATGCCCTATAAGATAGAAAACGATAACAGTATGCTTCCATGGATATATCTCGTAATAGCTGTTATAGCGCTGCTGGCATTTGTAGTATTTCTCATATCATTCATTAAGGATATACAGAGAAGGAAAAACTACATTGTTGCCGAACCGACGAGCGGTTCAGAATACTATACCGGCTATGACCAAAACGATATGGGATATGGCTATAATCAGGAAAACAATAACAGCTATAATGTTGGCGAGCAGTACACGGGCTACGGTCAAAACACTCCCGGTGAGCAGTATACCGGCTATGGACAGGGAAACAATTATGGCGGACAGTATGACCAAGGCTCACAGCCGGATAATTCCGAAAGTAATATTCATAAATTCTGAGAATTATAAATAGTAGTGACGGAGGCATCGGAGGAGTTTTAATTTGAAAAAAATAGTGATAGGCCTGACCGGACAGACGGGAGCGGGAAAAAGTACAGCCGCTGATACTATGAGACGTTGCGGCTGTGCAGTCATAGATGCGGATCAGATAGCACGTGAGGTTGTCTGTACAGGTACAGCTTGTCTTAAAATGCTTGTGGATGCTTTCGGGAGCGAGATAATCAACATAGATGGTTCACTGAATCGCAAATGCCTTGCCGTTAAAGCATTTTCCTCAAGGGATAATACCGAACTGCTCAATAAGATCACACATCCTTTTATTCTTGAGCTTGCTGAGCGCAGGATTGACGAAGCGTTTAACGCGGACTATAATATGATTGTATTTGATGCGCCGCAGCTTTTTGAGAGCGGCGGTGATAAGCTGTGTGACGTCATAGTATCGGTTATCGCACCGGAGGAGTGCAGGCTTTCCCGAATAATCCTGCGGGATAATATAACGCGTAATCAGGCAATGCGGCGAATAAAGGCTCAACTGAGCGAGGAATTTTTTATTGAAAGATCCGACTATGTTCTCGATGGCGGCGGTGAGATAAGCCGCCTTGAAATTCAGACAGAGAGTCTGATTGATTTGCTCAAGCTCTCGGATTATTCTGTTAAGGAGAAGAAAGGTAGATCCTGTGAAGAAGGCTTTTAAGGTAATTCTTATAATAATTCTTTTGGCAATAGTTTTTGCTGCGGTTATAATAGGCATAAAGACTGCATATGATACATACATAAATTCGTCCTACCCCATTGAATATGAGGATGAGGTTTCTGCCGCTTCCGCAGAGTATGATATTCCTATGGAATTGATATATGGAGTTATTAAAACCGAAAGCGGTTTCAATGAGAAAGCTGTTTCCGCCGCAGATGCGCGAGGACTTATGCAGATAACTCAGCCGACGTTTGAATGGCTGAACACATACTATGCTGATGATGACTATGACATAAGCAACGCAGACCTGCTTTTTGACCCTGATATAAATATTAAGTACGGCACTCTGTGCCTTTCGGTGCTTCTTAAAAAATATGACAACGACCTTGATACCGCGATATGCGCTTATAACGCGGGGCTTGGAAACGTTGACGAATGGCTGACACAGAGCGAGTATTCCAAGGATGGCAAAACCCTTGATACAACACCGTTCAAGGAAACGAATGAATATCTCGAACGTGTTAAAGCTAACAGAGATAAGTATAAGGAGATATACTTTAATAATTGAAGGGATGATATATAATGTCAAAAAAGGATGAAAAAAACGAAGCTAAGGAGTTAAAGGAAAAACTTCTTATTAAGAAGGAAAGCGGAGTCAAGAGAGCGGACGCGCAGGAGATAGCGAAAGCTGATGAGTTCTGCGAGGATTATAAGGAGTTCCTCGACAGAGCAAAAACAGAAAGAGAAGCTGTCGCTTATGCGATAAAAATCGCAAAAAAGAACGGCTTTACAGAATATTCCTGTGGTGAAAGATATAAGGCGGGAGATAAGGTATTTGTAAACAACAGAAATAAAGCTGTTATGCTCGCCGTTATCGGCAAAAAAGGAGTTAAAAGGGGAGTCAGGCTCGGTATAGCGCATATTGATTCTCCTCGGTTAGACCTGAAGCCGAACCCGCTTTATGAGGCTAACGACATGGCGCTTTTTAAAACGCATTATTACGGCGGAATAAAGAAGTATCAGTGGACGGCTATCCCTCTCGCACTTCATGGAGTTGTCGCCCTCAAGGACGGAAGCACCGTTACTGTAAATATCGGAGAAAAACCCGGCGAACCGTGCTTTTGTGTTACTGATTTGCTTCCGCATCTCGCCGCGGAACAGATGTCTAAGACGATGGTCAAGGGCTTTACAGGCGAGGATCTCAATATCCTTGTTGGCAGCAGACCATTTAATAATGACTCGGAGAGCGAACAGGTCAAGCTCAATGTCCTTGCGATACTCAACGAGAAGTACGGTATAACGGAGTCAGATTTTCTTTCTGCCGACCTTGAGATGGTTCCCGCATTCAAGGCTGTCGATATTGGATTTGACAAAAGTATGATAGGCAGCTACGGTCACGACGACAGGGTATGCGCATATCCTGCGTTAATGGCGGCTATTGATGTTAAAACACCTGAGCAGACTGTTATCACCGTCCTTACTGATAAAGAGGAAATAGGCAGCGACGGCAATACAGGTATGAAGTCACTGTATATGTATGATTTTATTGCGGATCTGGCAGAGACTGACGGAGTAGAGCTTCGTCATGTTCTCGCTCAGAGCACCTGCCTTTCAGCAGATGTCAATGCGGCATATGACCCGACATATGCTTCTGCATATGAAGCCAATAACTCATGCTTCATAAACAATGGCACTGTAATAACAAAGTATACGGGAAGCGGCGGCAAAAGCGGTACAAGCGAGGCAACTGCCGAATATATGGCGCATATTCGCTCAATATTTGATGAGGCGGGTGTTATCTGGCAGTCGGGAGAGCTGGGCAAGGTCGATGGCGGCGGCGGCGGTACGATTGCCAAGTATGTGGCTAATTTAAATGTTGATGTTGTCGATCTGGGTGTTCCCGTTCTTTCAATGCACGCTCCGTTTGAGGTGGTTTCAAAGCTTGATGTGTATATGACGTACCGTGGTATTCTTGAATTTTATAGGGCAAAATAACAGAATATTTTTCTCGTAGATAATAATAGTTCGTTATAGTGCAAAAAAGAATAAAAAATAAATCTGCCGCAGAATGATTTTTCAAGAAAAAAATTAGAAAACTGCGGCATTTTTTGCGTTTTTTACAATTTATTTTAATAATTATATGATTAAAATGACGTTATGCTGCAATAAGTTTCAATAGTTTAATAAACATTGACAACCGCGACGGTTTGTATTATTATCAATGTAAGACTTTAGAAACTTGAGCGTGTGACCATATAAGCACGACAAGCTTTGTGAAATACCTTTTTTAGTTTCTTGACAAGTATGTTTTAATATTTTCGGTTCATCATTGTCTGTATTTATCGATATTTAACAGATACTTTTGGGAGTGTTTTGGTTTGGAAAAATTTGCGGTGACTGGCGGGAATAGGTTAAGCGGTGAGGTATCTATCAGCGGAGCGAAGAATGCCGCTGTTGCTATTATCCCTGCGGTCGTTCTCTCTGATGGCATCTGCCGAATTGAAAATGTTCCAAATATTGCTGATGTAACGCTCATAGCAAGTATTCTTGAAGCTATGGGCGCTGACGTTAAAAGATTGAATAAGTCTACGCTTCAAATCGACCCGTCGGGTATAAAGACACCTGTTGCGTCATATGAGCTTGTTCGACATATGCGTGCGTCGTATTACCTTCTCGGTGCGCTGCTCGGAAAGTTCCACAGAGCAGAGGTAGCGCTTCCGGGCGGCTGTGACTTTGGGGTTCGTCCGATCGACCAGCACCTCAAGGGATTTGCAGCTCTCGGTGCGAGCCATAACGTATCAAATGGAATGATAAGAGTTAAATCAGAAAAACTATTGGGGAGTCATATTTATCTCGACGTAGTTTCCGTGGGGGCTACCATGAATGTTATGCTCGCCGCAGCGAAGGCTGAGGGGAGGACCATAATAGAAAATGCCGCAAAGGAGCCTCATATAGTTGACCTTGCGAATTTCCTTAATTCTATGGGTGCGGATATCCGCGGTGCGGGTACTGATATTATCAAGATAAGGGGCGTAAGCCGCCTTAACGGAGCAGCATATTCTATAATTCCCGACCAGATAGAAGCGGGTACATATATGGCGGCAGTAGCTGCGGCAGGCGGTGACGTTCTCATAAAGAACGTGATAACAAAGCACCTTGAGTCCATAACAGCAAAGCTGCGGGAAATGGGTGTTGAGGTCGAGGAATACGATGATGCGGTTAGAGTGAGAAGAACAGGAGAGCTTCGCCACTGTAATATTATAACAATGCCGCATCCTGGCTTCCCTACAGATATGCAGCCGCAAATGGCGGCAGTTCTCATAAAGGCAAAGGGCACGAGCATAGTTAAGGAGGGCGTTTGGGATAATCGGTTTAAATATGTTGACGAGCTTCGCAGGATGGGTGCGAAAATCTCCGTCAACGAAAAGACAGCGGTTATAGAGGGCGTTGATGTGCTTAATGCCTCACCATTGAAGTCTACCGACCTCAGAGCGGGTGCGGCAATGATTATAGCGGCACTAAGCGCGAACGGCACCTCTAATATCGAGGACATTCAGTATATCGAGCGCGGCTATGAGGACGTTGTCGAAAAGTTTAGAAGTCTTGGCGCTGATATAAAGAGGATCCATACTACCGAGACTAATACTCAAACGGCATAAGTTTATTTTTGGGGGGCTTGATTTGGCTCGATTGTGTCCGCTTTTCAGCGGGAGCAGCGGTAACAGCTGCTATATAGGCAATGAAGAAGAGGGTATACTTATTGACGCAGGTCGAAGCGCAAAACAGATTGAGAATGCTCTTAAAAACAACGGCCTTGACATTGCGTCTGTCAAGGCTATTTTTGTGACACATGAACACTCAGACCATATTAAGGGCTTGAGAGTCCTTGCGTCGAGACACAACATAAAGGTTTATGCGACTGAGGGGACACTTTCGGCACTTGAGGACATGGGAGAGCTTAACGATAAGTTTCCGTATGAAGCGCTTAACCCTAACGGCAGTGAGGCGGCAGGCATGATAGTAAAAGCCTTTCCCACCTCGCATGACTGTCGGGAAAGCTGCGGATACACTGTGCGGACCTCCGACGGACGAAGAGTTGCCGTAGCAACCGATCTCGGATATATTTCCGACGAGGTCAGAGCGGCAGTGTCGGGCTGCGACACGGTTGTGATAGAATCTAACCATGATGTCAATATGCTGCAAAACGGGGATTATCCGTATATTTTGAAACGGCGTGTTCTATCGGATTCGGGACATCTTTCTAACGATTCCTGCGCCCGGGAATTGTCGAATTTTGTCAAAAACGGAACGACAAGGATAATACTTGCACATCTTAGCGCGCATAATAACATTCCTCAGCTTGCCTACATAACATCGCAGAGTGCGCTGTTAAGCGCCGGCATGGTTGAAAAAAGAGATTTTCTGCTTGCGGTCGCACCTAGTGAAAATCTCAGCGGCTCAATGATATTTTAACAGGTGATAGTCAAATGATGAATGTTGCCGTTATATGTGTCGGAAATCTCAAGGAAAAGTATTTTAGGGATGCCTGTGCCGAATATGTAAAGCGGCTCGGGGCGTTCTGCCGTTTCAGGCTGATTGAAGTCAGCGAGGAAAAAATATCGGACAAGCCAACACAGTCTGATATTGATAATACACTGAAAAAAGAAGGAGAACGTATTATCTCAAGGATCCCTAAGGGTGCAAAGGTATTTTCTCTGTGTATCGAGGGTACGCTCATAAGTTCCGAGCAGCTCGCCGAGAGAATAGCTTCCGACGGACTTCAGGGAGTGAGCGAGATAGCTTTTATCATAGGCGGCTCATGGGGGCTTTCTGACGAGGTTAAAAGGCTTTCCTGCATGAAACTTTCTATGTCGAAAATGACATTTCCGCATCAGCTTGCGAGGGTTATTCTTTGTGAGCAGATATACAGAGCATTTCAGATAAACTGCAATGGAAAGTATCATAAATAGAGTACATAAGAAAAAAGAATTTGTGTGAGGGCTGAAGCTCCGGGAGGAATACTGTAATGAGGTTTTGCAAAAGCTGCGGAAGTCTTGCGGCAAATGATGATGACTTTTGTGTTATCTGCGGTGCGAAAATTGACGAAGAAACTGGAAAAAAAGGCGCGACATCTCCCCAATATGACGGCGAAAGCACCAAAGTTCAAGAAAGTGTTGATATTCAGGCGTCTGAGGTCGGAGATTCCGCTTCACAGGACAGTCCTTTGGAGGAGATACCCGTTCAGTCGGTCAACCCCAATCTGCATGAGGAATATGTCGATATATCGTCGTTTTCTCCGATGAAAAGCGTCAAAAAAGCACCAAACGTAAGGCTTGCCCAAAGGTCTGCGAGGAACTCGGAAACAAAGGTCGTGAATTCTATCTCCGATATCGAGTCAAAGACAAGAGAGGTAGGGTCAATAAAAGCTGAGAAGGCGATAGCCTCACAGAATGATGCATTTGATGGTATTACTTTAGACACAAAAAAACATAATGGTATTTCAAAAGGTATCAGGGCTGCGGTCATTATTGTTGCCGTCGCAGTTTTACTGACTGTCGGAATATCGGTAACTGCTTTAATAATAAAAAACAGCGGTCCGACTGCAGAGGAGTTATATTCCTCCGCACAGCAGAAATACAGTGCAGAGGATTATTATGGGGCGATAGATGATCTTTCGGAGTGTCTGAAGCTCAATACTGCCGATGTTAGTGCATATATGCTCCTTGCCGACGCATATATTGCCGCAGATCGCGAGGAGGAAGCAGTAACTGCACTTGAGAGCGGTTTTAGAGAAACCGGAAGCACAACGATCAAAGCTAAACTTGACGCCCTTAGCGAAAAAGTGAGAACAGACAAAATATATAACAGCCTCGTGAGCGAGGGCAACGGCGCTGTAAAAAACAGGGATTACAACCTCGCGATAACTAAGTTCACTTCGGCGATAGAGGCAAAGCCGGATATTGCCGAGCCGTATATACTTGCCGCAGACGCTTATGCAGCAATGAAGGAGTACGATAAGGCAATAGAGTGCCTGCAAAACAGTCTGAAAACAGTAAACGATGAGCAGATAAGCTCAAAAATCACAGAGATAAACGCCATCATCGCTAAAGAAAGGGAAGAAGAGGAAAAGCGTCTGGAGGAGGAGCGCAAAAAGGCAGAACAGGAGAAAAAGGAAAAGGAAGAAAAAGAGCGTGAGGAACGCGAGAGGATCGAAAAGCTGCCTGTTGAGTTTGAAACCAAAATTGACGAAAAAACAGTTGACCACAAGGAATTAAATATTTTCAAAAGTGATGCCCGTTGGGTGGAATTTAATAACGAAGACAGAGATCTTCCGGGAATAGATTACGCTAACCAACTGGTTCAGGAAACGCTCAAGTGCTATTATGAATTTGACAAGACGCTCTTTGGTGTAAAGGACGAAGAGGAGCTTTATAACATAGTAAAAAGCTCAAGAAATGTCGCGGCGGTATCACATTGCAGAGTTACGGTCACATATAACAAAAACGGTATCTTATCCTTTGTTATATATAAGTATTATGCAGCCCCGTTGTCAACAAACTATCAGGAAACCGTTGAAACTCATACTATAGACCTGAAAACAGGCGATGAGTATAATCTGAGCGATATTATAACAGACAGTGGTAACGTCATGAGTCTCATCAAGTCACAGGCGATAATGAACAGTGTTTCTGTCGATGATACTATGATATCGAACGCACAGTTTTTCCTTGCAAGTGACAGACTGGTGTTTTATATAAAGAAAAAAGACTGGGATTATGTGGAGATTCCGCTCCCTTACTCTAAAACGGATAAGTTTGTATTGCAGCTTGAGGAGGATAGTGATACCACATACTTATCTCTGCAATAAGAATCTTATTTATTTCTTTTGCAAAGTTCGATATTAACTTAGGCAAAATGGATGCCATTATCGTAATCGTCAGTGGATCGGGTCCTTTCTAATTACTCGCGCAGCTTACGCTGAGCTTGCCACGTTGAATGATACTGAAGTAAAATGCCTTATGGCGGCTTGCTGATATAATCCTTCTTTGCTCAAAGGTGAATATTCGGAGGAAGTACGCTATGAAATTTTTTAGGCGAAAACATAAAGAACATAATATATACAGTGCCGCTCATCTCGAAATAAATCAAAAATGTTCTTCGGTGGGCTTTGTTGGAGCTTCAAAGGCTATTTTTATTGCTTGTGCGGCTTTGATTATCGTTGCGCTTGTTTCAACTATTCCGTTTGTTGATTCACGGGCTATGCTCGATACCGCGACAAAGCCCGATATTGCATCACTTGCAAAGGAGAAGCTTAAATCTGAGGATTTCGGAGAAGCTATCGAACTGTTTGAGCAGGCAATTAAAATAGATCCTGCTGATGAGGAGCTTTACATCGGCTTGGCAAATTCTTATGCAGGCGTTAATGAAGCGGACAAAGCCCGTAAAGCGTTGGTAACCGGATATAATGAAACAGGAAGCGACAATATTAAGACGAAGCTGAGTGAGCTTGAAAAGGTCGATTTATCAGAAAGGTTTGACAACCTTATAGTATCCGGAAAGGAGGCTCTTAATAATAGGGAAAATGCGCTTGCGCTTGCAAATTTTCTGGATGCGCTTGAGATAGATCCCGAGTCGGTCGAGACATATATTCTTGCCGCTGAATCGTGTACCGATACCGAGAAAGCTATTTCCATATTGGAGAAGGGATTTGAGAAGACCGAAAGCAGCAAAATAAAGGAGTATATGGAACAGCTTACGGCTTCAAATTCGGAGTCAGCCTTATCGAGTGAAAGTGAGGACGGAGAAAATAGCTCCGAGTCAAAGGAACAAATAACTGATAGTCAAGCTGCTTATACCGTCGCACTAAAGACATACTCTGATAAAAATGCGCAAACGCATAAGGGCAGCGTGATTTTTGAAAGCACTGCAAACTGGTTTAAGCTGAGCGAGAACGACAGCTATCCCGCTCTATCAAAAATAAATTCTGATATTGAAAAAATACTTAGCAAATATTTTGAGCTACGACCGTCAGAATACGGTGCGGATACGGTCGAGGAGCTGTACGATTATGTTTCCGAATACGGAAAGAAAATCGAAGTGAATATTTTAATTAAGGTCACATATAACGACAATAATATTATTTCTTATGTATCAGCCTTAAATGTATCTTCCCCAAATGCTTTTTCATCGGTTGAATATCATACGGTGAATATTAAAACAGGTGATGAGTTGATGCTCGGAGATATACTTTCGGGTGACGAAAACAATATTAAAAAATCAGTTTCAGATGCTTATTCCGAGGCAGGTATAGAGCTCTCGGAGGATGAGTACGACAATATAAGATTCTATCTCGAAAGCGGCAGCCTTGTTTTTGTTTCCTCGGCGGGTAAGGCGTATATTCCGTTTACGCACGCTGATAAATTTAAAAATTCGCTAATAGAATAATAAGAAATCAAACCCCGAACAAATATTTTTGCGTTTGGGGTTTGATTTTTCATTTAAATGTCACACTTTGTGAAAGAGGTATGCAGCATATATATTGCCTGCCGATTGCCATGACCAGTTCGCTGCCATCTTCAGTATAATATTTGATAGGAGAGTCGTCAGATTCCTTCAACCATGTTATCGGGATATATTTGCCGCCGTTTGCGTAATATCCGTTGCCGCTTCCGACAAGCCCAAGCATGATATGCCCCTCGTCGTCGATTTCGGTTGCTTCAATGTGTAGTATGATGACATTGTCAGCGGTATTTTGTACATTGTATGTGCTGTCGAGCATCGGCTCGTTATATTGGTAAACAAGATAAGTGTTGTTGTCTGGATCATATAAAAATTCTGTTGATTTATAGCCTGAAAAATTGACGCTGATATTTTGAGCCGATTCTCCGAGAGCGACTTGAGAGTCAGTGGAGAATTTTTGATTGTATAAGAGCTTCGTCTCGGTTCGCAAGCCCTCGTTCTGTATACCTTCAGTTATTAGCTTGCCGCTTGAAAGCAGGCTATGCTCAAATCCGAGACTTTCAAGACGGGATTCGTCCCGAAATGACATATCAGTAAAGTATTGAAGGTTAAAGTAGTCTACGACGTTTTGAGAGAGAAGATCCTCCGCCTGAGTGCTTGTCCCACAGCAAACATATATAGCGTCAAGACCTTGTGCAAGTGTTATAAAGGGAGGTCGTGCACTGCGTATGCTGCCGATAGAACCCACTGAGGAAATATCCTTGTATATTGCCTCGATACGGGTGATGCCGCCCTCGACAAGGCATTCATAGAGTATGTCCGCTTTTGAAACGCCGAGGAGAGGCTGTGCCATGTGAATGTTGTTTATCATAACTGCAACGGGACGAGAATTTACTTTATCCTCGTTTATTTCAAGACCTGTAAGAGGATTTATTGCTGCTTCTCCGCTTATACTTGAGGAGGCGGTATCATTCGATATATCCGTGGCCGGGCGGTTTTCATTTCCGTCTTGCGCACAGGCAGTCAATATTATAAATATCGCAATAAGAGGTAATAAGCACGATAAAATTTTTTTGTTAAAATTTTTCATTTTTAAATATCCTTTCAAATATATGATATATTATTATACGCTGTATTTTATAGGGGAAACAGAAGAAATAAGAATTTTTCGGATAAATATTTTAGTTTTCACAAAAAATAAATTTTTATCGCAACTTTTTTGCTTTTTTTGTGGAAAGTTATCGGCAAATATGTTATAATTCTAAACAGAGACTACGAGAATTATTAGGATGGAGTGAATTATACTTATGAATATTTGGCATGATATTGATTCTTCGAGAATCACACCTGAGGATTTTATGGTCGTTGTCGAGATCCCCAAGGGCAGCAAGGCAAAGTATGAGCTTGATAAGCAGACAGGTGTACTGAAGCTTGACCGCATTCTTCATACGTCTACGCATTATCCCGCCAACTATGGCTTTATTCCGAAAACGTATGCTGATGATCTCGACCCTCTCGATGTCCTCGTACTTTGCTCGGAGCAGATATATCCCATGACGCTTATACGCTGTTATCCGATAGGTGTTATCACCATGCTTGATAACGGTCATAATGATGAGAAGATAATTGCTATTCCGTTCAGTGATCCTACATATAACGAGTATAAGGATATTTCTGAATTGCCGAGCCATATTTTTGACGAGATGACACACTTCTTCTCGGTCTATAAATCTCTTGAGAACAAGGAGACCGTTGTTGACGAGGTCAAGGGCAGAGAGTACGCTGTCGAAATTATCGGTCAGACGATAGAGAACTATAAAGAAAAGTTTACACAGATTTGATTCTGAGTGTACTGACGTTATTTTAACATACGTCCTTTCGGATAGCTGAGCTTATGTTAGTATACTCTTAAAGGCTTATAGTAAATAAATAAAACCGCCGATTCGCGGAGACAAAGCGGTCGGCGGTCTTATTATTTTTTAATAGGGAGGATTTCAGTTTGGCAAAGAAAATTTCAGAAGAAGATAAGAATAAGTTAAACAGCGTTGAAAAGCAAAAACAAACAACAGACTCGAAAAAACGAAAGAAAATTACAAAAAATACTGTTGTATACGGTGTGCCTAAAAGAAGGAAAAAGCCTCGTTCAGATAAAATCCGCATTGCATTGTGTCTGCTTTATTCGGCTTGCATCGTATGTCTTACAATGCCGTTCACTACATTCAATTTTGAACGCACATTGAATACCGACGACGAGATAAAGAGCTGCCAGAAGGATATCGACAAGGCTTATGACGAGCTTGAAAAGGCACAAAAGGATCTTGTATTGGCGGATAAGAAGGAGGTCGAAGAAAACAAGGGACTTGAGAAAAGCAAGATCATTTACCCCAAGAGCCTTGCCGAGGATAATATAATAGGTCAAAAATGTGAGACGGATAGGCTTCTGAAGCTTATCGACGAGGCAGCGGGACTTGATTACACCAAATACACAAGGGAAAGCTATAATAATCTTCTTGAAAAAATATATTCGGCTACGGGAACACTTGCACCGTCTGCTACGATAAGCGACACGGGTTTCCAGCTTGTTTTCGGCAACAGTCTCTCGGATGCTACGTTCAGCAAGAGAACAGAGGGTACATTTCAAAGGCTGATGTATTCTATCGGATTCCTTATAATTCCGATTGCAGGTTTTTTTGCCGCGAGCTTTGACAAAAAGCATCACATAAAGAATATAATAGCTATGGTTGGTTCAGCGTTCCTGATTTTTGATTTGTTTGCATTTTTCCCGCTGGAATACATAGACTATGGCGCTGTCATATCATTTGTGCTTTATATAATTATTTTGATTCTTGGCGTCGCGGGTGTATATTGTAAACAGCAGGAGGATTACTGGTTAGAGCATTATGATGAATGTGTCGAAAAGGGAATGACAAAATGGCTTCCCGACGGATACCTCGACGACAAGAAGAGCGCCGAGCAGATCAAGGCGGACAAGGCACAGCAGGCTATCGTAGATTCAGCTAAGAACGCTCAAAAGCGCCGAAAAAAGAAAAAGTAATATATTTAGAGCAGCAGCGCTGAATAAAAAATAAAAGCTCCCGACTGACACTATGTTCAGTCGTGAGCTTTTCAGTTGCGGCATAAGCGGGTATCGTACCGCATCGGCAGATTGCTAAGAGAATGTTACCCGCAAATATGATTTTGCGAAGCGTTACTCTCCGATATATTCAAACCTCGGTACGAGCCTTCCGTTGACTTCTACATTCTGATAGAACATTGTAGCCGGACGCGCCCAGACCTTGTTCTCACCGAAAAGCTCTCTGTAGATGACGAGATCCTGCATAGTCTCGCTTTGCTTAGCGAGGGCTATGACCTCGTACTCGCCGCCCTTGAAGTGACGGTGCCTGCCGAGAGTTCCCCATTCGGGTATCTTGTGCTCCGTTTTGACCGCTGCGGGCTGTTCCGGGCTGTTTGCGGTGTCTTGTTCATCGTCCTCTAATACTTCGGGTGTGTCGGACGTGACGAGTACCCTTGAGGAATGTGCCGGAATATCAATGTCGACATAGTTTCCGTTGACCTTGTAGCTTTTGCCGCTGAGCTTGTCCACAAGGTATGCGCCCTCGGCATTGAATCCTATGTTCATATCGTTGTCAGCAAGGTTCAGAGCAACATATACACATTGCGAGTCAGTCCTGCGCTTAAATACGAGCTGCTCGTTGCGTATTTGCATATTTTCATAGGAGCCATATTTCAGAGCGTCAAGGCTTGTCCTTATCTTGCCGAGCTTTCTTAAATGTATGAGAAGATCGTTTTCCTCTATATCGGAAAGGTTTAGCCCCGGACGGAGAGGATAGTCGTGATCTGTCGGAGATTTCTCGCCCAAGATCCCCCATTCACTGCCATAGTATATTGAGGGAACGCCGGGCATACAGTATAGGACCGTATAGACGTTTCTGAGGTTCGCGGAGTTTCTGACAGTGCTTGCGAGGCGGTTGACGTCGTGGTTGTCAACAAAGTTATATGTGTATATATTCTTGTAAATACCGCCGTTCGCGAATTGACGGTTGAGAGAGTGCGCTATCTCAAAGTAGTTTTTGTCATTATGTGAGGAATATATGCCCTTGTAGCATTCATAATTTGTTACGGAATCAAGCATTTCGGGATTTGCCCAATAATTATAATCTCCGTGTATTATCTCACCCATAAGCCAGAAGTTGCTGTCCTTACTCTTTGTATAGTGGCGCAGTGCGCGGAAAAAATCAGGATCAACACAGTCTGCCGCATCAAGGCGCAGACCGTCTATCTTAAATTCATCCATCCACATTCCGACGGAATCGAGAAGATAGTTTTTGACATCGGGGTTTCTGAGATTCAGCTTAACAAGATCGAAGTGTCCCTGCCAGCCCTCATATGAGAAGGGGTCGCCATAGGGGCTTCCGCCGCCGAAGTGTAGGTTGTTGAACCACCCGCAGTACGGAGAGGAGCTTCCTTTTTCACGGACGTCCTTGAATGCCCAGAAGTTTCTGCCGACGTGATTGAATACTCCGTCGAGAACTATCTTGAATCCGTTTTTGTGAAGCTCGTCACAGATCCTCTTGAACGATTCGTTAGTACCCAGACGGTTGTCGATCTGTCGATAATCGTCGGTATCATAGCCGTGAACAGTTGACATGAACACCGGCCCGAAGTATATCGCGTTTATATTCATACTCTTGAGGTGAGGTATCCAGTCGAGTACCTTGTCAAGACGGCATTCCGTTACACCGTCGTTGATCCTCGGAGCATCACAAAATCCGATAGGATATATGTGATAGAATATCGATTCGTTTATCCAATAGCCCATTTCCCATTCTCCTTTTTTAGACATATAAATACTTATTGATTTTTATAATCTACTATAGCATTATAGCATACCTGACTAAAAATATCAAGATTGAATTTGCGTTGATTGTGCATGATGTATCAAAATCAACCCTTTTTCGCATATAAGGGATCGGTATGGGCGGATATTGAGCTTGTATCTCGGAATAATATATAAATCATAATAAACTTTGAGGAAATACTTGTCAAAATTTTGAGGGTAGTGTATCATAATATTATAATAGGATCCTAAACTATAATCTGTTATTGTGAAAGGGGTTAGATAATATGAGAAAAACTAAGATCGTCTGCACGCTTGGACCGGCTACCGATAATGAGCAGGTGCTGCGAGAGCTTATGATCAACGGAATGGACGTAGCCCGTATCAATATGTCACATCAGACGCATGAGATACATCAGGAGCGGGTCAATATGGTCAAAAGGCTCCGAGAGGAGCTCGATCTCCCCATAGCCCTGCTGCTCGACACGAAGGGACCTGAGATACGCACCGGAAACTTTAAGGACGATAAAAAGGTTCTTCTCACGGCGGGACAAAGCTTCACTATCGTAACGACCGAGGATATAGATGGCGACTCCGAACACTGTTCCGTCAGCTATAAGGGGCTCTATAACGATGTGGACGTCGGATCACGGATACTTGTTGACGACGGCTTGATCGAGATGAAGGTCGCAAGCAAGCAGAACGGAAATATTATATGTACTGTCATTAACGGCGGAACGGTTTCGTCGCACAAGGGCGTCAATATTCCCGGGATAACGCTATCTCTGCCTTTCCTGAGCGAGCAGGACAAGCTCGATATAAAGTTCGGAGTAGAGAATGACTTCGACTATATCGCGGCGTCATTCACGAGAAGTGCTCAGGATATTTATGACCTGAAGAATGAGCTTGAAAAAAATCACTGCTCGACGATCAATATTATCTCCAAAATTGAAAATTTTGACGGCATCAACAATATAGACGAGATACTTCGTGTTTCCGACGGCATTATGGTCGCGAGGGGGGATCTGGGAGTTGAAGTACCGTTAGAGGATATACCGATACTCCAGAAGCGGCTTATAAAGAAGGCGTATGAGGCGGGCAGGCAGGTCATTACCGCTACTCAAATGCTTGATTCTATGGTCAAGAACCCACGTCCCACCAGAGCGGAGACTACAGATGTTGCCAATGCTGTATATGACGGTACCAGCGCGATCATGCTTTCAAGTGAGACAGCCGCCGGTCAATATCCGGTGGAGGCTGTAAGCACGATGGCTCTCATCGCGGAAAAAACCGAGAAAAATATCAACTATATCCGCAGACTTGAGAACAGGGAGATACCCGAAAGACCTGACGTTACATCGGCAATCTCTCATGCTACCTGTACGACCGCACATGACCTTGGAGCGGCAGCCATTATGACAGTATCAAAGTCAGGTAAGACTGCCCGCATGATATCGAGATTCCGTCCGCAATGTCCTATCATCGGAGGTACTACCGATAAAAAGGTTTGGCGTCAGATGAATATGAGTTGGGGCGTAATTCCGATCATGGTTGACGAGAAGCAAAATACAGATGATCTTTTCAATCATGTTGTCGAGGTCGCCGAAAACAAGGGTCTGGTCAAAAACGGAGATCTGACCGTTATTACGGCAGGTATCCCTCTCGGCATATCAGGTACGACAAATATGCTCAAGGTACACCTTGTCGGTAATGTCCTCGTTACAGGCACTACTATTGTCGGAAGCGGTACTGTTTGCAGTTCTGTCTGTGTATGCAGATCCGAGGACGAGGCTAAGGAAAAGTTCAGGGACGGCGATATTTTAGTCATTTCTAAGACTTCTAACAGGATCTTGCCGCTTATCAAAAAAGCGTCGGGTGTTATCACCGAAGTGGACGGCACGTCGTCGCACGCGGCTATTGCCTGTCTTGCGCTCGGCATACCTGTTATCGTTGGAGCGCAGAACGCGACAACACTGCTTAAGGATGGCATAACCGTTACTATGGATGCCTCTAAGTCGATAGTTTTCAGCAGATAAACTGTAATAGGGTAGACTGAGTGACACTCTGTCCCTCAGTCTACCCTATTTTAGCGCCGATCGATCAGATCACCAAGCTCAACGAGAGCCTGCTCTCCCGCCTCCGTTATGCGATATGTAAGTTCCTTGCCGGAACCGGTTTTCATGAACCATTTATAGTAGTTCATTCTAAGGATAGAGCTTGTCTTATCTCCGCCGCCAAGCTCTCTTACCTGTCTTGCGGAGAGCTCCCCGTTTTCCGAGAGTATTTTTGCGACATACAGTGCCTGCTCCTTATACACTGTGATGATTTTGCGCCTTGTAACGCCGCCGGTATTGACGCTCCCTGTGCGTCCGCTGTGTTCTGTCAGGATCGCCATGCGTTTCTTTTTGTCGCGGCGCACCGGCGCAGCAGGGGTGGGGTTTACGGCTACGTCTATTTGGGGCTTCCCGCCTGTCGTAAAGCCTATGAGTATCAGCCCAAGCTCAAGCCTTTTGCACAGGTTTACCATATCGTTATAGTGGGCGTCCTTGTATCCGCGCTTTGGGAGAGGCACGGCGACATACACGCTGTCAGCGGTCCTCTGACGCCTTAACGCCTGATAAATAAGCTCCATTGTAAAGCCTTTTTTCAACTCCACGACTATAAGCTCATCACCCTTGACAGCGGCAATATCGCACGACAAAACCTCGCCCTTTGTATCATATCCGAGAGAGTCAAGGTAGTCCCTCACGGGCTCGTAAAGGTCGCTTTCCTTGATTTTATCCATTAGCTCACTGCTTTCCGAGGTATGCCGCGGGACCTATGACCTCATTCGCGCCAACGGATGTGTCACCGATTATAACGCTCGCGGGCAATATTGTCGCACCGGGCTCGATCTGCACGGAACAGCCGATTATTACACCATCTCGGCAGGGTATATTTACTCCGTTCGATAGGTGCTTTTCAATAACTCTGTTCCGTGCGATCTCATTGAGCTGTGCGAGCTGCGCGCAGTCGTTTGCGCCGAGTACGGAATCGGAGGAGCTTGCCTTAAATGCGGAAACCCTTTTTCCTGTCGTCTTGATAAGCTCTACGGTGTCCGTGAGATAGTATTCTCCCGTTTTATCGCTGGGAACTAATTTATCGATAGCCGTCAAAAGGCATTCAACGCTGAACCAATAGGCGCCGGAATTGACCTCCTTTACGGCACGCTGTGCGTCGGTCGCTTCCTTTTCCTCTACTATTGCTTCAACAGCAGATCCGCTCGTTCTTATAATTCTTCCGTAGCCGAACGGATCCTCCACCTCCGCCGAAATGACTGTACAGCCTCCGTCGGCGTGAAATTCCTCTGACCGAGAAATTGTTTCGCTGTCGATGAACGGAGCGTCGCCGTTAAGGATAAGTACGTTGGAGTTTTTGTGTTCAGTAAGGAATCCTCGTGCGGTCATAACGGCATGACCTGTCCCGAGCCGCTCTGTCTGGATCACGGAGGTAATAGGGTAGGGGAGTGTGCTTATATATTCCTCGACAATTTCATGCTTGTGACCCGTTACGATACATATGTCCTCGATGCCCGAGTTTCGTACAGCGTCTATTACCCATTGGAGCATCGGCTTGAAAAGCACCTCGCTCATGACTTTTGGCTTGTTTGACTTCATTCTTTTGCCCTCGCCGCCCGCAAGGATAAGCGCGCAAGTGTTGCTGTCCATTATGTATACCTCCACAAATATTGTTTATAAAAATATTAAGGCATTCGATCAAGTCTATCGAAAAAGGCTTGACCGAAAACTTTTACTTCACTTAATGATTATCGCAAAATATATCACTGTTTTCAAGTGCGTTTATAGTCATATTGTCTTTTTTGATATAAATTATCCAAAATATCAATGAAAAATTTTCCATTATCAGTAAAAAATATTGCATAAAATTATGGAAATTTCATAATTTATTTGTTATAATAGCAATAACGGCTTAGTTTTTGACAACAATTTATATTAAATTTGTAAGAATTAAGCCACAAGCACAAAATTCAGGAGGTAATTTTTAAATGAGCAAAAAGTATGTTTACCTTTTCTCCGAGGGCAACGGCTCAATGAGAGAGCTTCTCGGCGGTAAGGGTGCGAACCTCGCGGAAATGACAAGACTCGGTATGCCCGTACCGCAGGGCTTTACAGTTTCAACTGAGGCCTGCACACGTTACTATGAGGACGGCAGACAGATCGCTGAGGACATTCAGGAGCAGATCTACGAGGCTCTTGCAAAGATCGAGGAGATCAATGGCAAGAAATTCGGAGATAATAACAACCCTCTTCTCGTTTCCGTTCGTTCCGGTGCGCGTGCTTCTATGCCCGGTATGATGGATACTATCCTCAACCTTGGTCTTAACGACGAGGTCGCCGCCGGCATGATCGCGGGAAACCCTGATCCTAAATTTGAACGTTTCGTATACGATTCGTATCGCCGCTTTATCCAGATGTTCTCTGATGTTGTTATGGAGATCTCAAAGAAGAAATTTGAGGTCATCATAGACGAGGTCAAAGAAGCTAAGGGCGTTAAGAATGACATCGATCTTGATACAGAGGATATGAAGAAGCTTGTTGCTCTCTTCAAAGAATATTATAAAGAGCAGAAGGGCGAGGACTTCCCGACCGATCCTAAGGTTCAGATGATGGAAGCAGTCAAAGCTGTTTTCCGTTCATGGGACAACCCCCGTGCAAACGTATACCGCCAGATGAACGACATTCCTTATTCATGGGGTACCGCTGTTAACGTTCAGCCGATGGTATTCGGTAACCTGAACGAAAATTCGGGAACAGGTGTTGCGTTTACCCGTAACCCAGCAACAGGTGAAAAGGCTCTCTTCGGTGAGTATCTCATCAATGCACAGGGCGAGGATGTTGTCGCCGGTGTCCGTACACCGAGCCCCATAAAGCAGCTCGAAAACGATATGCCTGATGTTTACAACCAGTTTGTTACTATCGCTACAAACCTTGAGAACCACTACAAGGATATGCAGGACATGGAGTTCACAATAGAGAACGGCAAACTCTATATGCTCCAGACAAGAAACGGTAAGAGAACGGCAGCCGCTGCGCTAAAGATCGCTGTCGACCTCGTTAAGGAGGGCATGATCGACGAGAACGAGGCTGTTCTCCGTGTTGAGCCTAACTCTCTTGACGCACTTCTCCACCCGCAGTTCGACGCAGAAGCATTAAAGGCTGCTACGCCGATCGGCAAGGGTCTCGCTGCCTCTCCGGGTGCTGCCTGCGGTAAGATCGTATTCTCCGCTGATGATGCTAAGGCTTGGGCAGCTAAGGGCGAGAAGGTCGTACTTGTTCGTTTGGAAACATCTCCTGAGGACATCGAGGGCATGGCTTCCGCGCAGGGTATCCTTACAGTTCGCGGCGGTATGACATCTCACGCTGCTGTTGTTGCCCGTGGTATGGGTACCTGCTGTGTATCAGGCTGCGGCGATATTAAGATCGACGAGGAGAACAAGAGATTCACACTTGGCGGCAGGGAGTTTACAGAGGGAGATTATATTTCACTCGACGGCACCACAGGCGACATCTACGGCGAGGCTATCGCTACTGTTGACGCCGCTATTGTAGGTGACTTTAACGTCCTCATGGGCTGGGCTGATGCCGCAAGAAAGCTCCAGGTAAGAACAAACGCCGATACACCGAGAGATACCGCACAGGCTGTCAAGTTCGGCGCGGAGGGCATCGGTCTTTGCCGTACAGAGCATATGTTCTTCGAGGGCGAAAGGATCAAGGCTATCCGTGAAATGATAGTCGCTGATACAGTAGAGGGCAGAAAGGCCGCTCTTGCTAAGATCCTTCCTTATCAGCAGGGCGATTTCGAGGCTATGTACAGAGTTCTCGAGGGCAGACCTATGACCGTTCGTTTCCTTGACCCGCCGCTTCATGAGTTCCTCCCCACAAAGGAAGAGGATATTATTGAGATAGCAGGCGAGCTTAATATGTCTGTTGATGATCTTAAGGCTGTTATCGCAGGTCTGCACGAGTTTAACCCGATGATGGGTCACCGTGGCTGCCGTCTCGCGGTAACTTATCCTGAAATTGCCGAGATGCAGACTACTGCTGTTATCAATGCTGCTATCACTGTAAACAAGGAGCATCCTGAGTACAACATTGTGCCTGAGATCATGATCCCGCTTGTCGGCGAAATCAAGGAGCTCAAGTTTGTTAAGGATTATGTTACAGCAACTGCTGATAAGATCATTGCTGATGCAGGCGTTGATATGCACTACAAGGTCGGCACAATGATCGAGATCCCGCGTGCTGCCCTTACGGCTGATGAAATCGCTAAGGAAGCAGAGTTCTTCAGCTTTGGTACTAACGATCTTACTCAGATGACATTTGGATTTAGCCGTGATGATGCCGGCAAGTTCCTCGGCAGCTACTATGAGCACAAGATCTATGAGTCGGATCCGTTCGCAAAGCTCGACCAGGTAGGCGTTGGCAAGCTCGTCAAGATGGCTGCGGAGCTTGGCCGTGCGACACGCCCCGATATCAAGCTCGGTATCTGCGGCGAGCATGGCGGCAACCCGCCGACGATCGAGTTCTGCCATAGAGTCGGACTCAACTATGTTTCCTGCTCACCGTTCCGTGTTCCGATAGCTCGCCTCGCTGCCGCGCAGGCTGCTATCAAGGAAAGCAGAGAAAAGTAATATTATTGTTAAAGGGCGAAGCCAAACAGTAACCAAAAGGCAAAACCAAATATAAAATTAGACCTTGCAAGAGAAATCTGGCAGGGTCTTTTTTTACGCCGAAAGCCTTGCAAATACCGCATTTTTGACAATAAAATCACAGTTTTATTGACGCTTTCCAAAATGCAAAACTCAAAAATGTGTGCCTCGGATAATTGTGTTGTGGCTCTCCCAATTACAGAAGAATTTACAATAGACTTAGGCGAAGCAAAAGCCTATCTATGCGCATATTCAACAAGGCACAGAGTTTATAAATGGGATGACCTGAAAATTGCACAGCTGCGTAAAAAGTAGAGAATAGAAAAAAGGGACCTCCTATGGTAGAATTAAAGAAGCAACCATAGGAGGTTTTAATATGT
>CANQUS010000004.1 GCA_947627055.1 uncultured Clostridia bacterium | reverse complement strand
ACCTTATACGGTGATAATGAATTTGAAAGGGTGTACAAAATGAACTACCTAAACAAAAAGACAGTCGAAGACATCGATGTAAAGGGCAAGAGGGTTCTTGTTCGTTGCGACTTTAACGTACCGTTCGATGCCGAAGGCAACATTTCCGACCCGAAGCGTATCAATGAAGCTCTTAAAACTATCAAATATCTTGTTGATAATGAGGCTAAGGTCATACTATGCTCACATCTCGGTCGTCCCAAGGGCGAGTTTAATATGAAGTATTCTCTTGCCCCGGTTGCGGCATATCTTTCTAAGGCTCTCGGCAAGGAAGTAAAGATGGCTTCCGATGTCATAGGTGAGAGTGCAAAGAGCATTGCCGCTTCTCTTGAGAACGGCGAGGTAGAGCTTATCGAGAACGTACGCTTCCACAAGGAAGAGGAAAAGAACGACCCCGCATTTGCAAAGGAGCTTGCCTCTCTCGCTGAGATCTATGTAAACGATGCATTTGGTACGGCTCACAGAGCCCACGCTTCAACTGCCGGTGTTGCCGATTATCTCCCCGCTGTATGCGGCTACCTGATTCAGAAGGAGATCACTATCATGGGCGGCGCGCTTTCCGACCCGAAGAGACCTTTCGTCGCTATTCTCGGCGGCGCAAAGGTATCCGACAAGATAGGAGTTATCACAAATCTGATCGATAAGGTGGATACCCTTATCATTGGCGGCGGCATGGCTTACACATTTATGAATGCCCTCGGATATTCCATTGGTACGTCTATCTGTGAAACAGACAAGATCGAGCTTGCTAAGGATATTATGGCAAAGGCTAAGGAAAAGGGCGTCAACTTCCTGATCCCTCAGGATAATGTCGTAGCTAAGGAGTATAAGGCTGATTCAGAGTTCATGAAGGTCGACTCCGACAATATCCCCGACGGTTGGATGGGACTTGATATTGGCGAGAAGAGCGCACAGATCTTTGCTGATGCTATCAAGAATGCAGGTACAGTAGTATGGAACGGTCCTATGGGAGTTTCTGAGTGGCCTAACTTCGCAAACGGCACTATCGCTGTTGCTAAGGCTGTTGCTGAGTCCGATGCTATATCTATCATCGGAGGCGGCGACTCTGCTGCAGCTGTTGAAAAGCTCGGCTTCGCTGACAAGATGACACACATCTCCACAGGCGGCGGCGCTTCTCTCGAATTTCTTGAGGGCAAGGTCCTTCCGGGCATCGCGTGCCTCAACGAAAAGGAATAATATAAGCTTTATTCAGGGGGCAGGGCATAGTCCTGCCCTTTGTATGTTATACATAGCGGCTTCTATATAGCCGCAAAATTATATTAAAGGAGATAATCACAATGAATAAGGAATTAAGACAGGCTATTATAGCAGGCAACTGGAAGATGAACAAGACACGCCCCGAGGCTAAAGCTCTTATAGAAGAGTTGAAGCCCATAGCCGAAAAGGCAGCCTGCGGCGTCGTTATCTGCGTACCCTATACTAACCTTGAGACAGCGGTCGAGCTGACAAAGGGTACAAATATCAAGGTCGGTGCGGAAAATGTACACTTCAAAAAAAGCGGAGCATTCACAGGTGAGGTCTCGGCAGATATGCTGAAGGAGATCGGCGTTGAGTATGTCATTATAGGTCACAGCGAAAGAAGACAGTATTTCGGAGAGACAGATCTCACAGTAAACAGAAGAGTTAAGGCGGCACTCGCGGCAGGACTGAAGGTCATACTATGCGTTGGCGAGATGCTCTCCGAGCGTGAGGACGGTATAACAGAGGATGTTGTTGAGCTACAGACTGTCGCCGCTTTCACAGGCGTTTCCGAGGAGGACGCTAAAAATGTAATTATCGCATATGAGCCTGTATGGGCTATCGGCACAGGCAAGACAGCTACCGCTGAGCAGGCTAACGAGGTTTGCTCCTTTATCCGCAGTGTTGTAGCCAAGAGATACAACAAATCTATTGCTGACGGAATGACGATCCAGTACGGCGGTTCAATGAATCCGAAGAACGCGGCGGAGCTTCTCGCACAACCCGATGTCGACGGAGGACTTATAGGAGGAGCTTCTCTCAAGGCTGCGGATTTCGGGGTCTTGCTTGATGCTGCTACAAACGGCTGACAGTCGCCTGATATATTTTAATACGACCTTGAAGGAAAGGTTTTTTTGACAAGGTCAGAAGCCGCGAAGCAATTATATGAGCTTTCAAATATTTCAGGAGAGTTTATATATCTCTTCAAACAGGCATGAAAGCGGTTTTTGTCCGCAAAAAGGCAAGGAGTAATGTACCTGTCGGCTCACAAAGAAGCCGACATCAGCTGCAAGCGCGTTCTCATGATAAATTATGTTGTTGCAACAGAATGAGTAATGTTCGACCGCGTTTGTGAGTTTAGCAAAAATGACGCGGTCATCGACACGATTTTTCGCATGGTTCATAAAAACAAAAAGACAGTCTACGCACTTGCCGGGCATGACCTGAAGCTCACACACGCGTTCACAATTGTATATATCAAGATGTGAGTGTGCGCGGCAAAATAATTCTATCAGAATTATGAAAGGAAGATAATTGATGAAAAAACCTCTTATTCTTATGATCCTAGATGGTTTCGGCATCGGCTGTGGGGAGGAGAGCATAAATGCTATCAAAGCAGCCAAAAGACCCAATATAGATAAAATTCTTGATAACAATCCTGTGACTAAGATCGGCGCTTCCGGACTTGATGTAGGTTTGCCGGACGGACAGATGGGAAACAGCGAGGTCGGTCACACAAATATTGGTGCGGGACGCATAGTTTATCAGGAGCTTACGAGGATAACCAAGACTATCGAGGAGGATAAGCTCAAGGATAATGAAGCAATCGTCAATGCGATGGATAACGCGCTTAAGAACGGCACGGCTCTCCACCTGATGGGACTTCTTTCAAACGGAGGAGTGCATAGTCACAATACGCATTTATACGGTATTCTTGAGCTTGCAAAGAAAAAAGGACTTGATAAGGTCTATATCCATGCTTTCCTCGACGGGCGTGATGTTCCGCCGTCAAGCGCCGTTGACTTTATTAAGGAGTGCGTAGCTAAAACAGAGGAGATCGGTGTAGGCAAGATAGCCACTGTTATGGGCAGATATTATGCTATGGATCGTGATAATCGCTGGGAGCGTGTAGAAAAGGCATATGCTGCTATGGTTTACGGCGAAGGAGAGAAGGCTGCTTGTCCCGTGTGTGCTGTCAAAAACTCCTATAAGAATGAAGTCACAGACGAATTTGTCATTCCCACAGTCGTTGACGGCGGTGCGACGATCCAGCCTAATGACAGCGTGATATTCTTTAACTTCCGCCCCGACAGGGCAAGGGAGATAACACGCACCTTTGTTGATCCCGAATTTAACGGATTTGAGAGAAGAAACGGCTTTTTCCCTCTCACATATGTTTGCATGACACAGTATGATGCGACTATGCCTAATGTCGAGGTCGCGTTCAAGCCGCAGTCACTCAAAAATACACTCGGTGAGTATATATCCGATAAGGGAATGTCCCAGCTCAGAATTGCCGAGACAGAAAAGTATGCCCATGTTACATTCTTCTTTAACGGCGGAATTGAGAAACAGTATCCCGGTGAGGATAGGATCCTTGTTAAGTCTCCGGGCGTCGCAACGTATGACCTAAAGCCCGAGATGAGCGCGTATGAGGTCACAGACAAGCTTGTCCCTGCGATCAAGAGCGGCAAGTATGATGTCATAATCCTCAACTTCGCAAACTGTGACATGGTCGGACATACAGGCGTGTTTGACGCCGCTGTTAAGGCAGTTGAGGCGGTCGACAAATGTGTCGGTACGGTCGTTGAGGCTATCAGGGAGATGAATGGTGTTGCTCTTATCACGGCAGACCACGGCAACGCTGATAAAATGGTCGACGTGGACGGCTCTCCGTTTACCGCGCATACAACAAACCCTGTTCCGTTCTGCGTAGTCGGTTATCCGTGTGAGCTTCGCGAGGGCGGCAGGCTTGCTGATATTGCTCCGACAATGCTTCACATTCTCGGTCTTGAACAGCCTGAGGAAATGACCGGCGAGAGCCTGATCAAGTAAAAAATATGTAAATGTAAAAAGCTGCGTTCGAGCCTTTTTAAGGCTTTTGAACGCAGCCTTTTAATTTTTAAAGTCATTTTCACTATGTACAAAAATAAAAACCGCATAATCAAAAAGAGCATATCCCGCATTTGCCGCAGAATATGCTCTCAGAACATTTGCCTTAATAAATTATGTCAAGAATATCAATTCAATATTTCATACACATCTGTATGCGGTATCGGTGTTTTTGCGTCAAGCTTTTCTTTTATTTTATCAATACCATTTATGTCAGCAATAATGATGACATCTGTTTTGGGATATGACTCGGCATCTCTCCTGACAACAGGAATTATATTATTGATGTTTGCCATGTTATTTTCAATAATGTAGTCGATTGTTATACCGTATTTTTTAAGAATTTCTATATATACCTTTGATATATGGGTATAGCCGTAAAAAGCGCAGTGCGTATAGTTATGCTTCTTAAAATAATTGACGACGTTGTCTGTATTATTGTTAATAATAAACCTCTTTAGATATTCCGTATATTTAGCATACTTTTCCTTTTCGGCGATTTTTCGTCTCATAAGTTCAACGCCGTCACTGATTACGCCGCTGTACCTATCATAGTAAATCTGACTGTACTTTTCTTTAAGCTCTAACAGCTTTCTCTCTTCCGTCGCTCTGTCGTAGTTGCCGCAGAGAATGACCTTCATAGCTTCGTATCCGTATTGATAATACTCAATAGTGTAGTGCATACTGTGGGGACCCCACTTGTGTTTCAAATCTCCAACGGCAAAATCCAGAAACGGTATTACGTGACAGCCCTTTAGAATTTCCTTTGTTTTTTCTAACCCGAAAGCAATTCTTCTTGCGTTAGATTCTCTAAGCTCTCTGTTATACTCTCCGATAAAATTCTTGTTATCTGTCATATAAAAGATAGTTGGACGAACGTCAACGAAAATGATTTTATCAACAGGGTAACGCTCAAGCATCTTGTTATAGTAAATCGGAAGGTACTTATCCAACAAGGCGATAACCTCCTCGTCGGATTTTATGACCCTATAATCATCGTAGTAGATGTAGCCCTCTCGCTTAAGTTCCTTTATGGTACTGATAAACCACGGGTCGGCTGTAATGGAGATCTCGTGCGAGCCGTCAAAAAACTTAACAATATCAAATCTGCACCCTGCCGTATCCGTTATAAGATAATCCGACTGGCACTCAAAAAGATAATCGAAAACTCTTTTTTCCAAGTCAAGCCTGAAATTTCGCTTTTTGAAGTTGGGTACATTTTCCGACCTTTTACCGGATAGCGCATTTGATAGGGCAATATCCATGCCCTTGTTGTTCAGTGACCTTGTTTCTATCGCCGATATAGGACTGATCGTTTGAACATACCTGTCTACTATAATATTCATATCGTCCTTATCTTCAGAGGAATTTACATGAAAACCAAAAATGTCTCTTGGAATACATGAACTTCTCATACTCAAATGTATATCCTTACTCAAAATATTTCCTCCAGCTCTAAAATATAATTAAAAAAATTAACCACTTGTTTATATAAGCACCATTGACATCATAGCGGATAACACTGTATTAGTGATAAATATAAAACATAAGCGTATTGTAGAATATTATCTGCCATCTTTAATGTTAAAAGGTTATTATGTCACTAAATGACAAGTTTAGATTTCGCTTTCAAGTTTTAACAGTTGTTCATTATTTTTTATACCAATGCTTTACAAATATATTATATATATTTTGTCCCAAATTGTCAAACGATAAACGGGAAAATGATTTTTATAAAAAAGAATGGGAACATATCCTACATGTCTTAAATAAATGATGAATTATTATACATTAGTTTTAATCGGAAAAACTTATTTATTCAGTGATTACCTTGACAACTACGCAAAACGGTTTTATAATTATAGCAATAGTTGATATATGATCCTACGAACCGGGGAGTCAATCAAATTGTTCTGAGAGTGAGGTAGCGCCTCTTACCCGTCGAACCTGACCGTTTATACGGTGTAGGGAGTTTTGTGCTTTGCGTATTGCGCGACTTTTTGCAGAGCTTCCTTGCAGGGAGTTCTTTTTTATTATTTTACAACATTAGTTTAGGAGGTATAACTTTATGAAAGATAAACTGGTTATTGGTGGTCATGAATTTAATTCTCGTTTTATTCTCGGCTCTGGCAAGTTTTCTCTTGAGCTTGTTAACGCCGCTATAAAACACGGCGGCGTAGAGATAGCTACCTTAGCGTTAAGACGTGCAAATAATGGCGGAGAGGAGAATATCCTCGACTATATTCCCGAAGGAATAACACTATTGCCGAATACATCAGGGGCACGCACCGCAGAGGAGGCTGTTCGCATAGCAAGGCTTTCGAGGGAGCTTGGCTGCGGAGATTTCGTAAAGCTCGAGATCGTTCACGATTCAAAGTACCTGTTTCCCGATAATTATGAAACGATAAAGGCTACGGAGATTCTTGCAAAGGAGGGGTTTATCGTAATGCCATATATGTTCCCAGACCTTAATGCCGCGCGCGACCTTGTGAACGCGGGCGCGGCAAGCGTTATGCCTCTCGGCGCGCCTATCGGAAGCAACAAGGGTCTTGCAACAAAGGATTTTATAAAAATACTCGTGGAGGAGATCGAACTGCCCATTATAGTTGACGCGGGTATAGGCAGACCGTCACAGGCTTGCGAAGCTATGGAGCTTGGTGTAGATGCGGTCATGGCTAATACTGCCGTCGCAACTGCTGGAGATGTCACCATGATGGCTCAGGCGTTCAAGCTCGCGATAGAAAGCGGCAGACTTGCATATCTTTCAAAGCCGGGCAGGGTTCTGCCGTTTACGGGAGAAGCGTCAAGCCCGTTGACGGGTTTTCTCGCTGACTGAAAGGAATGAGATATATGAATGATATTAGCGACAACAGCTTGCTTGAGGAAGTAATGTCAATATATGATAAATATGACTTTGAAGCGTTTTCGGAGAGTGACGTGGAAAACGCCCTCGTCAAGGAGCATATAGACTTTTATGATTATGCTGCTCTTCTATCGACAGCCGCGACTCCATATATTGAAAAAATGGCTCAAAAGGCTCAATTAGAAACTCGACGTCAGTTTGGAAACGCGGTTTCACTTTTTACACCGTTGTACATCGCAAATTACTGTGAAAATGAGTGTGTTTACTGTGGATTTAACTGCAAAAACAGGATTCATCGCGCAAAGCTAACAATGGATGAGATAGAAAAGGAATATGCTGCAATAGCTGAAACGGGATTACAGGATATTCTTATCCTTACGGGCGAATCGCGCAATATGTCGGACGTAAATTATATCGGAGACGCGATAGAGCTTGCTAAAAAGTATTTTTCAACGATAAGCATAGAGATTTATCCTGTTGACCTTGACGAATATAAATATCTTCACCAAAAGGGTGCGGACTTCGTCTGTGTTTATCAGGAAACATATAACCGCAAAAAATATAACGAGGTTCATGTGCGAGGACCCAAAAAAGTTTTTTCCTATCGCTTTAATGCTCAGGAAAGAGCCGTACTTGCAGGTATGCGCGGAGTCTCCTTCGGCGCGCTTTTGGGTCTTGACGACTTCAGGAGAGATGCGTTTGCCGCAGGTGTCCATGCTTTTCTTATACAAAAAAGATACCCTCATGCGGAGGTTTCGTTCTCCGTTCCGAGACTTCGCCCCTATATAAACAACAGCGAAAATAATCCACGCGATGTACACGAAACACAGCTTTTGCAGGTCATGACTGCGTACAGACTTTTGCTTCCGTATGCGGGAATAACTATTTCGACCCGCGAACGAGCAGGCTTTCGTGATAATGTTGTCGGAATGTGTGCGACTAAAATTTCTGCAGGTGTGAGCGTTGGCGTTGGCGGACATTCCGACGCCGAAAAAGGTGATGAGCAGTTCGACATTTCCGATCCGAGAAGTGTTGATGATGTGAAGGCGATGCTCCATTCTCGCGGATTACAGCCTGTCTTTACGGACTATATTAGGCTTATCGGGTGATAATTATGCTATTTGCAGTGACAAACAGCAGACTTTGCAGAGAAGATTTTTTAACACGTATGGATAAAATCGCCTCCGCAAGACCTGACAGAATAATTTTTAGGGAAAAACAACTGTCGCACACCGCACTCTGTGAGCTTGCCGAAAAGTGCTCGAAAATTTGTTCAAAGTATAGCATCCCGTTTTCGATCAACAGCGATATTCAAGCCGCACAAAGTCTTTTTGCGGACATACACCTCCCGTATTCACTGTTTATCAAAAATTATGATAAGCTGGGAGGCTTTAAAGCAATAGGTGTTTCAGTGCACAGCGCTGAGGAAGCAGTATACACAGAACAACTTGGAGCGTCATACCTGATCGCGGGACACATTTTCGCTACCGATTGCAAAAAAGGACTTGAGCCGAGAGGCCTTAAATATCTTTCTGAGATTGTACACAGTGTCGCTATACCTGTTCTCGGCATCGGAGGTGTAACACACGACAATGTATCGGATGTTATGAACACAGGCGCAGCGGGTGCTTGCGTTATGTCACATCTGATGATTTGTGATGATCCTGATGGTGAAATTAGAAAGATACGCTTTATGTTAAATGCCGATTTTGGTGTAGATGCAGATGCTTCTGCGTATTTGTAAGGATTACTTGAATTTTTTCGATCGCCTGATATGTTTGTGCAAAGTATTCTTTCTATATTTTGGGTCAGTACCCAACGGCTAAACTGATTCACGGTCAACTCTTTGTAGAGCGTGGAATGCCTATTATTTGTGCGATTTCAGTCTTATTTATTTTTTGCTAAAAAAGTATCTCTATATATTTTCTTTATTTTATTATAAAAGCGTTTGTTTTTTCTGCGGTTTGTGGTATAATCTGTTTGAGTCATAGCGAACCTCCTTTTGATATGGTTTTGGGTAGTATCTTAATTATATCAACTTCGTTATGACTTTTCACGTTTCCACATTTTTCTTTCCGACTTCATTTTACCATGAACGATGCATAAATATGATGTTAAAATGCTTATTTTTTCTTGCTTTTTTTGTTAGCATTTGTTATAATAAAAATGATTAGTGACTACTATATGATTTTATCATATAATTAAGGAGTTAAAATATGGACAGGAAATATGACGTTGGTATACTGGGAGTTTGGAGCGGTTGTAATTACGGAAGTATTATGACATACTATGCTCTGAATACTGTTGTAAAATCACTCGGGTACTCTGTTTTGATGATAGATAAAATGGTGCAGAGTGCCGATATAGAGCATGCTAATACTCATTCGAGAAGATTTGCAGAGGAACATTATGACATAAGCCCGAAGCTGAAAATGGAAGAGTTTTATAAGCTTAATGACTATTGCGATACTTTTCTTCTCGGCTCCGACCAGCTTTGGAATTACGGTATCAGCAAGAATTTCGGCAAGCTGTTCTATCTGAGTTTTGCTGACGGAAGTAAGAAAAAATTGACATATGCCACATCTTTTGGACATTCTATTGATTTTGCGCCTGAAGAGGAAAGAAAGATAATTTCAGGATATATGAAGCGCTTTGACGCGATTTCATTGAGAGAAGACGACGGCGTGAGACTCTGTAAGGATGTTTACGGTGTTGACGCTGTGCAGGTACTTGATCCTGTATTCCTCGTTGATCCCGATACTGTGTACAAGCCTCTTGCCGAGAAGTCCTCACATCGTGAAACTGAGCCATTTATAGCAGCATATATTCTTGATCCTACCCCTGAGAAGAAGCAGGCGCTGCTCCATATCTCAAGAAAACTCGGCGGTATTAAAATCATCAACCTGCTTGACGGATTTTTCTGGAAGTTTGAAAAGAATAAAGAACTTATGGATATGGATAACTGTATTGAAAATCTTCAGGTTGAAGATTGGCTTTACTATCTCAGCAACGCGCAATTTGTTGTAACGGACTCATGTCACGGCACATGCTTTGCGATGATTTTTAAGAAGAATTTTATTTCTATTACAAATAAAAACAGAGGCTACTCAAGATTTAGGTCGCTTGCAAATACGTTTAACTTTACTGACAGGTTAGTTACAGATGCAAACAGAATATTAACTGACGATTCGCTTTTTGAACCGATAGATTATAATTCTATTGACAAAATTATGAGCAGAGAGGCAGAAATAAGCCTTGAATGGCTCAAAAACGCACTTGCGGCTAAGAAGGTAATAAAAGAATTTGATGATAATATTGAGGTAGATGAAAGTAAACCTATCCCGGCTGTATCGCAGGATTTTGCGCGCTGTAAAATATTGGTAACACTCATCAAGCAGTACGGCATAAAGCACGTTGTGATCTCCTCTGGCTCAAGGAATCTTAACCTTGCCAGATTATTTGAAGCTGATCCGTATTTTAAAACTTACAGTATAATAGATGAGAGAAGTGCGGGATTTTTTGCAATGGGGCTTGCGCTTAAGCTTAAACAAACAGTGGTTATGTGCTGTACTTCGGGTACTGCCGCATCCAACTATCTCACATCTGTTACCGAGGCATTCTATCAGAACGTTCCCCTTGTTGTTATAACTGCAGACAGGTATCCCTGCGTTTTAGGACAGAACGAGGATCAGACGATTCCGCAGACCAATATGTATGGAAGCGTAGTTAAGAAAAGTGTCACGCTCCCTGTTACAAGCGGTTCTTTGGGCGATTGGGAAACAAGGAGACTTATTTGTGACGCTCTGCTTGAGGTCAACCATCATGGTACAGGTCCGGTTCATATAAATATACCTATCGCAAGCATTGAACGTCCCGTCCCGGATCCCAGGGTACTAAAGCTTGACAAGAAATATCGTGTAATTGAAAGGATCACAGTCGAAGACAGCATTGATATATGGAAAGCCAAGGTTGAGAGACTCAAAAAAATGAACAGAGTCCTTATTTTGTATTGTCAAAATCATCCGCTTTCTGAAGCAGAACGCCGCTCGATTGAGGCATTTACCGAAAAATTCAACTGCGTTGTAATCACTGACGCAATTTCAAATTATGATGGAAAATACACATTCCTGTCTACGCCTATTCTTCGCAATTATGACAATGAAAAATTTAACGATGAGCTTTGGGCGGACGTTGTTATCACTGTCGGCGGAAGAAGATCGCTGAATGATCCTATTCTTCCCAGGCTCAGGGCTCAGAAAAAGTCTCTTGGTCATTGGAGAGTAGCAGAGGACGGTTTGGTTGCTGATACGTATCGCAAGCTATCAAGGATCTTTGAGTGTTCTCAGAAATATTTCTTTGATAAATTTGTTGAGTTAGCGGGCGATATTCATAATAACGGTGAATACGCTAAGACTTGGGAGAAAGCGCAGAACTCTATCCCGTCTGAGCATACAGATAAATATTCACAGCTTTATGCTGTTGAAAGGCTTATCGGTTGTCTGCCGGATAACTCATTGCTTCACCTTGCCATAGGATGCACGATTATGTTTGCAAACAGATTTAAAATCAATCCTACCGTAAATGTTTTCTGCAATATGGGTACAAACGGTATAGATGGGTCAGCTTCAACATTTATGGGTCATGCGGCTGTCAGCAAGGAGTTATGCTTCCTGATAATAAGTGATCTTAGCTTCTTCTATGATATGAACTCCATATGGGATAAGGATTTGCGCGGAAATATCAGAATCATGCTTTGCAACAATTCAGGTACAAATCTTCTGAGACATTTGAAGAGCGAATCCATCACACATGCTCATAATACGTCTGCTAAGGGTTGGGTAAATTCTGTTGGATTTAATTATATTTCTGCTAAAAACGAGAATGAATTTTTGGAAAACCTCAAGCTGTTTACATCGGATATTGATCAGCCGATTTTCTTTGAAGTTTTTTGTTAATCTTAATTGGAGGCAATCATGAAAGGATATAGCGTACTATTTGTTGAACCGGGTCGTGCTGAACTGAATGAATTTGACATAAGAGAGCCTCGAGCCGATGAAGTTATGGTCAAGGTGAAGTATACCTTGATTTCTGCAGGAACCGAAAAGGCTTATCTGTCTGCGGCGCCGAATACGGCGCATAAGTTTCCTACTGTACCGGGCTATTCAAGCGTAGGTACTGTTGTGAAAATCGGTAAAAACGTTACTAAATTTTGCGTGGGCGATCGTGTTTTTGTTGAGTATGCGGGTCATGCGTCCTATAACTGGAAAAAGGAATCCGGAGTAGTCAGGATCCCTGATGATGTTTCGTTTATTGACGCTGTTTTTACCAGACTTGCGAGCTTTCCTCTTTTGGCGCTTCGCAGGGCACGTCTTGAGATAGGTGAGTCGGTAGCGGTTGTCGGTCTGGGTATGCTCGGGCTGTTTGGTGTTCAGATCGCGAGGGCGTGTGGTGCGCTTCCAATTATTGCTATCGGAAACCGTGATATTAGAAGAGAAAAGGCCGCTCTTTTTGGGGCTGAATATGTTTTTTCTCCCGATGAACCGGACATTGTAAATAAAATTGTCGATATAACGGAAAAGACAAATGGTGTCAGAGGCGCTAATGTTGTTCTTGAAACATCGGGAACAATGGCGGGACTTAAGCTTGCACTGAGATATGCCGCAAAATACGCAAGGGTTCTCATCAACGGCTGCAATCGTGTTTCCGATGATACTATAGACTTTTACAGATATGTACACGTCAAGGGCATCTCCATTATCGGTGCTCATGACAAGACGCGCCTGCCTTATAATTCTGCACCCGGAAACTTTACCGCGAAGCGTGACTATATTACGCTGCTCGGCCTTATGAGAGACGGGCGTATTGATCCCGGCGCTATTCTTTCCGAAATTGTTTCTCCTAGAGAAATTCCGAAGATTTACAACAGACTTTTAACGGACAGAGAGTTCCCGCTCGGCGTTGTATTTGACTGGGAACAGGTTTGATTTGACCTTAGCTTTTAGTTTATTGAAATTTATTATTAACAAGTAAGAGCCTTTCGGGGTTCTTACTTCTTTTTAAGCAAATTTTAATTTAATATAGATTATTTACATTTTTTAGGTTATAATATAACGTAAGGACGGTGATATTGTGTCGGTTGGATTGATACTTGAGGGTGGAGGAACTCGAGGTGCATATACTGCGGGTGTTCTTGATGCTTTTATGGACAATGACATATTTTTAAATAACATTTACGGTGTTTCGGCAGGTGCCTGCAATTCATTGAGTTACATCTCTCACCAACGAGGAAGAAATTTCAAAATATTTTACGAGTATATAAGGGATCCTCGATATTTGAGTATGCGTTCCTATTTTAAGACGGGTTCTGTATTTGGTCTTGATTTTATCTTTAATGAGCTTTCAAGGGAGCTTATACCATTTGATTACTTTGAATTTTTTAAGAGCCACATGAACCTTTCTGTCGGCACTACTGACTGTGTAACTGGTAAGCCGATATATTTTTCCAAGCAGGAGCTTGACGAGAGCTTTGTCGCTGTTAAGGCTTCGGCTTCGCTTCCTTTTGTCTCACCCATCGTGGATTTTAAGGAACATAAGCTTTTGGACGGTGGTATAGGAGACCCTATTGCGATCGAGAAATCAATCGCGGACGGCAACGAGTTTAATATAATTGTCCTTACACAGCATAAGGAATATCGAAAACCGCCAAAGCCTGATATGCCTGAATCTCTTATCAAGTCAAAATTCAGAGACTACCCTAACTTTATTGAAGCTATGATGATACGTCCCGAGGTATATAATAGACAAAAGGAGCTTTGCAGTGAGCTTGAAAAAGAGGGTAAAGCAATCGTGATACAACCTGCTCAGCCTATGATAGTTGGAAGATATACGAAAAATCGTAAAAAACTTGGTGAAGTATATGAATGGGGGTTAAAGGACGGAAATGATGCTGTCGGAAAAATAAGGCGTTTTATGCTTATTCATTCATAAGGAAAGGATGAAATATAATGGCGGAGCATAACGATGTATTAAAGGAGCTTTTTGCTTCGTATGAGCCTGAACTTGCCTCGGCTCTTGAAGGAAATATTGAAAAATACTGCTACGAGGAAAAAACCGACGTGGATAACGGATTACATGACGCTAACTATATCAATCGACTCAGGCTTGCATACACTATACTATATAGTAAGAAGTATGAGGAGCATAGTCGTATAGGAGGTCTGATTTTACGGCTATATAACGAGGAACTCATCGACCGTGAAACAAGTGATCTTCAAGGTATAGGACGCTGTCTGTATACACTCTCATATCTTATTAAGGAATATGAACTTCCAGGACGTGAGGAACTTTTTGAGAGGGCACAAAGTGCTAATTTTGATTGCCAAATGGGTTTTTCCCCATCTGAAATTTACATAACCCCAGCGCTTGATGACTATAATTTTAATGACGCTATTGAGCTTTTAATTGACATTCAGGAGAACGAGCTTGCCTTAAAGCTGCTTAAAACTTCAATGAAAGCTGATGAAGTTATTGATGAAGCTCAGATGCGCTTCTATAAGAGATGCTTCCATAGTCTTGGCGATACAGACAGTGAGATTGAAGCTGCTGAAAGGGTAATGAACATGACGGTACTTACAGGTGATAATTCCGGTGCTTGTACAGCTATGCTCGATCTTATAGAGCTTAACAACAAGAGGAAAAATTATCGTGAAGCGGCAAAGGTTTTTGATATGCTGATACCGCGTCTGCATTCTATTGATGATTGGTACAGTATAGGTTTAGGGCGTCATGCTTGTGAACAATGTATGGATATTATTTTGAATGATGAGGTTCTTGCACAGGATCTGTGGGAATGGTCGGAACCGTTTCTCAGGAAAATTGTCAACAATATGCATGGCAATTTATATAAAAAAGCCTCGCTTGCTGCATACAAAATGGGAGACTTCGAGTTTTCGGAGTTGCTTTCAGATAAATATGACGAACTTATGCTTACTTCTTGATGTGCCTGATAAACACTTTTCCCTGTTATATTTTCAGTCAGTTTAAAATAAATCCGGTAGATTTTATAGAGAAGAAAAGCGGATCAGGTATGTCGAGCAGCTTAGGGTGAAATTTATCATATTTTAATTTGTGTGATCGGATTCTTCGGAGCATATACATATTTGCTTCGAGGCAACGTTTTCTGTAATGCACAAACAGGTAATAAGGACGATATAATACCTGAATGTGAAGAAATCTACTGTCGGTGAATGCGGATAATAATATTTTCCAACCGCTTTTACAGCATGAGGTTATTTTGTGAGGCTCTGCGGAAATTTCAAAAAATGTATGGGAACAAAACGATTAAATACTTTATCTGCCTTACTGTGTATCTCATCAGGTGTATAGATATCGTCGGCAATAATTTTCTCATTGTCGAGATAAACCTCACATTTTAACATTTTATATCTCTTAAAAATTATTATTTATCTTGTTTTAAATAAGACGCTTTTATGCCATTCAATGCGGCAAAAAGCGTCTTTTCTTTAGACAAAAACATCCTTGTCTGTAAATTTATTGTCAATATTATTATATATAAGGTCTGACAAACATAAATTAAATCAAATCATCTGTCGGAATTATCCTAAACAGAGGTGTTTGTGAATATATAACAGGCTGATTCGCGTGAAAGAATACGATTCCGTTAAGCGGAGCAATGATTTTGTCTGTCGCTTCACCTGTGTACGGGTCCATAATTTCGGCAAGTACATTGCCTTTCTTTACTCGCGAATCGACATTGGCGTATCGGATAAAAACTCCCGCCGTAGCTGATTTAACATTTACCAGAGCATTTCCCTCAATAAGCTGAGATATATAGCCCTCATGACATTTGTAATCAATTATTCCACGCTTATTAAGAAAGCTCAAAACCGCATTGATTGCTTCTCTTGCGCTTGTGATGTCAATGCTGTCTGTAGCGTTTGTATAGATAGAAAATGCTTTTGTTTCCCATATTTGCCAGTTGTAGTTTAGAGTAGTTGTATCATATGGTTTCGCGTCTCTTCTGAAAACATAGGGGAGACCGAAATCCTTAGCAAGCTCAATGCTTTCAAAGCCTGTTTTCATCATTCTGACATGTGGGATAAAATCACCCTGCATATAAAAGCTTGTGAACTGTATCCCGTATTCATATGAATTTACGTTTTCAAAAACTCCTGCTGCAATCCTTTGTGTAGTTTCACCAAGATAATAGCCGGGAAACATTCTGTTAATATCCGTGTTGTCTGTTGACCAAAAGCGCTTGCCTATGTTCATAGAATAGCTGTTAATTGTCGGGACTACCATAACAGACTTGCCATATTTGATTTTTCCGTTATGCTCAAGCTGCTTGAAAATACTGATAAGCTGAGAGCAGATATATAGCTGCTGAACTTCGTTGCCGCGAGTTGCGCCGACAATGCAGGCGGAATTATCGCCCTCACCAAAGGAATATCCCTTTATCCTCATATTATCCCTGTAAACTGAGTTTAGCTCAAATAAAATTCTTTCTTCCATAGCACACCTCACGCAAGTATTCTCGCTATTAGCGAGCCTTCTGATACGATCGGATATTCACGCAGAGTGAAAACTATTCCGTTTGCAGGCGCGAGTATTCTCTCGTTGATTTCACCTGTTAGAGGATTAAGAATATCTCCGATATGATCCCCTGTTTTGACGTTTTTCCAATGCTTTACAGCAGGCAGAAAAACTCCGGACTTACCTGCATTGATGAATGAGACCTCGCCGTCCTCGGAGATAATAGGATTTTTGGGTTCGGGAGCATCACCGCTCCAGATACCAAGCTCTTTCATAAGAGCAAAAATACCGTCTACAAGCTGGTCACCGTACTTTTTTGTAATTCTCATGCCGACGCCCATTTCGACAACAAGGGTCGGTGTATCGATTACATTAAGCGAGTAGGCGAGAGTTGATTCGAGTACGGTCGCAGAGGCATGGATCCAAATATAGTCCACGTTCAAAAGCTTTGCCAATGGTAGAAGGCTGTCTCGTGACAGTTCGTTGATCCTGATCTGCGGGATCTCCTCAAGGAAGATGTTGCTCGCGTGTATATCAATTACCGTTGTGCTGCCGCTAAGATCGTCAATGATTTTTGAAGCAATATATTCCGGCATTGAGCCGTTTTCAGAGCCGGGGAAAATTCTGTTCATATCTAAGTCAAAGCCCGGTATACCTCTTGTAATAGAGTCAATTCCGAGCGGATTTATCGCGGGGTAAACATCGACAATGCCTGTAAGGCAGTTGTAGTTTTCCTTGATCCTTCTCTGCAATTCATAGCAGACATATTGTCCCTCAAGCTCATCTCCGTGAGTTCCTGTGACTATACTTATCCTTTTTTCTCCGCCGTTGATCCCGCTTTTAGGAATCAGTCGATTTTTTTGTATCATAAGCTTTTCGTCGATCGGCAGACCGACGGACACTACCGTTTCAACCATTTTATCAATCCTTTTATATTTTTTCTACGTTTACCGTTTCTCTCTGATCCTGAGTAACACATCCGTAGAAGCTGCCGCGTATAACGGAGCAGTCGCTGGAATCTCTGCCGCAGGAAACCCTGATGTAATCCTCGTTCACAAGCTTATTGTTTGTAGGGTCAAATCCGTACCAATAACCGTTGCATAGGACTTCTACCCATGCGTGTGACGAACCCTCGCCGAGCATCATGCCCACAGCATATCGTGCGGGTATGCTTTCCATTCTGAGCAGTGAGAGCATTATGTGGGCATAATCCTGACAAACACCTTTTCCGATGGTAAGGGCGTTTTCGGCAGTTTCGTGAACCTCGGTAGCTTCAGTATCATATAAAAATATGCCGGGAAGTGTTCTCATGATATGCAGAGCTTTATCATAAGAACCCGAAAGAGTGTCGAGTTCAAGGCTTCTATGATATTCAATAAGCTTTTTTCCCGGAGCAGTAAGCTTAGTCTGCGTTTTCAGCAGGGAATATTCAAAAGGATAGCTCGTGTATTCCTCTTTAATATCAAGCCCCGTTTCAGCCGCGCCGCTTATAACCACATCAAATCTATCGTGGGCTTCTTCTATAAGTCCGTAAATTTTTTTGTTGCCAAAGTTATCGTCTGACAAGCAGTAATTTTTAAAATTGGAAATATGAATGTCAAGGGTATTGATTTTCTGTCTGTCTGTATCACTCGGCAAAAACATTACCGTAAAGCTGTGGTGAGTTATCGGCGAGCTGTATTTTGCGTTCAACTTGTAGGTGAATTTTAGCTTTTTGATAGTACCACTCTTTTCATTTTGCAATAAGATTTCTCAGCAGATTTTTTATATTGAGATAATTCAACTCATTTTCAGAAAGCATACTGTCGATCGTGTAAATTATGCTCTCATCATATCGCATTTTTGATTTGACCAGAAACTGCTTCATTCTTTTGTATTCTTTTTTTATGTCATTTTCGGGCAGCCCCAGACTCAGATATAAGTCGAGCCTTTCAATTCCCTTGCCGAGCTTAATGATATTTCTAATCTGCTCGTTGTCTATTATATCGTTTACACAGCCCCAAAAGGCTAAGATATGGTCTATTGAGAGCATAAGGTCAGGAATTTCCGCATTGCCCCTTTCAGCGTTGTGAATGTCATCGATCGCAAGCTGGATGTATGCCATTGTTTCCGTGCCTATGTAGTCCCTCATGACGATAGCATTGTCATATGCTTTATTAAGATTTGAAATAATAGAGTTGGGATCATTCTCATCAAAAGGATATGCCCTCATAAAGTTTTCCTTTGTACCATAAACATTCGCAATTCCGATTTTGCGGCAAAACTCGTCATAGAATCCCGGATCTGAGTCGATCATCATATCCGTGCTCTTAAAAAAATATTTTAATGTTGTGTGAACTCTTTCTGTGTATCTGCCAAGCCAAAAAAGATGGTCGCACTTGTCTACCGTGATAATACCCATGTGTCTTTAAAACCTCCGCCTTGTGATGAATTTACTATAAATGAATCAGGATTTCTTGAAAATCTTGTAAGTCCGCTGGGCCAGACCTTTGTATCTCCGTTAGTAAGAACAAAGGCGCGTAAGTCTGCCTTTCGTGGAACTTTATTGCCGGTTTCGTCAAGAATATTCAAATCGTAGAAATCTATAACCTCTTGAGCAATGAATCTTCTCGGTTCACTTTTCAGAAGAGTTATAAATTTTTCCTTTTTCTCTTTGGTCAGGGAGTTCCCGAACACGACGCCATATCCGCCTGCCTCTGCAACATCCTTTATTACGAGCTTATCAAAATTGTCAAGAACGTATCTCATATCATTCTTATAATAGGGGAGATATGTAGGAGCGTTCATCAGCAATGCATCCTCACCGAGATAATACCTTATCATCTTCGGCACAAAGTAATAGATTCCCTTATCGTCTGCAACACCATTGCCGGGAGCGTTTAGCAAAGCGACATTACCCTTTTTGTACGCTTCAAAAATATGCGGGATACCGATTACGCTTTCCTCATAAAAGGTCATCGGGTCGAGATATTCATCTGAAATCCTGCGATAAACGGCACCGACTCTTTGCTTTTTGCCATTGTAATCTATGTAGTACACATTATCGTTTTCGCAAATAATATCCCTGCCTGTTGTGAGTACCGCACCTGTTTTTTCGGCAAGATAGGAATGCTCAAAGAACGCAGCGTTATATCTGCCGGGGGAGAGAATAACGTTTATTCCACCTGTATTTACATAATCCATTACTTCCTTTAGCAAGTCGGCGTAGTTTCTGTTATCAACAACGCTGTTATATGAAAATACGTCTGGAGCGCTTCTCCTCTGCAATTCTCTCGCGATCATCGGGTAGGATGCACCCGACGGGACTCTTAAATTATCCTCAAGTATATACCAGTTGTCGTCCTTTGACTGGACGAGGTCGATGCCTGAAATATGGCTGTAAATATTTTTCGGCGGAGCTACACCATCGCATGGGGTCAAGAAGCCCTTTGCGGAATAAATAAACTCCTCAGGAATCACTCCGTCCGTTACGATCCGCTTGTTTCCGTATATATCTGAGAGAAAGCAGTTCAGCGCGTTTACGCGTTGTTTTAAGCCCTTTTCAAGATGAATATATTCATTGTGTTCAATGATCCTAGGTATAGGATCGAACGGAAAAAGCTGCTCCTTAAACTCTCCATTCTTGTAAATTCCGAATTTCACTCCGTACCTTGCAAGCAATTTGTTAATGGTTTCCGCATTACTAATCAAATCTTTCATAGCTATTCCTCCAAAAAGCAAAGGGCGCTTTCCACACTTATGGAAAACGCCCTTGTCTTATATAGCTATTCTATCACCATTGAATGTTCGTGTCAATATAAAATGCAAGAAAAAAATTAAATTATTGCACAATTGATAAAATAAAACGAGAATTTATAATAAAGATTAGTTATAAAATGTAATTACAATTTTTTGGATTGCAAAAATAATTTTAAAACGTAATATTTAAATATCCACATGGTCTCCAAATTAAACCAAAGCTCCATAGCCTATTCTCTTGCCCTGTTCACTCCAATATCATTCATTCGCATACATCCTACGCAACAGCGGGAATCTTTAGTCCGTTCCTGCCAAGCTCGATCGTTTTCATATTTAACATTCTTTCCGATACAAAACATAAGATTTTATTATACACATATTATGTGAAGAATCAATATATTACTGAAAGTTTGCTGTTTCAAGCTCCTTTCTAAGTCTTGCTATGATCTTTTTTTCAAGCCTTGAAATATACGACTGGGAAATTTGCAATTTGTCGGCTACCTGTTTTTGAGTATGCTCCTTTTGACCGTTCAGTCCGAAGCGCAGCTCCATTATCTCACGCTCTCGCCCCGACAATCTGCTTATCGCCTCAAGCAGCAGTTTATGCTCCGACTCTCGCTCGATATTGGAATTGACCAGGTCGCTGTCACAACTCAATATATCCGATATTAAAAGCTCGTTGCCGTCATAGTCGACATTGAGCGGCTCGTCAATGGATACCTCGTTTTTCTGCTGGGAACTTTTTCGTAGGAACATCAGTATTTCGTTCTCAATACATCGTGACGCATATGTCGCAAGCTTTATATTTTTTTCGGGATTAAATGTTCTGACCGCTTTTATAAGTCCTATCGTACCAATAGAGATCAAGTCCTCGACATTCGCGGCCTTAGATTCAAACTTTTTCGCTATATAAACCACAAGTCTTAGATTGTGTGTGATAAGAGGTTCGCGCGCCTTTTCATCGCCTGCGGCGAGCTTTTTCATTATGATTTCTTCCTCATCTTTTTTAAGAGGTGCGGGAAGCATTTCAGCGCCGTTTATGTAATGGATTTCCTCAGGTCTTTCCGATCTCCGCCTTAAATAAACAAGTCGAACCCTGTTGTACAATTTTTTAAAAATATTCATTATATTTTCCTCCACAAATTTATTCGGAAATAAGCTCCAACGGTATCAGCGCTGAAAAGGTTTCTGACAGCCTGCGCTCCGTTACGGCAATATATGCGTCAGCTTCAATTATTTTTCCGTTTACAGATATTTTTAGGGATGTCGGCTTGAAAGCGGGAAGAAGTCCGTTTCCGCCGACACTGTTGTAAGGGATAAGGCGAATACATGACATATATGTATCTTCAAGTAATATATCAGATCCTTTTTTTGCTTCATTTAATACCGACGCCTTAGCAAATTGAGCTTGTGCAGTATAAATAATATATTCTTCAATTTCGCGCGGCAGGACATCGTTAAGCTTGTCATGTTCAGCAACAACCACAGGAGAGCCTGAGAACGGCTCACGAAGTGTGTTGCCCGTATCTGCTTTGGCTATAAGGCTTGCGCTTTTGCCGTTATTATCAATAGTTATTTTACATATTTCCCTGCGTGGCATAGAGCGTCCGGTAACACGGCATATTATGCGAATGACAAGGTAACAAGCAAATATAATGCCCACAAGCATCAGCGGAGAAATATCAATATATACAGCGCCGTTTCTTATAGCTATTGGCGGTGATAACAGCATTAAAAATGCTATTGACGCTCCGCAGAAGCAGAAGGTGATGAGAAAATATGCTGCCGCTGCCTTTACAAACAACTTTTTCTCTGTCGGAAAGAACGCGGCGAAAACTACCGCGGCAGCTGTAACAAGGCGGATCACAAGGCTTATCATCTCATTGAGCGGAGGTAAAAATATTACAAATGACGAAACAGCACCGACTGCCGCCCCAAGGACCATTCGTCGGTATCGTGATTTAAGTGAGAGGTATTTTTTGACTGAAAGTAAGAGAAGAAAATCAATTATAAAATTAACACAGAAAAGTACATCTATGTAAATAACTCTATGCAAAAAAACACCCCCAACCTGTGAATATTATCTCACAGTCGGGGGTTGAAATTATGTCATATTTGCGTGGAGGGGGAGAGGATTATTTGACCCTATGAGTTTTACCTATATCCTTGCGATAGTGTGCGCCGTCAAAGGTTATCTTTGAAACTGCCTTATATGCGTTGTCAAGGGCATCGTCAAGTGTTTTGCCCGTTGAGGTAACTCCGATAACCCTGCCTCCGTTTGTATAGAACTTGCCGTTTTCATATTTAGTGCCTGCGTGGAAAACAACTGCTCCGTCAACCTGACCGTTTTCGTCAAGTCCGATCATCTCAATACCTTTTTTATAGGAAGCTGGATAGCCTCCGCTTGCCATGACGATGCAGGCGGCACAGTCGTTTGACCACTCGATATTAACCTCGTCGAGATTTTCGTCAATGACCGCGTTAATAATATCCGCAAGATCGCTTTTAAGCAGCGTAAGGACAACCTGTGCTTCGGGATCTCCGAAACGTGAATTGTACTCGATGACCTTTGGTCCGTCGGGCGTGAGCATAAGCCCGAAGTACAGACAGCCCTTGAACTGTCTGCACTCCTTATTCATAGCTTCGACAGTCGGCATAAAGATCGTATTCATGCACAGCTCCGCTATTTCTGCTGTATAATAGGGATTTGGGCTGATGGTACCCATTCCGCCCGTGTTAAGACCCTTATCTCCATCAAGAGCGCGCTTGTGATCCATAGAGGAAATCATCGGTTTCAGCGTCTTGCCGTCGGTGAAAGCAAGAACGGAGACCTCCGGCCCTGTGAGAAATTCCTCGACAACTATATTATTACCGGAATCACCAAACTTCTTATCCTCCATTATCGACTTGACGGCGTCCTTAGCCTCCTCAAGGTTCTGAGCTATTATAACGCCCTTTCCGAGGGCAAGTCCGTCAGCCTTGATAACTGTCGGAAACTTATTCTGTGTCTCAATATACTCTATAGCCTTTTTCGGCTCTGAGAAAACCTCATAGGCGGCTGTCGGAATATTGTACTTTTTCATAAGATTTTTGGAGAAGACCTTGCTGCTCTCTATCTCTGCCGCTTTTGCGACAGGACCGAAAGCACGTATTCCTGCGTCGTTAATAGCGTCGACCACACCGGCAGCAAGCGGATCATCGGGCGCGACAAATACGATGTCAATATTTTTTTCTTTTGCGAAAGCTATTATTTTTTCCTTATCCATAACGCTTATGTCAACGCATTCGGCGTCCCTTGAGATGCCGCCGTTTCCGGGGGCGCAGTACAGCTTTCCGACCTTTGGGCTTTCCTTGAGCTTTTTTATAAGCGCGTGTTCTCTGCCGCCGCTTCCAAGCATAAGTATATCCATGTTCATGCTCCTTTTCTGATTACAAACGATATATTAGTGATGGAAAAGTCTGATTCCCGTGAATGCCATAGCTATATTGTACTTATTGCAGACTTCTATGACATTGTCGTCACGGATAGAACCGCCCGGCTGAGCTATAAACTCAACGCCGCTCTTATGTGCGCGTTCGATATTATCGCCGAACGGGAAGAATGCGTCAGATCCGAGAGATACCCCACTGAATGTGGAGAGCCATGCTTTTTTCTCCTCGCGTGTCAGTGGTTCGGGTTTCTCAGTGAAGAATTGTTCCCAGATACCGTCAGCGAGAACGTCCTCATAGTCGTCAGAAATATAGACGTCGATAGTGTTGTCGCGGTCGGGACGGCGAATATCCTCTTTAAACGGAAGGCTCATAACCTTCGGATTCTGGCGGAGGTACCATATATCAGCCTTATTGCCCGCGAGCCTTGTGCAGTGGATCCTGGACTGTTGGCCCGCGCCTACACCGATAGCCTGCCCGTCCTTTGCATAGCAGACGGAGTTCGACTGTGTATATTTAAGGGTTATCAATGCTATAATGAGGTCGCGCTTTGCCTCCTCAGAAAATAATTTATTCTCGGTTACAAGGTTTGTGAGCATTTCCTCATCTATTTTCAGGTTGTTTCTGCCCTGTTCAAAGGTGATGCCGTAAACCTGTTTATGCTCGACGGTTGCAGGCACATAGGATGGGTCTATTTTGACGATATTGTATGTGCCTTTTCTCTTGCTTTTGAGGATCTCGAGGGCTTCGTCTGTGTAGTCCGGGGCGATTATGCCGTCGGAAACCTCTCTTTTCAGCAAAAGTGCGGTCTGCTTATCACAGGTATCCGATAGAGCTGCCCAATCACCGTAGGAGGACATTCTGTCAGCGCCGCGAGCCTTAGCGTATGCGCTTGCGATAGGGGAAAGCTCGAGGTCGTCTACAAAGTAGATTCTTTTCAGTGTATCGGAAAGTTCCGTCGCAACAGCCGCTCCCGCAGGGCTGACGTGTTTAAATGACGCAGCGGAAGGAAGTCCCGTTGCCGCTTTAAGCTCAGAAACAAGCTGCCAGCTGTTGAATGCGTCGAGGAAATTTATATAGCCGGGCTTGCCGTTGAGGACCTCGATAGGAAGCTGTGAGCCGTCCTCCATAAAAATGCGTGAGGGTTTTTGGTTTGGGTTACAACCGTACTTAAGTGATAATTCGTTAGCCAATTTTATCATTCCTTTACTGATTTTTGTTTACAATGCGCGATTCCGTCCTGCCTGTTTTTATGTCTATATATCTTGCAAAGAACGAGACTTTATTGTCGGGGTTCAGGCTGCTCCAAATATCGTTAGTAAATTCGTCTATATTTCCCGAAAGCTTTACGAGCTTCGGTTCACCCGAAAACGACGGGATCGGGTTGCCGTCATGCTTGTATGTATGTATGAAGTGACCCTCTCCGGCGACAGGCTCAGGATAATCAAAGAAAAATCTGAGTGCTGATTCTTCTCTGCCTTCGTTGCTCTTTAAAATAGAGAGCTTATATGAGAATGTGCCGTCATGACGATACACTATACCTGAAATTCTCGGGGTGAGGATAGGAGGGTCAGGCTCGAATGTACGAGTTCTGAGCGCATCCTCAAAGCTTTTGCCCTCAAGTATAAAGTCGCGTATTGTATCTGTCTGGTCTCCGTTGGTGACTATGGTAATATCGTCTGCTTCTCTGACGGGAGCATATATAACAAGTGACGGATCCTTCAGTTTTGATTCATCAAAGGCTTTTGTTTTAAGATCCGCGCCTTCGGCTGCAAAAATCCTGTTACGGCTGTTTTCACTTCTACCCATAATAAAGTAGCCGACAACGATTTTTTCACCGTCCTCGCTCTTTCCGATAATAATTCCTCGTCCGGGATACGAATTGCCCTTGAGTTCTTCTTTAATATCGATCATTTTTCTCAACGTCCTTTCCGCCTTTTAAAAAAGGCTTGGCGAAAATTTTAATTTTACTTCTTTTTCTGTTTATGAGGTGGGGGAATATGCAAGCTTCATACAGCGGCTGTATAGTTTTTCCGCCTTTTAAAAAAGGCTTGGCGAAAATTTTAATTTTACTTCTTTTTTTGTTTATGAAGTGTGGGAGTATGCGAGCTTCATACAGCGGCTGTATAGTCTTTTCCGCCTTTAAAAAAGGCTTGGCGAAAATTTTAATTTTACTTCTTTTTCTGTTTATGAGGTGGGGGAGTATGCGAGCTTCATACAGCGGCTGTATAGTTTTTTCCGCCTTTTAAAAAAGGCTTGGCGAAAATTTTAATTTTACTTCTTTTCTGTTTATGAGGTGTGGGAGTATGCAAGCTTCATACAGCGGTTGTATAGTCTTTTCCGCCTTTTAAAAAAGGCTTGGCGAAAATTTTAATTTTACTTCTTTTTCTGTTTATGAGGTGGGGGAGTATGTGATCTTCATACATTTGCTGTATATTGTGTGGTGGTTCAGTCATGCTTGGTGGAGCTGCTATTAAATGATGTGTACTCGGCCGTCTACTACCTTTAGTCTATCTTCACAGAAAAGAGAAACAGCTTGTGGGAGGATTTTCCACTCACATTGTTCCATAACTCTGCGCTGAAGCGTTTCCGGAGTATCGTCCTCAAGTACGTCGATAGCCTTTTGCAGAATTATCGGACCTCCATCGCAAATCTCATTCGCGAAGTGAACAGTTGCGCCAGTCAGTTTAACTCCCTTTTCGAGAGCCGCTTCATGGACCCTCAAGCCGTAAAAACCCTTGCCGCAGAATGACGGAATAAGAGCCGGGTGGACATTCATGATTTTGTTCGGATATGCTCTCGACACTATCTCATCAAGGATTATCATAAATCCCGCATAAACTATCAGGTCTGCTTTTTCGGCCTTTAGTAGATTTAAAATTTCCTCGCTGTATGTACGCGAGTCTGGATATTCTTTTCTGGCGCAGACAATGGTTTTAATGCCGTGCTTTTTTGCGCGCTCAAGCGCATATGCGCCCTCCTTTGAGGAGATAACGCAGGTGATCTTGCCGTTTTTTATTATTCCGCTCTCTTGAGCGTCTATCAATGCCTGCAGATTTGTACCTCCGCCAGAAACGAGAACTACAATATTTTTCATGAGCCGATTCCTTTCTGTAATTATACCGATACTACAAATACTTTTCAATCAACGGTTGTTCTATAACCTCTTTACCGATCAATGTTATAGCCTGATTCGGACAACTGTTTATACATCGGTAGCACATAGTACATTTACCCTTTTGTACAGCCTTTTTATCTCTAAGATCAATATTGCACATTGGGCAAATTTTTGCACACCTACCGCATCCGATGCATTTTGATTGATCGATTTTAAGTTTATCGGTATAATTTTTTGTTTTATTAGAAAAATATAATCTCTGTCCGAAAAGTCCGGCAATATGATAAAAAATTCCCAGTCCCTCTTTATCAGGTTTACCCTGCATCAATCTTTCTGCCGCCTCCGAAATTTTGATTTCCGCAGTTTTAACGATTTCACGGTTTTGTTCGAGGGACTTTTTCAGTGCCGTTACATCTCCGATGCAGTCCGGCATCTTTATATGAAGTCCGCCCTTTATATCTGCACCGTATTTTTTGAAATAACGTGCTGAACAGCCTGTACCGTCGCCGCTGAATAAACCCATTGTGGAAATTATATAAATTTCCTTATCTTTGAAAATTTTTCTGTTTGTCGTGATGTAATCACGGACTATTTTCGGAAGATTGCTGTAATAAACCGGATATGCAAAAACAATAAACTTGTGCTTTTTTATCTGCTCGACCGACTCCGGCATTTCTATAGAATAAATACCTTCGTTGAATTTACATACATTCATAAATCTTTTCAAGCAGTATTTTGTATTTCCCGTACCGCTGAAATATATACCGACAGCATCATTATTATTCAATTATTACGCCCTCTTCGCTTTCGACGAGCTCACCGAGGACATACGCATCTTCACCTGCCGCTTTGACAGCTTCAATGGCCTTATTGACGTCGGCTTTATCAACAACGACAGTCATACCTACGCCCATGTTGAATGTGTTAAACATATCATGCTCTGGGATATTTCCCGTTTTTGCAATAATGTCAAATATCGGAAGCATCTGAACATTATTACGCTGAATTTTAGCGGATATACCGTTAGGAAGTGAACGAGGGATATTTTCATAGAAGCCGCCGCCGGTAATATGAGAGATCGACTTTACCTTTACCGTATCAAGAAGTGATTGAACAGCCTTAACGTATATTTTGGTCGGTGTAAGTAGCGTTTCGCCGAGAGTTGCTCCAAGCTCATCATAATATTTATTTAGAGTTTCTTTATTGACATCAAAAACCTTGCGGACAAGTGAAAATCCGTTTGAATGCACGCCGCTGGATTTAATGCCGATCATAACATCGCCAGCTTTTTGTGTTGAGGGGTCGAGGATCTTATCCTTATCGACAACGCCGACTGAGAAGCCTGCGAGATCGTATTCGTCAACAGGATAAAAGCCGGGCATTTCCGCCGTTTCACCGCCTATGAGCGCACACCCGCTTTGAATACAGCCTTCCGCGACGCCCGAAACTATCGAAGCGATCTTCTCGGGAATATTTTTGCCGACTGCAATATAGTCAAGGAAGAACTGCGGCTTTGCCCCGCAACAGATAACATCATTGACACACATTGCTACACAGTCGATACCAACTGTATCGTGCTTATCCATAAGGAACGCGATTTTGAGCTTTGTACCGACACCATCGGTTCCCGAAACGAGTACGGGTTTCTTGATGTTCTCGACGTCAAGCTCATAAAGTCCCCCAAAGCCGCCTATCCCGGACAGAACGCCTGAGGTCATTGTCCGTGCGACATGAGCTTTCATCAGCTCGACCGCCTTATATCCCGCTGTCACGTCTACGCCTGCCGCCTTGTAGCTGTCACTGTAGCTTTTCATATAATACCTCCAAATATTTTCTGTTATATTTCAATTTTCTTTAAGTATTTATCCTCATGATGGTTTTTCGGAACCGTGAGTGGATAATTGCCGCTGAAGCAAGCGTCACAGAAGCCCGTTCTACATTCTTTGGCAATTTCATGAAGCCCGTCGATGCTCAAGAATCCCAGTGAATCCGCACCTATTTCCTCGCGCATTTCTTCAACACTCTTTTTGGATGCTATAAGATTTTTGGTATCATCCATATCTGTACCAAAGTAGCATGGGAATTTAAACGGTGGCGATGATATTCTCAGGTGTACCTCTTTAGCGCCTGCCTTTTTCAAAAGCTCAACTATGTGCTTGCTCGTGTCGCCCTTGACAATAGAATCATCGATCAGAACTATACGTTTGCCCTCGACATTTGACTTCATGGCGTTCAGCTTTATTCTGAATATATGCTCGGCGTTTTTCTTCCGCGATGTATGAGCCCTGCCGATAAAACGGTTTTTAATAAGGCCCACACCGTACTGAATGCCCGATTCTATCGAGTAGCCGATAGCGGCGTCTACTCCGCAGTCGGGTACGGCACATACCATATCCGCTTCGACGGGATGCTCCTTGGCAAGCTTGATACCGGCGCGCTGTCTTGCTATATTGACGCACATACCGTCAAGAACTGAGTCGGGGCGTGCGAAATACACAAACTCGAAAAGGCAGAGATTCGTTTCACCTCCACAGTTTGCCTTATAGCTGTGGGGTCCCTCGTCATCTATAACGACCATTTCACCCGGCTCGACGTCGCGTACAAACTCTCCTCCGAGACTGTCAAATACGCATGATTCGCTTGTGATTATATAGTTCTCGCCGAGCTTCCCGACACACAGCGGGCGGAACCCGTGCGGGTCACGGACGCCTATAAGCCTCGACGGCGCCATCATTACTATTGAATAAGCTCCCCTGATCTCAGTCATAGCCTTCAGTACGGCTTCCTCGAACGTTGCTGTTTCAAGTCTTGCTTTGGCTATCATATAGGCGATGACCTCAATATCACTGTTCGACTGGAATATCGCACCGCCGCGGTGGAGTTGTTCGCGGAGCTCTGAGTAGTTAGCGAGCGCGCCGTTAATGCCGAGTGCCAGCTGGCCGTATATGTACCTCATCAGCAGTGGCTGCAAATTTGCTCTGTCGTTCACTGTTTTAGTAGAATGGCGAACATGGCCGACAGCGATTTTTGCCGCTTTAAGTCTGGAAAGATCCTTTTCGGGCAGAGCCTCGGGGATAACTCCATAGCCCTTGATGACGTTCATATTGCCGTTATCATTGACCGCAATACCTGCTCCGACAGTGCCTCTGTGCTGTAAGGCATATAGAGCGAGGTATGTTTCGTCTACAATATCAATATCCTTGTTTCCAAATATTCCAAATACGCCGCATTCGTCATGCGGTCTGTCCTCGTTAAAAATATCTGTCATTATATTTGCTCCCATGACAAAAAATATTTATTTACCTAAAAGCTCGTTTACTTTATCCTGAACCGCCTTGTCCTTTGCCTCAACGCCATTTTTCATATTGATTTTTTCATCCTCAAGCTTTTTCGCAAGTTCCTCATCAGTAAGAGCAAGGATCTCGGCGGCAAGTATCGCCGCGTTTGCGGCGCCGTCGATTGCAACTGTCGCAACGGGAATACCCGACGGCATTTGAACGGTTGCGAGTAGCGCGTCAAGCCCGTCGAGCGTCGATGATTTTATAGGAATGCCTATAACGGGGAGCGTAGTATTGGCGGCGAGTACGCCGCCAAGGTGGGCTGCCTTGCCTGCAGCTGCTATTATTACGCCGAAGCCGTTTGACTTAGCTGATTTAGAAAAGTTCTCGGCTGCTTCCGGCGTGCGGTGTGCGCTCATGACGTGTACCTCAAAGGGTATTCCGAAGTAGTCCAATTTTTTAATTGCTTCCGCAACTGTGGGGAAATCGCTGTCGCTTCCCATGATGATTGCGACCTTTTTTTTCACTGACATTTTGCATCTTCCTTTACTTTTAGCTTATCTATCTTCTTATCTATCTTAATTATTTTTTATAATGACGTAAAAATAAACGGGCAAGCCCGTGAGATATGCTCCACGGGCTCGCGCCGTTTAAATTTGTATACACTTCCACACGAAACATTAAAAAGGTTTTCGTGTAAGAAAAAGTGCATTTCTATAACCTCCAAAGGTTGTCTTCCCCAAAATTTATGGCTTTATTTTTTCTTGCGGGGCGTCGACCGGGACAAACTGCTCGATATTATTATCGGTTACCATTTCCTTGAGTGTCGCGGCGAGGGTCGCCATCGACTGTATTTCCGAGGGAATAATTATTTTAGTTGCTTTGCCGTCCGCAACTTTCTCAAAGGTTTCAAGGCTTTTGAGTGCAATGACCTTATCTGTTGGAGCGGCGGCATTCAGCATTTTCAAGCTGTCGGCATATGCTTTTTGAACTGTCATTATAGCCTCCGCTTCACCCTGTGCCTCACGGATCTTGCTTTCCTTGATAGCGTCTGCCTTTAGGATAGCGGATTCCTTCAGACCCTCCGACACAAGGATCTGAGAACGCTTGTCGCCCTCCGCGTCGAGGATCTTGGCACGTCTTTCACGTTCTGCCTTCATTTGCTTTTCCATCGCCGCTTGGATCTCTCTTGGCGGAAGAATGTTTTTAAGCTCGACACGCTTGACCTTGATGCCCCATGCGTCGGTCGCCTCGTCAAGTATGACTTGTATCTTTGTATTGATAACATCTCGTGATGTGAGAGTGTTGTCAAGCTCAAGGTCGCCTATGATGTTACGCAATGTTGTAGCTGTGAGATTTTCAATAGCCGCCAGAGGATTTTCAACACCGTAGGTGTATAGCTTCGGGTCGGTGATATAGAAGTAAACGACCGTATCTATCTGCATGGTTACGTTATCGCGTGTGATAACGGGCTGCGGCGGGAAGTCAACGACCTGCTCCTTGAGCGAGACTCTTTTTGCAACTCGCTCTACAAATGGTACCTTGAGATGAAGTCCGGTTGACCATGTCGTTTTGTATGCGCCCAGACGCTCTATGACATAAGCGTATGACTGCGGAACGATCTGAAAGTTTTTGATTACAATAAAAATAATGAGAACAGCTAAGATGATAAGTACCCAAATTACAGGATCCATAAAACTACCTCTTTCATCAATATTACAAGCTCATTTTCGTTTATTTTACGGGTTCGACCACAAGCTTTACGCCCTCTATGCGTTTGACAACGACCTGTGTATCTTCTGCGATGATGTCGTCGCTTTCCGATACGGCGCTCCATACGTCGCCCTTGATCTTTACTCTGCCTACTGCATTTTTCCGATCAAGCGCGGTGATCACGACTCCCGTTTTTCCGATAAACATATCGGCGTTTGTAGCAGTTTTCTCAAACCGCATCAGCTTTTTTGCGATCGGGCGCGTAGCTATAACTGCGACGACGGTGACAACTATAAAAACCAAAATTTGAACTATTGCAGATGCGCCGAATAGCCCCGAAATTACAGCCGCTATGCCGCCGACCGCCATCCATATAGCGGTAAGCTGAACCGAAGTTAAAAATTCCACAAAGCAGGACAGGATAATGACACAAAGCCATATCCAAGGCATTTGCTGTTCCATATATCTCACCTCACAATAGCAGACAGCATTCCTTTCACGACGGGCAGTATAATTTCCGTCGCGGAACGAGTGTTGTCAGATCGATACAAGGCTCGTTTTCACACAAATATATTTTACCATATTACCTGCAAAAAATCAAATAGTAACTAAAAAATCTGAAAATTATTAAGAAATCGGTATCAAATTGTTTACGCTTTATTCTTTATTTAAAGGTTGACACATAATTTTTTGAATGCTATTATAAAATACGGATTTTATTAAGATGAAATGAGGTTAGACGCTTTGAGAAAAAGAATGCTTGCCATCATAACGGCGGCGCTTCTTATGGCTTCCTTTACCGCCTGCTCAGGCGGCTCCGATGCTGGCGAGAGTGGCGAGTCATCTTTATCGAGTGAAAAGTTACAGAGCGCAGATACATCGCAGGCTGATGCTTCGATGGACGATACAAGCTCGGAAAATTATGAGGATATGTATTCGCTGTCCACGCTGACTATTCCAGATGGTGCGGGACCTTTGATGAAAAGCGGTCTGCGCGTATTTCTGGATAAAATGGATAAAGATAAATTTAATCTGAAGTATTCCATAGAGTGTCTGACGGAGGATACAGACGGACAAGTTCGCTTTGCTGAAAATACGGTCATCAGGGACGGGGACAAGCTCGTGTCGATTCTGGCGGCTGACGAAATTAAGTCCGGGAGCAGCAAGCAGATAATCAAGGACAACAAGGCTTACGAAATAGATGACACGAATAAAACTGTCAAATGGATGAACATTGAACCCTATATCATTGAAGCTTATGTATACAATACGGCGGGCATTTTCTATGTTGACAGTCTTGAGCTATGCGGAAGCGGCAAGGAGAAAATCGGGGACAAGGAGTACGATTATGAGGAGTATAAGCCTCCCGAAGGCTCCGATAATTCAAACACCTCAGGTTATTATGAGCAAAGGGCAAGATACTATTTTGAAAATGGCTCTATTGTCGGATTAAAGCATATCAACGGAGAATATTATTATACGACCATGGTGCTTGAACTGGGTGAAAACATTCCGAAAGGTGAGTTTGACTATCCCCCCGAATATAAGCTTGAAGAAAGATTGGAAATATCCGATGATACGGACGGTTTGTCTGAAGCACGGCAATAAAGCTTTATTAAAAAGGAGAATAATTATGAAAAAAATATTTGCAATTTTAACTGCAGCTTTGATGGCGGCTGTTTTTACCGCCTGCAATAATGGCTCTGCGGATGAGAAAGCAACGTCGGTAGCCAGCGAAACCTCCGAACAATCAGCGGCAGATGAAAGCTCCGCTGCCTCGGAAAGCTCGGAAATCAAGCTTTCTGAACTTTCCTCACCTGAAAAAGCGGGTGATATGCTTAAAAAGGGTTTAAAGACATTTCTTACCGAACTTGATAAGGATAATTATCGCTTAAATATCTATATGACGACGTCTAACGGCGATCCGAAGGTCGTCATTATTACACGTTCTGGCGAAAACATTACAGCCGCAACAGGTGAGACCGAGGATAAATTGAGCAAATCCCTTGTAAAGGATAACAAGGGCTATGTTATCGATGATGAAGCAAAAACGGTCACATGGGCTGAATTTGACAGCGGATATGCGGAAGGCTATACTGAGTACCTTGCTTCCTTATTCTATGTTACCAATATCGATTCATGTAAGACAGGAAAGGAAAAATACGGTACCGAAAATAAAGAAATGGATTATGAGGAGTACAAAATAGTTATCGAAGAGAGTTCTTCAGCCTCGTCTGAATCCTCCTCGACTGAGGAGCAGTACGTCAGATACTATTTTGACAATGGTACGTTAGCCGGAATGAAGGTGATCAACGGAGATGAATATTATTCAATGCAGATAAAATCATTAACGGATAAGATCCCCGATGGTGAGTTCGATATTCCGTCTGACTATAAGCTCATTAAGGCGGAGGAATCGAGTGCCGTATCCGAAGAGGAAACCTCAAAGGAGACTTCCGAGACCACAAGCGCTTCATCAACAGCGGCTTCATCAGGTAACGTATCGTCACAGACCGTCTCGAATCCATAATATCGAGCTTGCTGCAAGCTTTATCCAAGTCATGACCTTCTTTTCGCATGAACGTGAGGGTCATGACTTTTTATTTTAAAGGATTCTAAGTGGTTATTTCTTATCAGAAACTTTTTTGAAAATCATCCATAAAATTTCCAAAATATTATTGAATTTTGTGCAAGTGGCGATTATAATATTCATATATATTTATACGGCTTATATGGAGATGATTTGGTTGAAACGCAATAAAAGATATAAGATCATAGCAGCTTGCATGATAGCGGCCTGCCTTATGCAGTTTAATTCACCAATAATCTATGCTGCAGATACCGAAGCTGCGGCCGTGGGTGAAAAAATAGAGATGCTCGCTGAAAATCAGTCGGTAAAAGGGATCGCCTCTAATGTAAAGACGGTCAATATCACTATAAAAGCAGCGAATAATTCTGATATAAGCAAAAGTGTCCAGCAGGCTCTTGATACTGCCCGTGACAAGGCGACCGACAGCATACCTTACCGTGTAATAATTCCAAAAGGAACATATAAGCTCAAGACTCCGCTTGAGATATACAGCAACACACAGCTTTATGCGGTTGGCGCGCATATAATCAAGGAAAGCCTGAGCGGCGGAATGCTCAGAACAGCCATGCCTAAGTTTGGATATGAGCTTAAAGGCTACAGCGGATATAGAAATATTACGGTCGAGGGCGGAACATGGGACGGAAACGCAGAAAGTAAAACATACGGAGAAGGCAAGTGCAGCGCGTTTTCTAACTTCCGTTTTGCCCATGTGACAAATCTTACTTTAAAAAATATTTCTATTACAAACAACGTAGGTTCTCATCATTTAGAGCTTGGCGGCGCTGACGAGGTAAATATAACAGGATGTACCTTTCAGGGCTATAAAAGCGGCGGCGTTGACGGCGGCAAGGAGGCAATACAGATAGACGTCATGCACAGTTCGGATGTGTTTATAGGTTTTCCGTCCTTTGACGACACACCATGCAGAAATATTAGTATAACAAATAACAGATTTATCAATGTGAACAGAGGCGTCGGCAACCATACGGCGGTTATGGGTGTATACTTTGATAAAATTATGGTCAAGGACAACTATTTTCAGGATATAAACCAGCAGGCAATGATTTGCTTGAATTGGCGAAATTCTGATATTACAAGCAATACTATGAAAAACGTAGGTTCGGGTGTGGATTTTAAGTCAATGGAGCCGGGGCTGTATTATACCCCGAAAAGCGGCAGCGCCGTGGTTGCTTCAAATGTAAATACGACTATCTCTGATAACAACGTATCAGTACGAAGCAATGCGGAAAAGGTATTGCCGTATGTTTTTGGTATACGTGCGTGGGGAAATGTGGTAAAAAGCAGCGATAATCCGAATAAACTGCCCGTAGGGAAATATTCTGTCGAGGGTGTCACTATTTCAAACAATAAAATTACGTCGTACGGAAAAATAGACGGCGGAATATCGGGCAAAATTATGAACAACTGCACGGTCAAAGGCAACACAGTGAATTTTGCAGATTCAAAAAATAACAAGAACGGGCGAGGTATCTATCTTAAGCAAAGCTCAAAAAACAAGATAGAAAATAATATCTGCAAAAGTATAATAGGAACAGGCTCCAACGGCATTCATCTTGTAGAGGAAAGCAATAACAACACCATTAAGGACAATACTGTATCAAGCTGCTCGGGGAGCGGCATTTCAATAAATTCATCATCGGAAAACAATACTATTACAGGTGGTGCCGTCAAAGGAAACTCAAACAACGGCATATCGCTTAATTCAGTTTCCGGCAATAAGGTGTGGCAGATAAGCGGCATAACGAATAACGGCGGCTATGGTATTGCTGTTGCGGCAGCGTCTAAGAAAAATAAGATAGATAATGTAACGGTTTACTCGGGTAAAAAGAGCGGTATTATGATTTCGGGTTCCAGCTCCGACAACACGGTTTCAAATGCTGTTTCAAACAATAACAGTGACAGCGGGATCACAATATCCGATTCAAAGAAAAACAGTGTGACGTCCTCTACGTTTTCTTCCAATAAAAGTTATGGCATATCTATAACGGGAAAGAGCAGCAGCAACAGTTCAAAGCTATGTAATTCAAATAATAATACTAAGGGACAAATTGATATCTCAAAATCGAGCAGCGGCAATACAATAGATTTACTCAGTACAACAACGGCAGTCAAGGGAATACAGCCGTCCATCCCCAAGGGCTTGAGTGTAAAGTCAGTTACGGCAAAAAGTATCACATTAAAATGGGGGAAAAGCTCAAACGCGAGCGGATATATAATTTATCGTTCGACCGACAGCGGGAATTATTCTAAGTACAAAACTATAACCAAGAGTACAGAGTTGACATTTACCGATAAAAATTTAACCACAAATAAAAAGTATTCTTACAGGATAGTATCATACTATAAGTCAAATAATAATACGATAATATCTTCGTACGAAAAAACACTTTCGGCAAAGCCTACTATCACGGCTCCTAAGCTCAATGCCTCGTCGACCAAAAACAGTGTCAAGCTAACATGGAACAAGGTGTCGGAAGCAGATGGCTATATTGTTTACAAATTTAACAGCAAAACAAAGCAATATAATAAGCTCACAACTATCAATAACGCCAAAGTTTTGACTATTAAAAATTCGGGTCTATCTGCAAATACTAAATACACCTATAAGGTTTCGGCATATGTAAAAAACGGAAAATCAAATATTGAGGGAAGTTCCTCGAATATCGTTGTAATATCAACTAAAAGTAAATAAAGTTAAACAAGTTTTACTTTAAATGCTTTTGCTGTTATCAAGCTTAGTTGTAAATATTTACGGTCTTTCGGTTTTATAGGAATCTTTTTATCTCAAAAAATTTGCAAAATTGACAAAATGGCTTTTGCAGTTTGTATTTCTGGTAATTATATCAGAGATTTAAATTGTTAAGTATAATTTTAATGGGGGTAACTTAAAATGATAAAAACTGATTTATTTAAAGAAACAGAAGCTAGAAAGGTAGTTCGCCAGTTGGGTTCCTACTCTATACTTGAGTATACTAAGGATATATCTGTTAATCCCACAACTGCGCAGACAGCGTATTTTATGAGTGAAATGAATGTACGCAAAAAACAGCTTGTAGCCACTCTTAATAATACCGGTATCATAATGCAGGCAGGCGCTATGCAGATGATGATAGGAAATATCGAGGCTTCTACAAATGTGAAAGGTGTCGGCGGTTTCTTCAAGTCAATGGCTGGTGGAGCTGTTACCGGCGAGAGCGGTATAAAGCCTCTATATTTTGGTTACGGTCATGTTGTGTTTGAACCTACATACAGGTATATTATTCTGGACGACCTTGCTAATTGGGGAGGCGCGGTAACAGTTGAAGATGGTTTGTTCTTATCTTGTAATGATACTGTGCAGATAAAGACAACTCATAGGTCTAATGTTTCTTCGGCGGTAGCCGGCGGTGAGGGGTTCTTTAATACGACACTTGTTGGTCAGGGCATTGTAGCGCTGGAAAGCTATGTACCCTCAGAGGAGCTTGTACTGTTTGAACTGAATAATGATACATTAAAAATTGACGGCAACATGGCTATTGCATGGTCACCAAACCTCAATTTCACAGTAGAGCGGACGACTAAAACACTTATTGGTTCAGCGGCTTCAGGTGAAGGGCTTGTAAATGTATATAGGGGTACAGGGAGAGTTCTTGTTGCACCTGTGTGTTAAGGTGTAAATGAGTGTGATTCCCTATATAAGTGAGAGGAACTGCCATAATGACACAAAGCATTATTATGCTTGACAAAAGCACGTCAGAATGATATAGTATTCTTACGGTTTAATAGGTTAAATGTTATGATAAGGAAGCGTTTTTCGCAACAGCTTTGTCAGAGAGTGCGGGTCGTTGGCTGTGAGCCTGCTCGAAAGCTGCGTTAGACGACACCACCTTTGAACATCGGCGCGAAATAAGTGTCGGCGTACTGCCTGCGTTAGGGGTATGAATGAGATGACGGCTTTTACCGTTAAGCTCGGGTGGAATCGCGGAAATAGTTTTATTCCCGCCCCGTAGCGTGCATACATATGCACGTTCGGGGCGTTTTTTATTTATCGCTTTCAAATAACCGAATATATTTAAAAAAGGAGCTGTTTAAAATGATCAAGGTTTTGCTTAAGGATGGAACTATAAGAGAGTACGAGAGCGGTACAACTGTTGCTGATGTTGCAAAATCACTTGGAACTGGCTTGTATAAGTCTGTTTGTGCTTGTAAGATTGATGATGAGCTTTGTGACGTCAGGACACCGCTCACAAAGGATTGCAAGCTCACTATACTTACATTTGACAATGCGGATGGTAAGCGCGCCTTTTGGCATACTACGTCCCATATTCTCGCGCAGGCGGTTAAAAGACTTTATCCGGAAGCCAGATTTGCGATAGGACCTGCTATAGAAAACGGATTTTACTATGACTTTGATGTTAAAAAGCCGTTCTCGTCCGAAGATCTCGAAAAGATAACCGCGGAAATGAAGAAGATAGTCAAGGAGGGTCTTGAACTTGAAAAATTCGAGCTTGCCCCCGATGAAGCGGTTAAAATGCTTGAGGATATGAATGAGCCGTATAAGGTAGAGCTTTGTAAGGAGCATGCCGACAAGGGCGAGCCTATCAGTTTTTACAAGCAGGGCGAATTTGTCGATCTTTGCGCGGGACCTCATCTTCTTTCGACAGCACCTGTAAAGGCTATTAAGCTGACAGCCTGCACAGGCGCGTACTGGCGAGGAGATTCTAAGAACAGCCAGCTTTGCCGAGTCTACGGCGTTTCGTTTCCGAAAGCGTCTATGCTTGAGGAACATCTCAAGAAGCTTGAGGAGGCAAAGGAACGTGACCATAATAAGCTCGGACGAGAGCTTGAATACTTCACGACCGTTGATTATATCGGACAGGGACTCCCGATACTTCTTCCTAAGGGCGCGAGGGTTGTTCAGCTTTTGCAGAGATGGGTCGAGGACGTTGAACAATCTAAGGGCTGCCTGCTCACAAAAACTCCGTTTCTCGCAAAAAGAGAGCTTTATAAGATCTCGGGACACTGGGATCACTATCTTGACGGTATGTTTGTTCTCGGAGATCCGCATGATGAGGAGAAGGAGTGCTTTGCGCTTCGTCCTATGACCTGCCCGTTCCAATATCAGGCGTTTCTTAATAAACAACGCTCTTACAGGGAACTGCCGATGAGACTTACGGAGACATCAACTCTGTTCAGAAACGAGAGCAGCGGCGAGATGCACGGACTTATCAGAGTGCGCCAGTTTACTATATCTGAGGGTCATTATATACTGCGTCCCGACCAGCTTGAGGAGGAGTTTAAGGGCTGTTTGGAGCTGGCTAAATACTTCCTCGATACAGTGGGACTTCTCGAGGACTGCACATTCAGATTCTCACAGTGGGATCCGGAGAACCGCAGCAATAAATACGAGGGTACTAAGGAACAGTGGGAGGAATCACAGGCAACGATGAAGAAGATCCTCGACGACATCGGTCTTGAGTATGAGATCGGTATTGATGAGGCGGCGTTCTACGGACCTAAACTCGATATTCAGTACAAAAACGTATTCGGCAAGGAGGATACTATCGTAACTATTCAGATAGATATGCTTGAGGCAGAGAGATTCGGTATGTACTATATTGACAGGGACGGACAAAAGAAGATACCCTATATTATCCACAGGACCTCTCTTGGCTGCTATGAAAGAACTCTTGCCTATATGCTTGAGCATTTTGGCGGTGTACTACCGTTATGGCTTGCTCCTGAGCAGGTAAGGATTCTTCCTATCAAGGAGGCTCATGTTGAATATGCACAGTCGATAGCTGACAAGCTTACCTCCCTCGGCATGAGAGTAACCGTTGACAGCAGAGACGACAATATAGGACCTAAGATCAAGAATGCAAGACTTGAAAGGATACCGTATATGCTGATTATAGGCGACAATGAGGTATCGTCAAACACTGTAACGGTTCGTTCGAGAAAAAGAGGAGAGATGCCTGACACCCCTGTTGACAAGTTTATTCAATTAGTAAGGGCTGAAATCGACAATAAGGAAAAATAAAATATGAATTTATAACGCTCCATTTTGTACTGTGCGCACAAAATGGAGCGGTTATTTATTTTTCGGGAGAAATGCCGTTGTTATCAGTTTTTGCAGGCCGATTTATTTATGCGTAAACATTATAGTAATGGTTTTTGTATTTATTGTACTAATTTGTTCAACATAGTATAGCATATTTAACGAATATCAGGCTTAAATATGCAAAGTTTTCTGTAACTATTGACAAATTTGGAAAAAAGGTGTTTAATATATTATAGATAAAGTATATCATTTATACATTTGAGTATAATTTTATTATTCCGTTTTGGAATAAATATTGCCCGACTAACCGGTTACAGTCGGAACAATTCGTAAACTTATTATAATTTCACAGTAAGCTTCCGTCAAGAAGGCTCGGTCGCGTTAATCAGTAGGACGGTAGGTGACGAATTTTTATGCTTGAGTTTAAAGGTACGGCTATATCCACAGGATATGCAATAGGACAGATTTTATATGTGAACACATATAAAAGGAATATTCCTAAATATACTGTTGATGACACCGAAAGAGAAATAAAAAGATTTTACAATGCACGAAGTGCCGCATCCGGTCAGCTTAAGATTTTAAACGAACGGGCGCGGGAAAGTATAGGGAATAAAAGCGCACTTATTTTTGAATTTCATCAGATGCTGTTAAATGATAACTCGTTTAAATCTTTTGTTGAGAATGTAGTAAGGAATGAACGTATGAATTGCGAATATGCTGTCAAAATGGCATCGGAGCATTTTTCACAAATGTTCGCAAATCTTGACGACGACTATATGAGGGAGCGTTCCGTCGATATTCTCGATTTGTCTAATAAGCTCCTGAATGTACTTATGTCGCAAAACGACATGAACAAAATAACTCTGACTGAGCCGCAGATAATCGCCGCAAAGGAGCTTTATCCGAGCGATACTCTTTCTCTGAAAAAAGAGAATGTTCTTGGGATAATAACCGGCTTGGACTCGTTTACGTCACATGCGTCAATAATATCAAGAATTATGGGAATACCGTCGATCTCAAATACAGGAGCTATACTTGAACGACTGAACGGCAAAAACGCTATAGTTGACGGTGAGCAGGGAAAGCTGATCGTTGAGCCTACTGAAGGAATACTTTCTCAATACTGGTCAAAAAAGCAGCATTATGAGGAGCATCGCAGGCTTCTCAACAGTCAGAAGGGACTTCCGACAGAAACTAAAAACGGGAAGAAAATTTACCTCTGTGCAAGCATAGGAACGCTTGATGATGTTCAGAGCGTTTTGGATAATGACGCTGGAGGTATAGGATTGCTCCGCAGTGAATTTCTGTTTGCGGGCAGAACATCGTTCCCGAGTGAGGATGAGCAGTTTCTCGCGTACAAGGCCATAACTAAGGCTATGAGTAATAAAGAAACTGTTATCAGCATGCTCGATATTGCACCTATAAACGGCTGTGATTATCTTAATATAAGTGATGAGGTAAATCCTGCAATGGGCATGAGAGGTATACGGCTGCTCCTGGAGAATCCCGTATTGCTCAGAACACAGCTCAGAGCGATTTACAGAGCATCAGCGTTTGGGAAGATCTCTATATGTATACCGATGGTATCATCACCGGGAGAGGTTCGAGCGTTTAAGAAAACAGCCAAGGAAGTGCGTGACGAGTTAAAGAGTGAGGGCATAAATTACGATCCTTCACTAAGTATCGGTCTGATGATAGAAACGCCCGCCGCCGCCGTAATAAGTGACATTCTCGCGGGTATGGTTGACTTTTTTAATATAGGAACGAATGACCTGACGCAGTATACACTTGCACTTGACAGAGAAAACGATGATCTGTTCAATTTTTATACTTGGGGTCATAAGGCTGTATTAAGGCTCATAAAGCTTACTATTCAAAATGCTCATAAGGCGGGAATACCGGTAACAATTTGCGGTGAGCTTGTTTCAGACACACGCCTTACCGAAAAGTTTTTGCGCTTTGGCGCGGACGGCTTTTCTGTTGTGCCGAATAATATTCTTGAGACTCGCGCAAAAATCAGGAACATAGATTTAAATGATAAAAAATGAAGTAAATGAGTGATGTTATGGATTCAAAGCAGCTTGCTTTGCTTGCTGTCGAAGCATTAAAAAAGGAATATCCGGACGCGATATGCTCGCTTGTATACGATGATCCGCTTCAGCTTTTGATTGCGACGAGGCTGGCTGCACAATGCACTGATGCCCGTGTAAACATCGTGACCCCTAAGCTTTTTGAAAGGTTTAAAACCGCGGAGGACTTTGCAAAAGCGGATATAAGCGAGGTCGAGGATTATATACGCTCATGCGGTCTTTATAAGACGAAAGCTAAGAATATAGTGTTGATGTGCAAAATGCTTATAGATGATTTTGGCGGAGCTGTTCCCGATACTGTAGAACAGCTTACAAGGCTTCCCGGAGTGGGGAGAAAGACGGCTAACCTTGTTGTCGGAGACATTTTCCACAAGCCGGCTGTCGTTGTCGATACACATTGTATCAGGATAACCGCAAGGCTTGGCTTCCATTCGATCAAGAACGCCGCAAAAATAGAAAAAATATTGCGCGAGGTTCTTCCTCCCGAGGAAAGCAATGACTTTTGCCACAGACTTGTGCTTCACGGCAGAGCTGTTTGCAATGCACGCAGTCCTAAGTGCGGTGAGTGCTGTATGAACAGCTTTTGTGATTATTACAAAAATTCAAACGGATAAATATGTAAGGCAGAACTCACATTATTAGTGGATTCTGCCTTTTTAACGCGAACAGCAAACGCCTTTTGTTCGTGTTAATAATATTTTGCTGCGATATTTTTAAAATATACAAAATATACGCTAAAATCCGCTGCTTTTAAGCTCCGCCACAAGTTGTACATAAAATTCTCTAACATCAAAGCCGTCAATGTTTTCTCTATTCAGATCTATCATATCCCCGTGAGAAATACCGCGTTTTCCTTTAACAGTGACAAATGTGTACTTTTCGCCCCACGGAAAGGATTTTTCTGAAACAAGTCCGTCGTTCGCACCGTCAAAGAATTTAACAAGCAGATATGAGAAGTTCAGCGGGAATTTTCCGTTTGCTGCTCGGTTGAGCTTTGAGCCAACACTGCGGTAACGTATCCCCGAAACATCGTAGATGCTGTTGTTAAATTTTTCACAGTACGCTTCCGTTAAATTGGAAATAGCGGCAATAAAATCAGGAGAAATATCTCCTAACCTTTTCAAGGCGTTGTTATATGTATTTGCGACCTTATTCTTAACATTTTCAGGTGCGGCGTTGAGCAAATAATCTGCAAAGCCGCAGCCGCGATGAGGCGTATTTATTGTAGTTATTGACGCGATATATGGGGCAGAGCCGCACCTTGCTGCGGCATACCGACAGTCAAGACCTCCTTTTGAGTGTGCTATGATATTCAGCTTTTCGCAGCCAGTTTCCTTTACGATTTGCTCGATCCTTTGCGCGAGCTCACACGCGCTGTCTTCGACCGAGAGAGCCGATTGATGGTTTCCATAGAAAATAGTAGCGCCGTTATTTTCGAGAGCTTTCGGAATACGTCCCCAATAATTAAAATACTCCGTATCCCTGAAAAAGACGCCATGAACAAGCAGGATCGGATATTTTGTTGCACAAATACGAACATCAGTACGGCTCTTATCAAGATTTGACTTTTCAATCTCAAAGTTTACTTCCTTTGTAACTGTTTTTATTATACTGAAAAGTGCAAATATATTTATTATAGGTATCCAGCCTAATATTATTCCGATTATCCTGTTTCGTATTCCTAACTGAAGCGATGCGCAATAAACCGTAATTATGCCATGCCAAAAGACGAGCGATTCGTATATTATGCAAATCAATAGATTCTGCAGCCATTCGAGCCATGAATAAGGTATCATATAAAAGGCCGCTGCAATATTGAATATTACGGAGAACGCTGTTGATATAACAAAATAGATAAGAAGCTCACTTCCGTGACCGCACAGTCTGAGTCTGAGTGACGGATATCCCGTTTTAGCTAATGACGGAAATATATTTATCAGTAAGAAAAAGAATATGGAAAAAAGATTAAGGTACCACATTCCTGTTATGACAGATATTGTGAAGGAGTTAGTAACCAAACATAGCAATATAATATTTAAAATTCTGAAAATTTTTCTATATGTTGTTATGCCTTTCATTTTAATGAACCTCCATAATTTTAATATATTAAATAATAGCATTTATTTTTAATAAAGGCAATCAAGGCTGTGTTAAAAGCTGTAAAAATCATTGTTGACATTTCAATACTTTGACATTATAATCCTATTATATAATAACAGAAGTAATAACGGAGGGAAAATATGAAGGTTGTTATTGATATGCTTCGCGGTTTTTGCATGGCTATGGCGGACAGCGTTCCCGGAGTTTCGGGAGGAACGGTTGCCTTTTTGCTTGGCTTTTATGATGAATTTATAAATTCCTTAAATGACCTTATATCAGGGGGCAAAGCGGAGAGAATAAGGGCGATAAAATTCCTTGTGAAGCTCGGTGTCGGCTGGGTAGCAGGCTTTTCTGTTTGCGTGCTTGTGCTTGCACAGCTCTTTAACATATATATTTACGAGATAAGCTCACTGTTTATAGGGCTTACGGTATTTGCTATACCTGTAGTTTTTATTGAGGAAAGGAAAAATCTTAAAGGAAAATATATCAGCCCTCTGTTTATACTGCCGGGTGCTGCGCTTGTTCTTGCTATAACATTTTTTAATTCCTCATCGACAGAGGAAAATGGAGTGAATCTTGCTCAACCAAGCCTTGCCCTGGGAAGTATGCTGTTCGTTTCCGCTATGATCGCGATAACGGCGATGGTACTGCCCGGAATATCAGGATCAACACTGCTCTTAATATTCGGGCTATATGTTCCTGTCATAACAGCGGTTAAGGAATTGCTGCATATGCACTTTGAATATCTTCCTATGCTGTTGGTTTTTGGCGCAGGTGTGATTGTCGGTGTTGTGCTTATAATAAAGCTTGTAAAGCTTTGTCTGAAAAAATTTCGCGCGCAGACGGTATACTTTATCTTCGGGCTTATGCTGGGTTCGGTTTACGCTATTATTATGGGACCGACAACTCTTGAAGAGCCTAAGCCGATGATGGATCTCTCTACATTTTCTATTTTGCCTTTTATACTTGGAGGGGCTGTCGTTTTAGGTATGCAGTTCTTTAAGCACAAGGGTATCAAAGCAAAGAAATGATTGCTGCAAAAAATTGATTGAAACGGTAAGCTAAAAGCCGGAATCCACATAAAAGGTGGATTCCGGCTTTTGACAGTTGATCGCGGTAAAAATCAAAGTTTCCTTTGATAGTGCGATTTATTGTAAAATTAGAATTGTTGCCGCATGATAAATAAACGGACAATAAGCTTATTCAATTTTCATACGCCCGGATTCGGGAGCGTTTTGTTTCTTTCGGCAGGGTCGACCTTAGTACCGTTGTCAGGCTACGGCTTATGACATCGCTGTATAATAATGAGGATACAGCGGAGTAAAAAATACCCCAAAATATTAAAACTCTATCCTTATTTAGCTATCCTACGGAAAGTACCACCGTCAATTTAAAGGCTCAAATGCATCTGCATAGGCGGTAAAGTCTGACAGGGTATAGTCCGATTTTTCCGATACAGCAAAGCCGTCTTCGCCATAATAAGGATATTGCGCTGTATAGCCATCGGACGTAGAAGTGGTCGAGAATATAACATAGCATTCCTCATCGCCGAAATTCTCCGGTATTTGATATGTGTATTTACCGTCTGATTCAGTCATCGCCTCACCGGGGAACTCGCTGTTTTTCTGCATATTGTCCTCGCTTTTAGTATAAGCATAGCAGTAAATATCGCTCCATTCATCGGGCTTTTCGACTGTGATCGTTCTGACGTTGCTGTCCTGTGATGCAGGTTCGGAATTTTCCGTTGTGCTTGCTCCTGAGCTGTCTTCGACAGCGGCGGCGTCAGAGGAAGCTGATGATTCGGCTGATGACTGATTGTCCTCGGAGGACGCTGTCGAAGATGCCGCTGTCCCTATGCCCGAATCGCTGCTTTCATTCGATGAACCTCCGCCTGATGAGCCGAAAAAAAGAACGAGAATAATAGCAACTACGATAATTACAAAAATGACTCCTATTGCAAGCGCGGCCTTAGGGCTAGTTTGCGTTTTGTTTTCGTTTAAGATAGCCTGGGCTACATGCTGCTGGTTTACCTGGTTTGGCTTTTCACCGCCGCCTGAATATGAATTGGAGAGCGATATGCCTCCGCCGGTAGAGGGTAATACTGCACCGCACTTAGGACACGTTGAAGAACCGTCGGTGATTTCGGTATAACATTTCGGACATATGATACGTTCCATTGACAAACACTCCTTTAATAAGCAAAAGTATAAAATTAAGATTTGCTTTTTTATGTTTATATTATAATGCGCTTTAAACATTTAGTCAAGGTCATAGAGGTTTTTTTAATGAATTTTAGAAATACTGCACAATTATGGATTTAGCTTAATTTAAGATAAAGTATTTTACAAAAATCCTTATCAAATGGCGTATTGTTTGTCGTACTCATGGGATTTTTTATTTCCGAAAAGTTCTTTGAAAATAGTTGACACCAAGTGATATAAATGATATATTATGAATTGTAAGAAATTTTATATCCGGGATAGAGGCGCGATGGCTGCGCGTAGCGGGGCGGAGGCTTCCGAAGCTGTAGATACCTTGCGAATACAACCGTCGCCGAAGCACGTAGGTTATGGAAACGCCTCATGCTGGCTGTATAAAGCATTTTTATGCGGCTGTCATCATACTTATGATGGAGGGCTATCTTCTTTTTCTGAATCATTTTAAAGAATAGGAAGCTATGCAAATTTTGTAAGTATGAACCGGTTTTAATAACCGGTTTTTTGTTGCCTTTATTTCTGCAAAGGATAATGAAGATATGTGCCGAAATGCGCGGTATAAAAGGAGTTTTTAAGTTATGAAAAAGTATAATGTAGGTATCATAGGCGCAACGGGAATGGTAGGTCAGCGCTTCGCGACGCTACTTGAAAATCATCCGTGGTTTAATGTGGCTGCCCTTGCGGCAAGCTCACGCTCAGCAGGAAAAACCTATAAAGAAGCCGTTGCCAATCGCTGGGCAATGACATCTCCGATACCCAAGGCTTATGAGGATATGATGATACTTGACGCTGCGGATGTCTCCGAGATTGCTTCAAAGGTCGATTTTGTATTTTGTGCCGTTGATATGAAGAAGGACGAGATCAGAGCTCTCGAGGAAGCATATGCAAAGGCTGAATGCCCCGTTGTTTCAAATAACAGCGCACACCGCTTTACTCCAGATGTTCCGATGATCATCCCCGAAATAAATGACGAGCATCTTAAAATTATTGATTTCCAGAGAAAGCGTCTCGGCACAAAACGAGGCTTTGTTGCGGTCAAGTCAAACTGCTCTCTCCAAAGCTATGTCCCCGCTATCCACCCGCTTTTAAAGTACGGTGTCACTAAGGTACTCGCCTGCACATATCAGGCGATTTCCGGCGCGGGAAAAACCTTCGAGCGTTGGCCTGAGATGGTAGACAATCTCATACCGTATATCGGCGGTGAGGAAGAAAAGTCAGAGCAGGAACCGCTAAAGATCTGGGGCAAAATTGAAAACGGAGAAATCGTTAAGGCGAAAAATCCCTCTATTACATCGCAGTGTCTCCGCGTTCCGGTAAGCGACGGACATACGGCGGCGGTTTTCGTAGAACTTGAACAGAAACCGTCTATTGAGGAGATTATAAAGACTTGGGAAACATACAGCGGCAAGCCGCAGGAGCTTGATCTGCCGAGCGCGCCGAAGCAGTTCCTCCATTATTTCACAGAGCCGGATCAACCGCAGATAAAGTCCGCGAGAATACTTGAAAACGGCATGGCCGTTTCTATCGGCAGACTGAGAGAGGATACACAGTACACATACAAGTTTGTTTGTATGTCTCATAATACGCTCAGAGGCGCTGCGGGCGGTGCTGTCCTTCTTGCGGAGCTTCTCGCTGCGGAAGGCTATCTTGACTAAAACTATTTTATAAAACGGAGTGATATTATGTCAGAGCATATTTTTGAAGGCTCCGCCGTTGCAATCGTCACACCCATGAATGACGATGGCTCGGTTAATTTTGATGAGCTTGGAAGAATTATAGATTTTCAAATCGAAAATGGCACGGACGCTATCGTAACCTGCGGTACAACAGGTGAATCCGCTACGCTCAATCATGAGGAGCATTGCGAGGTTATCGAGTATACGATAAAAAAGACGGCGCATCGTGTTCCTGTTATTGCAGGAGCAGGAAGTAATGACACAAAATATGCCATAGGTCTTTCAAAGCACGCTCAGGAGGTCGGTGCGGATGCGATTCTCTCGGTCACGCCGTACTATAATAAGACCTCGCAGTCAGGACTGATACGCCACTATACGGCTATTGCTGACAACGTTGACATTCCTATAATATTGTATAATGTTCCGTCGAGAACTGGCTGCAATATTAAGCCTGAAACATATTACGAGCTGTCAAAGCATCCTAACATAAGGGCAACCAAGGAAGCCAACGGCGATACCTCCGCGCTTGTGCGAACAATGTCACTGTGTGGAGATGATCTTGACGTCTATTCAGGTGAGGACAGTCAGGCGTTTACTATTACTGCTATGGGCGGTTTAGGCGTTATTTCCGTATTTGCTAATATCTGTCCCAAGGAAAGTCACGAGCTTGTCGCGTCAGCTCTTGCGGGAGATTTCAAGAAGTCGTTCGAATTGCAGAAGAAGTATATCAGGCTTATAGATATTCTTTTCTCGGATGTCAACCCTATACCCGTAAAGGCTGCTATGAAGCTTATTGGCTTCAACTGCGGTGAGTGCCGTCTGCCGCTTGACCGTATGAGTGAAAGCGGACTTAAGGCTCTCAAGAACACTCTCAAGGATTACGGATTGATTTAATATAATAGTATCATGAGAAAGGACAATAAAAACAATGACGAAAATAATACTTTGCGGTGCCTGCGGTAAAATGGGAGCGGCGATTATCGCAGCCGTTGACAATCGGTCTGATTGTGAGATAACTGCGGGCGTTGATATTGTTAAAAAATCGGATATGCCTTTCCCGATATATACCTCATTTTCGCAAATTGCTGAGAGCGCCGATGTAATAATAGATTTCTCAAACCCTGCCTGTCTCGATGATATGCTGAGCTATTCTATTGAAAAGAAACTTCCCGCTGTAATCTGCACAACGGGTTATAGTTCCGGGCAGGTTTCTAAAATAAAGGAAGCGTCAAAGTCGATCGCTGTTTTTTACTCCGGCAATATGTCACTTGGAATCAATCTTCTGATTGAGCTTTCACAGAAAGCTGCAAAGGTTTTTGGCGAAGACTTTGATATTGAAATAATCGAAAAGCATCATAATCAAAAGCTTGACGCGCCGAGCGGTACTGCTCTCATGATAGCCGACGCTATTAGCAAATCGGCAAAAAATGACGCTCAGTACGTTTATGACCGCCACGCATACAGAAAAAAGCGTGATAAGCGTGAAATAGGTATTCATGCAGTCCGCGGCGGTAATATTGTCGGTGAGCATGAGGTTCTCTTTGCGGGAACTGATGAGCTTTTCACAATAAGTCATTCCGCACGCTCAAAGTCTGTTTTTGCGGTAGGAGCAGTCAATGCCGCCGTATTTTTAAACGGGAAACTTCCGAGAATGTATGATATGGGCGACCTGCTTGCCGCACAGGATTGATATATAAATCTTTTGAAAGGAGCTGTTTTGTTATGAGTGAGTTTACACCCGATATTAAGGTTTGTGAGGATGTTACACTTATCAAGCTTTTGAATGTTCCGTCCGATATGAAGTTTATAGGTGAGGTCTTTGAGAAAATAGCATCTCTTGATATTGATGTCAACATGATTTCAATTTCTGAAAGCGGCAGCAGTTCGGTCCTCTCCTTTACCGTCAAGGACGATGATTTTATTAAAACCGTCGAGTACACCTCTACGCTTAAAAACGGCTCTGTCAAGCCTATGATTTCAAGCGGCAACTTTATAATCTCAATAGTCGATGTGGCGATGGAAAATTCTCCGGGTGTTGCGGCGGCAGTCTTCAAAAAGCTTGCCGAAGCGAATGTTGAGATCATGCTGATTACAACAAGCGAATCGCAGATTTCCGTTCTTGTAAGAGCCGCGGACTTTGATAATGCGCTTAAAGCTGTAAAATCTGCGTTTTAAGTATATTACGTCTCATATGACCTGCTTATGAACAGCTTGTTATACTATGAGAATATTATTTTTAAACAGGAAGCTGTAAAATAAATGAAGCCAAAGCATTTAATTAAGCTTCGACTTCATACTTTATAATATCAGGAGATATATATAATGAAAAAGTTTTTAAAGGAATTTAAAGAGTTCGCACTTCGCGGAAGCGTAATGGATCTTGCCATCGGTGTAATTATCGGCGCGGCTTTCCAAGCAATAGTCAACTCTTTGGTAAACGATGTAATGTCGCCGCTTATCGGTTTGATTGCAAAGACAGATCTTTCCGACCTGAAGTTAGAAGTTTTTGGTGTCGCTATAAAATACGGAGCATTTCTGACAGCAGTCATCAACTTTATAATAATGGCATTTGTTATCTTTCTGCTTGTAAAAGGAATCAATGCTATATCAAATCTTGGACATAAGAAAAAGGAGGAGGAAGAACCTACGGTCAAAATCTGTCCTTTCTGCATGACTGAGATCGATATCAAGGCTACTCGCTGCCCTCATTGCACATCGCATTTAGAGGAGACAGAGGCAATTGCTGGTACTGCTGACGAGGAATGATGTAGAGACATCTGGAATCATATCATGAAATCCTCCGGGGAATACTTTTGAAGCGGAGGAAGCCTTTTGGGTTCACGCTTTAAAGGATCATAGCTGAATCGCTTGCATGAGCCTTCTGTCGGAGTTGAACCGCTATAACAAATAATAGTTCCATCGTCCTTTACACGGCCAAAGCTGCAATATTCACAGCTCGGTTCAATGTTGCCGCCGAACAGCTTTTTGTGAGGCGTAAATATATTATTTATTCTGAGCATTGTTATCTCCCTCGATTTTTTATTCATACATATGCTTTTGCATATGATTAGACTATTTCGACATATTATAACATTTTTAAAGATATATTGCAAATATCATGTTACAAGGAGCAAATATATGGTATTTAAAAGCAGCAATACAGAATTAAACTTTTGTGACGGTGTAGGTTATCTTACATTTCCGAATTTGTCCGAGCTGGACTTTGTAAAGCACGCTTTTTCGACCCGTATAGGCGGTATCAGCGATAATGAATTTAAATCTATGAACCTTGCGTTTGGTCGCGGTGATCCAGACGAAAATGTCCGAGATAATTACAGAATATTTTGTAATGCAGTCGGGCTTGATTATCATTCTCTTGTAAGCTCGGCACAGGATCATCATACTTACGTCCGCAAGGTCACGTCTGAGCAGTGTGGCGTCGGCATTGAGTATCCGCGCGACATGGAGAGCGTTGACGGTCTTATGACAAATGAACCGAACGTCACTCTTGTAACTCATTATGCCGACTGCACACCGCTGTTGTTTGCCGACCCGGTCATGAAAGTTGTCGCGTCGTCACATTCGGGTTGGAGAGGTACTGCGGAAAGAATAGGACAGATCACGGTTGAACGAATGACCGAGGAATATGGCTGTGATCCCGCGGATATAGTTGCCGTTGTAGGTCCCGCTATCGGCGGATGCTGTTACGAGGTAGATACTGCCGTATACGAAAAATTTGCGTCCATGACTGATTTGCGTCCTGCAAATTTCACGAAATCCATAGGTCACAGCAAATATATAATTGATTTGAAGGAGGTAAATCGCAGAATACTTATAAGCGCTGGGATTCTGCCGAAAAACATTTTAGTCAGCGATATATGTACAAAATGCAGTAGCGATTTGATGTTTTCTCATAGGGCAACATTAGGAAAGCGAGGCGGCATGAGCGCGTTTATAAGTATTGTAAATTAAATTTTTGAATTTTCCTTTTTATAATTTATTTCCGCAAATTTTGTAGTATATTTTTATACGTGCCCGTTTATTTGGATACAATTTTTATTTATTCTATCAATTTACAATTTAATTACTTCTATATATTGATTTTTTCCTTGATTTATGATACTATATATAGTAGAGCGAGGATGTTGACATCAATAGATGTAGTGAACGCCTGTCTTGCAGGCGTTTTTATTATCTTTTAGGGGGTATCTAAAATGAAAATTATAAAGCGTAACGGAACTGAGGTTATCTTTGACATTACAAAGATTATAGCGGCTATAACCAAGGCGAACGAAGCCGATGCTTCTTCTCGAGAGCTTTCTCAGGAGCAGATCAACAGGATAGCGTCGGCTGTCGAAAATAATTGCATGGCAATGCACAGGGCACCCAATGTTGAAGAAATACAGGATATGGTCGAGTTAAAAATCATGGAGGAGGGAGCCTTTGCCGTCGCCAAAAGATATATCAAATATCGCTACAATCGGACTCTTGTAAGAAGGGCAAATACTACAGATAATCAGATCCTGACGCTGATCGAGTGCAATAACGAAGAGGTCAAGCAAGAAAACTCCAACAAAAATCCGACCGTTAACAGTGTTCAGCGTGATTATATGGCGGGAGAGGTGAGCAAGGATATAACAAAGCGTCTGCTTCTTCCGACGGATATTGTTGAGGCACATGAGAAGGGGATCATACACTTCCACGATATGGATTATTATGCCCAGCATATGCACAACTGCGACTTAGTAAACCTTGAGGATATGCTTCAAAACGGGACAGTCATATCGGGAACACTTATAGAAAAGCCGCACAGCTTTTCGACTGCCTGCAATATCGCGACGCAGATAATTGCGCAGGTCGCCAGTAATCAGTACGGAGGACAAAGCATAAGCCTTGCGCACCTTGCTCCGTTCGTACAGGTATCAAGAAATAAGATTCGTAAGTGTGTTTTGAGAGAGGCTGAAGAACTCCATGGAGAGATCGACGAGAGCGTCGTTTCCGAAATCGTAGAGAGACGCCTCAAGGAGGAGATCCAGCGCGGAGTACAGATAATACAGTATCAGGTCGTGACTCTCCTTACAACAAACGGACAAGCACCCTTTGTTACGGTATATATGTATCTCGATGAGGCAAAAAATGAACAAGAAAAAAGAGACCTAGCCATGATTATAGAGGAGACCCTGAGACAACGCTATCAGGGTGTGAAAAATGAATCCGGTGTTTGGATAACTCCGGCTTTCCCGAAGCTGATTTATGTTCTTGATGAGGATAACATAGAGGAGGGAACTCCATACTACTATCTTACAGAGCTTGCGGCAAAATGTACGGCTAAACGTATGGTGCCAGACTACATTTCCGCCAAAAAGATGCGTGAGCTCAAAGGTGATGTTTATACCTGTATGGGTTGCCGTTCTTTCCTTACGCCCGACCGCTCCCATGTAAAGGGCAATCTTGCTAATGCAGGCAACTACTGCGAGGGTGAACACAAGTATTACGGAAGATTTAATCAGGGTGTTGTTACCGTAAACCTTGTTGATATAGGCTTGAGTGCGCAAAAGGATATGAACAAGTTTTGGAAAATTTTTGACGAGCGTATGGAACTTTGTCATAGGGCGTTGAGATGCAGGCATGATAGACTTTTGGGTACGGTGTCCGACGCGGCTCCTATTCTGTGGCAGTACGGCGCGTTGGCACGTCTTGAAAAGGGAGAGACAATAGATAAACTGCTGTATGACGGTTACTCGACTCTTTCCTTAGGCTATGCCGGTCTGTGGGAATGTGTTTACAGTCTTATCGAGGAAAAGCTTACTGAATCTGAGGGCAAGAAACTCGGACTTAAAATAATGCAGAAGCTTAATGATTACTGTGCAGAGTGGAAAAAAGCAGAGAACATCGACTACAGCTTATACGGTACTCCGCTTGAATCAACCACATACAGATTTGCGAAGTGCCTGCAAAAGCGTTTCGGGATCATAAAGGGTGTAACCGATAAGAATTATATAACGAACAGCTATCATGTTCATGTCACAGAACCTATTGATGCATTCAGCAAGCTGAGACTTGAGTCTGAATTTCAGGCTCTCTCTCCCGGTGGTGCAATAAGCTATGTTGAGGTTCCCAATATGCTCGGCAATATTCCTGCGGTAATGCAGGTGATAAGATTTATATATGATAATATCACATATGCGGAGCTGAATACAAAAAGTGATTACTGCCAGGTCTGCGGTTTTGACGGCGAGATCCGTATCGTCACGGATAGGGACGGCAAGCTGATCTGGGAGTGTCCGCACTGCCATAATCATGACCAGACAAAGATGAATGTCGCACGCCGTACTTGCGGATATATAGGTACACAATATTGGAATCAAGGTCGTACACAGGAGATCAAGGAGCGTGTGCTGCACCTTTGATGCATATTTGAGACTATTGACTATCTTGACTGTTCGTGCTTAACAACATAAACAGGTGATTGTTTGAATTACGGAAGTATTAAAAAAATTGATATTGCAAACGGAACGGGGGTAAGAGTTTCCCTCTTTGTATCAGGGTGTACAAGGCACTGCAAGAACTGCTTTAACAGTGAAACGTGGGACTTTTCCTACGGTATGCCTTATACGAACGATACAGAGGACGAGCTTATAGGTGCGCTTTCCGAATCGTATATAAACGGTCTGTCGTTGCTTGGCGGTGAACCGTTTGAGCCTTCCAATCAGCGCCGTCTGCTTCCGCTTTTGCGGAGAGTCAGGCGCGAACTCCCCGGTAAAACTATTTGGTGTTATACGGGATGTACACTGGAGGATGACCTGCTAAAAAACGGATATTGGCGCTGTGAGGTCACAGAAGATATGTTGTCACTTATTGATATTCTTGTTGACGGTCCGTTTATAGAAGCACTTCATGACGTTTCTCTAATATTCAAAGGCTCAAGCAACCAGAGGATTATTGATATGAAGAAAACGCTTAAATGCGGATATGTGGTTCTTTGGGATGATAATAATAAATTTTAAAGATAATGAAAGCCGGCAAGCCATGAAAATTCATGAGCCTGCCGGCTTTTGCGTATTGTTTGCAGCTTAATTTGCCTGCCGTTCGAGCTTCAAGCCTGCTTTATCGCTGTCATCCTTGTGCATATAGACGGATTGTACAAGTCCGACGCCAAGATACAGACACATGACGGAGGTGCCGCCCGAGCTGAAAAAGGGGAGAGTGATTCCGACTACGGGAAGTATACCGAGCACCATGCCTATGTTGATGATCGTCTGTGAGGCGATAAGCGCAAAATATCCGAGGCAGATCATTTTTCCGAGACAGTTATTGGTTTTGTGAGCAGTATGCAGGATCTTTATTATTATGAGCAGTAAAATCAGAAGTAGTGCAGCACAGCCGACAAAACCCAGTTCTTCACCCGCAACGGTAAAGATAAAATCGTTCTCTTGATACGGAACAATATCTTTTTCAACTCGCGGACCATTAAAGATGCCTTCTCCCCACAGACCACCAGAGGCTATCGAGACCTTGCCCTGATATTGCTGCCATCCGAATGTTGTGAGGCTGTTTTCATCAAGATCAAATAAAACAAGAAGTCGGCTACGTTGGTCATCATTCATGACCTTTGTGTAAAATAGTGGAGCGGCAATACATATCGCTGCAATAAACGTTATGAAGTACCTGAGCTGAATTCCTGCCGCAAAAGTCATGATGAGAAATATACAGGCAAAAATCAATGCGGCTCCGTCGTCCCCCTGCATATGAATAAGCACTATGGGTATCGCGGCGTGAAGCACGAGCGTCATAACCCCAACAAAGGTTTTGAGTTTGTTGTGCTTGGTCAGTACGGATATGTGCTTAGCAAACGTGACGATGAAGCATATTTTAGTTAATTCAGACGGCTGAAAGCTAAATGGACCGATGCTTATCCATCCTACATCATCGGTGCCTGTTATCTGTATTCCTATAAAGAACACCAATATTGTAAGTGCAAGTGAAAAGCCTCCGATAAGCCACCAAAGCCTGCCTATGAAATTATAATCCATACATGATATTATAACGGCGGCAATATATCCTATACCGACAGCTATAATCTGAGTTTTAAGAAAATTAGTGCTGCCGTTTCGCTGCTGACTGTATATCAGAAGGAAACCGTAAACAGAAGCAGCTATCGTCAATAGCCAAAATAATTTATCCGTATGTTTAATATAGCTGCAAACTGCTTTAAAAGCTTTTTTCATTTAAAACTCCCTTCAAAACATATTGTAATAAATATTATATAACTACTTTTAAGCAAGTTCAAGAGAAAAGGCGCGGTTGAAACAATTTTGTAAATAAGGGAGCGTCAAACTCTTTGCAGGTTGTCACATGAATAAGCTACGGCTTGAAGCCTCACCTTATGTGTGGCCCTCAAGCCGTTTTTGTTTTATTTGCTCCAAATTTACTTTTGCGTTGCAATGCACATTGCGCAGATTCCCTGACAGTTCCGTAATTATTCACCTATCGTTGTGCGACATCCTCCTCATTATTAAATTCATAATTATTTACTGTGTTAATTTTTTAAGGAATTTGATTGACTTATTGACTGCAATTTTGTAAATTCAGCTTTTAAACTTATATGGAGCTCCGAGCGTGGTAGTATTATCAAAGGCATACACAAAGCTGTTTTAAGTTATATCCTCGACATAGTTCTATCTTTATATACCTGCATATATAATATCAATTAAGATTTTAAAATATATTAAAATTTGAAAATTTTTTATTTTATACTGTGCCTAATGTGGAGAGACAATAGTGACTGTGCTTCGTCATATAAAAGCGCACATTTAAATTTCTGAAAAAATCCCTTTTGCAAGCAAAGTGTGCGCTCACAAAAGGGATCTCATATAATACTAGTATAAATTCAAGATTTATAATTAGTAAATCGTTTAATTGATTTTTATAGTGTTAAGCTTTACGCGAATTAAAAGTATTCCTATCGAAATAACGATCAAAATAAAACCGATGATACAATGTATATTTCCAATCCCTTGCAGTCCCGCGCTTGGCATCGTTACAGCGCTGAGATTACTATTTGTGACGGTGACGGTTGTCTCGCCGCTCGTGGATTCGAATATTTTCGCGGCGTTTATAACCTTGCCGTCAACGGTAACTTGCTCTGGAGGATCATATACTGTGAGATACCCCTTGGAACTCTCGACAAGAGAATAGTGGTAGCTTGCGTCGGGATATGGGAGATATACGGTTTTATTCCATGAGCCTTCAGATAATTTTATTTCAAAGTTTCCGACTTCGCTGACCGCAACGCCTCCGTCATTTTTATAGATTTTAAACTCTATATCTTTCGCTTGGATATTATCCCACTTTTTTTCAATGTTTACTTTCATAGCGTCATAATAAAGTCTGAGAACGAGCGGAGTACTACCGTCTACTATTGTTCCGCTTTTCTTTTCATCGGGTGCTTTGTCGTTGTATCTGTATCCCGGGAAATTATCGGGTTCGGCTGTATAATCGTATCCGATAACTCCTGACATTGTCACCTCGTTTTTGAGTTCATATGTTCCGTCGAAACTTTGGCAGTAATGCTGAACAATATAAGTGCCGCTATTCTTTTTTATATAGTAGAAATAAAACGTGTTTGCCTCGGTGATCGTCCCAGATTCTGCATAGGTAAGTGTTTTTGTGATACGATAATAACCTAAATCGCCCGTTGCTGAAACAAGAGTATAATTTTCAAAAGTTCGCGGAACTACTGTAACGACAGATAAGTTTTCATCATTATTATATATTCGAGGATCGGCAATATCGTCATTTCCAATTATCGGTGACCCGCTTGGATCAAGGCCTAAAAATTCTACAAACCTAACTTTGTATTTAATAGGAGTTGAACTTTCCCGATAGTAAAAAGTATACGTTACTTTGTCCGACTTATTCGGATCCATCATTATAGAAGTGCTTGTGTTGTCAACGGGGTAGTAACCGTTTATATATCCACTGTATAGTTCATTGCCGGCTTTTGCGGAAAAGGTCATTGTTGAGTTTCCCGGAGCGATGCCGTTGGTAGGAGATGCTATTTCTGTATCTTCTCCGTAGATTTTATAATATATGGTATACGGCACTTCCGATTCGCTTTTCCATTTAGCGTAAATATTGATGTCATGGTAGAACTGAGTAGTATAAAATGATACCCTTTGCTCCACTTCATTATCATCAATATAGTACCAGCCGTCAAATAAATACCATCCGTTTTTGGGAGTGTTTTCAGGCGTTTTCAGCACGCCGCCGTACTCAAATTGCTGTGCTTCAAGTTGTTTTGTTTTATCGGGATCGGTATAGAATGTAGCGGTATATTTTTTCGTATCCCACTTAGGATATAAAATTATATTGCTTTCGCCAATGGTATTTTTGATATCTGAAAGGTCGATTTTAGTTTCAGGAACAACGTGCCACGAGGTTTGCGTTTCAGTAATGCCCTGATACCATTCGCCGGAAAATTCCAGCTGACCTTTGTTCATTGCTTCAGGATATATCGGATGTATATCACGGAGATACAGCGCAACTTCAGAGTGGGCATTTTTTTCCGAGGTAGTGCCGTCGTCCATCAAAGTTATTTCCTTATAATCGCTAAATTGGTAGTTTGCAAGATTTTCTCCGTACGGAATATCGACTACTATTTGGCTTTTATATCCGTTGTCAAAGGTTATCTGTTTTGTTTCCCTCTGATAGAAGAACTTTATGATTCCGCCTGATGCGTTTGCCTGGGAGGAATCCAAACCAATATCTTCTTTGACATTGCATTTCATGCCCTTAAAATTTAGTTCTGTTTGTGCTAACGCATTGTCATTGCTTAAGATATTTATACTTTCATGAAGTTTATAATAACCCGGTTTTCCGCGATCACCCGCATTTGGATTTCCGTTTCTTTTTTCTATTCCGTCGTAATAGACATAATCATTATCGTCATCAGGATCGTCCGTATCCGTAGACAAAGCGCTAAAGTAGATTTGATAGATGTATGTGTGACCGGTGTTCCAATAGGCTACAAAATCCTGTGCAAAAGAATCTTTATCAGTATAATTTATCGAGGGATCGTCATTTATCATATTGTCATCCATTTCAGAATAAGGTCCCTTGATATTCGGGTTAGTATGGGATTTCTGATACGGAGAATCATATCTCGTTCCCCAGCTTATAAAACTGTTATATCGTTTTGTTGTATCAATATTTTCAAACGGTGATGAAGGCCATAAATCACGCAAATCTTGACCGTATTTCGCCTTTAAAACAATAAATAAAAATTCTTTTTTACCATTTGTCGCAGTATGTGTATAGCTGCCGTTGTATATGCCTACCTTATCATCGTTCGCAGAATACTCCCCGTCAATCAATGATTTAAATTCATCGGTAAATTGTGGTGGTTGATTATTCGTAGTTTGATCCCAATATATTTTTTGAAATGAAAGTTCATCGTATATATTTCCGCTGAGCCCTGAGTTATTGGACCATTGGGTATTTTGATACGGCACTTCCCAAGTATATGTGTCGTCAGCGTTAATTCTTTTGCGCGCATAGAAAAACCGCAGAGCATATATTTTTCTTTTAAAATACACGTTTAAGGTGGATGAACCGTCGCCGTTTACCGACACTATCGGTGAACACAAATCCTTGTTAATAGTTAAATGCTTATAGATCGGCTCATCAGACATACTCTGCTCTATTAAAGCCATGATCGACGGGTCGTCAATGCTGATAGATGACTCTGATGTTGCCGTACAGTTTTCCTTAATTATTTTATAAAACGAGTATTCGTCATCAAAAGAATTTTCAATCCAGACCGCAATAGAATATGTTGTTTCCGCCGGAATCCACTTCGCGTAATATATTAAATCTGAAGATGCGGGCATAGTTTTAGGAAGTTCGGCAGGGGTCAAGCAATCCTTGTCGCTGCACCAACAGCTAAAAGTATAACCGACTTTTGTCGGATCAGCTACTGTTATAGTTGTTCCATACTTTACAAAAATATCTCTTTCGCCCGTACCGCCATTAAGTTCGAAGGTGATTTTGTAATAATTTCTGTTGTAATATATATCTAACCTTGTACTTCCATCTGCCGCAACCGTAGGAAGCGCGGTTTCCGTGGTTGAGAATCCATCATAGTTTTTTTCAATATCTTTAGCAACAATATTGTAGCCGACCTTTGCTTGTTTGGTCACTGTTTCATCAAGTGAGTATTCGTCGTCATCAAGGTTTTGTAAGTAGTAATTAACAGTGTAATCTACCAGATTTGCTTCATATACTACATTTATCGTTATATCCTCGTTAAGGCTTTGAACGTTTATTTTTAAAATACTTTTTGCGAGATCTATTTCCGTTTCAAATCCATCCATGGGCGTCGAGGATCTGATTACGGGAGTGTATCCGTTAAGGGTTTCTAAAGTAATTTCACGATTTATGCTTTGAGATGCTGAGTAATTTGCATATAGATTTTGGAAAGCCTCGGAACCGTCCTCGTATAAAAAATTAACTGTTATCGAGTATACGTCAGAATTAGGCGAACGACGTTTAGGACTCTTTACAGAGGTGTTTTGTGTGTAGATAGAAGAAACAGAAGGTGTCGAAACATTCTGAGCTGTTCTTGTGTCGTTTATCGTAACATTGAAACGTTCGCTTTCATAATTTACGTTGTTGTTCTCAGTGATAAGTCTAAACGTTACGCTATCGTTTTCATCGAGCATATTGCAGAGTTTAGCGTAATAAAGCCTGCATTGCGGCTTATTGTCGTTATATATGTCAGCCCATGTGTTTTTTGGGGGACAAATGCCTGCCATTGATAGTAGTCTGCATCGTTGTCGGCATTAAGCAGGATAGTTTCGCTCTCATGCATTTGTACACAATGAGTTTTTATATCAGAAGAGCCGTATACGTTCATATCGACATGAAAGCTGCGAGTTTCGAAATCAGTGGAAGCGGCGGTCATGTGTTCAGAAGTGCCGCAAAGAAATAAAATAATTGCGGCTAAGGCAAATAAAAAACTGAAAAACGCCATTGAAAGGCTAATGAAATATCGTTTTTTATTTACAGATTCTTTGAGCGATTTAAAAATTTGGGATTTCATAATTAACACCTCTGTTCAATTTTTTAAATGTAATTTAAAAATTCGAAAATAATAAAATGATAAATCAGACAATTAAATTTATAACTTATTTTTCTAAACATTATATCATATTTGTGCGGATTTTTAAATGTTTTAAACGATTTTTTTAATTTTTTTGCAAAAAAGTATAAACTGATAATATGTGCAAAACCAGTTCAACTGCCATGCTCATAAAATTCCTAATATAGCGTTTCAGTTATCAGTAAAAAGCTATAGAATTGAAAAAATATACTTTTTTTATAAAATTATTGATAATAGGCTTGATTATTATTATCGTGGTGTATTATAATATATCCAGATAATTTACTATCTGAAATTGGAGGTTTTGATAATGGCAAAAACCATTGCGGTATTGACAAGCGGCGGAGACGCTCCAGGCATGAATGCCGCTGTGAGAGCTGTTACAAGAGCTGCTCTCAGCAGGGGGATCAAGGTTATCGGTGTTCGCAGAGGCTATAACGGTCTGCTTAACGGCGATGTCTTTGAAATGAACCTTAGGAGTGTTTCCGATATTCTTCATAAGGGCGGCACGGTTCTCTATACGGCGAGAAGTCCTGAATTTAATACACCGGAGGGCGTACAGAAAGCGGCTGATAATTGCAGAAAGCTCGGAGTAGACGGCGTAGTTGTTATTGGTGGCGACGGCTCGTTCAGGGGCGCGAGAGATCTTACGGGTGCGGGTATTCCATGTATAGGTGTTCCGGGTACTATTGATAACGATATTTCAAGCAGTGATTATACGATTGGCTTTGATACGGCTATGAATACGGCTATGGAGATGATCGACAGAATCCGCGATACGGCTCAATCGCACGACAGATGCAGTGTTGTTGAGGTTATGGGCAGAAGATGCGGAGACATTGCTTTGGAGGTCGGCATCGCTATAGGCGCTACGTCTATTCTTGTTCCTGAGGTTCCATACGATCTCGAGAGGGACGTTATCGACAGACTTCAGACCAACCTCAAAACAGGCAAGAAACACTTTATTGTTGTTGTTGCTGAGGGCATTGGCGGAATTGATAATATTGTCAGGGAAATCGAAGCACAGACGGGTCTTGAGACTAGAGGTACGGTTCTCGGCCATGTTCAGCGCGGAGGTTCTCCGACCTTGAGAGACAGGGTTATCGCAAGCCGTATGGGTTATAGAGCGGTTGAACTCCTTGAGGAAGGCAAGAGCAACAGAGTCGTCGTAATGAAGGACAATCATATTGTTGATTATGACATTACCGAGGCACTCAATATGAAAAAGACATTCAATACTAAGCTCTATCAGATCGCTCACGAAATCAGCATTTAATATTATACATAGTTTTAATGTTGTTTCCCGAGATAAATCATAAAAACGAAAACAAAAAAGAAACTGCTCTATTTTGTGCGGACATCACAAAATAGAGCAGTTTTTTCTGCATTAAAGGTACTTTTTTCTATTGTGCATTTTAATTTGTTCGGTTCAAAAAGTGCTTTCAGTCTCTGATTATTTTCAAATTTTACCTGAGATTATTTCGAGCAGTTCCAGCTTTTGATCATTCTGTCATACATTTCTGGCAGATCTATATTGCTTTTCCAGCCGAGGGAACGAAGCTTTTCTGATGAAAGCTTCATTTTAACGGGAGGTGCGTATCCGTATTTTAGTGCATCCTCAGGTATATCAAATACGACTGAAATATTTCCGCTTTTTTCAGCAATCATCTCTGCCATTTGCACAATAGTCATATTCGTGTTTTCATTTGTAATATTGTATGCTTCGCCGTTTTTTCCGCGTGTGATTATATATAGTATTCCGAGAACACAATCGCGTGTATAGCAGTAATTGCCCGTTGATTCACCCTTTGTGTGAAGTATAATGTCTTCATTGTTTATCAGACTTCTTGCAAATTGAGCGAAAACTCTTGTTTCATTTTTGTTTACACCTGCGCCAAAGGTTTGTGCAAGGCGGGCGATCTTTATCGGAAGTTTGTATTCATGTGCATATGAAGCGCAAAGACATTCACACATTCTCTTTCCCTCTGGATAACAGCTTCTTACATTAAGAACATCGACATAACCGTAATCGTTTTCACCTATAGAGGGGAGAGCGGCGTCAGGTGCGCCATAAACCTCCATACTCGAGATGTATACGGCGGATTTAATATTTTTTTTACGAGCAAGCTCAAGTATATTTTTTGTTCCGTCAACGGAAATACAGATGGTTTCTACAGGTTTTGTTACCATTTCTTTAGAGTTTGTGACGCTCGCACAATGAATGATATAGTCGATATTGCTTTCAGTGACTACACTTTGCAGTACATCGCCGACTATCAGCTCAATATCTCCGCGTTTAAGAAGCTCTCCAAAAACGCTATGTGCCTTTTCCGGGCTGCGAACGAGCGCGAGGATCTTTATATTTGCATTATGAGCGCGGTTGATCGCCGATAGAGCCTTGATCAAATAAGATCCGACAAGTCCCGTTGCGCCTGTAATAAGAATAGAGGTATTTTTAAGCTTATCAACATCGGGAAACTCGTTTGCAATATAGTCGAGATCCTCCTGTAAGATATAATCATCTGTTTCTTTTATTGTGCTCATTTTACTGTCCTTTCACACATTAAATTTTATCCTAATTATATTAAAAATATCATGGAAATGCAAGGAAAAGAAAGTAATAATCACGTCAATCTTATTTTGAAATAATTCTATAATAGGAATTACAGCAATGAAATTATGAATAGAATTTGCCAATCTATCAATATCTTACATATTGCGCTTAAAAATAGCACTAATAGCATTGCGAAGCACGTAATTGGTTCTGTAAAGTCCTGCAAGGTTGAGAGTGATTTATCGCATAGTATTGAGATCCTTTTGGACATTCATGTCTCATACCTTGTTTTGTCATCATGAAAGTGAACATTGAAAAGGCGGTGCATGCTTTCTACAGTCCATTCCAATTCGGCGTATTTCAGCAATTCTTCAGCAGAGAGCCTGCGACTGTTGTGGTCAAGTTTTTTGTAACACTTATGGCTAAAAAATCTATCGGATTGCTGCTGCAAGTTTATCGTGACTGCCAAATCTTATTATTGGTGTTCCACACCGCTGCGCGGATTTGCCATTGACAGATCCTGCAGACCCAATTTCGGGCAATCAAGCAGTCCGATCACGAAGTTTGCTCCGAACGCTTCTTACAGGGAAAAGGGAAATTCAGCATGATTGGGGGAAAGGGCATGATTATGAGAATGAGGACACACAGGGTTGTAAAAGTCGGCGACATACGAAAGCAGACTTTGCGTTAACTGCTCCACGGTTTGGAAAGAGCGTCTGTCGAGTTCTTCTTTCTTAAGGTACTTGAAAAAGCACTCCATGACAGCATTGTCATAGGGATGCCCCTTTTTGGAAAAGGATCGCACCATATGCGACCGGGTCAGTTTTTTTCGAAAATCTGAGGCGATAAACCGTAGACCGCGCTCCGTGTGAAACATGACGCCAACAGACACACCTCTCAAATGACAGCATCATGAAGTGTATCTGATGTCAAGGAAACGGTCAATTTTGTTCCAAACCGACAGGCAATGACTTTTCGAGCATACAAGTCCTATTTCACTTTTTTAGTATACATCAAAATTGCCAAAAAACCGAAGACACCAAAAGATAAGACAAAAGGAAAAAGCAAGCCGAGCGTTGAGTAAACAATTCTGAAGCAACGTTGTCCTGTCGCTGTTCGTGCAATGTCATGGGCAGCGGTAGGTAACGGCATTTTACCGATAGTTTAAATTTTTCAAAAAATAAAAAGCCGTGAAACAAGCGGATCGCTTGCACTTGGCTTTTCGTGAAACACGGTATTTAACGGTAGGGCAGCATAAAAGTCTTTTATTTTGACAATGGTGTATAATATATATAGTATAGACCATTACAATTATAACAAGGGCGTCGAAAAAAGTCAATGAAAAAGGGCAAGAAGGCGTTTGTTTGTCGAAAATTCGCCATATTATACAAAATTGAGAACAAACTTTGTAATGGAGGTATAATAATGAACAACGGGAGTGTTTACAAAAGAAAAGATGGGCGCTGGGAGTTTCGCATTTCATTGGGAAAGGATGAAAACGGAAAGCGTATTTTTCGTTCCTTCTATGGCAAAACAAGGGAAGAAGCAGAGTTTAAGGCGGTAGTTTCTTTGGACGAAAAAGTGGAGGACTATGCGAAAACGGATCTGACGGTAAAAGACCTGATTGTCGAGTGGATGCTAAGTATTTCAGCAAGGATCAAGGAATCGACGGCTGCAAATTACCGAATGAAGGCAGAAAAACATCTGATTCCTGCCTTCGGGGACAAGTATTGCTTCACAATAAAGGCGAACGATATACACATATTCATTGAAAACAAGCTGAAATCGGGGCTTTCCGCACGTTATATCAAGGATATTATTGTACTCCTGAAGTCGGTTTTTAAGTATGCAAGCCGTGAGTACCATATCCGTAACGTGCTTGACGGCATCACATTGCCGAAAAAAAGCAAGCCTGAGGTAAAAATCCTCACCAACGATGAACAGAAAACTTTAGAGCGATATATCGCTGAAAATCAGAACCTCACTACGCTTGGTATCTCCACATCTATGTACATGGGACTGAGGATTGGAGAGTTTTGTGCCTTGAAATGGAGTGATATTGACTTTGAAAAAAGGATTCTGACTGTCAATCATACGCTCCAGCGTATACAGACGAAAAATGGCTCAAAGAGAACAAAATTAGTTCTCTCCGACCCGAAAAGTGCAAGCTCTAAACGTGAGATCCCGATTCCCGAATGTGTGATTGGAATGCTGAAAAAGTTCAGAAATTCGGGGGATACCTATGTTTTGTCGGGTAGTAAAAAGCCTACTGAGCCGAGAACCATGGAGTATCGCTTTAGCAAGATTCTGAATAACGTAGGCTTGCCGTCAGTGCATTTCCACAGTCTGCGTCATCTGTTCGCTACCAATTGTATTGCCCTAGGATTTGACGTAAAAACGCTGTCTGAAATTCTTGGGCATAGTTCTGTAGAGGTCACATTAAGCCGATATGTCCACTCCTCAATAGACAGAAAACGTGCCTTAATGGACTTGATGAAAGTCGCTGCGTAACGTCAACGGTACGTCTTAATGCCGTCAGTCAGCATCTTGAAAACCGAATAGATTCGTGGCTTTTTATAGATTTTGCTTGAAATACCGTGTTTTACGAAAAATACATAGAGGAAGTTAGTCAGGAGATGAAAGAAGTGCAGCCAAGAGATAAAAGGAATAGTGAAACATCATTTGCAGATACATATAAAAGTGCGTTTTTGAGTCTGCCGAACAGATGTCAGAAAGAAACTATCAATCGAGCTCAGAGACAATTACATTGAGGGCTGCATTCCGCTATGCCTGAAACGCAATCTGACAGTGTTGAATATACGGAATCAGAATTTTAACGGAAATATGAGCGATAGAATTGAATGAAAAAATACTGTACATAGCAACAATTAGCAAAAAACACATCTGTCAGTTTCATATTCACTATCAGAAATAGTTTCGGGAACAGGGGTATGAAGTCCATGTGGCAGCGAGGGACGAGTTTGAAGATAGTGACAGGCGCAGTATTCCACACTGCAACAGATTCTATAATATCCCGTCAGCCGTTCGTTGTTTAATGCGGAGAATTTTCGTGCTTACGGACAATTGAAAAAAATCATTTTCGAAAACGGCTATTCCCTGATATACTGCTATACACCCGTAGCAACGTCAGTCGGCAGCCTTGCAGCAAGGATAAGCGGTGCAGATTTTCTGTATACAGCACACGGCTTTCATTTCTACAACGGCTGTCCGAGATCTGGTAAGTTGTATCATCTTGCGGAAAAATTTCTGATCCCCTACACAAACGGAATTATCACTATCAACCGTGAGGATGATGAATCCGCAAAAACAGATGTTTAAAGGTAGAGACTGCGAGGTTTATTTTACCCACGGAATAGGAATTGATACAAATTTATTTGCTGAATTTTACGGTGACAAAAATGAGATCAAAAGAAAATTCTGAATACCCGAAATGCGGTTGTAATGTTTTCGATGTCGGAAATCAATGCCAACAAAAACCTGAAATCAACGATTCAGGCATTAGCACAGGCAAAAGGGGACAATATGTATTATCTGATATGCGGTACGGGGCGATCGGCTTGAAAACCGTAAGAAGCTTGCAAAAAAGCTGAATATTTTCGACTGTGTACCCTTTGCGGGATACCATTATGATATTCATGAAATCGTCCATATTTCCAATCTATTTTTGTTTCCATCACTGCGTGAGGGATTGGGAGTTGCTCCCATAGAAGCTATGTCCGCAGAAGTGTCAATTATCGCCTCGGATATTCGTGGTGTGGCATGATACTTTTAATAATCATAAATAGTAAAAAGGGAGATCAATATGAAAAATAACAAGCAAATCAAAATTTCCGTGCTGATACCTGTTTGTAATGTTGAAAAATATCTTCACAAGTGCATTGACAGTGTTATATCACAAACTTTGAAAAATATTGAGATCATTTGCATTAACGATGGCAGTACAGATAAATCACTGGATATTTTGAAAGAATATGAAAGTAAAGATGATAGGATCATTGTGATCGACAAGGCTAATTCCGGCTATGGCGATTCTATGAATGCCGGATTAAAAGCAGCAAAGGGAGCTTACATCGGCATTGTTGAAAGCGATGATTTTATTGATAATAAGATGTATGAGAAACTTTTTGCACTTACACAAAAAGGTACGGTAGATGTAGTAAAGTCGAATTTCTTTAACTATTATGATGATGGTATATCGAGTGCACGAATTGAACCGGATACTGACCGAATCAATATACCGGATACAAACGAACCGTTTGTGTTAAAAGAAAATGGACAATTTTCATGGGGACATCCCTCTGTCTGGAGTGCAATTTATCGCAGAGAGTTTCTTATGGAGAATAATATTCACTTTATTGCAGCTAAAGGCGGCGGATGGGTAGATAATCCGTTTTACTATGAAACACTTTGTGCGGCAAAAAGTATTATGTGGTTGAATCAGCCGTTATACTATTACCGTAAAACGAATCCGACTTCGTCATCAAATTTGCAAAAAGACGTAACACTTCCATTTGTAAGGATGCAGGATAATTTTGACATGATAGAGAGTTATCATGTCGATGATATTGAGACCTTAAAATGTGCGTATGCAAGAGCTTTGATGTATTACACAGGTGCATTGAAAGATTTTGATTATGATGCAAATGCAGAAGAAATCAATAATCAGGCAGCACGTCTTATGCAGCGTTTCAACGAGGATATATTTATCGGAAATTTCAACATTTCCGATCAGCAGAGATATTATTCGGCTCTATCACCATTGGGCAATCTTAAATTAAAGTGTCCCCGAATCCTCATATATAATTGGGTTCCATATAATAATCAGTGGAATTTTGGCGGTGGAGTAACTGTTTATTGCAGAAATCTTATCCAACAGATCAGAAGGAACAATCCGGAAGTTAGCATCTATGTATTAAGTAGTGGTTTCGCTTATGATGCTTCTTCTCTTGAAATTTTTACTCGTAAAATCAACAGTGATTCACCGGATGTTCATCAATATGAAATTGTTAATTCTCCAATACCTGCTGAACAGGCAAATATGTTTGTTAATCCTACTGCTGCCGTTAAAAACGAAAGGCTTAAAAAAGTCTTTTCAGATTTCCTTTCAAAATATGGACCCTTTGATGTAATACATTTTAATAACATCGAAGGATTGTCCCTTGATGTTTTTGACTTGAAGAAAGATTATCCTGATACAAGGTTTATATATTCTATACATAATTATGTGCCGATGTGTGTTCATGGCTTTTACTATATGCGACATAAGCATAAGAATTGTACCCCTGATCATACAGGTAAAGACTGTATGAAGTGTACACGCATCAGCATAAGGCGAAATATTGCTGATGCTACATATGACAGAGGACTTTTTAATAAAGATCCTAAACTTTGCTACTCAAAAAAGAAATGGGTGGATAATTTCGGACTCAGCATACTTGATGAAGAGACAGATGAAAAGAATATTTTGAATTTCAGCAGAACAGCAATTGAAAAGATCAATAAATATTGTGACAATATACTTGCTGTATCAAAGAGGGTCTTTGAAATAGCCGAGGACAACGGATTTGATACTTCAAAAATGTTGGTTTCATATATTGGAACGAAAGTGGCTGAACATCAAATTGGGCATTCAGCATATGAAGTAAAAGACAAGCTGAAGCTTGTTTTCCTTGGTAATGATATCAACTTCGAGGAGAAAGGTTATCCGTTCCTTCTCGAGGCACTATCGGAATTGGAATCAGACTATGCTTCCAAAATTGATATTGTTCTGACAGTCAGACAAAAAGAACACGCTGAAATTTATTCTATGCTCAGTCGTTTTGGCTCATTGAAAGTCATAAATGGATATACACATAATGACATACCAGATATTTTAAGAGGATGTAATCTAAGTATAGTGCCTGTTTTATGGGAAGATAATCTTCCTCAGATTGCTATCGAATCTGTAGCTTATGGTGTTCCTGTTCTTGCAAGCACAGCGGGTGGTGCATCTGAACTGTGTGACAGCAAGATGTTCAGTTTTGAGGCAGGCAACAAGGATGATTTACTTAATAAAATCAGACATTTTGTGGATGATCCAAATGCATTATCAGAATATTGGCGACATCATCATGGTCTTGTTACAATGGAGGAGCATTGGAAACAATTGATGCAAATATATTCCCTTCATAGTAATGAAGTAAACATGAGCATTGAAAATTTCAGAAATTTACTGAAAGAGAACGCTTTTTTCACGACAACACTTCAAAAAATATCATCTCAAAGCACATATGATTCTCTCAGATTTCAAATCAATGCACTTGAATCGGAAAAAAACGACTTGAAGCAACAAATCAATTCTTTGCAAGCTGAATTGGAAACGGAGAAAAAGGATATGAAGCAGGTATTTAAAGTTATTTTTCAGGCGGAACACAACGCTTCTTTGGGAGAAGCAGGTGCAGATCTTTTTATGATCGAGCTGGACAATTTTCAGTTCAGTGATTTTTATGCTGAGATCAAGTTTGTAAATATCTCGAATATTGCACCATCTTATTCAGATATTCTAAAAATTTCAGGTACAATGCTCGAAAGTGAAGATAGAGAAAGAAAGATAACACTACATCAGATGGAGTGGGTTAATGGTTCAACACCGCTTACAGAGGAGATTCTTGTATGTATTAAAGGAAACAGGGTCGTGTTCTGGGGGAAGTATAACGGAGTTGCCAGTGGTTATTTGTATCAATTGGAAACACTTACGAGCAGAGCACTATACGAATCTGCGCATTTTGAAAATATCAATAATGGTTTTCTGTATGAGTATACTATGAAACCCGTTGATGCTGTTTATGCACTTTCATATGGAAGTGATGATGTACAAGACAATACTGTATCAGAAAGCACAACTGAAAGTAAGGGAGATAATGGATGAAAGAGCATTATGATATTGGAGTAGTAGGCTGTTGGTGGGGAGCAAATTATGGGTCTTTACTAAATGGATACGCCGTTTACAGAACATTAAAATCGTTGGGGCAATCAGTTCTCATGATTCATAAGCATAATGCCAAAGAAAATGATTGGGAAATTTGCAACACCCATTCTGAGAATTTCATAAAAAAATTCTATCCGGAGGAAGATGTAAGTCCTATTATTACTTTTGACAAACTTCCTGAATTAAATAAGAGATGCAGCATATTTTTAACAGGATCTGATCAGATATGGAATTACGGAATCAATCGGATTTTTGACTTTGTATTTATGCTTAACTTTGCTGATGATACTAAGAAAAAAATAAGTTTTGGTACTTCATTTGGGCACGAAGACGATGGAACTCCTCCTGATAAAATTGCTGAAATAGCTCGTCTCTTACAAAGATATGATGCAATTTCGGTTAGAGAAAAAAGCGGTTCTAATATATGTGAAAAAAAATATGGCATAAAATCTGATGTGGTATGTGAACCGGTTTTCTGCTTGACCAAAGAGCAATATTCTGAACTTGCAGAGCAATCAAAAATTTCAGTTGAAGAACCATATATACTCACATATATACTTGACCCTACATCAGAGAAGAGAGAAGCTATTCAAAGGATTGGAGAAAAAAAGGGGTTAAAGGTTATTAACGTGCTTGATGGCGACCCTCGTGTTTATGAAAAAAATTATAAAATGCTTGATTTGCCAAATACAATGGGTAAAATTGGCGCAGAGGATTTAATGAAACTTTATCTGAATGCAGCTTTTGTTGTTACAGATTCTTTTCACGGTACTTGCTTTTCAATCATTTTTGAAAAACCATTTTTAGCAATCGCTAATTACAGAAGAGGTGTTGCAAGGTTTAACGATTTGCTTTCTAAATATGATCTTCTATACAGACTTGCTACTGATAAAAACAATATCCTTAAAAATGAAGATGCTCTTAAGCCAATAGATTACGGAAAAATAAAAACACAAGTAGAAAATGATCGATTTAATTCAATAGAGTGGCTGAGAAAAGCAATTGAAACACCAAAGGATAAACTTCCAAGCATTATCTTGCCAAGGCAAAATAAAGAATTTTCTTCTGATGATATAAATATAAAAAATATGCATATTGATATTAGAAGATGTCAGATGGTTGCCGCGTTGCTTCGTGAATACGGAATCAATCACATTGTTATTTCCTCCGGCTCAAGACATACAGAATTAGTACGTTTTTTTGAATATAACAATTGCTTTATTACACATAATGTTGTCGATGAACGGAGTGCCGGTTTCTTTGCTCTCGGCTTGGCAACAAAATTAAGAACGCCTGTAGCTGTATGCTGCACATCTGGAACAGCAGCATCTAACTATCTTACGAGTATGAGTGAAGCATTTTATCAGCATATTCCACTGATTTATATTACTGCTGACAGATATCCGCATTTGCTTAATCAGCGTGAGGATCAAATGGTTCCTCAAGAAAATATGTATGGCAGCGTTTGCCTGAAATCTGCTACCTTAATTCCAAAAGATGATCCGAATACAACGGCTGCAATGCGCAGGTTGATATGCGAAACTATACTTGAAGCTACACATAATCAGTTTGGACCAGTTCATATAAATATCCCGATTGCTTTTATAAATGAAAGACCTCTTCCCGTTCAGTGTTACAATTTAAGCAATGTACATTTCACACAAATAAGAAGGTACAAGCTTTTGCCTGATCGTTCTACTTGGAATTCTATTCTTGATGCACTAAAGAAGTATTCAAGAATAATGATTGTTTACGGGCAAAATTATAAATTATCACAGGAAGATATTAAAGCATTTGAAGTCTTTTCTAAGAAGTTTAACTGCGTTTTTTGTACAGATAACTTATCGAACTTTATTGGCTCGAAATCTGTGAACGCTTTTAACATCATTAAATCAAGTAGAATGACACCAACAATGCTAAGTGAACTTGAACCGGATGTAGTTATTACGATGTTTGGAGCAAATGTAACTCCATTTCGTAATTTTATCGTGAAATCAAAAAAATGCTATCATTGGGATATTTCGCCAAGCGGAGCGGCAGCAGATCCTTACAAGAAATTATCAAGGATTTTTGAATGTACACCTGTGCAATTTGTGAAACGCCTCAGCTTTATGGCTGGCAATCTTACAAGCGACGATTCATATTATCAATCGTGGAAAAAATATGAGATTTTGAATGATAAGATCCCTGAAAAGTATTGTCAGAAATATGCTGTTTATCAGATTTTGAACAAAATGCCTGACAACTCGCTTCTTCACCTTGCAAATAGTAATACTGTACGTTTTGCGTGCAGTTATAAGCTAAAAGATGGAATAGAAGTATACTGTAATCGTGGTACAAATGGAATTGACGGTTCAGCCTCTTCATTCATGGGACAAGCGACAGTCTCCGATGAACCCTGTTATCTTCTTATAGGTGATCTTAGTTTCTTCTATGATATGAATTCTCTGTGGAATAAAACGTTGAGTGGCAATATAAGGATAGTTCTCTTTAATAATTTTAGTGCTGACATGTTGAAAAGCCGTTCGTGTGAAGCGATTACCTATTCACATCATGACGTTGCAGAGGGCTGGGTAAAGTCACTCGGTTTTACATATCTCTCTGCTAAAAATATGGAAGAATTTAATGCAAATGTAGAAAGATTTACTTCCGAAGAAGATACACCTATGTTTTTTGAGGTGTTTACATAAACCGAATAGAGGTATAAGACATTGGGAGAATTAAGGAATAAATACTCTAATGGAAATCAGGAAACAGGCTCACAAATCCTCTTTACAGAGGTTGGCAAAGTAAAGTTTGCATCATTGAACGTCAGAACTTTGAAGCCATCAGAAATTAAAATAAAAACAACATATTCACTGATATCTAACGGAACGGAAAAAGCGTATCTTTCAGGTTCTGAGAATACTTCCCATATATTTCCTGCCAATGTGGGATATTCGGCAGTAGGAACAGTAACGAAGATTGGTAGTTCTGTAAAATCTATAAAACAGGGCGATCGAGTATTTGTAGAATATGGTGGACATTCCAGTGTTATTGTCAAAGACGTTCACAATGTAGTAAAAATACCTGATACTGTTTCTTTTGAGGAAGCGGTATTTGCCAAGGTCGCAAGTTTTCCGTTGGCTGCTATTCGCAGAGCACGACTTGAAATAGGCGAATCAGTAGTTATAGTAGGATTAGGAATGCTGGGTTTATTTGGTGTCCAATTCGCACGCATTGGAGGTGCATTACCAGTTATAGCAATTGGTAATCGTGCTAAACGACGAGAAAAAGCAGCACAATTCGGTGCGGATTACGTTTTTTCGCCTGATGAACCTGATTTGACAGGGAAAATATACTCAATAACTGACAAAAGAACTATAATACACGGCGCAAATGTTGTAATCGAAACATCAGGCTCAGAAAGTGGATTGTTTCAAAGTCTTGAGATTACAGCAAAAAATGCGAGGGTTGTTTTGAATGGCTGTAATCGTGTAATGACCCTGCCTGTGGATTTCTATAAATATGTTCATACACGTGGTGTCAATATAATCGGAGTTCACGGTCAAACACGTCCACAGTTTAATTCTTATCCCGGAAACTGGACATCAAAACGAGATTTATCAACGGTTCTACAGTTAATTTCTGATAAACGTCTTGATACAAAGAGTATGATATCAGAATTTGTTTCACCTAAAGATGCGTCATCGGTGTATGATCAGCTGCTAAATGATAATGAATTTCCATTTGGTGTGATTTTTGACTGGGATAATTTGGATTAAGGGAGAGAATGATATGTCTACAATTGAAGAATTAGAAAAAAGAATAGAGTTTCTTGAAGAAGAACTTTATAAGACGATCCTAATTTCGCAGACTTCACAAATCACAATCTTTTAAAAAGTACGCAGCAGCATTGACATACAAATGTTTTCGTGTGCTTTAGGATCTCACCCGACAGGTGAAATAAATCACATACATAAAATGTGCTGCAAAGCCTGAAATATTAGTGTCTTATACTGTCTTACATAATTCGAGCTTTGCGGAATCAGGACAATGATAGGAGTGTTAAAATGTCAGAACAAATAAGCATTAACATAGCCGGAGTCTGTGTTTTACGGGATACATTTGGTTTACACAAAAATGACGGAGGCTACAAAATAAAAAAATATTCCTCCTCATTTGCTCCTCTTTATATCAAAGATGAGCCATATGATATGGATTACGAAAAATATTTAAATGTTACAGTAGGTATTCAGCCAAACTTTACTCGACGTAATGTGTTTATGGATATAACAAAAAAGAGTATGGGTTGGGTATTAGACGAAAAATCTGATTACATTCTTGTCGATGTAGGTTTACTTAGAACAGATTATATTCAGCTTTATAATGGACAACTATATTATGGGGGATATAAGAGCATATTTGAAACTTTGGATAAAGAAGGGATGATCCCCAAAATTTCTGGTATAAAACCATTTGATTTTATGCCTGATGAGGAATTGAGAAACAGATTGCAAGAATATTTTTCAAAGATTCTTGAAGTATATCCTGTTGATAAAATTATTCTTGTAGAAGTTAAAAATGTATTTGAAAAGGTGAATCTTGATAATTATTTAATGTCAAATTTCCAAGATTCAACTACTGTAAAAGCAAAAAATCAGAACATTTGGTTGGATAAGTGTTTCAAGTATTCCAAGGAAATATTGAAAGGTTGTCACATAATATATTTTCCTGAAAATGTTCTGGGAGATGAGAACCATCATTTAAAGCCGGCTCCTATGCATTATACACAGGAATATTATGACTATGCTCTTCAGGCGATTGATATTATCTGTCGTGAAAAATTATCATCTGATGAAGAAATGTATAGATTAGAAAACTTGAGGAACTCCTACAGCGAGAAATATAAAATGCTGAGAGAACAAATGATTATGTCTTCACCACAAATGCAGAATTGGATCAAAAAGAAAAATAATGGTCATCGCTATGCCAAGAATGCCATGAATTTTTGCTTTGAGGTTATGATGGATACACTTGATAAAAAATCCATATTCTTGCCATTTGTATTAAGTCTTAGAGGAAAAAATATTGCTGTTTTAGCTTCATCGTGCAAAGCGGGAGATATTTTTTAAAAAGCTGCATTAACCTACGGAGTAAATATAATTTTCCTTAGTAATAAATCAAAATTACAACTTCTCACTGACGAAGAATTTACCAAGGTTCAACAGAGTGATTTCGTGATTTCATGTAATGTTCATGACACAAAAACTCATGTACTCAAAGGGGTAAAGTGCGTCGATATATGGGATATTCTGCATGATAAATCTCTTACAGATAATTTACCGCCTTTCAGTTTAAATAATATAAAAGACAGTAATATCGAATAATTTGAAAGTAGCTTTGTTTTTGCTTCGGTGCAATCATGGGTACATTCATTATGGCGATATGTATAGCATCCGGGGATTCCAATCGCGGCGATCATAAACAGTAAATATCCGGAAAGGACGGTGCAGTCATGGTCGATCTACATAAGCACAACGAAGAAACATATCAAAAGATCGTTTCCATGTTCGCTGAAAATGAACGTATCTGTGCCGCTCAGCCTGCCGGAACAGCATTCGCCTGTCTTTGTGAGGCTGTTTTTGTACGTTTGTCCGTGCAGCTTGGCTTCCTTTGATAGCGTCGTCGGGACTTTTCCGATACGCTTGGCGATTTGCTGAACGTCATTCCTTTGCTTAGACATTCTTGAATTTCAATGCGGTCGCCATGGGTCATGTGATTATTTTTCTTTTCGTTATTCATAGTCTGGTCCTCATTTTCCCTGACTAAATTCCATTGCAAATTCAACAGTGGAGTTTACAATATGGAAATTACTTCAAATTTTTTTAAAAAAGGTATTGACTTTTTTAAAAAAGCGAGTATAATAGATTATGTTGTCATGTGACAGCAATAGTTACTTTGCGGAATTGTGTAATGGTAGCACAGCAGACTCTGACTCTGTTTGTCTGGGTTCGAATCCTAGTTCCGCAGCCATAAAAGCCCCGCTATTTATTCGAGCGGGGCTTCATTAAACGAGGTGTAGCTCAGCTTGGTGGAGCGCTACGTTCGGGACGTAGAGGCCGCTGGTTCGAATCCAGTCACCTCGACCATATATTTAAAGAACCGCTTAAACATAGCGTTTGAGCGGTTTTTTACATGATTTTATTATACAACTTTAACCTTAAAAGCTGAAAAGCTGTACCCGCACAACCGTGCAGATACAGCTTTTTCTTTATGTTTATTTAATTTTAAGCGTTTGCCAGAAATACAGCTCACGCTTATTACGCCTGACTATCTCATTAACGATAGCCCTATACTTATACGCTATAAAAGAGGTAGTACGCTAAATATTGAAATAGAGTCAAAAAAGGAGTTTGAAAAAAGCGTTTTCGCTTTTTCAAACTCCTTTATTTGCGCATTAACGAATTTTACAAAAACGTATTTCTTTAATCAAGCTCTCGTCGAAATATAGCTTTCAATAAAAGATGTAGTTCAGACAAGAATTATTAAATAAGAAAATTTGCGATTATTTGATGAACATACAGTAGATTGTATTTTTAACAATCGTACGCTTCCACGTTTTATTACAGCCCGTTATGCTCAAAAAACAATTTACACATTTGCTGACAATCGCAGGATTTCAAGTGCAGATTTAAAAAATTAAGAATTTTATTCACTTAATCATTATTCTTTTTCCTTGAAATAAGAAACAACACACCACAGCTGACCATGGTCAAAACTAGCAGAAGCACCATAAACGTATTATCGCCCGTAGCGGGAAGCTCTGTGTTTGTATTGCTGTTATCGGAATTATTGTCAGTTTCACTGCCCTGGCTGTTGCTCGGATTTGTACTTGATCCGTTGTTGTCTGACGAAGTTTCTGTGTCGCCTGAGCCTCCATTAGGCTCGTCAGCACTCTTGACCAGTTGATATACTGAAAGGTGATTTGTTGTGAAAACATAGCTGCCATCTATATATTCCGCATTCATATCTGTTTTTGTTCCATCATCCTGAACCCACATTACAGTACATCCTTCCTCATCAAACGGGATAGATATTGTAATTGTTCCATTAGGCTGAACAGTATCATTTGCACTGTTTACAAGACTAATATCGAATGAAGCAAGAACATCAGGCTTGTTATTAACATCAAGCGGTATAACCATGAGTGCGGCATCCTTCGGAATCAAACCAACAACAGTGATTTGTGTATCATCATCTTTAAGAGTTATATCATCGCTTGGTCCATCGCTCGGCTCATCGCTTGGTTCATCGCTCGGCTCGTCGCTTGGCTCGTCGCTCGGCTCGTCGCTGGGTTCATCGCTCGGCTCATCGCTTGGCTCATCGCTCGGCTCGTCGCTTGGCTCGTCGCTCGGCTCGTCACTGGGTTCATCGCTCGGCTCATCGCTTGGTTCATCGCTCGGCTCGTCGCTTGGTTCATCGCTCGGCTCGTCACTCGGTTCATCGCTCGGCTCGTCACTTGGCTCGTCAGCAGTTACGCTTACTGTACATACGTTGCTTGTTGACTCTGCACTTGTAGAACCAAGGAAATTAGTAACAGTCAATGTATATTCGCCTGCATCTTCTTCGGTCGCATTCTCAATTCTTAGATTCCTGCTTGTTTGACCTACGACAGCAGTTCCATCCTTATACCACTGATATGTCTGCTCGCCATCACTTACAGAAGGGTGAATAACAAGCTCACTGCCTATTTGAACTGTCTTGCTTTGTGGAATACTTACCTCTGCGGGAGCTGCCTCGATAACAACAGGGACTTCATTTCTTTCTTCTTCTTTTTCGATAACAGCAGCGGCTGCAAATGTAACGTCAATAATGTTTGTTCCGTCGCTGAGATCTTCGTACTTAACATCAAATGTCATTGACTTGTTATCTTTTATTTCAAGATAGCTTCCTGCGTATGAAATAGAGTCAATAGCATATCCTTCGGCAGCGGTGACAGTGACAGTTTTTGCATCGCCATCTTTGAGAGTTTCCATGCTTTCTATACCTGCGACATCTCCGCCCTCAGTATTGGAGAGAATAACTGTTCTGTCCGTTGCGGGTTCTGTATTGTCATCCTCAACAGCAGCAATAACAAATGGGCTGAATGATGTGCAGTATACGAGAAGTCCGTACTTAGTAATAACACAGGGTATCTCTTCAACGCTTATAATCTTGCCTGTTTCATCCTTTGAGAAGTGGTAGGCCTTGAAGGTAACACCCTCATCATCAGGACCGTAGCCCTCGGGGAAGCCAAGACTGATTCTTACTGCCTCGCCGGTGTTAATTACCTGCTTTTTGCAAACTGTAAGGTTTATATTATAGGTTTCTGTCTTAAGCAGCTTATCTTTATCAACATTTGAAGAGTCTGTAATTGCCTGATCGATCTCTTTTTGCTCGGGTCCGTTCGGAGATGTGACAACAAGTGCCATTCTATGCTTGAGAGCATCGGCAATTCCCTGACCGTCATCTGTTTCCCAATTCTGAGTATTGACATCGAGGTTTTCCATCAAAGCAGGCTGACCGAATACATTCCAATTAAATCCCTGACTCCTGTATGCACAGACAGCACACGGATGTGAACATACATATTCAGCCTTAATTGGCTCCTTGCTGCTCTTTTTACCTACAAGACCTGTAAGACCAAATTCATAGAGTACGCTGTCATCCTCCCACATTTCACTTGGTGTGAAATCGAAGGTTACTGTGCTTTCGCCGTCCCACTCAAAGTTTTCGATTTTGCTGTATTTGATGCCTGATTCATTGTGGACGCGAACCCCGTTTTCATACTGTAGGCAATCCACATTAAGCCCAATCTCCTCTGTTCCGGTTTTAACAAGGACATCGTCATAAACAAGCTCTACATGATATGCGCCTGTACCTATGGTGAGACGACCTGTCTGACTGGGAGATGATTTTTTAATGTAAGGGGGAGCAACGTACGTCCCCGAAGGATTATGGAGCATACCTGTGGTTGCTTCCATAAGGATAGGATCTCCGTAATACGTATAATCGATAATCTCTACACCACCAAATACCTGTTTGCTGGGAGCAAGTGTAGTAACACCAAATTCGATATATTCAACCTGAGGGAGATTCATATAAAGTTCCGTCGGTGTATCATAGAAATCAGGGTTGCCTTCGTACAGCAGGGGGTCGGGATATGCATAGTACCAGTCTTTAGTCTCCCACTCATTTGTTTCGCTGTTTACCTGATAGAAACGGCAGATAATGTAATAACCTTGCTTTGCGGCCTCGTTGTAGCCCATACCCTTGAAGCTTACCCAATATTCTCCGGACTTTTCACCATCGCTGTTTACGCCATCCTTGTTATAGCGAACCTCAAGACCGTTGGTGTAGTTTGTACGTTCAACACCGTAGTCATCAATCTCAAGAACAGGATACTGAAACTGATAATTTGCCTCTGAAAGAATGCCCGATGAAATATGGTGTACGCTCATAGTAGTTTCACCTACCATAAGGTATTCCTGATTTTCATAGCCGTCAACGCCAAGTGTATCATATTTGTTGTTTACCGGATCGTCCATGGTAGCATCTACAGCATACCACTTATTATCAATCTGAACATAATCCCAGATATGAAGCTCTGTTACATTTTCGTTATGACGATAAACGCCCTGAACCATAACGCAGGGAATGCCAAGCTGATCCATTATCGACTTAAATGCTCTTGTATATGACTCACACACGCCCTCCTGCTTTACAAGGCTGCCATAGGATGTACGAATGAATCCGACATTATCGGGTGTACATACATCCTCCAGACGATATGATGTGTGTTTTGTCAGATAGTCATGCACAAAGGTTACTTGCTTTGCAGTAAGGTTCTCACCCTCAACTGCTGTCACAGCAGTTGCCTGATTTACAACATCTGCCAGAGCGGCGTTGTACTCATCTACAGCAGCATTGACTTCATCCTCACTTGTGAAGCCCTTAGTATAATAGTTGTCATATCTCCCTGTTCCGAGATAGAGATGATAACCGTCATTACCCAAGGTTACACGGTATGAGAGGTTTGAAAAGTCAACATAGAACACATCGGGATGATCAAAATAGAAAGCATCTCTCGCCGCGCTATATACGTTTAAAAGATTGGAGTTTCCATCTGCATATCCTCGTATCTGCTCCTGACTCAAAAGTTTCTTTGACATATCAAAATCGTCTTTACCGGTCTTGAAAATGCCGTCGTTGTACATCGTTTCCATTGCGTCGTAGAAAACCTTGGATTCATCTGTAAGCTGGTCGTAAAAATACCTTTTTCCGAGGTCCTCAGCGGCTTTAGCGCTGAGTCGGTCGTAGTAAAGGCTCGGTAATACTGTAAAGCAGGAAATTGACAATAATACCGAAAGTGAAAATGCAAGAATTTTTTTAATTTTCATATTTTTTCCTCCATTTCATTTATATATACTAAAATTATAATATACTAAATTAAAAAGTCAAGAAAGCAATAGTATTGATCAGTATTATATATTTGGTATCATGACAATTTATAATTGGCTGATTTTAAGAAAACTCCGATAATTAAAAATGAATATCTAATTATGTCTCTAATGCCTTATAGGAGGTTGACGTCGTACAGCGGCTATATACCTATGAAACCATATTATTAAGAGGTTTCTGAAACTGTTTAATGTTATCAGAGCATTTAAATAAAAGCTGCGATGTTTAGTAGGCCGCAAAGTTAAGTATTTAATAAATTTTGAAAACAAATATTGCTTTTAACTACTTTTATTGATATAATAATTTATGAAATATTCAAAAGCTTTTTAAACGCAGCAATAACAAACAACCAAAATCGCAAAAATTTTTGAAGATTTCAGCGTGGGATCGTTCCCCGCTGAAACGACAGATGTTATCCGCCTCAGCGGCGGTTACAATCGTACAGCGGCTATAAAACATTTCAGAAAGGTGCGGATATTATGAGTTCAGACCCGTCTGTAGGTCGAAAACGGATTATAAATCTGAACAGAGCGCATAATATCTTATTTTTTGCGCTCTGATTTACTTTTGTAAGGAAGTGCGCTTAAAATGATCAGCTACTATAAAACCATTAACGGCAGGATCCAGGAGATAGAGGACTATGAGCCGGGCTGCTGGATAAATTGCATCGAGCCTGACGGCGAAGAAGTCGCAAGCCTTATCAAGGACTTCAGCATAGAACCGGATTTTTTCCGTGCTTCGCTTGACGAGGAGGAAAGCTCCCATATAGACAATGAAAGCGGAGTTACCTTGATTATCATAGATATTCCATCGGTTGAAAAATTTGATACAAGCATACGCTATACGACCATGCCGATCGGAATCATGATAACAGAAAGAAACGTTATCACCGTCTCACTCAGAGATAACCCCATATTGAGTGAATTTTCCGAGGGTGTAGTCAAGGATGTTCTAACAAACTACAAAACGCAATTTGTATTCCATATAATGCTCAGAGTTGCTACCAAGTATCTTCAATACCTCAAGCAAATAGATAAGATCAGCGAACACGTTGAACAAAAAATGAAAAAAGCCATGCGTAATAAAGAGATCATGCAGCTTTTTGAAATTCAAAAGTCTCTTGTTTATTTCTCATCATCGCTGAAGGCAGACGAGATAACTCTCGAAAAGCTGATGCGCGGACGCCATATCAAGCTGTATGAAGACGATCAGGATCTGTTGGAGGATGTTCTCATAGAAATTAAACAGGCTATTGAGATGGTTGGAATACACCTTAATATCATGTCGGGAAAGATGGATACCTTCGCATCGATTATAAGCAACAACCTTAATATGGTCATGAAGGTTTTGGCTTCCCTCACGCTTATTGTGTCAATACCTACGGTTATTTCGGGTTTGTACGGTATGAACATTGAGGGAGGTCTGCCCTTTGACCAATTTTGGTGGTTTCCGATTCTCCTTTCCGCAGTTATGATGTTTATAGCATATATTATCCTAAAAAAGAAAGATATGTTTTAGGGCACAATTTTTTAACAGGTGTCTTGGAGGTAAAATATATGAACGAGGAAAAGCTCTTTCACTTAAATATACCGACTGCCGTTACTGCAAAATACGCAATATTGCCCGGCGACCCGGGACGTGTTCCTCTTATAGCGTCATATCTTGATAACGCACAGTTTCTTGCGGAAAACAGGGAGTTTACAACATATGTAGGCGAACTTCACGGAGAAACAATTCTGGTGACGTCTACGGGGATCGGAGGAGCTTCCGCAGCAATCGCCCTTGAGGAACTGCATATGCTCGGGGTCGATACTATCATAAGAGTGGGAACGTGCGGAGGTATGCAGGAAAATATTTATTCTGGTGATATAGTTATCGCAACATCCGCAGTAAGAGCCGAAGGAACATCTAAGGAATACGCTCCGTCTGACTTTCCCGCAGTGTCAGACTTTTTTATGGTCTCAGAATTAGTCGGCTCTGCAAAAGCCTTTGGCACAAGGTATCATATCGGAGTCGTTCACAGCAAGGACTCATTTTACGGACAACACAATCACTCCTCTATGCCTGTTGCGAATGAGCTTAAAAACAGGTGGGAAGCATATATCAAATGCGGGGTTCTCGCCTCGGAAATGGAGACAGCCGCATTGTTTACGGTATCAGCAGTACGAGGGATAAGAGCAGGCTCGGTACTTCTCGCGATTTGGAATCAGGAACGAAAAAGGCACGACGGCGACGATTCCCAAAATACAGATACTGAATGTGCTGTTAAAATCGCGGTAAACGCACTAAACGATATTGTCATTAAAGATAAAAGGATGCAGCATATACAATAAAATACTTACATTTATGTTGACAGTATGTTTACAATTTATTTTCGGGGTGATACCATGGATGAAACTAAAAAAGAAGTCGCACAGCATAGCTCAAGTATTGAATCGGAGCTTAAGCAGCTAAAGGAGCGTTTGCACGAAACGGAGTTTGAGCTTTCCAATAAAAGCATTGCTTTGATTGAGATGACTGCTGCACGAAACGCTCTATACGATTCGCTGCAATCCGTTCAAATGCAGTTAGCGGATGTTTCGGCACAAAGGCAAAACGACATTGAAGCGTATGAAAGCGAGCTGCAGCTCAGGCTCAAAGAAAAGCATCAGCTTCAGGAAAAGTATGACTTGCTTGTGATTAAAGCAAAGCGCTACGACGAGCTTCAGGAAAGTCTCACGAACATTAAGATGAAGGCTGAGGCTCGCGCACTCGGCGTTATTGATGAAGCACAGGTCAAGGCTATGGATGCCGTAAACCTTATCGACAGTATTGAAAAGGAAATTGACCTTTTTCGTGAGGATATTATATGGCTGAGGCGTGACATAAAGGTCGGTACTCTGACGCTTGACGACAGACTTGATACTCTTTACAAACGGCTTTGTGCAAATATGGATGCACTTAAGAAAATAAAGAACGAATTTTATATAAGCAATAATATTCCGTTTGAAGATGATTTTATAGAGGATTCCTCAAACACTACCCCCGTCATCAAGTATCCCGATGAAAATCAGGAGGATCATACTACACAGGAATCGAAAGCCCAGGATATATCCTCCGACACAGATGCAGATAATGAATAGCCTTTTCTCCTCGGATATTTACATAAATTCCGCTTGCAAGCCAAGCTTAAAGTATTTGTATTCGAGCCGCGATAAGCTGCTCAAATCGTTTATAGGGAGGAAAAATTTAAATGTTAGAATTAAAAGGTATAAAAAAAGATTATGCCGCCGGAGAAAACACGGTACACGCCTTAAAGGGGATCGACCTTAAATTCCGAAGCAGCGAATTTGTTTCTATCCTCGGCCCCTCGGGCTGCGGAAAAACGACAATGCTGAATATTATCGGCGGTCTGGACAAATATACAAGCGGCGACCTGATAATCAACGGAATATCCACTAAGGAATTTCGTGAACGAAATTGGGATACATACAGAAACCACTCCATAGGCTTTGTTTTTCAGAGCTACAACCTGATACCACATCAAACTGTATTGCAGAATGTCGAGCTTGCACTCACGTTATCGGGCGTTTCTAAATCGGAGCGAAGGAAAAGAGCTGTCAAGGCATTGGAAGATGTCGGCTTAGGCAATCAGCTTCACAAAAAGCCGGGTGAAATGTCCGGCGGACAGATGCAGCGTGTCGCTATCGCAAGAGCGCTTGTAAATAATCCGGATATTATTCTTGCGGATGAGCCGACAGGCGCTCTTGACACAAAGACGAGTATTCAGGTAATGGATATATTAAAGGAAATAGCAAAGGATCGTCTCGTTATCATGGTAACGCACAATCCTGATTTGGCTGAGAAATATTCCTCAAGAATAATCAGTATGCTTGATGGCGTGATAACCGACGATACAGCTCCGCTGAGTGACAAGGAAATTAAAGAAGAACAGAAAAAGGATAAAGCGGAACAGGAGGAAAAGAGAAGGAAAAAGAAACCGTCTATGTCTTTCGGTACATCCTTTATGCTGTCGCTGAAAAATCTAATCACAAAAAAGGGTCGAACCGCCCTTACGTCGTTTGCGGGAAGCATCGGCATTATCGGAATCGCCTTGATATATGCTGTATCACAGGGCTTCACGGTATACATAAATGAGGTACAGGAGAATGCTCTCTCATCGTATCCGCTGACCATTGAAAAAACACATACCGATCTCACCACGATCATGGAAACCTTTATGAACAAAGCGAGTGAAGATCTCTCACACAAAAAGGATGCCGTCTACGAGCATTCATCTATGTATAATATTGTGGAAGCTATGAACGATCTCGACACAACGGAAAACGACTTAAGATCCTTTAAAAAATATATTGAAACCAAGTATGCTGACAGCGACTCAAAGCTGAATGAGGCACTCAACGGTATTCAATACAGCTACGACCTTGATTTGCAGGTATTTACAAAAAATGTAGATGACAAAATCATTCCATCCGACGCAAGGCAGCTGCTCCAAGACCTGATGTTGAAATACATGAACGTTGATATGTCCGCCATGATGGAGTTGAGCGAAGGTTCACCTTTAATGAGTTCATCGTTTATGGATACCATGTCGAGCACTATGGGAGGCTCATCCGTTAATGTCTGGCAGGAAATGCTTTCGGGAGACAACGGCGATCCCATTAACGATTTGCTTAAAAAACAGTATGACGTCGTATATGGCACATGGCCGTCGGCTTATAATCAGATAGTCCTCGTGTTGGATGAAAACAATGAGCTTGATGATACGACGCTCTACGCACTCGGTCTTGAGTCCGAGGATGATATGGGCAAGATAGTTGACGCCGCTGTCAACCACACAAAGCTTGAAAAAAAGGAATCCTCCAAATGGTCATATAAGGAAATTTGCGGCATGGAATTTCGCACTGTTTTAAACTCTGACTGCTTCAGCTACGATGAAAGTACGGGACTGTACAAAGATCTGCGTGATACTGATGCCGGACTGAAATATTTGTATGACAATGCGATCCCACTCAAGGTAACAGGCATTATTCGTCCGAATGAAGATTCTGATGCGGCTATGCTTTCGGGTTCAATAGGATATACAAGTGATCTGACTAAGTATGTTATCGAACACAGTAAGGATTCAGACGCTATAAAGGCACAGCGTAAGGATAAATCCACGGATATTTTTACGGGATTGCCGTTTCAGGAGGTTAAGGGTAATCTGACAGTCGATGAGAAAGAAAAGGAATTTAGATCCTATATAAATTCATTAGAAAACAACAAAAAGGCTGCCGTATATATACAAATTATGAGTATTCCCTCGGAAGAGGAGCTGCGATCCTCAACCGCAAACGCAATGAAAGGTATGAAGCGGACTGATATGGAGAAAACCATGACAGAGGCTTTAATGCAGCAGATGAGTATGTCGCAGGACGAGGTTGCCTCTTATATTTCAAAAATGAGCGATGAGGAAATAACAGACGCCTTTACTCAAATGACGACCGAACAGATCAAAGTACAATATCAACAAAATGTACAGTCTCAGATGGCAGGAATGAAGCCTCAGGAGCTTTTGGCAGGACTACAGAATTTCTTAAAGACTCTTACTGCGGAACAAGCTGCCGTTTATTATGACGAGATAATGGAATTCTCAGAATCAAGCTATGAGGATAATCTTTCAGAGCTTGGATATGTGGACCTAGATGACCCGGCCGCTATAAATCTGTACGCCTCCTCATTTGAGAATAAGGATGTCATCATTGATACTATTGCGGAATATAACGAATCCGTAGATGAGACAACTAAAATTCAATATACGGATTATATAGGATTGATGATGTCGTCAGTAACAACGATTATAAATACTATCACCTATGGACTAATCTCCTTTGTTGCAATTTCGCTTATAGTTTCATCTATCATGATAGGTGTAATCACACTCATTTCTGTACAGGAACGTACAAAAGAAATCGGTATACTGCGTGCCATCGGCGCATCAAAGCGTGAAGTCAGCAGTATGTTCAACGCGGAGACGATCATTATAGGACTGACCTCGGGAATGCTGGGTGTACTTGTGACCTGTTTATTGTGTATACCGATCAACGCAATAATTCATGCCGCAACAGGTATCAACAACTTGAACGCATTTCTGCCGATTCCTGTTGCTATCGTCCTAATTATCATAAGTGTTGTTTTAACGCTGCTGTCCGGATTGATACCCTCAAGAAGTGCAGCGAAAAAAGATCCGGTCGTTGCCCTGCGTACCGAATAAGCAAATAATTATCAAAGCTCTGAGCCATAAGGTTCGGGGCTTTTTTGTTTGTTAAGGAAATTCATAGTAACACTATTTACAAAAATCTATGATTTATGAACTAAGGGCAAATTGTAATTTCGTAAATTCATTTTTTAGGTCTAAGAAGAGATAGCTTGATATTATTTAAATAAAAAGCTAAAAGGAAAATGATTTAATTTTGTATATAAAACAATTAGGAAGATTTTACAAAACTATTTTTAACGAATCTATTTCTGTTTCTGAACTAAAGAAAAGGATCGAAGAAAAACAATTAGTATATAAGTTTTATTTAGAATCCTGTACATTGAAGGAATGATCGAGTTTAAATGGCATTAAGTTTTCTTCGATTGTTAATGGATTTAATAGATGTTGGAGAAGATTTGATGATTTTTCTTAACGGCAGGAATGAGAGTTTAGGATCGTTAGATAATTGGATTCACACGATAAAAGGAATAAGCGATGATTCTGAGATATATACAGATTAAAATAACAGATAAATTCGGATATTTCTTCAAACCTACTTGCCACCATTATTCGTGAGAGGGAAATCCACGGTGAAATTGGACAGGAAACTGAAAAGTTAGCTGCGTAAATTCTCAAAGTAAAATCCACAGTGTAATTTACTTTGCTTCGATTTTAAGTCTTTCCTCGTAATTCATGTGTTTACCTTTTCTGTTTTTTCAGTCATATACTTGGCTCTAATATTGTTGCCTCCGTCATTGTTTTTGGGTCACTTAAACTTTTTGTCACAGGCTCTCAATATGAGTCTATATTTTTTGCCCTGTTGGTCATTTTATTATACAACTTAGCAAACAAATTCGCAAAAACAGTCTACAAATTATTAAAAAAATATGATATAATGATTTTAAACTTATAAATTTAAGTAATGAGGTGTGCTTTATGGAGGACTACGACGCATTTACAGGCGGTATAGAGCCTGGAGGATTGCGAAACAAAAGTGAAATCTGTATTCTTATATGCTACCTTTTAAATTCGGCGGAAAAGCCGCTGCGAAAGGAGGACATAGTATCCGTTATTTCCGATAACGGGCTTGCGAATTATTTCGAGACAAATGACGCAATTTGCGACTTACTTAAAAGCGGCAATATAGCGCCAGCTGATGATGACAAGGATGCATTTGTCCTCACTGGACGGGGCGAAATGATAGCACGCCAGTTGGACACAACTCTACCGTTTACAGCACGTGATAGGGCAGTTTCAGCCTGTATTTCGCTTTTTGCAAAGCAAAAGCTGCAAAAAGAAAATCCGGTCACAGTCGATAAGCTTGAAAACGGCGGCTATAATGTATCGTTCTCTATAACTGACGGAAATATATCGCTCATGAGCTTTACTGTTTTTATGCCGGATTTCGCACAGGTCGAGCTTATTAAACGTTCATTTTATAATGACCCGCAGTATATATATACGGTACTGCTTGCCGCTCTCACAGAAAATCGTGAGATGATCAAGGATGCACTTGACAAAATCATAATCAAATAAAATTAAATTATTATTTGCAGTAAAAGCATGGCTGTTACCCCTGAAACGCCGAGTACCGAGGATATTCCGAGAGTAAGAGGGCTTATCGGTATATTTACATGAGTGAACACAGAAATAATGTTAATGATAACCATACATAAGGGTCCGACGGCAAGTCCCAGTAATGCAGAACGAACAGGGTGCTTTGATTTCATAATTTTCTGAATGCCTACAAGCAAAAGAAATATTCCGCCGCAAATAGTTAAAATTACCCAAACAGGCATACTGATCATCCCCCTAATTCTTTACTGATACAAATGTATGAAATGGATTCATTTTTTATTCAAAAAATGAAAAGTTAATTAAGGAAACATTGATCAGCTGTGGTGCTTCATCGCATAATTCAGCTGTATTTATTCATAAGTATTTAAAAGTACAGAGCATTCCGGTCTCCTTATGTTTTTATAGATGAACAAATTTCATAAAAGCAAATTCCCAAATTAAATTCCACAGCAGTACAGAAGCGGAATTTACTTTGGGAATTTACTCAAAAATAGATATAGATAAATTTTATAAAAATTTATTCCATAATTTGAAAAGCTATGATATAATCAATATATATGTCACGAAAGGACTGAATTAAATGAAATATGATGCTCGTCCGTGTCCTGTTGTCAAAAAATTTCAGTTGACAGACACAATATATGATTTCAGGATTCTAAATAAAGATTTTGCGGCTGCGGCAAAGCCCGGTCAATTTGTTCATATACTCGTTCCCGGTAAAACCCTGCGCCGACCTATATCAATATGCGATGTAAACGGTGCGGAGCTTCGCCTTGTTTTTGAGGTTCGCGGAGAGGGTACGGATATACTTTCACAGATTGAAGTTGGAGGCGAGCTTGATATTATTGCTCCACTTGGTCATGGATTTACGATTTACCCTGAGAAAAGAACCGTTTTTATCGGCGGCGGTATAGGAGTTCCTCCTATGCTTTATGCGGCGAAGCATTGCAAAAATTCAGTTACCATAACAGGATTTCGAGACAAAAGCGCAGTAATACTTGAGGACGATTTCAAGAAAATCAGCGAACATATCCTTATGACGGATAACGGTAGCGCCGGAAGCAAAGGCTTTGTAACCGAAGCGCTGAAAGAAGTTATCGGCAATGCAGAGTATGTCTGCGCCTGCGGCTCGACAGCAATGCTGCGAGGTGTTGCCGAAATGGCCAAACAAGTCGGAGTACCGTGCGAAATTTCGCTTGAAGAGAGAATGGCTTGCGGTGTCGGAGCTTGTCTCGGCTGTGCGGTACTTGTCAACCGTGAGGACGGAACACAGGGCTATAAGCACGTTTGTAAAAACGGTCCCGTATTTAAGGCTGAGGAGGTAGTATTCTGATGGCTGATTTAAGCGTAAAAATCGCTGGTGTTGAGTTTAAAAATCCAATAATTGCAGCTTCGGGGACGATCGGCTTCGGTCATGAATACAGCGAATTTTATCCGCTTTCGGAGCTTGGCGGTATATCATGCAAGGGAATCACACTCAAAGAACGTCACGGAAATCCTCCTCCGAGAATTGCGGAAACGCCGTCAGGTATGCTGAATGCGGTCGGACTTCAAAATCCCGGTGTTGAGCATTTTATTGAGGACGATCTGCCTTGGCTCAGTGAACAGAACACAGTTGTTATAGCCAATATTGCGGGGAGTACGAAAGAGGATTACTGCGAAATGGCGGAACGTCTTTCTGATACTGAAATTGACATGATAGAGCTTAATATCTCCTGCCCTAATGTCAAGGAGGGCGGGGTTCAGTTCGGCACATCGTGCGAATCTGTCGCCTCTATAACGAGCGCTGTCCGCAAATATTGCAAAAAGCCTCTCATCGTTAAGCTGTCGCCTAATGTAGCTGATATAGCGTCCATCGCAAAAGCTGCGGAGTCTGAGGGAGCCGATGCACTTTCGCTGATAAATACTCTTACGGGAATGAGGATAGATATCAACACCCGCAAACCTATTATAAGAAACATAACAGGAGGCTTGTCGGGACCGGCTGTATTTCCTGTTGCTGTCAGAATGGTGTGGCAGGTCAAAAACGCTGTTTCCATTCCCGTTATAGGTATGGGGGGAATAACTACGTGGAAGGATGCGGCAGAAATGCTCATAGCCGGCGCGGATGCTTTGCAGGTAGGTACGGCTCTGTTTACCGACCCATACTCACCACTTAAAATTAAACAGGGATTGAATGATTATCTTGACAGCCACAATTTTAAGTCAGTCACAGAGCTAACTAATACCGTTGTTACATCCTGAATAAAAAGGTTTGTTTTTTAAAAATTTAAACAAATATACGGGAGAGATATATTTGACGAAAATAATACTTGTTCGCCATTGTCAGGCAGAGGGAAACGAAAAGAGATTTTTCCAGGGCAGAAAGGATACGGATATAACCGAAAAGGGTAAGAGGCAAATCGAGGCTACAGTGAACAGACTTCTGTCAGAGCCGATAGATGTAGTGTACTCAAGCCCATTAAAGCGCGCCCTTATAACGGCTAAAAGTATTGCCGCAAGTCATTCGATTCCTGAGAATAATATTATTCTTGATGACGACCTTATGGAAATCGACGCTGGGATTTGGGACGGACTTTTGATAAAGGATATTGAAAGACTTTATCCCGAGGAGAGCGATAATTGGGATAATCATCCCGAACGATTTGCTCCTGAGGGAAGTGAGGGCATGGAAAACGTCTATATTCGTACAGGAAGAATGCTTAAAAAGCTGATAAATGACAATGGAGGTAAATGTGTATGTGTCATTTCACACGGCTGTGCGATAAGAAATATGCTTTGCAACGCTTTCGGAAAATCGCTTAACGAATTAAAAAACGTACCATGGGGTACAAACTGTGCAGTAAGTATGATAATTGCTGATGATGACTGGGTCGAGGTAGTTATCGAAAACGATATATCACATTTAGACGGTATATGAGCTTTATAGGTTTAGTAAACCATATAATTATTTGAGGAATATAATTATGAAAATAATTTCCGTGGATTTAGGAAAAGTGCGAACAGGACTTGCTGTTAGTGACAGCAGCGGTTTTCTTGCTTCACCTGTCGGTGTTATCACCGAACGCAGCCCTGAAATTCTCGCCAAAAAGATTTCTGAAAAAGCAAGGGAGCTTTCAGCGGGAAAAATCATCCTTGGCTTACCCAAAAATATGGACGGCTCTGAAGGTGAGAGCGCGCAAAACGCGAGAGCATTCGGTGAACTCTTGAAAAACGAAACAGGGCTTGAGGTTATTATGCAGGATGAGAGAGGCACTACAATGACTGCACACAGATACCTTAACGAAACAAACACTCGCGGAAAAAAGCGCAAGGCGGTCGTTGACAGCGTTGCCGCAGTTATAATATTACAGGATTATCTTGATTCCGAAAGGAGCAAAGCATGAACTTTTTAAAGGGTAAAAAGCTTCCTATCGGTCATTTTTTCCTTTCGTTGGCGGCAGGACTTATGTTTTTTCTGCTTCCTAATGAAGCGAGGGTTCAATGTGACAGAGCATACTGGGAACTATATGTTCTTTCTCTCTCATTAGTTATATCTGTCGTACTGTTGCTTATTGTCAAAAAATACGAGGCAATAGGTACGGCTGCACTTACTGCGGCGGGGCTTTTATCACTGCGATTTATAATCAATTCTGCTATATCGGCCGCACAGGGCAGCCTGAAATCGCTCACCGAGGAGCTTACCGTGTATGACATGGTGTCGTGGATAATCATATGGTTTGTACCGTTCGTTATAACGGTGACGGTAAAGCTCTTTTCTATATCTGTTTGGAACTCAAGGGAAAAGCGGGAGGGCTTTTCAAGGTTCTTGTTTTTAAGCGGAGCGGCATTGATGATAATTTTATTAACTATCATTGTGTGCAAGGTCATTATTCCGTTTAACGGCTCGGTAGACGGTGCGAGGACTATTGAGATCGTTCCGCTTATGCGCATAATCAACTGCATTAACGGTACACACACGACAGGGATTCTTTATATATTATGGCACTGCATACTCCTCATTCCCATAGGCTTTTTCCTTCCGATATATATCAAAAAAGTAAATTTGATCACTATTTTTTTCGTTGGGATAGGTTCAGGAGCATTACTTGAGTTATGGCAGCTTACTCTCAATACAGGATCTGTCTGCTTCGATGATATTATAATGTATACACTGGGTACAGTTATCGGTTACGGCCTTAAGCTTTTGATAGAGAAAACTCGGAGTGTTCTGACACTCGGGCATGACAAAAATATGTTAGAAATACAATATAATATTGAAAAATAAATTTAAAAGAGCTCTTTGTCTATTGTTGGGGTAAAGAGAAAAATGGAAATGCACAGGTAGGCAGTCGCAGGAATGTGGCTGTCTGCTTTTTAATGTTTTGTCAGCAGGAAAACATGTAAAATGCGCTCCCTGAAGCGTCTGAAATTTCGGCAGCCATAAACGTTTCTTTTTAAAGCATTTCCGAAGCTTGGAACTTAGCTTTTTTTGATCTTCTTTTCAGACTTTCTCAAAAGCCCAAATAGCTTGTCTGATCCAATGTTATTTATCTATGCTATGTGTTGCGTTTCTGAATCATACGCAGGCGGTATCGTCGTTTCCGCAGAGCGCTTATGGGATTCTTGCCAAAAGAGGGAATGTCTCTGATACTGTGTTCGATAGTCGCGAGCGGTATCTGCTGCTATACCGCAACAGATAGTTATGTGATCTTCGTTCTATTTCTGTGTGTATGAGAAGCTTTGTCTAATCTATTTCTGTAACTTTTGACCCTTGCGATACAATTATTTTTTGTAAAATCAGTATAGAGCATATTTGTCCTCCGTTCATGGTTATTGTATCATTTCCATCTAACGGATTTGTGACAAATATGCTCTGCTTTTTTATTTGCAGGCTCTGCTTGGTTACACCAACATTTAGTATAGAGCCAATTTTTATTGACTTATTCATGGTTATAAAACTATATAAAAAGCAGATACTATTTCAGACGTGTACAGTCTCTAAAATAATATCTGCCTAAGAACTATGTATGCTTTTATGATAAGCTTACGATATTATGAACCTTCATCAACATTTTCATACCCACATGAGCATACAGTAACAAAGTTATTGTTTAGTCTGCCGCATTTGGGACATTTCCATGCGTTGGACTTTGGAACGGAGGTTGATTTGGACTCATTATTGCTATTATTATCAAAGTCAAATTCAAAGGGTTTACTCTCGCCACATCCGCAGGTACCGACATAGTTATTGTTAAGTTTTCCGCAGTTCGGGCAAGTCCAGAATTTGGACATATCAATTTCTTCTTTGACTTCTTCTTTTTTCTTACGACCGAAGAATGACTTTTTGTCTGCTTTAGCGGCAGACGAAGTCGGCGTAGAACCCGTTTTCGGGGTATCGGAATAATTCGGCGTCGGTTTGCTCGAAGCAACAGACGTGCGGGTATTGCGGTCACGGAAATTTATTGCTTGGGCTGTTTGATTATCAATCGAAGTGACCTCTGTCTGAACAGGTTTGGGTGTGCCTAAGTTAGCGATCCTATCAGTATTTTTAGAAAAATCAGAGGCCTTCATAGGAGCAGTGGACTCCATAGGATTGACGTTAATTCCGGAATTATTAACATAACCGCAACTGCAATCGGTAATAAAGTTGCTGTGAAGAAGTCCGCATCTTGGACACTTCCAACCGTTCTGCTCGTTTTCTTCTTGGTTGTATTCGGGTTCAACAGGCTGTTCAAAATCCATAAACGGCTTACTTGCTCCACATCCACACGTTCCTACATAATCAGCGTTAATTTTACCGCATGACGGACAACGCCACTTATTTGTCATGTCATCAGCCTTAGGTGATTCATCCTCGACCTTCTTGACCCCAAAGAAACGTGATTTTTTCTGTGGCTTTGCCATATCGGGCGCAGGTTTATCGGGTATCGAAGGTTTTACAGGTGCAGTTTCCTGAATAGGTTTAACGGGATTGGTAGCAGAACTTGATTTCTTCTGTGATTTTGGAATATTAACTGAGGATCCTGATGTACTCTCTCTTGGTTTAGCTGGCTGTACGGGTTCTGTGGGTGCGGCGGAAGTAAACGGCTGCTGTACAGGCATCGCGGGTGCGGCGGGAGCGAACGGCTGCTGTACAGACGCTGCGGGTGCGGCGGAAGTAAACTGTTGCTGTACAGGCGCCGCAGGTGCGGCGGGAGCGAACGGCTGCTGTACAGGCGTCGCGGGTGCGGCGGGAGCGAACGGCTGCTGTGCAGGCATCGCAGGTGCGGCGGGAGCGAACGGCTGCTGTGCAGGCGTCGCGGATGCGGCGGGAGCGAACGGCTGCTGTGCAGGCATCGCGGGAGTATCTGAAGTTTGCGGCGCAGTATCAGCGGACGGAACTGCCGAACCTATATCTGTAGTTGCTTCTTCCTCAACAACTAAGTTATCATCATAGCCATTCGTACCGTATGGATCGTCTTCGTCTGTATCAACTATTGACTCAAGAACATCATAATCCTCATTTGTTTCTTTAACAGATTTCTGTATAATTCCATGAATATATGAGTTTTGATAATTCTCTGATTCCTCGGGGAGAATGAAGTCTCCGGGAGCATTGATACCCGGGATAACCGGACGCACTAAGCTTTGGTAATTCGCAGAGGAGTCGGTCTGAGTATCATAAGCTGTGCTGCTGCCCGCAGATGTTTTATCCGTCTGTTCAGAAAAATCTACGGGAAATTCAAAATCCATAAACTCGGGATCCTCAGGAATAAAGTCAAAGGAAATCCTTTTTTCAGTGACTTTTGAAATAAAATCCTTACATCTGAGATGCTCAGGGTGATTTTGATAATATTTCAAAGCGGCAGGCGATTTGAAACCCGCGCAAAGTGAAATATCATATTCAGAAGATTTGTCAAGACTATAGCCTAATTCAACAGACTCCAAGCCTTTTATTTTTCCGTCTAAGGAATAGAGCATTCTGACAATGAGATCCATATTTTTCTCTTTATCTTCATCGTCTTTGACTTTCCAAAAAACAATATGTCTCAGCATATGATCCTCCTAATTATAATAAAAATAAGCAACATTATTTAGTATAACAATTTTACCATATTTTTTTAAGAAGTTCAAGGCGTTTTAAATAATTTTAATATATTTATGAAATCAAGTAAATTCCCAAAGTGTAATTTACTTTGGAAATTTACGTGTCTATTTTTTGCTTTTCTTGCCGAACTGATATGCGGCAAAAACTATCACGACTAAAACAAGAGTTCCTAAAGCGCCGTAAATAAAATAACTAAAACCGCTTTCTGCGTTAAGCCGTTTACGGCTGCCGACAGATATATCGTTGTAAATATCTTTTTCCAAATCTGCAGAGTTGTAGTGATCGTTATTTGTTGACGAATTTTTGTCTGAATACGTATCGGAGATTTCCTTTTCTGAACTTTCACGATTGACAGTGTTGTCGTTAGATTTATTTTCGGAGGTATTACTTTGTCTTTCGCTGTCAATATTTAATGTGCCGTCAGATGATATTGTGAATGACGGATTATTCATTATTGACAAATATTTGGCATTTGTTGTTCCTGCCTCCAATATTTTTGAGGAAAAAGAATATTCAGGGTTATTTGGCGCGACTATCGGCTTGAACCTGATTGAACAGATTTGACTTGATAGATTTGTTATTTCTTGACCGACTGTATTGATATATATTAACCGAACGGTATTATCACTTATAAGTGATGAATTTATTGAAGCGTCGCTTTTATCGGCCGCCTCCGCTGACAAAAATTTAAGCGTGGAATTGTCAAATTCAATATCAATTCTCAATGCGGAAAGTCTGATGTTATTGCTGCTCTTTAAATTAAGGTATATATTGAAGCCCTTATTCAGTTTAAATTCAGAATCGGAATCAAAATCACAGTATATTTCTCCTGCCTCCGCTTCGACAACCAACGGTACAAACGACGGTATAATAAAGACAAATATGACAGCTAATATGACAGCTAATATAAAAATAGATCTTTTCATTGCAGTTGTTTGAAAAATTATTGTTTATATATCAGCGATACTGCAAACGCCGATATGCCCTCTTCTTTTCCTGTGAAGCCAAGCTGTTCTTCTGTGGTTGCTTTTATGCTTACATCGTCAATATCAATATTCATGGCTTCTGCAAGATTTGAACGCATCTCGTCTATATACGGGCGCAGCTTTGGCGCTTGAGCTACTATAGTAGAATCAATATTTGAAATTTCGTAGCCATGACTGCGAATTATATTGCATACCTCTTTAAGCAAAATAATGCTGTCAGCGTTTTTGTATTTTTCATCGTTGTCAGGAAAATGCTTGCCAATATCACCGAGAGCCGCCGCGCCAAGAAGCGAGTCGATTACCGCATGAGTGAGTACATCGGCGTCCGAATGTCCTAAAAGCCCCTTTGTATGCTTGACTTCTACGCCGCCCAGTATCAGCTTTCTTTTATTAACCAGCTTATGTACATCATATCCGTGACCTGTTTTAAATTTCATTTTACTGCCTCGCTTACTCATATAGATAGAATACATCATTTTCTAATTTATGCTTTAATTATAGGAAATTGTTTAAACGCTGTCAACAAAATTGACAAAAAATCATTTTGGGTATTAGATAGCCGTGTATATTAAACTTCAATATTGGTATTATAAAATCTGAATGATCTAAGTTTTGAATTTTTGATTCAATAAATACGGTATTTTTATATATATACTTGAAAAAATTGCTAAATAATAGTATAATATAATTGCTTAAAAATATCATTATGGGAGGGAAATATGGACTATACAGGAAAAAAATGCCCGATATGTTCTCAGAAATTTAACGCTGATGACGATATTGTGGTTTGCCCCAAGTGCGGCGCGCCGTATCACAGAAGCTGTTATGAAAAAGAGGGGAGATGTATTTTCCTTGACCTTCACCGAGATAAAGAGTCATGGAAGGGCGAAGAAGAAGTTACAAGTGAAAAAAAGAATAAAACCAAGCAGTGCAGGTTTTGCGGACATATAAATGATGAAAATGCCGTTGCCTGCGAACAGTGCGGAAGAGGGTTTATCGAATATCCATACCCGAATATGTACGGTGACGATGAAAATTATCCTCCCGATTTTGGCGGATTTCCGGGTTTCTCGTTTAAGATAGATCTCATGTCCGGAGTTAAGCCTGACGAGGATTTTGACGGAGTCACAGGCGAGGAAATATCAAAGTATGTTAAAAATAATACTATGTACTACATGGATATTTTTAAACGAATCAAGGATAAAAACAAAAGCAGATTTAATTTTTCGGCGTTTCTTTTCGGAGGGGGATGGGTGCTGTATAGAAAGCAGTATTCTTACGGAATAATATTTGTATTGATAACCGCTGCCCTTCTTATTGCAAATATGTTTATAGTCAGTTCTAATTCATACAATATTATCATAGAAAGTGTAAGGAATGATCTTACGACATTGTATCCTAACGGATATACAACAAATATGATTGTCATTGAACTTATGAAGCTGCCTGCGGATAAACTTTTAATATTTGCTTTACCGTATGTAATGTCGTTTATTGATTTTGTTATGCGGCTTTTCATTGGATTTATGGCGAACCGTATTTATTATAAATATACCTTGAAGCAAATAAAACGTATTAAAACTAATCAAGATACAGATAAATCTGAGTCTGATGACCCTGAAAAGTCAAGAAAAAAGCTTTTTGACGCACTGCTTGAAAGAGGTGGTACAAATAATGCGATAGTGGTTTGCCTGATAGTCTGTTACTTGCTCATAATATATGTTCCGCAGTTTGTTATGGGTTAGAGTACACGTTAAAATATTATAAAAAGTTTAAGGAAGTGTCGAATTGAAAATCACAAAGGCTGTTATACCCGCCGCAGGATTAGGAACGAGAGTTTTGCCCGCGACAAAGAGTATGCCCAAGGAAATGTACCCTATTGTTGATAAGCCTGCCATTCAATATATTGTTGAGGAAGCGGTCGCTTCGGGAATAACCGATATACTTATCATTACAAACAGAGGTAAGAATATAATAGAGGATTATTTTGACCGTTCCCCGGAGCTTGAGGAACGCCTGCTTGCAGATGGCAAGCAAGAGTTCTATGATCAGATAGTTGGTGTGTCAAAGCTTGCCAATATTTTCTTTCTCAGACAGAAGGAAACTAAGGGGTTGGGACATGCTGTAAGCTGTGCTCGTTCATTTATCTCCGGTGAACCGTTTGCCGTTTTATACGGTGACGATGTTATCATCGGTAAGGATCCTGCCTGCGGTCAGCTTATAAGAGCTTACGAAAAATATGGTAAGGCGGTTGTGGGAATTAAAGAAGTCCCCAAGGAAAGCATATCAAAATATAGCTCGCTTAAGGTTGAGCTTCTCGATGGAACGTATTACAGCTGTACGGATATGGTTGAAAAGCCCAAAACCGAGCAGGAGGTTCTGTCATATTATTCCATCCTCGGAAGATGTGTACTTACACCTGATATTTTTGATTTGCTCGATAAGACCAAACCTGGCACCGGTGGAGAGATTCAGCTCACCGACGCTATGAGGATTCTCGCACAGACAGTCGGTATGATAGGCGTTGATTTCACCGGCAAGAGGTATGATATTGGCAATAAGCTAGGTATCTTAGAGGCGTCGGTTGAGATAGCGCTTAATCATCCTGAGCTCAAGGATGATTTCAGAGAATATCTGAAAAAACTTTCTGTCGAGCTTTAAACCATAGTAGTGACAATACGGATAAAATATATTATAATTTAAGTCACCGATAGTTCCCTGAACAAGTGTCGGGAATGTCTCGGTGATTTTTTATTTAATTACAATCGGGAGTGGATTTTATGGAAACAGAAAAGGCCTTTGAGTATGTAACGGGAAAGGTAGAAAAGGCACTTGTAAGCGATGGATATACGCGGCAGAGTGTTGATTCTCAAAACGATAAGGAGCTGACGGCTCTCTTTACAAATGAGGACGCCGCTTATAATATTATATATTATAAGGAAAAAATGCGTATGGTGCTCCGTCACTGTGCTATGGACGGCGGTGAGCCTGATAACAAGTGGAAGTCGGTAGCGACATGGCTTTTTGATTCTGAGGTCGATACAGAAAGAGAAGCCGACAGCATAGCGCAGGATTTTATCGAAACGATTCAGGGACCGAAGCAGCAAGCTATAATTCAATCACAAAAGAAAAAGAAAAAGGACAACAACGGCAATGTGGATTCATTATTCTTTGCAAACAGAATGGTGAATTTCTTTCCGTCGCTCAAGGATGATATTGCATACGAGAAGCTTCATTATGTGCCGTTTAGAGGCGTGACATTTGCTAAGGAAAAGATACTTCCGCTGTTTACCGAGTTTGTTAATAATGAGGGCGGAAATACTATTGGTAAGCTTTCACAGTCACTTAATGATATTTACGATATGGGAGATCTTGATGTTAAGGGGATAATCTCGTTTGTTTTACTTAATTCGGTCGAGGATACCGTAAAAAGAGAACAGCTATTGGTTAATTTTAGTGATTCAAATAAAAGAATCATTACTGCCTCTTATTCTCTGAGAGGAAAGAGGATAAAGCCCGAAAAGCCAAAGAAAAAGAGATCGGGTATGTTTGCGGAGGCATTGCAGGCGCAGCGGGAGCAGCAGGGATAATATTTCATTACAGAAGGCAGTATTGAACAGGCGATGCTGTCTTTTGTAGCGCTTTGAAAAACATTATATATTAAGAAAAAATGTCGACATTAACTATTGACAACAGATCTTCACATATTGTAGAATATCATAAACGAACTCGAACACTTATAAATAAGGAGAAAATCAGAAAATGAAAAAAAGAATTACAGCTTTGCTTTTTACAGCGCTCCTTGCTCTTTCTGTAACTGCGTGTACTAACGGTTAAATTTCTAACGTTTCATCTACAGTGTCGGAAAACAGCCCTGTTAGCCGCGCATCATCAACTGTTTTAGAGGACAATTCGTCTGAAAAGAGTACAGGTGAGAGCAAAACTGAGAGCGGCAAGGATGAAAGCAGCGAAATCTCTGAAGATTCAGTTATCTCAGATACAGATGCGAAGAAGCTTACAGAGAAGAGCTTTATTAACATGGTGAAGGATGGTACATATTATCTCAAGATGACTGTGGATTTATCCTCACTTGGCGTGAACTCCACAGATACAGATGAGGATATTCCCGAGTCGATTACAATGACTACTGCTATGGATGCAAAAAATCAAAGGATTTACATGGATTTTGGTTATTCATTGGGCGGCTTTAATAAGATTATTATTGCTAATGGCAAGCAATGGATGATTTCTGATGAAAATAAGATCGCGTATTATATGACGACTACGACAGCTGTTGACAGCCAGCTTGAAAGTATCACCGGAAGCGCGTTTGAAACTGACAACTTGAAATATCTGAGTGCCGATGAGAAGGAATTTAACGGCAAACCCTCAATTGCTGTCGTATATAATGTTCCTTCCAATATAAATGCCACATCGGATTTAAGCGCAAGCACGAGCGGATTTGATACTGAGCAGACATATTATTTTGATAAAGAAACTGAAGCACTTGTAGGTATCAAGGTAGATGCGGGTTCAACAAGTCAAACGATTGTTATTGATGAGTTAAAATCAACTATTCCGAGCGACTTGTTTGATATTCCGTCTGATTATACACAACAATCACTTGCAGCCAATAACAGCAATTAAACCTTGAAACATATGCTTTTAAAGTAAAGCCCTCACAGTTATGAGGGTTGAACTTAGGGATTTGCAGAAACAAGCAAATTTAAGCCGACCATCTTCAAGCGGGAAATAATAAGAAAATAAGATAGAAGAATTCAGTGCAACGGTGCTTACACATTTGAAAACTTATTGATGCTTTTTAAAATATAGCTTGATAATTTAAGAGCCTGCCTTTAATATATGGTGTTGACCATATGCTAAAGGCAGGCGATTTTTATTGTTTGAATGATGTTAAAGAGCGTTTTTTGCGAACCTATGATCTTTTCAAGTTGTCGTGTGTTCCGAATGATGAAAAAATTATGGATTACAATATACATTACAGGAGGAATTCATTATGGAAAACACGACACACAAAATAACAGCGGAAAATCTTAATCAATTTCAAGCATGGCTTGTCAGCGAGGAACGGGAAGCAGGAACGATCCAGAAGTATCTGCGCGACCTTGCGGGCTTCTCCGCATGGCTCGGCGGCAGAGGCATCGAGAAGGAAACCGTCGCCGGCTGGAAAGAGCATTTGTTGGAAAACGGCTACAAACCCGTGACGGTCAACTCCATGCTGGCGGCGGTCAACACCTACTGCCGCTTCGCAGGGCTTTGCATCAAGGTAAAATTCCTGCGTATCCAGAAAAAGCTCTTTCAGGAGGAAAGCCGAAACTTGAAAAAAGAGGAATACGAGCGGCTGGTCGTCGCCGCCAAAGGCGCCGGAAAGGAACGGCTCTCATTACTCCTTGAAACCATCGGCGCAACGGGTATCCGCGTATCGGAAGTGAAATACATCACCGTGGAGGCGTTGCGCGATGGGAAAGCGGAAATTTCCCTCAAGGGCAAGATACGCACGATCCTTTTGCCGGGAAAGCTGTGCCGCAAGCTACTGAAATATGCCAGGAAACAAAAAATCGCTTCCGGTGAGATCTTCATCACCAAAAGCGGTAACGGAATGTCCAGAAAACAGATATGGGCGGAGATGAAAGCAATCTGCAAAAAAGCGGGAGTAGAAGCATCCAAGGTGTTTCCGCACAATCTTCGCCATCTGTTTGCTCGGATTTATTATAAGGCTACACGAGATATCGCCAAGCTTGCCGATCTGCTCGGCCATAGTTCCATCGAAACCACGCGGATCTATCTGCTCTCCACAGGAGAGGAACACGCAAGACAGCTTGAAAGGCTGGGACTTGTGCGATAGACAAAATTTTCATTTCGTCTATCGTTTTTCGCAAATAACGCACCATACAACTTGACACAATAAATGATAGCACACTTTTCGGCAAAATACAAGCCCTTTCACGAAAATTTCGCTTTTACATAGGCATGACAAATCAAAGTAAATTCTCAAAGTAAATTCCACAGTGGAATTTGCGGTGGAATTTAATCTGATAAGAAAAAAGTGGTAGAATTAAGTCTGAGAAAGGAGACTCAGACTATGAGCAGTAAAAACAAACATATGACCTTGCAAGACAGAATCGAAATACAAGAATGTCTAAGCAAGGGCATGACCTTCAAAGCCATAGGGCAACGAATCGGAAAAGACCAGACTACTGTATCGAAAGAAGTAAAGCTGCATGCACAAGAGCATAGGAATGGATTTGTTAAAACAGATCAAACATGTCCTAAACTATTAAAAGCGCCTTATGTGTGTAACGGATGTCCTTTGAAAGGCAACGCTGGCTGCAAGTTCCTACGCAGACTTTATATTGCCAAAACAGCACAAGCAGAATATGCCGAATTGCTTGTGGATGCCAGAACCGGTACACCGCTGAACAAAGAAGAATTTTATCAGGCGGAGCGTATAGTTTCAGCAGCGGTCATAAACGGGCAACACGTATTCCACGCTATCAAGTCAAATAACCTTTCTGTTTCTGTCGCAAGTGTTTACAGGTATATCAAAAGAGGATACTATACGATCAGTCCGATCGATCTTCCTCGTGCTGTGAAATTCAAACCGAGGAAACAGAAGCATCCGGAATATGTTCCGCAAGGGGTCAAAAAGGGACGTTCTTTTGAAGATTTTCTTAATTATTCGGAACTTTCTCCTGAATTACCGCTTGTTGAAATGGACACGGTAATAGGCGATCCCGGCGGAAAAACCATTATGACAATCCATTTTGTTAATGCGGATTTCATGTTTGGTATACTATTGGAAAACAAAACTGCTGTTGAGGCAAGCTCAAAGATTATTGCTTTGAAAGAAAAAATGAAAACAGCAGGCTTTTCATTTGGAGATATTTTTCCGGTAATATTAACGGACCATGGAGGAGAATTCAGCAACGTCTTTGCTTTTGAAAATGACTCTGACGGCAATCTGGAAACCCACTTGTTTTTCTGTGATCCTAACGCTTCATATCAAAAGCCACATGTCGAAAAGAACCATACTCTTTTCAGGGATATTGTCCCTAAAGGTCACTCGTTTGATGATTTTACTCAGGAAACAGTTGATCTTATCTTCTCCCATGTAAACGCTGTAAAAAGAAAGCAATTCAACGGCAAAAGCTCTTATGATCTTTTCACTTTTTCTTATTCCGAAAAGCTTGCTTCATTATTCGGTATTTCCTATATTCCCCCAGAAAAAGTGTGTCAATCTCCATCACTTATCAAATAAATACTTATCATAGTAAATTCTACTATTGATGGAATTTAGTCTGAGAAATTATACTCTCAGGCTTAGATAAGTGCGCTTATTTTATTTTTTTGCCACATAAACAATGTTGTTTTGCGGTGAATGGTTCACCTTCTCAGACTAAATTCTATCATTTCTCAAGGTAATTTCCACTGTCTTCCTACTGTGGAATTTACTTTGAGAATTTACGCATGACAAATCAAGACCGTACTGTATCTTTTTCAATACGGCCTACTTTGTCGTGCCATTTTAACGAGATTCTGCAAGGCTTCAACTGGCTTTATATGATTCGCATCAACTCTGCGCCTCTTTGTATAGAACGAAATGAAAATTTTGTTGCTACTATACTTGAGCAAATGACTGCCAAATAAAATTAAAGGAGAGTTGACCATGAAGAAAACGCTAAGCGTACTGCTTGCACTTGTCATGACCATCTGTATGTTGACGACTACGGCAATGGTGGCAAGTGCCGCAGAAACAGACACCCAAAGTGGCATCGAGGCCACGCTTGTGACAGACAAGAACGCCTATTCCTCCGGCGAGGATATTAAGGTGACCGTCAATGTCAAAAACACCAATACATACGATGTGAACGATGTCAGCATTACGGTGGAATTGCCGGAAGGTCTCACCCTGAAGTCCGGTGATCTGTCTATTTCCGATGTTGATATTGCGGCTGGCGAAACCTATTCAAAAGAGGTTATCGCCGTAAAAGAGACTTCAACACCGCCTACGGACACCCCGACTGATAAACCTACAGACAAACCGGCAGATACGCCCACCGATAAGCAAACAGATACACCTACTGATAAGCCGTCAACGGAAAATCCCAGTACCGGAAACAACGGAAACGGAAATACAAATAGTCCGCAAACTGGCGACAGTTCTAATATTGTGCTGTGGGTTGCGCTTATGGCGATATCGGCTGCCGGTATATTCCTTACCATAAAGTTTAGGAAAAAGGCTACGAAGTTTTTGAGTCTGTTTCTGTGTGTAGTAATGGTATGCACCATTGTGCCTACTGGTGTCTTTGCGGCTGAAGGCGATACGGATACCGTCAGCATTGCTGTGGATAAGGCAATCACGGTTGATGGTACAGAAGTTGTCATTAAAGCATTTGTGTCGTATAACTCAAGTGATAAACCCAATGTAGAACTTAGTAATTTTAAAGCCTCCCTATTTGATATTTACATCGGAACTACCGAAACTGTGACATTCACAGTTAATGTAACATCTAACACAGAAATCAGAGATGCTGTTAATGTTGTCGATGACAATAATGTTATAGCAGTAATGAATGATAACGGAACAGATGGGGATTTAATTGCTGGAGATGATATTTTTTCAGCACAAGTTGAGTTATCTTCTCCAGAAATAGCTGATATTGAATATTATGCCATGTGCGGAAAAGCGAAAAGCAATATATTTGATATTTGTTTTTACCGGGATTTGACTCAAGATGAATTTGTTTCATATGCTAAGCTTCTCAACAACATCAATTCTTTGTCATTTGACGAAGCAAAACAATTTGTGGCTACGTCGGAGGAGATTAGCTACTATAACATAGATGATAAATTAAAAATAATCACTTATAAGAGCATTTATGGAATTTCTGGGGTTTGGGAAAATTTAGACAACGAAAATATAAAGGGAAATGAAAAAGATTCTCTTGCAGAACAGAATACTAGTGATGAAGTCATTTTTGCTGAGAACCAAATAGTTTCAGATAGATATGTAAATATTCCAGATATATCAAACAAGAATATCATCGTTTTAAGGCCTTTTAGAACTTCCCAATTTACATATGATGATTTTTTGTATGCAGGTGAAGATTTGCGGGATGGATTGGAAGGTTCTCTTACTGTAATAGATGATGAAAATGTTTCATTATCAGCTATGAAATCCTTAAATAATTATGGCATCATTCTAATTGATTCGCATGGTGGAATAAGTGATATGTATAAAAAACCATACATAATTACAGGCGAGTCATTTGATGAGATGCGTTTTTTGCTAGATCCCATATATTATGCAACACACGTAGGTTATTCTGCAGATTATCTGGCTGGTCGTATTTTTGGCACAGGTGCAGATAGAGCTGGAGTTGGTAGCAGGTTTTTTGATAAGTATTATTCAGATAACTCTTTAGATGACTCTTTTTGGTTTTTAGGATGTTGCTATAGCTTCTATAATGATTCAATAGGAGATTCACTATTAAATAAGGGTGCTGAAGCTGTTGTTGGATTTACTAATGTTGTTTCTGTAGATTATTGCAACAAATCATTGCAAGAAACAGTAATAAATAGCATGCTTTTATCTGCCAATACAGTTTCTGAAGGTGTCAAAAATACCAAGACCAAATATGGAGATGTAGACCCATACAATTCAAGTACAGAGATTAAATATAAAGGAGACGCATCCTATCATTTAGTTTCAGCTAATGGTATATTATCCGGTAAAATCTGCAAAGCCTCTGATCGGAGCACGGCGATTTCCGGAGCGACAATCAATGTTTTCAAAAACAATACGCTATATACGACCCAAACCGCAGATGCAACCGGAAATTATTCAATAGATCTACCCGCAGGACAGTATTATATCGAAATAACTGCCGAAGGGTATATTGACTTCCACTCTTATGCTACCGTTACAGAAGGGGAAAATACATATATGGAAACCTTCTTAATGGTTGAAGATGAAGAAGAAAATCAAGGCTGGAAGAGTGCGTATACCTCGATTCTAACAGACTGGAAAACGATTGAAGATTACCATGATACAAGCTATATTCAGCGGTATTTTGGGGATGATTATCAATTCGACAAGTACTTCCTATATGACTTAAATGAAGATTCGATACCAGAACTGTTTTTGTATTCTTCTACAATGGGATTGACAGAAGTATTTACTTATTCTGACGGTTTGGTTTGGTGTGGTGAAGATGTTTTTGCCGGAATCCAAGCAACTACTCATGAACTGATTGTCCATGGCCATTGGCATGGTGCCGGGGGTTCCGGCGAGTATGAATGGGGTAGTTTTTTACTGGCAGATCAGTCTTTGAAATGCACTGCATACATAGATGCTGTGGGTGACATATACACGGCTTATCAAAATGGCACCTATATGAACGTCACAAAAGAAGAGTATGATGCAATTTATAATCAGCATTTTGCAGATTATATCGCTTATGAATCTTTTGCTAAATATTCCTTATCTGATGTCAGCGGATTAGAGACATGGTAAATCGGCTATAGGAGCATATAACGTCGAAAGTCACCACCAATTTGTTAGACAGCGGAACAGTAGCGACTTTCAGAGCAAAAATAACGGTACATCAAGGTAATGCTTAGATTGCAGAGTATAATGTTCCGACAAATCTCGGAGGCGATGATTACTGGAATGTATTTGCAATCAAGGATGGACAATTGATTACTAAGAATACGATCACATCCTCTGCCGATACGCACTATGCTGACTGAGTTTTCTGTTCTTACAAGACCAAATCCTTGAAATAATCATTGTAGGTCTGACCGACAAACAGTATATGTCGGAACTGTAACAGTGATAAGTTTAATTTGGGCGTAAAAGGTTATTTAAAGCGAAATCGCCACAAATTCATTATTTGAATTTGTGGCGGTTTCACATCAATATAAGGTATTTATGAGGTGTTCTCAATGACTTTTAATTTTTCCTACATTTTTGGATTTTTCCTTTGAGAAGTTCAAATTAAGGTTTCTGGTAGGTTCAAAATCTCAAAAGCAAAACAGGCAGACAACATAAAACGAGCGAAAAAAGAGGGCTTTCGGCAGGCTAAAACCGCTGAAAGCCCTTGTTTGTTAGAATGTTGTGCTATAATAAAGTTGTAACAGTAGTGGCTAATGAGATATAATAAAAATCAAAAGAAAAGAGGTACTCATTATGTCACAAAAT
>CANQUS010000003.1 GCA_947627055.1 uncultured Clostridia bacterium | reverse complement strand
CTGTACTCAGACACAGATATAAAGCATCGTCCTTATATCTTGGTAACAACAAATAATACGAGTGTTATTACATATGATTATGCGAGAGAGCATGGAGCGGATTATATTATTTCAAAGCATCAGGAGAATTACTCCGAAAAAACACCTATTGATTTTTTGTTAAAAATGAAAAATATAATATTAAACAGCAGCTTCGGAGATTTATTTTATAACGAGGAAAGCCGCAATCAGAGAACAAAACGCATAAGACGTCGTATTATTACAGAGCTTAACCGAATCGGCATAAATCCGAAGAATGTCGGTTATCAATATCTTCTTGAAGTGATTTATTCAGCTATAGAGAACCCTGCCGAGAATGCCTTTCAGACTATTGCCGAAAAACGAAAAATATCACACAAAAGAGTTGTGCGTTCGATTGAAAATACGATTAAAAGGGCATGGAGAACCACGAGCTTTGAAGACCTGTACAGAAATTATACAGCAAATATAACCTCTGAAAGCGGTTTCCCGACCATAACGGAGTTTATATATTATTATGCCAATAAGATCAGCAGCGAAAGCATACATACCAATGACAAATAATCTTTGCGACGAACTACAGCTGCGCATAAGCCGCTGTTTCAAATATATTTTGTTCTTGTGAGCGGAATAACAGTATTGACTTTATAAATATGATTTGTTATATTTATGGTTAGGTTTTAAAGCATTTTGTAAGTGAAAATAATTATAGAAAAGGGATGTGAGTATGAAAACGTTTGTACTTCAGATAGAAGATAAAACCGTTAATATAAAATGCGATGAAAAGCTTAAAAACGCTGTTGACGCTCTTTTTGAGGTCTTAAAGGGACTGCAGGCACAGAGGAATATTTTTGATGAGGAGTTTATTCTCTGCGCGGGTTGGTCGTACTATTTCTTTAAGGAATATGAGGATCATTGGCAGATATTAGCCCCGGATTTTAAAAAAGACCCAAACAAGTACAGAACTGACAACCTGACAGTTCCACTCATGGTTCAGAACCTGCAAAGCGAAACCCTTAACACGGCGGGAGTAAAGCCCGAAACGGGTGTTGTTCCAGTAAATTTCAGAAATACTATGCTCGTACTCAAGGACGCTATGACTGCGAAAAATGTGTACTTTAACCGTACAGAGCCTGAAAGCGAAAACGATTCGGGCTGGTATATGGGCCTTATGGGTGATGAAAACGAGGACCACCAGCCCGAGGACTATGCGTTGGTTCAGACATCGGAGCTTTTGAAGGTGCGTCCGCTGGCACTGAGGATTTTCGGGATGCCGGTAGGAACTCTCGCTGTCTTTGACGGAAACCTTATGACCGCTCTTGTTGACAAAGATAATACGCCGCTGAAATTCACAGTAGATGGAAATGAAAATAAAGGAAGAACCTAAGTAAATGTACAAACTGATCAAAAATAACGGTGTGGCTCGGCTTGGAGTATTTACAACAGCTCACGGTGTTGTTCAAACGCCTGCTTTCATGAATGTTGCAACGTGCGGTGCGATAAAGGGCGCACTGTCGGCGCTTGACCTTAGGAAATTGCGCTGTCAAGTACAACTGTGCAATACATATCATCTTCACCTGCGTCCGGGAGATGAAAACGTCAAAACGCTCGGCGGACTTCACAGGTTCACACGCTGGGACGGCACTATTCTCACAGACAGCGGCGGTTTTCAGGTTTTTTCTCTTGCAAAGCTCCGCAATATTACGGAGGATGGCGTGACCTTCGCATCACATATTGACGGGCATAAAATATTTATGGGTCCGGAGGAAAGCATGACCATACAGTCGAACCTTGGCTCTGATATAGCTATGGCTTTCGACGAGTGTATCGAGAATCCAGCCGAGTATTTATATACGAAAAATTCGTGTGACAGAACATACAGATGGCTTGTACGCTGCAAAAAAAAGCTGGCTGAGCTTAACTCGCGAGATGATACGATAAACCCGCAGCAACAGCTTTTCGGCATAAACCAAGGTTCTACATATGAGGACATAAGAATCGAGCATATGAAAGCTATAAGGGAGCTTGACCTTGACGGTTATGCCATAGGTGGTCTTGCCGTAGGTGAATCTGCCGATGAGATGTATCGCACTATCGAGGCGGTAGAGCCGTATATGCCAAAGGATAAGGTTCGATACCTGATGGGTGTGGGAACTCCGCAAAACATTCTTGAAGCAGTCAGAAGGGGAATCGACTTATTTGACTGCGTTATGCCAACGAGAAATGCCCGTCATGCTCATCTCTTTACATGGAGCGGCAGAATGAATATGTTTAACGAAAAGTATGCGCTCGATGATTCTCCCATTGACGCACGATGCGATTGCCCCGTTTGCAAAAATTTTTCGCGGGCATATCTCAGACACCTGTTTAAGAGCGGCGAAATGCTTGCTATGCGGCTTGCGGTAATACATAATATTTATTTTTATAATACATTGCTTATGAGAATAAGGGATTCCCTGCAAAATGACGATTTTGACAAATTTTATAATGAATATGCAGAAATTCTGGGCAGACGAATTTGACCTTTTTCACTTGAAAGTTAAACTGTCAGTTGATATAATAGAATAGTATCAGACTTTACTGAGGAGCTTCCTAATAATTTTCTCCTCGTTTATTGAAAGGAATGTAAAATATGAATTTTAATTTACTTGACAACACTGCGTCTGCCGCCGCAGAATCAGCAAGTCAAAGTCAGGGGCAGATTTGGATAATTATCGGAATGTACGCGCTGCTCGCTCTTGCGATATATTTCTTTATTTTTCGCCCGAACAAAAAGAAGAAAAAAGCCGAGGAGGAAATGAAAAACAGCCTTGAGGTCGGTGACGAGATAACGACTATCGGCGGCATTATGGGACGCGTTGTTTCAATGAAGGATGATGATTCCCTTATAATTGAAACGGCAAGTGACCGTTCAAGAATCAAGATCAAGAAATGGGCTATTTCAACTATTGATACTGAAAAGGAAACCGATAAAGCCAAGCCGAATGGCAAGACGGTAGACTCAGACGAAAAACCGAAGAAAAAGGACAACTCAAACAAAGACGAGGATTAAATAATAACCTTAAGTTTAAACACTGTTTGTCGCCGTAGGTCATATGTAATGTTAAGCTTTTAGCACTCATAACAAAAAGTTCCTATGTAAGCTTTCGGCTTCATAGGAACTTTTTGTTTTTATTATTTATCTCTTTACTTTATCACAGGGCTTGTAAATATACGGTGCTGCATGGCAAAATATTCTAACATGTTTATTAAGGTATTATACTTAATTTTTGCTCTTAATGTATTCATCAATGGCTTTTGCCGCGCTCTTGCCTGCGCCCATAGCCAGTATAACGGTAGCGGCACCTGTAACTGCGTCGCCGCCCGCGTAAACGCCCTCACGAGTTGTCAGACCGTCCTCGCCGTTAGTTATGATACAGCCGTGCTTGTTGGTATCAAGCCCGGGAGTTGTGCTTCTGATAAGCGGGTTCGGACTTGTGCCGATAGACATGATCATCGTATCGACATCGATCACAAACTCGCTGCCCTCCTTGACGACAGGACGGCGGCGGCCGCTTTCGTCGGGTTCGCCAAGCTCCATCTCAATGCATTTTATGCCGCAGACCTTGCCGTCTGCGTCACCAAGAACCTCGACAGGGTTTGTGAGGGTTTTGAATATGATGCCTTCCTCCTGAGCGTGTTCGACCTCCTCCTTACGCGCGGGCAGTTCGTTCATGCTGCGGCGATAGACGATGTAAACGTTTTCAGCACCAAGCCTTTTCGCACATCTCGCGGCGTCCATAGCGACATTGCCGCCGCCGACAACAGCAACATTTCTAGAGTGCTTAATAGGGGTTTTTGAATCGTCCTTGTATGCTTTCATGAGGTTGATTCTTGTGAGGAACTCGTTAGCTGAGTAAACTCCGTTCAGACTTTCGCCGGGGATATTCATAAAACGCGGGAGACCTGCGCCGCTCGCAACATAAATCGCGTCGTTGCCCATCTCGAAAAGCTCGTCAATGGTAAGAACCTTGCCGATTACCATATTTGTCTCTATGTCGACACCGATAGCCTTGAGGTTGTCGATTTCCCTTTGGACGATTTCCTTGGGCAGACGGAACTGCGGAATGCCATAGCTCAAAACACCGCCTGCAACATGGAGAGCCTCATAGACGGTTACTTTATAACCGAGCTTCGCGAGGTCGCCTGCTGCTGTAAGCCCGCTCGGACCCGCGCCTATGACAGCGACCTTATGACCGTTAGGTTCTGGAGGTATGGGAGTTTCCGACGAATGTTCTCTATGATAGTCGGCGACAAATCTCTCAAGCCGGCCTATACCGACACTTTCGCCCTTGATACCTCTAACGCACTTGCCCTCGCATTGATTTTCCTGAGGACATACTCTTCCGCAGACCGCGGGAAGCGCACTTGAGGCGCTGATTATCTTATACGCGCCCTCCATGTCCTCGTTTGCGACTCTCTCAATAAACGCGGGAATGTCTATAGAAACGGGGCAGGCACTTCTGCATGGCTTTTTAGGACAGTTGAGGCAGCGCTTTGCCTCCTCAACAGCCATCTCGTATGTATAACCGAGGGCGACCTCGTCAAAATTATTTCTTCTCACTACAGGATCCTGAACAGGCATAGGACATTTTTTCGGATCCATGTTTTTCTTTATTGCCATAATTATTTTACCTCCTTGTTAAGCAGGCTGCAGCCTTCTTCACGCTTACGGGCTTCAAATTCCTTGTACATTGCACCGCGCTTCATTGCTTCATCAAAGTCAACAAGATGACCATCAAAGTCCGGTCCGTCAACACAGGCAAACTTCGTTTCTCCGCCGACAGTCAGACGGCATCCGCCGCACATACCCGTTCCGTCTATCATGATCGGGTTCATGCTGACGACAGTCTTTATGTTATATTTTTTCGTGAGCTGTGCTACAAATTTCATCATGATGAGCGGACCGATAGCAATGACCTCGTCATACTCGTTGCCATCCTTGATAAGACCCTCAAGAGCATCCGTTACGAGACCTTTCGTACCGTAGCTGCCGTCGTCCGTCATCATGCAGAGCTTTGAGCTGTACTGTTTAAATTCTTTTTCAAGGATTACGAGGTCCTTGCTGCGGAAGCCTACGATGCTGTGGACCTCACATCCGAGCCGACTGAGCTTTTTAGCGATAGGAAAGGCGATAGCACAGCCGACGCCGCCGCCAACAACGGCAACCTTCTTAAGATCTGCGGTATGGCTTGCAACACCGAGAGGACCGACAAAATCGTGAAGGCAATCTCCCTTTTCAAGGGTATCAAGTTCCATTGTAGAACCGCCGACGATTTGATAAATTATAGTTACTGTACCCGCAACTCTGTCAAAATCCGCGATCGTGAGTGGGACGCGTTCGCTGTCCTCCTTAGCGCGGAAGATGATAAACTGACCGGGCTCCGCCTTTTTTGCTATAAGCGGAGCAGAGATGACCATTTTTGCAACAGTCGGGTTTAAATGTTCTTTTTCGACTATTTCAAACATAACTTTACATCCTTTCACAGTATAAAATATTGTTCTGATGGAAGATACTTAATTAAAATAAGGTTCATAATGCGTAAAAAATGGGAATCCTTTACCATGTTAAAAACACAAGAGAATCGGCAAATGATTTAAGAATTTTGTGCGATATTACGCAAAAATTGCCTCAAAACGCAACCGCTGTGTTAAGCGTAGTCAGTTACTACTTATTATACACTATTACAGTTATTTTGTCAAAAGACTGATAAAAATAAAAAGAGTATTCCGCCTGCACGAAATACTCGTCAAAAGCTGTATTTTATTGTTTATTTCTCGCTTAAAAGCTTCGAAAGCTCATCCATAAATGAGTTGATATCCTTAAATTGTCTGTAAACAGATGCAAAGCGTACATATGAAACCTCATCTACTTTTTTGAGGCGTTCCATTGCCAGTTCACCTATGTATTTAGAACTGACTTCACGGTCGAGGCTGTTTTGCAGCTTGGATTCAATGTCATCAACTATTGTTTGTAAGGTTTCTATCGATACAGGACGGTTGGCACATGCGCGCACAAGACCGTTAAGAAGCTTGTCCCCATTAAAAGGTTCTCGTGAATTATCACTTTTAACAACAACTATCGGCAGAGTCTCAACGACTTCATATGTTGTAAAGCGTTTGCCGCATTTCAGACATTCACGACGCCTGCGAATCCTTTCGCCCTCATCGGTTGGTCTTGAATCAATGACCTTGCTTTCGGGATATGTACAAAACGGGCATTTCATGGACATTGCCTCCAAATAATAAGTAAGTAGCGGTTCGTGTTGTATATCTTTAATATAGCATTTTTTTTGTAAAAAATCAAGATAATATTATATGGGAAAATAAAAAATGCTTATATTTTTTTCAGTTTTAGATTATATATTTTTCACTAACGACTACATATAATTTGTTGAATATATTATATTGACAAATTCCCAAAAAATAATAGAATAATATAGATAGACAGTGTTTTCCACAAAACATAAATATATTAAGGCGGTGTAAAATTTGGGTGGAATTTGGAGCGAACATAAACATTTCGGAAAACAAATATTTATTTTGGCGAAGAATGAACTTATAAAAACATATAAAGGAGCGGTTATAGGTCCGCTTTGGGCTGCTGTTAAGCCTATATTTACACTTTTTGTTTATTGGTTTGCGTTTGCTATCGGAGTCAGGGGCGGCGCCACTCGTGATGAGCTCGGCGACGGCACTCCGTATTTTATATTTCTCATGGTCGGCATAGTCCCATGGTTTTTCATGCAGGACGCAATACTTCAGGGGGCTAAGTCGATTCGCACGAACAGTCAGTTCGTAACTAAGGTATCGTTCCCTGTTTCTACGATAATGTCATATGTAATACTGTCAAAGCTGTTCGTTCATTTCTTTTTGACGGCGTTAATGTATATTTATCTCCTTATTTCAGGATATTTTCCGATGTGGTCAAACCTTGAATTTTTTTACTATTGCCCTCTGATGTTCTTTTTCTTTATTGCGCTTTCATGGTCTACTGCGCCGATGTGCGCTTTCAGCCGTGATTTTGAGAATATGATAGTTTCGTTTATAACGGGTTTTTTCTGGCTGTCCGGTATTATATATAACTCCTACAATGTCGAATTTGAATGGCTCAGAAAGATAATGTACTTTAATCCTATAAATTATTTCGTAAACGGATACAGAAAGGCATTCCTGACAGGGGCGCCGCTTTTCGACAACACTATTGAAACGCTAATATTTTTTGCCGAATTTGCGATCATAGTATTTCTCGGAATATTCAATTTCACAAGGCTTAGAAAGAGACTGCCCGACGTATTGTAACAGATGGAGATGTGATTATGATAAACATTGAAGAATTGCTCGGCAGAAATAACAGCTTTGTGCTTGAGGAATTGAAATATATTTCAAACGCAGATATAAACTTTGCCGAGTTAAAGGATAAAACGGTTCTTGTAATTGGAGATTCTTATTCCATAAATGAGTTTTTTACACTGACAATGCTTTTTAGAAACGATATGTATTCTGATAACATAAGAGTTATTTCCGTTGGACATGGTGTAAAGCAGTACAACAGAGATGATCTCATGGAGCTTGAGGATTTTTTTGAGGGCTTCGAGGAAATATCTAAAGGAAGTATTGATTATATAATATATCTGTCGTCTAATGATGTGTTGAGATTTAAGGCGATACCCGGTTCATCTCTGGAAAAAGATAAAATGCTCGTTTCCTCGATGATGGCGCTTGCGCTTAAAAAGGGCGCGAGGGTACTTTTTGTATCTCCTTTTGAGGTTTACGGCGCTGTTCATAACGGATTTAAGCCGATAAAGGAAAGTGATGTTGGATATATTTCTCCGAATAATTGCGAAAACCTTGTCGGGCTTTCGGCTCGTTTTGGAGAAACGCTTGCATACAGCCTTTCAAAGGAAAAGGATATACCGGTTATCTTCGCTCGTATTCCGACTGTTTACGGATCTCGCAGCGGAGATACAGGCATTCTCGCCTGCGGCTCGGAAATCGAGGCTGAAATATATAGGATAATTGTAAGCTCGGTTAAAGGACACACATATCTGCCGCCGCTTCCCGACGAAAAAATGAGCATCATATATATTACGGATTGTATCAGAGCGCTTATTTTTTTACTCCTTAATGGAGGGGATAGAGAGACTTATAATGTGACATTTGATAAGAATATCACAACGTTCCGTGAAATATCAAACACGGCGGATAAGCTGTGCGGACGTACACCGTCATTCGGACAGGCAGAGGAAAGCTCATATATGACACAATGCCGTATTCTTGACGGTACAAAGCTTTTGGAGCTTGGATTTAAGAGCGCCCTGACTCTTGAACAGGGCATAGGCGGTACATTGATGAAGTTAAAAACGAGGAGCGAGGCTTCCGAATGAATATATCTGAATTATCAGGAGAATATGTACGAGATTACGCTCTCGCAATGACAGGCATAGAGGACTTTCCTTATGAAAAGCTGACAGGTAAAGTCATTGCGGTTGACGGAGAGTCGGTATTTATGAAGACTGCTGTGTGCCTTAATCTGCTTGCTCTCAATGATGATAAGGACATTTCGATCAAGGTTGTCATGATTGGCGAGGGCAGCGAAATATCAGATAAATTTACCGACAGAGAGGATTTTTCAATAGTACCGCACGGGAGCATAAAAAGATGTGATTTCATCATCTATACGGGTGTGTGCGGTATGGAACTTTCGGGGACGTCTGCGGAATATTGCAGGATAACACACAATGCTTCCCGCACGGCTTCAGCTGCGGCTGACTGCTGCGGCAGGTTTATATTGCTTTCTGATTACAGAATATACGCAAAGACCGAGAGAGGCGTAGTTATTTCGGAAAATGAGGATGGCTTCATACCGTTCGCGGATAATGGGAATATGGTTCAGATGACTGTCGCCGCTGTCGAGGCGATCTTTTCATCATACGCAAAGCAGTTTGGGCTCAAGACTGTTATTCTGCGTTCGGGGATCCTGCTCGGCGCTGGGGCGGAGATACCGAAAAACTTTACTGACGAGATCTTTGACGCAGTGTCGAAGGGCGAAAGCATAAGCCTGCCTAATTCCCGCAATAAGTATTCGTTCACATATCTTAACGATGTGTTTTATGCCCTGCTTCACGCATTATTTGTTTTCCGCGAAAACAGAATTTATAATATCGTGAGTAAAAACGCGACTTTGTCGATCGGTATGCTTTCAAGCCTGATATATGATATTTTCCCTGATTTGACAAACATAGAGCTCCTGCCGTGTGAGGACGACCCTCATTACGGTGTTGCCATGAATGACGCTATGGCTGTCAACGCGGGCTATGAGCCGCAGTTTGACATGAGCGAGGCTATACAGCTCTGTATTAAAAGCAGGCAGTCCGATGAGCCGTTCGGCTATGGCGACTCGCATGAGGGCAAGATGGTTGATATACAGGACGTACTTTTCGGGTATCTGCTTGAGGTAGACAGGATCTGCCGAAAGCACAATATAAAGTATTTCCTCGGCGGGGGTACTCTTCTCGGTGCTGTAAGGCACGGAGGCTTTATACCTTGGGACGACGATGCGGACATTATGATGCTCCGTGAGGACTATGACAAGTTTCTCGCGGTTGCACAGAGTGAACTCCCAAAGGGCTTGACACTTCAAACATCTAAAACAGACAAATACTGTCACTATCCCTTTGCTAAGATAAGGATCGACAGCACCATGTTTGCAACGAAGTATTCAAAAACACACGAGGGCATGAATAACGGTATGGCTTTCGATATTTTCGCGCATGACAAAACCGCTGATTCGCATATAGGACAGACGCTTCATGTCCAGTTTACCCTGCTCATTCGTTCGATGATATTTAATAAATGGAACAAGCGTAAAATCGACAACAAGAAGAAATTTCAATCCTTTGTCGCAAACATTCTAAAGGTCATTTTTCCGATTCGATTATCCGAGTGGATACAATACAAAATATTTAAGATGTTTAAGCATAACAAGAACGCTAAGTATCTCTACGACGGTATGGGCAGGAATGTCCGAAACGGTGCATTTCCGAAGTATTATCTTGATGAGGTGATATATGTAAATATCAACGGTCATGACTTCCCTATACCTAAGGAGTATGACAAGTACCTTACTTATCTTTACGGAGACTATAAACAGCTGCCGCCCGCGAGCAGGCGTCGAACAAGCCACAGCATCGTCCAGCTTGATATGAGCGAATATTCGGAGTTTACTCCGAAGCTGTAAGGCAGCAAATACTTTAATTTTGAAACGCAGCGAGAATTTTTCCGCTGCTTTTTCTTTGCCAAAAATAATTTTGTGATAAACTTTTTTCGCCGTAATTCTTAGCATAAACAGGATATTATTATATCGGGATTTTAAGGTGATATTCGGGTACGGTAATATAGGAATTACTGAATAAATACTGCATGATGGCTTGACGCTTGCCTTGCTTGTATATTTTCCGTCATACTGCGGCAAGCTGACTTGGCATACGTCAAAATGCCTGAGGTCGTCTATAACGATCTGAAAAATCTGACGGCGGGATTTGTGCGCCGTATTTAATCAGTGACTCATTTAAAATCCGACACGATGTTTTCGAGAATAGTATTAGCTTAAAATCATCAATCCCCGAAAGGAATGAAAAGAAAATGGATGTAAAAATCATCACCGATCATGGTGAAATGACTGCGAAGCTATACGGAGAAATCGACCATCACCGCGCACGGGAAATGCGGGAGATGATCGACTCTGCGGCGGAAAGGAATAAGCCGTCGATCCTGTACCTCGATTTCGGCGGAGTTACGTTTATGGACAGTTCGGGTATCGGTCTTATTATGGGCAGATACAGGACTATGAACCTGCTCGGCGGAGAGGTTCGTGTGCTGAATATCCCTAAAAGCATGGAGAGAATGGTGGAGCTTTCCGGGCTTTCCGCGTTGAATTTATTTGCCAAAGGAAGTGAAAAGAATGAAGTTAAAAAATGAAATGAGCCTAACCTTTGAAAGCCGTTCCTCTAACGAGGGGTTTGCACGATCGGCAGTAGCGTCCTTTATATCTCAGCTTGATCCAACGATAGGAGAGATAACCGATATTAAAACCGCCGTCTCGGAGGCTGTCACCAACTGTATCGTTCACGCATATAAAGAAAGCGTCGGGCAAATATACATAAACGTGAAAGTGTATGAGGGTGCGGTGGTAGTGATAAAAATCAAGGATAAAGGCTGTGGGATACATGACGTCAAGCAGGCGATGGAGCCTCTTTTTACAACAGGTGGTGAGGAACGGGCAGGTCTCGGATTTGCGGTGATGCAGAGCTTTACCGATAAGGTAAAGGTCATCTCAAAGGAGGGCAAAGGAACGACTGTAACTCTCGAAAAGCGGCTTATGAGCCGTATTAAAGATGTATGACAGGGATAAGGCGGTCAGTGAAAATCTGGGGCTTGTTCATTCCTGTGCAAAGCGCTTTCGCGGAAAGGGTATAGAGTATGACGATCTGTTTCAAGCGGGCTGCATAGGACTTATCAAGGCAGTAGATAACTTTGACGAAAGCAGAGGTCTGAAGCTCTCGACATATGCTGTTCCCGTAATTTTGGGAGAGATCAGAGGACTTTTCAGGGACGGCGGAGCGGTGAAGATCTCACGCAGTCTGAAGGAGCTTTCGCTTAAAGCCACACGCGAGGCTGCTCGTTTTACAAAGGAAAACGGCAGAGAACCGCAGCTGTCGGAACTTGCTCAGGCTCTCGAGGTTGAGCCCGAGCAGGCGGCTGAGGCGCTGAATGCTTCGAGGCTTCCGATGTCGCTGACCGCTGAGGACGAGAGCGGATCGGGACAGCTCGACATTCCCGTTGACTCACCTGATGAAAAGCTGACAGAAATAATATCTCTGCACAGCGAGATAAAACAACTTGAGCCACGGGACAGAAACCTCATAATTCTTCGATTTTTTAAAAACAAAACACAGTCGGAAACCGCAAAGATACTCGGAATGACACAGGTTCAGGTTTCCCGCAGAGAGAAAAAGCTGCTGATGATATTGAGGGAAAAGCTGATTTGCTGAGGTATGAGAGTTTTCCATTTTACTTCGTTTGACAAACAGTGTATTATGATGTATACTATACGGAATAGATAAAAAACCATAATAATGAATCTATAAAATTTATGAAGTAAAGGAAGTATACGGATGGCTATTTTAGTAACTGGCGGAGCAGGATATATCGGAAGTCATACCTGTGTCGAACTGTTAAATGATGGATATGAGGTAGTAGTATGCGATAATTATTGCAATTCCGTACCGGAGGTTCTTGAGAGAGTTAAACAAATTGCAGGGAAAGCCGTAAAGGGCTATAACTGCGACATCAGAGACAGAGAGGGACTCGAGAAGATTTTTTCGGAAAATTGCATTGAGGCGGTAATTCATTTTGCGGGACTGAAGGCTGTCGGAGAATCGACAAGAGAGCCGATAATGTATTACGACAATAATATTTCCGGGACGGTAACGCTTCTTGACGTTATGAAGGAATTTAACTGCAAGAGCATCGTTTTCAGTTCCTCGGCAACAGTTTACGGCAACAATCCCATCCCCTATGAAGAGAGCATGACTACAGGAGATGTTAGCAATCCCTACGGTCGTACAAAGCACTTTATAGAGCAGATCCTCGGTGATGTTTATACTTCTGATAATGAGTGGAGCATTTCACTTCTCCGTTATTTCAATCCGATAGGCGCGCACGAGAGCGGTCTTATAGGAGAGGATCCCAACGGAATCCCGAACAACCTTATGCCGTATATATCGAGAGTTGCCATAGGTAAGCTGCCGCAGCTTACTGTTTTCGGCGGTGACTATGATACTAAGGACGGAACCTGTATACGGGATTATATCCATGTCGCAGACCTTGCAAAGGCACACCTCTGCGCTCTCAACAAGCTGAAAACCGACCCGCACAGCATTGATGCATACAACATCGGTACAGGTACAGGCTACAGCGTCCTTGATATAATAAATACGTTTGAAGAGGCTACCGGTCAGAAGGTAAACTACAAGATAGGAGACAGACGTCCCGGGGATCTTCCCGCTTTCTATGCTGACCCAAAGAAGGCTAATGAACTCCTCGGTTGGAAAGCTGAGCGTGACCTCTATAAAATGTGTGAGGACACATGGCGTTTTCAAAAAAACAATCCTAACGGTTACAAGAAAGACTGATAGTAATGCCGGAATTTTTTGATATACTCAACCCGGATGGAACACCTACAGGGAAAGTAAAGGAGCGAGATGCCGTCCATCGTGATGGTGACCTCCACGGCAGTGTCCATGTCTGGCTTATCCGTGACGGCATGGTGCTTCTGCAAAAGCGCGCGGATGATAAGGAATCGTTTCCGTCGTGCTATGATGCGGCGTGTACGGGGCATATTTCTGCGGGTGAAACATCGGTCGAGGCGGCGATCCGTGAAACACGGGAGGAAATATCCCTTGAATTAAAGCCGGAAGAACTTCATTTTCTGCATGATCAGATACTCACGGTTCATCAGGGAGACTTTCTCTGTAATGAATTTAACCGAGTATATCTTGTTGACAACAGCGTATCTCTTGATACGCTCGATTATGAGCGCGGGGAAATCACTGAGCTTCGCTTCTTTGAAATTCACGATTTAAAAAACCGCCTTGAAAATAGAGAGGACGGTTTTTGTATGACATATCAGGAGTTTATCCGTGTACTTGAATGCGCTGCAAATATTGGGTTATTGGAAAGCGGGAAATGGCTTTGAAAAGCAACTTTCATACACATACAAAGAGATGCTGTCACGCTGACGGGACAGAAGCCGAATACGCCGCTGAAGCGTTTGAAAAGAAACTCGACATTCTCGGGTTTTCTGACCATGCACCTTTTCGGGATACCGATTACGGCTATCGTATGCAATATAAGGAGCTTCCGGAATATGTTGAGGCAGTTCAAGCCGAGTGCGAACGCTATGCGGGGAAAATGCGCATTTTGTCCGGCCTTGAGATCGAATACCTTCCAAGGTATATCGATTATTACGAATATCTATTGAATGATCTGAAGCTCGATTATCTTGCTTTAGGTGAACATTTTTTTGATGTGAACGGCAGGGTGTTCAATGTTTTTTTCTCGGAAAGCACAGAGGATTTTATTCTCTATGCGAAAGCCATATCTGAAGCGCTGAAAACAAAGTATTTCTCATTTTTGGCACACCCTGATATAATGTTTTTGAACTATCTCGCGTGGGATAAAAACTGCGACCGCGCGTGTGAAATAATAGTTGACGCAGCGGCTCAAACGGATATTCCCGTTGAATACAATGCCAACGGCATACGGCGCGGAAAACAGGAATTTCCCGACGGGTTACGAGATCCGTATCCGCACCCTAAGTTTTGGAGCATGGCTAAGGACGCAGGGCTGAAAGTTCTTGTCGGTTCGGATTGTCATTGTCCGTCACAGATTTATGACAGATCTATGCAGAGCGCCATCAGGATGGCAAACTCTCTCGGACTTAATGTTATATATGAGATTTGAACTATATGACATTTTTTCGTTTTTGTACAATAATTCCTCTTTTTTACAAAAGGTTTATAAATTGTTCAAATTCATATGCTATTATGATCCTATCAAGTGGATTCTGCATATGTATCTTTTAATAAGCTTACAACAAAATTTATATATAGTATTCAGAAAGGAGTTGATAAACAATGGAACAACAGAAGCCGATGTATTATAGTCCTCAGCTTTTCTTCAAGCTCTTGATTCACACGCTTTCACCTAACCCACAGATTCGACGTGCCGCAATGATCGCACTTACAAAGATAGCTAAGGAATATCTCGGCACATATTTCAGACTGTCCACGACGCAGGCTCTTCCTTCCAAAACTACCGGCAGTAATTTATCTTTATAAATAAAGATAAAATCCCTTGCGCTTTATGCGTAAGGGATTTTTGCGGTGAAAAGTAAATGGCTATTAAAGAAAGTATTTGTGGATTTTTTAATACTCCGCGATTATTGTGTCAAAGGAGAACGATGATTCTCCTGCTGAACGATTGAAATTGTCTTGAACAAGAGATAAATTCGGATTGCTTGTAATTCCTTATACCTATTGTGAAAGAGCATATGCAACAGTATACGAGCTGCTCCCGTCAAAACAAGTATCGACATAGCGAATATCATTCACTGCTGTCGATATGCAAATTGATAATCACATGGAAGCGGCTTCTTGATTGCGTTGAGTACGCATTGATAGCTGTTCATAACATTACTGCTTAATTACATTTGCAGATCAGCACACCGTCGGGCAGCAAAATACCGTTTTCATAAAGGTTAGAAAAGAGGATCTTTCCGTCAACATCAATTATTTTACTCGTATCCCCGCAGTTAAGAGCAACAAGAAGTTTTTCGTCCTTGCTGTTTTTGATATATTGTACAAGGCGTTTGCTGCCGCTGTGAATAAACCTGATGTCGGAAGATTTTGTTGCGGCTTCATTTTTTCTCAGCAAAATAAGAGATTTGACCGCTTCGATAGTCTGACTGTATTTTCCATTTTCGATTTCATCCCATGGCATACATCTTCGGCAATCGGGGTCGCAGTCTCCCTCGAGAGCAATTTCCGTACCGTAATAAATACACGGGCTGCCTTGCAGCGTAAACAGCACAGCGAGCATTTGAATGAAAATATCCGTATTATTGTTTATCGAGGTTATAAGACGAATGGTGTCATGAGAATCATAAAGATTCAGCATTACCCTGTTTGCCTGTTCAGGATACATAGTAAATTTGTTGTTTATATGATATTCGAGGTATTCGGAGTTTAGTTCCTTGTTTAGAAAAAAATCTTTTATTCCGAAGGTCAGCGGATAATTCATTACCGCGTCAAATTCATCACCCAAGAGCCATTGTACTGAATCATGCCATATTTCGCCGACGAGATAAAGCTCACTGTTTATTTCTCTCAACGAGGCTCTGAGCTTTTTGAGGAATGTATGGCTGACTTCGTTGGCTACATCAAAGCGAATACCGTCGATTTTCCAATCTCTGACCCATTTCGTGCAAATATCCGTGAAATACTGTACTACCTCGGGATTGTTAGTATTGAGCTTTGGCATGCCCTTGATAAACGCAAAGCTGTAGAAGCAGTTATCCCTTGTGTCGCCGTGCTTTGTTATGGGAAATTTGTTGACCATGTACCAATCTCTGTATTTAGAGCTTTCACCGTTTTTATAAACATCCTGCCAGAACGGAAAATCCCATCCGCTGTGGTTGAATACGGCATCTATCATGATACGTATACCGTTTTTGTGAGCAAGCTCGACAAGCCTGATAAAGGTCTCCTCGTCCCCGAAATGAGGATCTATCTCAAGATAGTTCTCGGTGTTGTATTTGTGATCCGACGAGGATTTAAAAACAGGCGTCATATATATGCCCGTTATACCTAAATCCTTGAGGTACGGAATTTTTTCTATAATACCGTACAGGTCGCCGCCGTAAAAACCTCCCCGACTTATCCTTTCGGATCTCCATTTTTTGCGGTTAGGAGGGCTTATAGAATCATTTCCGTTGCAAAACCTTTCGGGGAAAATCTGATACCATATGGTGTCCTCTGCCCATTTGGGCGTTTCAAATACGTCGGAGGGGTTTATCCATGGCATTACGAAATATTCGGGAAAGGACTTTCTGGAAAGCTCGTCCTCCGTGAAAAATCCGTTTCCGAGATAATACAGTCTTTCGCCTCCGCTTTCAAGGATAAAGTAATAACGCAGTCTTTTATGCTTTGGCGCGATAACGACAGACCATACCTTGTGATGCTCAAGGAGCCTGACATCGGTCATTTCGGTAATATCGCCATGCCAAAACTCATTTCCTCCCATAATGCCGGCTGAAAACGGGTCGCCGTAGGTTATGAATACCTTGTCTGTATCTCTTCCGGTCGTAATGCTGATTCTTACTCTGTCATTGTCAAGCGCATAGCACTGATTTGCAAAGGAACGATGAAATACACTTGATTTATCCATATTGTACCTCCGTTTTTATAGCTTTAACAAAATTATATAAAATTACTATCTGATAGTCAAGACAAATTATGTGTATTACTGATCAGAATGTAGCAACAATAAATTCTTTTCTTGCGCATTTATGGCTTTTATGAGATAATGAATTGAAAAAACATACGTGGAGAAAAACATGAAAAGTCATAAAGAAATAGAAATCATTCCTTTAGAAGAAAAGGACAGGGGAGTGGCGTCGTATCTGCTGATCTACTCAATGCTTGACGAATTGAGAGTGTATATCAATAAAATTGATCAAGCGGGTCTTGCCATAAAAAACGGACTTATCGTCAGAAAATTCTACAAAGCCGTTTCGGATGGAAAGCTGACAGGGCTTATTTCATTAAGCGATACGAGGAGTGGTTTTATTGAGCTTGAATATAACGACGTAAAAAAACAATACGGTGTGTTTAGGGCAAAAAAGGTATATAATGCTTTGAGAGATGCTTTTTCTGTAAAGGGTGTACCTGAAAACAGCGGCTACATAACATTTCCCGTTTCTTCGGAGCTGTATGACGATTTTGTTGCGTGCGAACTCCTGAAATATATTTTGTCAATGAAAAAATACGATAGATATTATGTATTTATTAAGTCTGCGGACAGTGCAAGACGCGATACTTTGACGAGATTCGGCTTTCATGAATACGCTTATTATGACATGAAAAAAAATCTTACAGAAAGTGAAAATAAATCTCATTATTTATTGATGGAGCTCGTTTAAAGAAATTTAGCAAAATATTTGAAAAATTTTTGAAAATTCTCTTGACAAATTAAGTCCGAGTGTGTATACTACTTAAGGTACAACAAAGTAAAGCGGTCAGCTTTCACCCATGGGGTCAATGTCCGTCATGGGTCAATAGTATTCGGAGGGGAGTTACTTCTCTTTGTTATGCTTTTGATGCGCGGACAGTTATGCTGTGCCGCGTTTTTCGTTTTACAGTTATATATGGAGGTGCTTTAACATAGGCAGACAAGAACTTCAGATCAACGAAGAAATTCGTGACAAGGAACTGCGCGTTATAGGTTCTGACGGTGAACAGCTCGGAATAATGTCTCTTTCTCAGGCATTGGAAAAGGCGGAGAGCATGAATCTTGACCTTGTCAAGATAGCCCCACAGGCTAAACCGCCCGTGTGCAAGATCATGGACTACGGAAAATATCGCTTTGAGCAGGCTAAACGTGAAAAGGAAGCAAGAAAGAATCAGCACGTTGTTGATATTAAGGAGATCCGTCTTTCGCTTAATATCGACACGCATGATTTTAACACGAAGCTTTCTCATGCGGAACGTTTTATCAAAGGCGGGAATAAGATAAAGGTATCTATTCGCTTCCGTGGCAGAGAAATGGGTCATCCGGAGTTGGGACTTGATGTAATGAGTAAATTTGCGGAGGCTTGTGCAGAATTTGCAAATATAGAAAAGCCTGCAAAGCTTGAGGGACGCAATATGCTTATGTTCCTAAGCCCCAAGACAAAATAACTTGACATTAAAACGAAATCTTACTTCCCCTGCGGGAAGTGAAACATAACAATAAGGAGGAGCAATAAAATGCCCAAAATCAAAACACACAGTGGAGCAAAAAAACGCTTTAAACTCTCTAAGAGCGGCAAGGTCATCCGCGCTCATGCAAACAAGAGCCACATCCTGAACAAGAAAACAACTAAGCGCAAGAGAGGTCTCAGAAAAACGGCTGTTGTCGATAAGACAAATACAGCTCAGATTAAGAGGCTTATCCCTTACAAATAAGTCGATATATTTGGAAAGCTACTTAACAAATAACGGAGGTATATATAAATGGCACGAGTAAAGGGTGCGTTAGCAACACGCAAAAGAAGAAAAAAGACACTTAAGCTAGCCCGCGGCTACTGGGGCGCAAGGAGCAAGCATTTTAAGATGGCTAAGGAAGCCGTAATGAAGAGCGGCAATTACGCCTATATCGGACGCAAGCAGCGCAAGAGAGACTTCAGAAAGCTCTGGATAACTCGTATTTCTGCAGGCTGCCGCGCAAACGGAGTCAACTACTCTACGTTCATCAACGGTCTTAAAAAGGCTGGCATCACGCTCAACAGAAAGGTTCTTTCCGAGATCGCTATCGCTGATCCTGAGGCTTTTAAAGCGCTTGTTGAGAAGGCAAAGGCAGCGTTATAATTTTATAAAACCGCGCCGGGACATATTGTCTGCGGCGCTTTTTAATTACTGAAGGTTTTCAGACAGGGGAATAGCATAAGAATGATCACGAGCAGGGACAATCCGACAATTAAAGAAATTATAAAGCTGCAGAAAAGCGCCAAATACAGACGTGAACGCTCTCTTTTCAGTGCTGAGGGAGTCAGGCTTTGCCGTGACGCGGTACTTTCAGGTGCTAAAATAGAAAAGCTGATTTATACATTACAGGCAAGGGAAAAATATTCGGATGATTTCAAGCTGATATCGGATACGGGATGTGAAAAAATAGAGGTAAGCCCCGATATTTTCTTGAAAATTTCCGATACAAAATCGCCGCAGGGACTTCTATGTTTGATTTCCATGCTTGACAAAAGCGTTTTACTTGATAAAATAGAGAGCATGGGGCGATATGTCGCCCTCGAAAATATCAGCGACCCGTCCAATCTCGGAACAATACTGAGAACAGCCGAGGCTCTCGGACTTGACGGCGTTATTCTATCGGGCGGCTGCTGTGATATATATTCTCCAAAGGCTTCAAGGGGAAGCATGGGCGCCGTATTCAGGCTCAACTTCTGTATAGCGGAGAATTTCCCCGAGTTTATCGGAGAAATGACTTGTCGGGGCATAAAAACATATGCGTCTACTCCGAGAGATGCCGTTTCCGTAACGGAGGCAAATTTCAAAAGCGGTATCATTCTTATCGGAAATGAGGGAGCAGGCTTAACTGACGCGGCAATAGATGCGTGTATGTGCCGCGTGAAAATACCGATGGGCGGGAGAGCCGAATCTCTGAACGCTTCTGCCGCTGCGGCGATTCTGATGTGGGAACTCATCAGAAACAAGTGATTTTTCACTGTATGGAGGAATATTCTTGAGGGATGATATAATATATTGGTTGTGGCTGCAATGTGTTTTTGGCGCTAATAACAAGAGCTTTAAAGCGGGAATGGAATATTTTCATACAGCAGAAGAATTTTATAATGCCTCCGAATACGATTATCTGATATGTGACTGCTTTACGCGTAAAACGATAGATAAATTAAATTCAAAGGATCTCATTCGAGCGGAAAAAATTCTTGACGATTGCCGCAAGCTCGGCTATGATATTATCACATATGATGATGCACTTTTCTCAAAAAAGCTTCGCTCGATAACCTCACCGCCGTGCGTGTTATATGTAAACGGCAAAATGCCGGGGATTGACGATAAATTTTCTGTCGCCATGGTCGGCTCGAGAGAAGCAACGAGTCAGGGCTTGACCGCCGCAAATAACTTTGCGTATTCTCTTGCGAGCGGCGGAGCGGTCGTTGTAAGCGGCGGAGCGTTAGGCATTGACAGTGCATCGCATATGGGCGCGCTCAAGGCTCTCGGGACGACCGTATGTGTTCTCGGCTGTGGTATCGACTATAATTACCTTGCGGATAACGCCGCTATGAGAGAAAAAATTTCGGAAAGCGGCGCTGTTATTTCGGAGTTTCCTCCGGGCTATCCTCCCGTAAGTCAAAATTTTCCGCTCAGAAACAGGATCATATGCGGGTTTTCGGACTGTACCCTTGTCGTTCAGGCGGGGGAGAGGAGCGGCGCGTTGATTACTGCCAAGGATGCTGTCAGGGAGGGCAGAAAATTATTTGCCGTTCCGGGAAGCATTTTTTCTAATGAAAACAAAGGCTCGAACAATCTTCTCAGGAAAGGTTTTTCAGCGGCGATAGATGCGGATGACCTTGTAGATTGGTATGATTTAAACAAGCATAAGCTGACTTACCCTATACATGGTCGTACAAATGAGATTTTCAGAGAGGATCTCGATGAACGTTCATCCGTCAGTGAAAATACTGCTGCGGAGCATGAAAAAACAGCTTCTGTTAGTCTTGACATAACTGACAAAATCGACGTCGGTTCAATCGCATCGGAAAAAGAGAGAGAGTATCCTGCCGATTTATCCGAGCAGTCGCTCAAAGTATTAAAGGTGATCAGTGACGTCCCGGTGACAACGGATCATATTTCCGAAAAAACGGGTATACCTATAAATATACTTCTTTCCGCTCTTACAGAGCTTGAGATTTTCGGATATATTGAATCTGTCGTCGGCGGTAAATATATATTGAAGTAATTTAAATAAACGGAGGATGATGAGATTGTCAAAGCTTGTAATAGTCGAGTCGCCCGCAAAGGCTAAGACTATCAAGAAATATCTCGGATCCGGCTATGAGGTCGTAGCGTCTATGGGACATATACGCGACCTGCCGGAAAAGCGTTTAAGTGTAGATATAAAGCATGGCTTTAAGCCTAAGTATGATATAATAAAGGGTAAGGAGGAGCTTGCCGAGGAGCTTAAAAAGAAAGCATCAAAGAGCGATCAGATATTCCTCGCAACCGACCCCGATCGTGAGGGAGAGGCGATCTCATGGCATCTCGCGTATCTTCTTGACCTGCCGCTTGATAAAAAAAACAGAGTTACATTTAACGAAATTACAAAAACAGGCGTGACTAACGGAATGGCAAACCCGCGCTGTATAGATATAGATCTTGTTAATGCGCAGCAGGCGAGGCGTATCCTTGACAGGCTTGTAGGATATAAGCTAAGCCCGTTTCTTGCACAGAAGATAAGACGCGGATTATCTGCGGGACGCGTTCAGTCTGTTGCTCTCAGGATCATTGTTGATCGTGAGGATGAGATCCGCGCGTTTAAGCCCGAGGAATACTGGTCTATCGACGCAAAGCTGATCCCGAAAGGCGAACGCAGGGCCTTTCCCGCGTCCCTGTATGACAACGAGGACGGCACTCTCCGCGTTAAGGAGAAAAACAGCAGCATTAAAATTGATGTAAGAAGCGAGCAGCGCGCGAATGAGATCCTCTCGGAGCTTGGAAACGAAACCTTTACGGTCGGTAAGGTAAAACACGGCAGAAGAACGAGAAAACCAGCGCCGCCGTTTATAACGTCTACGCTCCAGCAGGAATGCTCAAGGAAGCTCGGTTTTCAAGCTAAACGTACTATGCGCATAGCGCAGGAGCTTTACGAGGGTGTCGAGATAGAGGGTATGGGAGCAGTCGGCTTGATAACATACATGAGAACCGACTCTCTGCGTCTTTCCGATGACGCTTTAAACGGCGCTCGTGAATATATTCTTAAAAGATGGGGAGAAAAATATCTTCCCGCCGAGCCGAGAAGGTATAAGTCACGTTCGAACGCTCAGGACGGCCATGAGGCAATTCGTCCGACTATGATAGAGCTTTCACCCGATAAGGTCAAGAACAGCCTTACCGCCGAGCAGTTCAAGTTGTATAAAATAATCTGGGAGCGCTTTATCGCCTGCCAGATGTCAGATTGTATTCAAAAAACAACATCTGCTGATATTATCGCGGGAAAGTATATATTTAAGGCGTCAGGCTATATGGTGGACTTCGACGGCTTTACGGTTTTATATGTCGAGGGCAAGGATACAGCCGAGGAGAGCGAACAGCAGCTTCCGGCGCTGAAGGAGGGAACAGAGCTTCGTGTAAAGGCGCTGACTCCTAATCAGCACTTTACACAGCCGCCGCCGAGGTATACTGAGGCGTCACTTATCAAGGCGCTTGAGGAATACGGGATCGGCAGACCGTCAACATATGCCGCAACGATTTCAACCATAACCTCAAGAGAATATGTTAAGCGTGAATCAAAAACGCTTATACCGACAGAGTTGGGCGAGGTCTCAACAAAGCTGATGAAGGAACGCTTTCCGAAAATTGTAAACGTAAGATTTACGGCTCAGATGGAAAGCGACCTTGATACGGTAGAGGAGGGCAAGTGCGAGTGGCACGAGCTTTTGGAAAATTTCTACAGCGACTTTGATAAGACGCTAAAAAAAGCAAAGGAAGAAATGGAAGGAGTAAAGATAGAGCTTGAGCAGGATAAGACCGATATTGTTTGCGAGCAGTGCGGCAGACAGATGATCGTCAAGTTCGGACGCTATGGTAAGTTTATCGCCTGTCCCGGCTATCCCGAATGTAAAAACATTAAAAAATTCGTTGTAAAGGCGGGTGTGCCGTGTCCTAAGTGCGGCGGCGAAGTAATAGTTAAAAAATCAAAGCGCGGCAGAGTGTTCTACGGCTGTGAGAAGTACCCCGACTGTGATTTCGTTTCGTGGTATATGCCTACGACCGAGAAATGTCCGCATTGCGGAGAGATCCTCTACAAGAAAGCCGGCAAAAAGCCAAAGCTGTTTTGTCAGACTGATGGTTGTAGCTTTGAGAAGGAATATGAAGAAGAATAAACTTTGCTGAGAGGGGACGTATGCGATATATAAATGTGATAGGCGCGGGGCTCGCGGGCTGCGAATGTGCATATCAGATCGCGAAACGCGGGGTGAACGTTCGCCTTTTCGAGATGAAGCCAACAAAGAAAACCCCCGCGCATAAAAGCGACCTGTTCTGCGAGCTTATATGCTCAAATTCATTTAAGGCGTCAAGGATAGAGAGCGCAGCGGGACTTTTAAAGGAGGAAATGCGCAGGCTTGATTCTCTCCTTATGTGCTGTGCTGATAAGTGTGCCGTCCCTGCCGGCGGTGCGCTTGCCGTTGACAGAGATAAATTTTCAGCTATGGTAACATATGCGATAAGAAACGATCCGCTGATAGAGATTATTGAGCGCGAGATCACGGAGATCCCGGGCGATGCTGTTACGGTTATCGCGGCAGGACCTCTTGCGAGTGAAGCGCTGTCTGCTGAAATACAAAGGCTGTGCGGCGGCGCGTTGAGCTTTTTTGACGCGGCGGCTCCGATAGTTTCCGCCGAAAGTGTTGATATGGAGTATGCGTTCCGCGCCTCACGTTATGATAAAGGCGGTGACGATGCTTATATTAACTGCCCGATGAACAAGGATGAATACGAGGCTTTTTATGAAGCTCTTGTTTCGGCGGAGCGTGCGCCTCTTCACGGTGTTGACGTTCAGAATCCCAAGGTTTATGAAGGCTGTATGCCTGTCGAGATACTCGCGCAGCGCGGTCATGATACACTGCGTTTCGGACCTATGAAGCCTGTGGGACTTCGCGACCCCAAAACGGGTCACAGACCGTGGGCTGTTCTGCAATTAAGGACAGAAAACGCGCACAGAACGATGTATAATCTCGTAGGCTTTCAGACAAATCTTAAATTTCCGGAGCAGAGGAGAGTTTTCTCAATGATCCCAGCTCTGCATAATGCGGATTTTGTGCGCTTCGGTGTTATGCACAGGAATACATTTCTTGATTCACCGAGGGTACTCAATTCCGATTTTTCGCTGAAAGCAAATGCAAATATTTTTTTCGCGGGTCAGATAACGGGAGTTGAGGGCTATATGGAGTCAGGCGCGAGCGGACTTGTCGCGGGGATAAACGCTGTCAGGAGAATACGAAATGAAGAAACGCTCACGCTGCCTGCCGAAACCATGACAGGCGCGCTTTCTCGATATATTGCGGACGAAACGATCAGCAATTTTCAGCCGATGGGTGCGAACTTGGGTATTCTCCCACCGCTAAAACAAAGGATCAAGGATAAACGCGAGAGAGCCTCGCAATATTCAAGGCGCGCTCTTGAATCGTTAAAAAATTACTAAATATAAAAAGAAAGGTCGGTATATCGCCATGAGGATTATAATTGACGCATTCGGTGGAGATAACGCGCCCTTAGAGGTCATAAAGGGTTCCGTCAAGGCACTTGAGGTGTATGATAACATTGAGATCGTACTTGTCGGAAGCAAGGAGATAATCGAAAAAAACGCCGCAGATAACAATATATCGCTTAAAGGGATCATGATAGAGGACGCTCCCGACGTTATCACGATGGATGATGAAGCGGGCGATATTATGAAGTCTAAAAATCAAAGCTCCATGGCGGTCGGTTTAAAGCTGCTCGCAAGCGGAGGAGGGGATGCGTTTCTTTCCGCAGGCAACAGTGGTGCGCTTATTATGGGCGCGACTATGATAGTTAAGCGCATCAAGGGCATTAAGCGTCCGGCGTTTTCACCGCTCATGCCAAAGGTCGAGGGGCAGGTCCTCCTCATCGACAGCGGGGCAAACGTCGAGTGCCGCCCCGAAATGCTCCAGCAGTTTGGTATAATGGGCTCTGTCTATATGGACAAGATCGGAGGGATCAAAAATCCGAGAGTCGGTCTGGCCAATGTCGGGACTGAGGAACATAAGGGCGGCGAACTCCAGCATAAGGCGTTTGAGCTTTTGAAGCAGTCACCTATAAACTTTATCGGAAATATTGAAGCTCGGGATATTCCTCATGACGCAGCTGATGTTATAGTCGCTGACGGCTTTACTGGTAATATCATAGTAAAAATGTATGAAGGCGTTGCCTCGGCGCTTATGAAGAAGTTCAAAGAAGTATTTACCAAGAACCTTAAAAATAAATTTGCGGCTTCACTTGTTTTAAAGGATATGAAGCAGCTCAAGGAATACATGGACTACAATAATTATGGCGCGGCTCCTATTATGGGTGTCTCAAGACCCGTGCTGAAAACTCACGGCAGTGCTAAGGCGGATACATTTATCAGCGCGATAAAATCTGTAATTGATTACACAGAGAAAGATGTTATAGGTGAGATTCGGAGGGAACTGGACGAACTGAAGAAGGAAGGGTGAAATATTTATGACTGCTAACACGAACAATAAACTGGGTGAACTTGAAGAAACAATAGGATATACCTTTAAAAATAAACAATACTTAAAAACAGCCGTAACTCATTCATCATATGCCAATGAATCTAAATATGGAGATAAAAGTAATGAAAGGCTTGAATTTCTCGGGGATTCCGTTTTGAGCATAGTGGTTTCGGACTATATTTTTAAAAATTGCCCGAACTATCCCGAAGGCGATCTGAGTAAGCTCAGGGCGGCTCTCGTATGCGAGAAAACGCTTTCACGCTTTGCTAAAAAGATCCGTCTCGGAGATTTTCTGAAGGTGAGTCACGGCGAGGCTCACCTTCACGGAAACGAACGTCCGTCTATACTTGCCGATGCGTTTGAAGCGCTTATCGCCGCAATTTATCTTGACGGCGGCATGGAGAGAGCGGCAGAATTTATCATGGGATTTGTAAAGCCCGAAATAGATTCCCCGCGCAGCTTCAGCTTTAAGGACTACAAAACGACGCTGCAGGAAATTATCCAGAAAAATCCCGAGGAGAAAATATCGTATGTTCTCGTCGGAGAAAGCGGCCCCGACCATGATAAGCATTTTACAGTTGAGGTAAGACTCAACAGCAACAAAATCGGCAAGGGCGGCGGCAGAAGCAAAAAGGAAGCTGAACAGCAGGCAGCGAGAGAAGCGTTGGAGTTGATGGGATATTGAAACATTCAAATGTAGCAATTTTTGTACCACATAACGGTTGTCCGCATAATTGCAGCTTTTGTAATCAGCGGGAAATAACGGGTCAACAGACCCAACCTTGCGTCCGTGACGTTGAGGAAACGATAGAAACAGCAAGAAATAACCTAAAGGAAAATACAAAAAATGCCGAAATAGCCTTTTTTGGCGGAAGCTTTACCGCTATAGATAGGGCATATATGGAGAGCCTGCTTTCGGCGGCGGCTCCGTCCGTAAAATCGGGAGAATTTGCCGGGATTAGAATTTCGACACGTCCTGACGCGATAGACGGAGAAATACTTGATACGCTCCACAGATACGGAGTGACCGCTATCGAGCTGGGCGCTCAGAGTATGAGCGATGAGGTCCTCGCCGCAAACGAGAGAGGACATACAAAGAAGGATGTCGTCACCTCCTCAAGGATGATAACCGAGGCAGGCTTTTCTCTAGGCTTGCAGATGATGACGGGACTGTATAAGAGCAGCGACGAACTTGACCGCGAAAGCGCATATGAAATCGCCGCTCTCAATCCGGATACCGTTCGTATATATCCTACAGTCGTCATAAAGGGAACGGAGCTTTATAATCTGTATAAAACAAAGGAATATACTCCGCAGACGCTGAACGATGCAATAAAGCTGTGTTCTGAGCTATTGATGTTTTTTGAGGAACGAAATATTAACGTTATCCGTCTCGGACTTCACGACAGCGACAGTTTGCGAGAGGGTATGGCGGCGGGTGCGTTCCATCCTGCCTTTCGTGAGCTTTGCGAAAGCGAGATAATGTATAACAGCTGTGTACAGGCGTTAGAGAAAAACGGTATACATAGCGGTACGGCTGAGATCTTCGTGAATCCTCGCTCTGTTTCCCGCTTTATCGGTCAAAAGAGAGAAAACATAGAACGCTTAAAAAATCTCGGAATAAACGCGATAGTCCGTCAGGATATAAGGCTTTCTAAATACGAAGTACGCGTTCTCGACGCAAGTCATTGAAATGACCTCAATTATTCAAATGTGGTGATAAAGTGCTATTAAAATCCCTTGAGCTTCAGGGCTTTAAGACATTTCCGGATAAAACAAGGCTCACGTTTACAAACGGTATAACGGCTGTTGTTGGTCCGAACGGCAGTGGAAAGAGCAATATAAGCGACGCTGTGCGATGGGTCCTCGGCGAGCAGTCGGCAAAAACGCTTCGCTGCTCAAAGATGGAGGATGTCATCTTTAACGGCGCAAAAAACCGTAAGCGCACGGGCTTCGCTCAGGTCACGCTTACCATTGACAATACCGACAGAACACTTGGTTTTGACAAGGACGAAGTTTCCGTAACACGGCGCTACTATCGTTCGGGAACAAGCGAATATCTTATTAACAACACGATAGTCCGTTTACAGGACATTCATGAGCTTTTTATGGATACAGGTCTTGGCCGTGACGGATACTCGATGATAAGCCAGGGCAAGATCGACTCGATAGTTGCGGCAAAAAGCGAGGACAGACGAGAGATATTTGAGGAAGCTGCGGGCATATCGCGTTACCGCTATCGGAAGGCAGACGCGGAACGCCGACTCGGGCGAACGGAAGAAAATCTTGTGCGTCTGCGTGATATTTTATCGGAGCTTGAGGGTAGAGTTGAGCCGCTGAGGATACAGTCCGAAAAGGCAAGGTCATACCTTGAATATGCCGAGGAGAAAAGAGATCTCGAAATAGGACTTTGGCTAAACACAATAGAAAAATCGACAAGACTTCTTCGTGAACAGGAGGATAAGCTCGCGACTGCACAAAGCCAGTATGACGAAGCTCAAAAGGCGCTCTCTCTGATAGAATCAAAAACAGAGGAGCTTTTCTCAAGCCAAAGCAAAATTACCGCTAAGATAGAAGAACTTCGTTCCGAGACGTCACAGCTTGACGAAGATAGTGCGAAAAAGCGTGCTCGCGTGAATGTTTTACAGAATGATATTCACCATAACGAGGAAACTATCACAAGAATTTCTTCCGACATTGACGAAATGAAACGAAGCTCGATCGAAATTAAAGGCGAAATTGATAAAAAACGTCTGCAAATAGTCGAAAAGGAGAAAACGCTTTCAAAATACAAGGAAAGCTTAAATACATACCTCGAACGTCTCAATACTTTAAGAGATGGAGAAAGCGAGAGCAGCGACAAGCTTATGTCGATAAATGACGAGATTTCTAGACTAACATCGGAGCTTTCGGAGGTCAATGTAAAATATATGACGTCAGGAACTTCCGTATCGGAAATAAGTACGAGGATGCAGTCCTTTGAAAACAGCATTAACGAAAAGACATCTCAAATCGCGACATTAGAGGGAATTATTTCTGATTATGAAAAAATGGTTTCCGATTGTGATGAAAGGATCACCGAACTTACAAATATTTTAAATGGCTGTGAAATCAGATTGCAGCAAAAAACACATAAATGCGATGATCTGAAGGCAAGCGCTGAAAAGCTGCGTCTTGACAGTGAGCAGCTTTTCCGCAAAGCAAAGCTCCTTGAGGATCTTGAGCGAAATCTTGAGGGCTTCGCCGCAAGTGTAAAGACTATTATGCGTGAGGTAAAAAACGGAGGTCTGACAGGTATACACGGTCCTGTTTCTCGTGTTATCACTGTCCCGCATGAGTACAGTACGGCGATAGAAACGGCATTGGGAGGAGCGATGCAGAACATTGTTACAGACACAGATTCCGACGCGAAAATGGCTATCGCGTTTTTGAAGCGTCGGGACGGAGGCAGAGCGACTTTCCTGCCAATATCATCCATTAAGGCTCGTGAATTTACAGAGCGTGGACTTGAGCATTGCGAGGGCTTTATCGGTATTGCCTCTGAGTTATGCTCCTGCAAGGATTGCTATAAGAATATTTTAAACTCTCTGCTCGGAAGGATTGTAATTGCCGATGATCTTGACAGCGCAATTATCATAGCTAAGAAATATAATTACCGTTTCCGTATTGTCACACTCGACGGACAAGTCGTAAATGCCGGAGGCTCTCTGACGGGAGGTTCTCTCGCGAAGAGCGCGGGACTTCTCGGTCGCGCAAGCGAGATAGAGAGCATAAAAAAGCAGGCTCAGTCCTTAAAGGGCGAATATGAGCAGTCATTGGAAAGGCTGAGATTTTTATCTGAGCAAGCCTCAAAGATAAAGGCGGAGTTTTCAGGCACACAGGGTGAGCTTTATACGGCGCAGAGCGACAAGGTAAAAATTGAGGCCGAATTAAAGAGCAGACGTTCGGAGCTTGAAAGCACTCAAAAGCTACTTACGGAGTTGAGAACTGACCGCGAAAGATCAGACGAAAGAATCACTTCGCTTAAAAATGATATGGAGAGCACAAAGGCGCTTGCGGAGGAATACAGAAAAAAAATAACTGAGCTTGAAGCAATCGCCGGTACTCTGTCGGGTAGCCGTGAGGAGCTTCAGAAAAAACGTGAAGAGCTTTCCGCAAGTATTCAGGAGACGCGGCTCTCAATCGTTACAACAGAAAAAGACATAGAGGCACTTAATGCCGATATTGATGGGTATGAGCTTCGCAGAAATGCCGGGAGCGGAAGAATCGAGGCTCTAAAGTCGGAGAGCGACTCAATAAAAGATACTAACACCAAGCTTATAAAATCTATCGAGGAGTTGAACGCACAGGCAGATATACTTTCCGAAAAATCGAAAGCAAATGCCGCTCTCATAGCTGAACAGTCACAGTCAAGGCTTGAGCTTGAAAAGCGTCAAACAAAGCTTCGCATGGAGGAACGTGATGAAACATCAAAAAGAGAGCGTTTGAGCGGAGAGATTGCGAGGCTGACCGAGAAAAAGGACAATCTTCAAAACGAGTACGACAATATAATTTCTAAGCTTTGGGAAGAATATGAGCTTACAAAGCGAGAGGCGGAGGAAAAAGCGCCTAAGATAGAGGAAGTGCCAAAGGCTCAGCGCAGACTCTCGGAGTTAAAGCAAAAAATACGCTCTCTCGGCAGCGTTAATGTATCCGCGATAGACGAGTACAAGGAGGTCAGCGAGAGATATGAGTTCCTAAAAAATCAGATCGGTGATGTTGAGACTTCTAAGTCGGAACTTTTAAAACTGATTGACGAGCTAACCCGCCAAATGCAGGAGATTTTTGTCGAGCGATTCACTCTTATAAACGAAAACTTTAAAAAGACTTTTGTTGAGCTTTTCGGAGGAGGAAGCGGCGCACTTTCACTGACAGATCCTGATAATGTTCTGACGACGGGTATTGAAATAAAGGTGTCGCCTCCCGGAAAAATAGTTTCCAATATAGAGCTTTTGTCAGGCGGAGAGAAAGCTCTTGTTGCAATCGCGTTATATTTTGCTATAATGAAAGTAAGACCTGCACCGTTTTGCGTTATGGACGAGATAGAAGCGGCTCTCGATGATGTCAATGTTGACAGATTCGCGCAGTATCTGCGCCGAATGAATGACAGGACACAGTTCATCTGTATATCGCACAGGCGAGGAACGATGGAGGAGGCTGACGTCCTTTACGGCGTCACGATGCAGGACGAGGGTATATCGAAGCTGTTAGAGCTTCGTGCCTCCGAAATTGAACAGCACCTCGGCTTAAAAGCCCGTTAGCAAAGATAGAATGCAAGCGATGACCTGCAATGAGATAGGAAGGAAATGTGATAGATATGGGTTTATTCAAAAAAATAAAAGAGGGACTTAAAAAGACGAGAGACAGTATTGTCGGCCGCATTGATACTATGCTCAAATCCTTTACAAAGATCGATGAGGAGCTTTTTGAGGAGCTTCTTGAGCTGCTTATTATGGGTGATGTCGGTGTAACGACCTCTGAGCATATCTGCGACGAGCTTCGCGAGAGAGTAAAAAAGCAAGGAATAACAGACCCAGCCGCTATTCACGACCTCCTGGCGGATGTTATTGCCGATATGCTGAGCGGTTCTCAGGAACTTATAATAAATACTAAACCGTCGGTCATTCTCGTTATCGGAGTCAATGGTGTCGGAAAGACAACAACTATCGGAAAAATTTCCGCTAACCTCGTTCGCTCAGGGAAAAGGGTAACGCTTGCAGCGGCGGATACGTTTCGTGCCGCCGCTATTGAACAGCTTGAGATCTGGGCTGAACGCTCAGGTGCGGATATAGTCAAGCAGCAGGAGGGATCTGACCCCGCAGCTGTCGTATTTGACGCTATTTCTTCGGCAAAGGCCAAGGGGAGCGATGTCATCATTGCCGATACCGCGGGCAGACTTCACAACAAGAAGCACCTCATGGACGAGCTTGCCAAGATCAACAGGATCATAGACCGTGAGCTTCCCAATGCGGATAAGGAGGTTCTCCTTATTCTCGACGCGACAACAGGTCAGAATGCCGTAAATCAGGCCCGCGAATTTAAAAATGCGGCGGGCATCACAGGCATAGTTCTTACTAAGCTTGATGGAACGGCAAAGGGAGGAGTTGTCCTTGCAATCATGGACGACCTGAAAATACCTGTTAAATATATAGGCGTCGGTGAACAAATCGACGACTTGCAGCCGTTTGATCCGTCAGATTTTGCAAGGGCGCTTTTTACAAGGGATAATGATATGGAAGAATAAGCAGATAATTCGCTTATTTTCAATTTGAAGGGGATCGATAATATGATATTTATAGCTGCTACACATAATGAAAACAAAATAAAGGAATTTGATAGGATATTAAAGCCACTAGGAATCTCAGTGGTGTCTGCCGAGGAGTGCGGAATGAAGCTTCCTGAGGTTAAAGAAACAGGCAAGACCTTTGCGGAAAACGCGGAGTTGAAAGCGAGAAGCGCCTGTGAGACGACCGGCAGACCGTGCATTGCCGACGATTCCGGGCTCATGGTAGACGCTTTGGGCGGCAGACCCGGTGTGTTTTCCGCTAGATATGCGGGCGAGGGCTCAACAGATGAAGAAAAAATAGAAAAGCTTATCATTGAGCTTAAGGATACTCCTGACGGCGAGCGCACGGCTCACTTTGTTTGTGCAATATGCTGCTGCTTCCCCGATGGCAGCAAAATTGAGGTTGAAGGAAAGTGCGATGGGTCGATAGGCTTTGCGCCTCGAGGAACTGACGGATTCGGATATGACCCTATTTTCTTTACGGAAGGTAACAAGACGTTTGCCGAGTTGTCAAGCAACCAAAAGGACGCAATGAGCCACAGGGGCAATGCTCTCAGACTTCTTGCCGAGAAACTGAGAGAAAAAATTAAACAGTGAAAATTAAGGAGTTTTTATGACAAGTAAACAACGTGCTTTTCTACGTTCTCTTGCCGTCGACATTGATACAATAATTATGGTCGGCAAGGGCGGAATGAGCGATAACATAATTAAGCAGGCTGACGATGCTCTCACGGCTCGTGAGCTGATAAAGGGCAAGGTACTTAATTCTTCTGAGGTCACGCCTCGTGATGCAGCTGAACAGATAGCAATGGCAACAAGCAGTGAGGTCGTTCAGGTGATAGGCACCAAGTTTGTTCTTTACCGCAAAAATAAGGACGAGCCTAAGATCGTCCTTCCAAAGGATAAGGGAAATCGCTGAATATGTATAGCCGCCTTACGGAATGGCACTTACCTTGCCTGTACCTTTTCCGTTACGTTTTACCTATCTCTTGATGTATGACAATATATCTGCGGTCATTTTACACAATATGACAAAAATATGTTCGCAAAATGAGAGTACAGCATTTGTTTTTTTGCGTATTAGAAAAAGAAAGCGATTTTAGGTGTTATTATGAGAATAGGTGTGTTCGGCGGAAGCTTTAACCCTATACATAACGGTCATATCGAGCTTATACGAGGAATAATTTCGGAGTTGTCGCTTGACAGACTTCTTGTTGTTCCGTCGTTTCTTCCTCCGCATAAGGTCGCAGATACCTCTGTTTCGCCTGAAAACAGGCTTGATATGTGCCGAATATCAATATCGGAAATACCTGATGCGGAGATTTCAGATATTGAGATTCGGCGCGGCGGAACAAGCTATACATATGAAACTCTTGAGGAGCTTCGTTCGATTTTTCCCCGTGATGAGCTTTTTCTTATAATGGGTGCTGATATGTTTCTCTCTATAGATAAATGGAAAAATCCTGAGATTATTTTCAGTCTTGCGACTGTGTGCGGTGTACCGAGAGAGGGAATAGGAGGCAGGAAGGCGCTCCTCGACCGTGAGCCGTTTCTCAACAATTTAGGTGCGAAAACCGAAGTTCTCAGCTTATCGCTTCCTCAAATATCATCTACCGAGGTTCGACAGGCGGTCAAGTACGGACAAGATCTTTCCAAATTCGTACCGACTGCTGTCAAGGAGTATATTTTAAAAAACAGGCTCTATATTTCGTGATTTTCAGATGAAGTATTGCATTTGATATGTTGCGGGATATATAATATTCAATAAAGGGCTTGCCACATCATTCAACGTGGCTTCAGCCTAAGAGGCTGGGACATCTTGCCTAAGCTATATATGTTTTTGGGGGTCGCTTTATGGAAATTAAGGAATATGAAAAAATAATAAGACCGAGATTAAAGGACGCTCGTTTTAAACATTCAAAAAACGTTGCGAAGGAAGCTGCGCGCCTCGCCAAGAAATACGGAGCTGATGTGAGGAAGGCTGAGATCGCGGGGATCCTGCACGATATAACAAAGGAAACCCCGGAAAAGGAGCAGCTCGAAATCATTAAAAGGGCCGGTATAGAGCTTACAGAGCTTGAGGCAGGCTCGCCTAAGCTGTGGCATGCTATATCGGGAAGCGGTTATATTAAGGTCGAGCTTGGCATTGACGATGAGGATATTCTCAATGCGGTTCGCTATCATACGACCGCGCGCGGCGGAATGTCTTTGCTCGAAAAGGTGATTTTTATTGCCGATTTTACATCTGAGGAGCGTGATTATAGCGGCGTTGAAAAGATCCGCAAGGCTGCCGACAAAAGTCTTGAGGCGGCTATGCTTGAGGGGTTGAGCTTCAGCATTGAGGATCTTGCACATAGAAGGCTTGCAATCTCTGTTGATACATTAAACGCATATAACGAGGTAATTACGCAAAAAAGAAAATAATAAATTCGGGAAGCTTGTACAAGATATATTACTGATATGTATACAAGACAGTATCCCTATTATAAACGGAGGAAGTATATGACATCATTAGAAACAGCAAAGCTGGCATATAAGGCACTTGATTCCAAAAAAGCGCTGAATATTAAAATAATAAAAATCAAGGACATTTCATCGCTGTCCGATTACTTTGTGATCGCTACCGGTACATCGAGCACTCATGTTAAGTCTCTTGCCGACGAGGTAGAAGAGAAGCTTGACGAGGCTGGAATAAGCGTAACGCACATAGAGGGGTATCGCTCAAATTCGTGGATACTTCTTGATTATGTTGATGTTGTCGTCCATGTGTTTTCTGACGAGGCCCGTGCCTATTACGACCTTGAGAGGCTGTGGCAGGATGGCGAGGAAGTTATCATAGAATAGTATTTTTTACGAATTAAGGGGAGAAATAAATTGAATATCGAAAAATACGACCACAAAATGATAGAATCAAAATGGCAAAGGGTCTGGGAGGATAGGGGAGTTTTCCACGCCGAGCAGCACAGCGGCAAGCCGAAGTTTTTTGCTCTCGTTGAGTTCCCGTATCCGTCGGGGCAGGGACTTCATGTCGGTCATCCGCGCTCGTATACCGCACTTGATATAGTCGCGAGAAAAAGACGCCTTGAGGGATACAATGTCCTTTACCCGATCGGCTGGGACGCTTTCGGACTGCCAACGGAAAACTTTGCGATCAAGAATCATGTTCATCCTGCGGAGGTAACAAAGAAAAATATTGCGCACTTCAAATCACAGCTTCAGGCTCTCGGCTTGTCATTTGATTGGAGTCGTGAGATAAATACGACCGACCCAAAGTATTATAAGTGGACTCAGTGGATATTCCTTAAGCTTTTTCAGAAAGGTCTTGCTTATAAAAAAGAAATGGCTGTAAACTGGTGTACATCCTGCAAGTGCGTTCTTGCTAACGAGGAAGTCGTCGGAGGCGTATGTGAACGCTGCCATAGCGAGGTCGTCAGAAAGGTCAAATCTCAGTGGATGCTCAAAATCACGGAGTATGCCGAGAGGCTCATCCAAGACCTTGACCTTGTGGATTATCCCGAACGTGTCAAAATACAGCAGAAGAACTGGATAGGACGTTCAACAGGCGCTGAGGTTGACTTTGAAACGACACTCGGAGATACCTTGACGGTTTATACTACGCGTCCCGATACACTTTTTGGCGCTACATATATGGTTATTTCTCCCGAGCATCCGCTTATAGAAAAATGGGCGGATAAGATTTCAAATATAGATGAGATCCGCAGCTATCAATATGAAGCATCAAAGAAATCCGATTTTGAGCGTACTGAGGTTGCCAAGGATAAGACCGGTGTACGCCTTGACGGTGTCGAAGCTATCAACCCCGTAAACGGCAGGCAGATTCCGATATTTATTTCGGATTACGTTCTTGTTTCCTACGGTACTGGTGCTATCATGGCTGTTCCCGCTCATGATACGCGCGACTGGGAATTTGCCAAAAAGTTTGATCTTCCTATCATTGAGGTCGTTAAGGGCGGCAATGTCGAGGAGGCGGCATTCACCGACTGCGCTACGGGGATCATGGTCAACTCCGGCATTCTCGACGGTCTGACGGTTGATGAGGCAAAGAAAAAAATCGTCGATTACCTTAACGAAACAAAGAAAGGGCATACTAAAATAAATTACAAGCTCCGTGACTGGGTGTTCTCACGCCAGAGATATTGGGGTGAGCCTATTCCGATAGTTCATTGTCCTGACTGTGGCGCTGTCGCGCTTCCCGAAAGCGAGCTTCCGCTTGAGCTGCCGGAGGTGGAGTCATATGAACCGACGGATAACGGCGAGTCGCCGCTTGCGGCTATTGAATCATGGGTAAATACGACCTGTCCGAAGTGCGGCAAGCCCGCAAAGCGTGAAACAGATACTATGCCGCAGTGGGCAGGCTCATCGTGGTATTTCCTCAGATATATGGATCCGCACAACGATACAGCCCTTGCTTCAAGAGAAGCTCTTGAATACTGGTCGCCTGTCGATTGGTATAACGGCGGTATGGAGCATACAACGCTCCACCTGCTTTACAGTCGTTTCTGGCACAAGTTCCTTTATGACATAGGAGTAGTTCCAACACCTGAGCCATATGCAAAGCGCACAAGCCACGGTATGATCCTCGGTGAAAACGGCGAAAAGATGAGCAAGTCGCGCGGAAACGTAATCAATCCCGACGATATAGTCAATGAATACGGCGCGGATACAATGCGTGTATATGAGATGTTTATCGGTGATTTCGAGAAAGCTGCTCCTTGGAGTACATCGGGGATCAGGGGAAGCCGCAGGTTTATCGAGAGGTATTACGGACTTGCCTCGATTCTAATAGAGGGAGGACTTCGCTCTGAACTTGAGAGCAAGTTCCACAAGACGATCAGAAAGGTTTCAGAGGATATAGAAACGCTCAAGTTCAACACAGCTATCGCCGCGCTCATGTCGCTTATAAACGACATCTATGCGACGAAGTCCATAACGCGTGAGGAACTTCGCATATTTACTATCCTTATAGATCCGTTTGCACCCCATGTTGCTGAGGAGGTATTCGCCATGTGCAGCCTCGGTGATGGTCTTGTCTGCGATCAACAGTGGCCTGAGTATGATGAGAACAAGTGCAAGGATGATACCGTCGAGATAGCCGTACAGGTCAACGGTAAGCTCAAGGCAAGGATCAAAATAGCCGCAGATGCTGACGAGGCGGCAGCTCTTGAGGCTGCAAAGGCTGAACCCAAGGTCGCGGAATTTACAGACGGTAAAAATATAGTTAAAGAGATCTATGTCAAGGGTAAGCTCGTCAATATCGTTGCAAAATAATTTATAAATTTCAGTGCCTATATTTGTTATAGACTTTCTGCGTTACATGATTCGTTCATATTAAAAATATTCAGAGAATTATGTAACAAATTTAATGAATCCTCTTGACAGTGAACCGTTTGATATAGTATAATACAACTTGTATCGTATGACACAATACCCCTGCCGTACGGCGGATGGGAGGGAAGATAAATGGCTGAAATCAGAATTAAAGATAACGAGTCTCTTGAGAGCGCTCTCAGAAGATTTAAAAAGCAATGTGCAAGAGCCGGTGTTATTGCTGAAGTTCGCAAGAGAGAGGCTTATGAAAAGCCTTCTGTTAAACGCAAGAAAAAGTCTGAAGCGGCTCGCAAGCGCAAATATAAATAAGCTTGTCTACAGTAACATTTCTGCAAATTAAATGACAAATTAAGGATCTGCCTTGAAAAGCATGAGCCGTAATATTGCGGCAGCATTTCGGGCGGATTTTTTATTTGATTTATTTGGAGGTGTCAGGGTGCTTACACCGACCGTTGCGTTAGAAGCCTTTAGCGATGTTACCCCCGAGCTTCTCATAAAGTATAATATCGACGCTATTATTCTTGATGTTGATAATACTGTTTCACCGCCATCATCTCAGGAAATTTACGAGGGCGTTGAGGCTTGGCTTGATAAAATCAAGGGTATGGGTATAGAAATCGTCATATGCTCTAATAACTTTAAAAAGAGGGTATACCCTTTTGCGAAAAGCATAGGTCTTGACTGCGTTGCGATGAGCTTCAAGCCGCTTCCGTTCGGCTTTATCCGCGCGAAAAAAAAGCTCTCTGTAAAGCCGAAAAACGTTCTTGTTATCGGAGATCAGATTTTTACAGATATTCTCGGAGCAAGGCTTGCAGGTATGAAGTCTGCGCTGCTTATTCCGCGATCGCCCGAGCGTGGTGCAACGATAAGGCTTCGCCGCATGATGGAGCGTCATATTAGAAAGAAGCTGTACGGAGAAAAATATAAATGACATTGAACCGAAGGGAATGAAAATATATGAAAAAAATACTTGTGATTCTCGGTCCGAACCTGAACATGGTAGGTATTCGTGAAAAAGGTGTTTACGGGACTGAGACAGCGGAGAGTATCAACAATGATATCCTTGCAAAGGCAGAAGCGCTTGATGTTGATTGTGAGATCTATCAGTCAAATCATGAGGGAGATATAATCGATAGGATCCATGCGGCATACGGAAAGGTTGACGGTATCATAATAAACGCGGGCGCGTTGACACATTACAGCTATGCACTGCGAGACGCGATCGCCTCTGTTTCCATCCCGACAATAGAGGTACATATGTCCAATATTCATGCGCGCGAGGAATTTCGTCACAGGTCTGTTATTTCCGCTGTATGCAAGGGCATGATCGCGGGCTTCGGGAAGGATGTGTATATGCTTGCTCTTGAGGAGCTTGCATCGAATAAATAATTTATTTATTTGGGGGTTGAACAGTATGACAAAAACAAGGGAGCTTGCGCATATGATCCCCTCATATGCCGACGCCGCTCTTATATATTCGCAGGTCAACAGAAAATATTTTACGGGGTTTGTTTCATCTCTCGGTTATCTGCTTATTACTAAGCATGACACATATCTCTTTGTAGATTTTCGGTATGCCGAGGCTGCCCGTGCTGTGGCTAAAAACTGCAAGGTGATCCAATTCGGGAAATTTACCGAAAGCCTAAAGGAGGTTATAAGAAGTGAAAATCTCCATGTGATAATGCTCGAGGGCTCATCGTTTACACTTAATATGCTGAGCAGTCTTGATGAAACATTTAAGCTGTGCGGTGTCAGCACAATAAAAACAGACGAGCTTGATAAGATAATTTCACGCATGAGGGCGATAAAATCCGACGAGGAAATAAAAATGATGCAGAGAGCGGCAGACCTCACGGAGGAGGCACTCAAAGAGACGCTGAAGCGTATTGAGGTAGGAGTCAGTGAGCGTGACTTGGCTTTGTTTATGGAAATGTATATGCGCAAAAACGGTGCAAAGGGAGTCGCTTTTGATTTGATCATAATTTCCGGAAAAAAGACCTCGATGCCGCATGGTGTTCCCGATGATAAAAAAATTGAGAGGGGCGACCTGATAACACTTGATATAGGCGCGGATATAGATGGATATAAAAGCGATATGACAAGAACGGTCGCGTTTGGAGAAATAAGCGATTATCAGGCAAAGGTATATAACGTTGTGAGAAATGCCCAGCAGGCAGCTTTAAACAAAATAAGAGACGGCGTGGCTTGCGGTGAGGTAGATAAGGCGGCGCGAGATATAATAAATGCCGCAGGCTTTGAGGGGTGCTTCGGTCATGCGACAGGACATGGCGTAGGGCTTGATATACATGAGACACCCTCTCTCTCACCGGATAGCTCATACAGGCTCGCAAGCGGAATGGTCGTTACCTCCGAGCCGGGCATATACCTCGACAATGAGTTTGGCGTGAGAATAGAGGATATGGTTCTTGTTACGGAGAACGGCTGCAAAAACTTCAACTCTTTCACTAAGGAGCTCTTGATCCTTGGAGAATAATAAATAAATTGTTAAATTTATCCGTATTTGTCATTGTAAATTGATTAAACAGTTGCTTTTTTTTTTTATTTATTGTATACTAAAACGTGTGAAAGCAAAAGGCGGGTATGAGACAACGCTTTGCTTTAAAATATGAGATAAATATTCTTGAAATAACAGGAGGATTCAAATGATTTCAGCAGGTGATTTCAGAAACGGCGTAACCTTTGAGATGGACGGAAACGTGGTTTCCATAGTTGAGTTCCAGCACGTTAAACCGGGGAAAGGCGCGGCCTTTGTCCGCACAAAAATCAAAAATGTTATAACAGGCGCGGTAGTTGAAAAGACCTTTAACCCGAATGATAAGTACCCGACAGCTTATATTGATAGACGTGATATGGAATATCTCTATAATGACGGAGATCTCTACTATTTTATGGACAACGAGACATATGAACAGCTTCCGATCAATGCTTCGACTCTTACGGACAGCTTTAAATTTGTTAAGGAAAATATGGTATGTAAGGTTTTGTCCTATAAAGGCAATGTTTTCGGTGTTGAGCCTCCAAACTTCGTTAAGCTTGAGGTCACTCAGACAGACCCCGGCTTTAAGGGCGATACCGCTACTAACGTAACTAAGCCGGCGACTCTTGAAACCGGCGCCGAAATCAAGGTCCCGCTCTTTATCAACGAGGGCGACGTTATAGAGATTGATACAAGAACAGGCGAATATATGGCTCGAGCTTAATTAAAGTCATATGATTTTAAAAATTGAAAGGAGCGTTTATCAATGGGTATCAATGAAAAGGCAGCATATATCAAGGGCTTGATCGAGGGTTTAGAGCTTGATAAAAACGACAAGACTGTTAAGGTTCTCAATGCTATAGTCGATCTTCTCGGTGAAATCACTTCGTCCGTATCCGACCTTGAGGAATCCTATGATGATCTTTGCGAGCAGGTCGATGAAATAGACGAGGATCTCGCGTCTCTTGAGGAGGACTACTACGAGGAAGTCGAGCAAGATGATTTATCCGAGGAAAATGAAAACTTCTATGAGGTCACTTGCCCTAACTGCGGTGAAACCACCTATATGGATGAGAATACGCTTCTTGCGGGCAGCATTTCCTGCCCTAACTGCGGCGAGGAGCTTGAGTTTGATTATTCCGATATTAACGACGATGATGAGGATGAAGATGAAACTTATGACAGCGATGATGACAACGAATAACTATAATGTCTGAGTGGCTGATCGATCAGAAAGCGGGATTCTGCTGAAGCTGTGCAGGATTCCGCTTGATTTATAGAGAAAGGAAGATCACATGATTTTACGAACAATAAGCGGATTATTCAGCGGTCAGGGCATAGATTTGATAACATTGATTACTAGTATACTTGCTTCCCTGCTTGTAATATTTCTTATACTGCCGCTTCATGAATGTGCGCACGCTACCGTTGCGGGGTGGTACGGTGATAAAACCGCAAAAATGCTCGGCAGACAGACACTTAATCCTTTAAAGCATATCGACTATGCAGGCGCTCTGGCGCTCTTGCTTTTCGGATTTGGCTGGGCGAAGCCCGTACCCGTAAACCTCGACCACAGAAAAAATCCAAAGGCTGCTATGGCGGTCGTAGCGCTTGCCGGGCCGCTTTCAAATCTAATAGCGGGAATAGCAGGGGGGATTTTATTAAATTTAATTTTGTCCGTTGACAAATCGTCAGTTTTGGTTTTTTTGGGAAGTAATCCAAACAGTTTTTCTTCCTTTATGGTTCTCTTCCTCAATTATTTTATGGCGATAAACATTTCCCTTGCTGTTTTTAATCTTATCCCTGTTCCACCGCTTGACGGCTCAAAGATACTCATGGCGTTCCTGCCGAACAGAATATGCTGGAAGATCGAACGCAATCAGGCTATGATCTCAATGATATTGATGGCGGCTTTATTCCTGGGTGTTTTCAGTGGCCCTCTTTCAGCGGCACAGTCAAAGCTTACGGGTTGGATAATTGATCTTACGGCGCTGCCTTTCCCAAACAGCCCGTTTAATAATGTATAGGAATATTATAAAATGGAAAAAATATCTTATAAGCTGCCTGATTTTGAGGGACCTCTTGACCTGCTGCTTCACCTCATAAATAAAAATAAGCTGAATATATATGATGTCAGCATAACCGACCTATTGAACCAGTATATGGAGCATCTTGACCTTATGCGCGAGAACAATATGGATGTAGCAAGCGAGTTTCTCGATATGGCGTCGCGACTTGTGGAGATAAAGTCATATGAGCTTCTTCCGAAGTACGAGGAGGGTGGAAAGCTCAAGGAGGAACTGCAGGGGCAGCTCCTTGAATATCAGGAGTGCCGAAAGGCTGCCGAAAAGCTGTCGGAAATAGTTAGCTTTGATAATTATTGCCGCGAGCAAATCAAAATGAAAGCAGATACCACATACAAAAGAAGCCATGAACCGTCCGTTCTTACTGCGGCATATATTTCGGCGGTAGGCAGAGGCAAGAAAAATCTGCCGCCCTCGGATGAAGCATTTTCTGTTATCGTTAAACGAAAAATAGTTTCCGTTTCCTCAAGAATTATCGCAGTTATGCGTTTGCTGTGGAACGGCAAACCTTTTAGATATTCGAAACTGTTTGAGGATAGCGAAAGCAAGAGCCAAATGGTCGCGACATTTCTCGCGGTTCTTGAGCTTGTCAAGGGAAAGCGTGTCAGAGTAGAGGGAGACGGAGAATATACACAAATACAAATGATGCTAAGGCGGTGATTGACTTTTGGTGGAAGAAAAACTTAAACCTGCGATAGAGGCTGTTCTTTTCGCGTGCGGTACGCCTGCCGAAACAGCGAAAATTGCCGAAGCCCTCGAGATATCTGTCGATAGGGCAGAGGAGCTGCTTCAATCGCTTGTGGAAGATTATTCAATGCGTGATTCCGGAATAAAGATCGTCAGGCTCGGAAAGAGCTATCAGATGTGTACCGAAAAAGAATATGCCGAAATAATCAGGACGGTTCTCGACCTCAGAAGAAACACACCGCTTTCTCAGGCGGCTATGGAGGTTCTCGCGATAATAGCGTATAATCAGCCTGTTACTAAGGCTTTTGTTGAGCAGATAAGAGGCGTTGACTGCTCGGGCGTTATATCAAGTCTTGTCGCAAGGGAGCTTATAGAGGAAAAGGGCAGACTTGAGCTTCCGGGGCGTCCTCTAATATATGGTACGACAGAAAATTTTCTGCGCTGCTTTAATGTTAGCGATGTAAGCGAGCTTCCTCCGCTGCCCCAAAAGGAATCAGAGGAAGATTTAAATACGACTGACGCTTCCGTCGAGGGAAAAAATGACGGACAAGTCCCTGCGGAAAATAAAGGTCAGACGATAGAAGAAGCAAAGCCATGACGACTCTTTATATAATAGGCGGGATCCTGCTTTTTATTCTTTTGATTTTGATGATACCGATTTCCTTTCATTTTAAATATGAGGGTGAGCCGAGGCTTTTTCTGCGGTATCTTTTTATAAAGATCAGGCTTGTCCCGCCGAAGGAAAAGGATAATAAACCTCATCAGCAAGAAAAAGAGGAAAAAAAGCCTCAGGAGAAAAAGCCGAAAAACGAAAAAAGTCCGTTGAAAGTGTTGTATGAAAAACAAGGGCTTGATGGACTGATAGATATAGCAAAGGAATCAGCGTCTATTGTGAAAGATACTTCAAAGGGTATCCTGCGCCATACTGTTATCAAAAGATTTAAAATCGACCTTGTAATAGTTGGTGATGACGCTGCAGACACAGCACTGAAATACGGCTATGCTTGCGCGGGAATTTATCCCGCGATCTCGATAATAGATTCCAATATAAAGCTAAAGCGTAAAGAAATTGATATAACACCGGGATTTAATGAAACGGAAATGAAAATTATTGTTGAAAGCAAGGTCAACATTCGTCCGTTATTTTTTTTAGGCACAGCAATTTCTGCTGCCATCAAAGGTATAAAGCTTATACTTAAAATAAAAAATGGTATTGAGTAATAATATAATCGAAAGGAATGGTTTAAAATGGCTGAACATCAAATAGAGGGACTCATGGAAACTACCCTTGACAAAATTAAGCAAATGGTAGATGTAAACACCGTAATAGGAACCCCCATAACAACTGCCGACGGCACAACGATCATACCTGTGTCTAAAGTGACATACGGTTTTGCTTCCGGCGGCTCGGAATTTGCGACAAAGAAATCAGAAAACAACAAGCTTTTCGGCGGTGGATCGGGAGCGGGTGTAACGATAAACCCTATCGCGTTTATTGCCGTTTCCAACGGCGAGGCAAAGCTGTTGAATATTGAGAATTTTAAAGACAGTCAGGATAGAGCCGTCGCAATGGTTCCCGAGCTTATAGATAAAATTGTCGGACTTTTCAAAAAGGATAAAAAGGACGAGGAAACAAAAAAAGAAAATGAGTCTGATGAAGCCGCTGATGTAGAATAATTATCCCTAAGCGGTTATCGAGACAAGCCGCAGAGCATATAAATATTATGATTTTATTTATTGTTCGGCGGTGATCACATATGAAGAAGGCAACTGCTGTTTTATTGTGTTTTGCGGTTTTGCTATATTCTTTTATATCTCTTGGCGCGAGTGATACCTCGGCAACGGATATGCCTATGTCAGGAAAAGTATCCGAGGATGCTCCGTCAATTTCTGCGTTAAGTGCGATACTGTATGCGCCCGACAGTGGTACGATAATTTATGAAAAGGACAGTCACACAAGGCGACCGATAGCGAGTATAACCAAAATAATGACATCTTTGTTGGCATTTGAGGCTGCGGGTTCAAATGACCGTGAGGTTAAGTTTACATCATCAATGCAGGCCGAGGGTTCAAGTATGTACTTGAAAAACGGCGAAATTTTAAAGCTTTCGGAGATTGCAAGGGGGATGATGATGGTTTCAGGCAATGACGCCGCAAATGCTATCGCAATCACTCTCGGCGGAAGTGTGGAGGGCTTTGCGCAGCTTATGAATAAAAAGGCAAAATCTCTCGGCATGAATGATACTAATTTTGTGTCGCCGTCTGGACTTGATGATGAGAACCATTATTCAAGTGCATATGATATGGCTATATTGACGTCATACGCTATGGAAAACGAGCAGTTTTGTGAAACTGTAGGTCAAAAGAGCATAACAGTAAAATATGTTTCTCCCGAAAATAAAACACAGGTATGCAACAACCACAATAGGCTTTTGTCCTTATATGACGGGTGTATCGGCGTTAAGACGGGCTTTACAAAGGCTTCGGGCAGAACGCTTTCGAGCTGCGCGGAGCGTGACGGGGTACGGCTTGTTTGCGTAACCTTAAATGACGGCGACGATTGGAACGACCACCAAAAGCTGTTTGACTACGGATTTTCAAAGATAAAAAGCGTTAAGCTCTGTGACAAAAGCAAGGGTATAGAAGCACAGACAGTCGGTGGTGAAGTCGATACTGTTATGCTGTATCCGTCTAGCGATGTGACTGCCCCTATATTGGACGGTGAGCAGAAAAACATTGAAACAGAGATTATTCTCCCGCGTTTTTTGTATGCACCTATTAGTAAGGGCAAGGCAGAGGGGAAAATAATATTTCGCATAAACGGTAATGTAATAGGCTGCTCTGACCTTGTTGCAAAGGATGAGTGTAAGGCTCTCGTTAGTGAAAAGGGATTTTTTGAAAAGCTGTTCGGCGGATAGTCGGAGAGAAAATACTACAGTGTGTATAATAGAAATGAGGAAAAAATTTGGCTTCTAATGAACTTGTAAGGATTCAGAAAATAATAGCTGACGCGGGGATAGCTTCGCGCAGAAAGGCGGAGGAGCTTATCCAAAGGGGAACGGTCAAGGTCAACGGCAATACCGCTTCTCTCGGAGATAAGGCTGATCCTAAAAAAGACGTGATCACTGTACACGGCAAAAGGCTTACCTCGGGTGGAAAATTAAAAAAATATTATATCATGCTCCACAAGCCTAGAGGTTATATAACGACTATGAACGATGAACGTGACAGAAAGTGCGTTGCACAACTTATAAAGGATTTTCCGACAAGGCTCTATCCTGTGGGCAGGCTTGACCGCGAGAGCGAGGGCTTGCTTTTAATGACAAACGACGGTGCGTTTGCCAACGAGATAATCCACCCGTCGCACCATGTCGCTAAAACATATCGTGTAACAGTTCACCCGAGAATCACTGAGGAGCAGCTTACAGAACTTACTAAGGGCGTTTTAGTTGACGGAAGATTGGCATCTCCGGCGGGTATCAGGGTACTGACACAGGAAAGAGGGAGGACTGTCCTTGAGATAATATTAGAGGAGGGCAGGAATCGCCAGATAAGAAAGATGTGCGAGGCTGTCGGTCTGGAGGTCGCGAGACTTAAAAGAACGGCAATTGGGCCTATTAAGCTTGGGATGCTCCAGCCCGGTAAATACAGAGAGCTTACGCCGCAGGAAATGAAGGCACTTACAAACGCGCGAAAGAAATCGGATGATCCTCATAGTCGGGATGACAATTAAAAATATGCGTTTTAAGCTGAAAAGGAAGTATATTATGTCGATTTTTTCAAGGTTTTTTAAAAATAATGATGTTCCGTCAATACCCGAGAGAAATACTGATGATGTAAAAGCCATAGCGGAGCTTATCGGATGTGATTATGAAAAAATTGACGGTGATATTAGCAATGAGGAAGCAACAAGGATATATATTGACGCTTACCATGAGGGGCAAAAGTCGGGATATATTCCTATAATTGTTTTGGATGGCAGCGTTCTTAAAGAGGCGCTCGAAATCAACCTCGATAATGAGGGTGCGGAAAAGTACCGTGAGAAGCTGCTGTCCAAAGATATTATGAACGGAACGGAACTGCTGAAGGAGCGTTTTGACTGGTATGTCGAGAATTATGTAGGGTTTAATAAATGTGTTATCGACGAGCTGTACGGTGAATTTAAGGATGATGTTGAGCCTCTTAGAATGCTATCGTGTTACAGCTATAATTCCGATGATAAGCCTATACTTGTAAGAATACCAGCCGATAATCCGTGGGAGGTATTCGCGTGGATACCGTTTGGAGGGTGGAATGACTGCCCGCCTGCCGATGAAATGATGGCTGTTTGTAAGCATTGGTATGAGAAATACGGCGCGCTTCCTGCGGTAGTTTCAAGCGATACTCTGCAGATGTATGTTCCGAAACCAATAGAGGATAATGATACAGCGCTAAAAATCGCGGAGGAGCAGTATGGATTTTGCAATGATTCTGTAGATCAGGGAGCAGAAACTATAAAAGCCCTGGCAAGCGTCATAAAAGGCTCGAATGTGTGGTACTTCTGGTGGGATTAAAAGGCTGTAAACTTCACGGTGAAAAAACTCATACAGCTATGATATTATTATTGAATATCTCTTAAAGCATGGAGTAGGGACTATCGGATTAAGATTTAAAGTATAAACGTATTAAAAGCAGGCAGCCGCAGGAATGTGACTTCCTGCTTTTTAATTATTTGTCAGCAGAAAAACAGATGTCGGCGTCTTTGCATTTATTATTGTCGTTATCGGGAAGTCCTTTTCAATATAACCGAGAGCCGCCGTTGCGAGAAACCAGTTGATGCCGTGTCAACGAATATATACAAAACAACAAAATATTTGTCTATTTTTGACTTGTAATGTATTTGGGAAATTTCTATGTTAAATAACAAAAATTATATTATATTAAGAAAATAATTTTATTAAGATAAATTAAAATTTGTTAAATTCCCGAATTGATCTCATTACGGTGTTAGTATTAGGTAAAATTTAAGAAGGAAAATAAAAAAATGACTGCAATATTTGCAATTATTACTGTTTTAAGCATTCAGTTTATAGGTCTTTTCGTCACAGCTTTTATCCGTCCGTTTTACATAGCCCGTTACAGTGTCGTTGTCTTGGGATTTGCTCTGCTTATTGCTTTCGGTACAGAAAATTTGAAAGTAAATTTCCCAAAAAATAATTTGCGTATTGTTATACATAATGATTATAAGAAATGAAGTGACATAAGCAATGTTTGAATACGATTCATCAATGACAGACTTTTTCAGCAGATTTAATGCAAGCTATTCTCAAACGGACACATTTGTATATTGCGACAGTTCATTTGGAATCATGTCTTATTATTATTCCGAAAGCAGGCATATACGCACATATAACGAGCCTTGGTTTGCTGCGTCTGATAATGTTGAGTATATAGATAAGGATGAAATATCAACTGAAATTAAATCAAGTGATAAAGCCTGGTTTGTAAAAAACAAATTAACAAATACACCTAAATATCTGGAGAATAATTTTGATATGGAATTAGTGGATTCGTTTAAATGTGATTTTAATACCTTTGAGGCGTATTTCAAAAAATTATATTTTCCTGATTAGAAGCGGAGTGAGCCGCCATAATGTCTTTTTTTCGAGTTTTTTAAATATTGAAATTTACACGCAGCTGAATTATTTAAAATTTCTCTTGACAGCATATAGCAATATGCTAAAATAATATCATTAAATTGTTTAAGGGGGAAACTGTAATGACCTATAAAGAGAGATTTATCAGGTTTATGGTGGACAGCGGTGTTCTGACTTTTGGCGAATTTACATTGAAGAGTGGTAGAAAAGCTCCTTATTTTATAAATACCGGCAACTATAGGACCGGCGCGCAGCTTGCGCGTCTCGGTGAGTTTTACGCCGACTGCATAAGCGAAAACCATATCGAGGCAGATGTTCTTTTCGGTCCCGCATATAAAGGTATACCCCTTGCGGTGAGTACCTGCGTTGCCCTGAATAACAAATATGATTGGGACGGCAGCTACTGCTTTGACCGAAAGGAGGTAAAGGATCACGGCGAGGGCGGAATGTTCGTCGGAAAGCAACTCGCCGACGGAGATAGGGTAGTTATTGTCGAGGATGTCATGACCTCCGGCAAAGCCCTGCGCGAGGTCTTGCCAAAGCTCAAAAGCGCGGCGGACGTAAATATAACGGGCATGGTGATCACAGTTGACAGAATGGAAAAGGCGCTCGACAGTGAGTTGTCGGCTATACAATCCGCAGACAGGGATTTTGGCGTAAAGGTCTACTCCATAGTCAATATAAACGACATTATCTCTGCTTTAGAAAACAACATAATCAGCGGTGCTGAATACCTCACTGCGATCAAGGAGTACCGCGCTCGGTATGGAGTAGAGTATTAGCCATTCCGCTTTTACATCTGTACAGGAGATATAAACGCATCTTTGGAACTTACTTTGCAAATTTACTCTCAGCATACGCAGAGAAAAAATTAAAAAAGTCCTTGCAAAAATTTATAATCTATGTTAAAATATTCAAGAAAAACACACGCGAGCTTAAAATAAGATCTCGGTGCGCTGAAAGGCGTTTGTCTTATTTGGCTGTGCGGCGGTTAAAACCAAAACAGGAGGACAAATTATGTCAGTAGTATCAATGAAACAGCTTCTTGAGGCAGGCGTACATTTCGGTCACCAAACAAGAAGATGGAATCCGAAGATGGCAAAGTACATCTTCACAGAGAGAAACGGTATCTATATTATCGATCTCCAGAAAACAGTCAAAAAGCTTGAGGAAGCCTACAACTTTGTTCGTGACCTCTCCGTTGAAGGAAAGTCGGTTCTTTTTGTCGGCACAAAAAAGCAGGCTCAGGAGTCCGTTAAGGAAGAGGCAGAACGTGCAGGCGCATACTATGTAAACGCGAGATGGCTTGGCGGTATGCTCACTAACTTTGCTACGATTCGTACAAGGATCGACAGGCTTAGACAGCTCCGCGCTATGGAGGAGGACGGTACGTTCGATCTTCTCCCCAAGAAAGAAGTCGTTAAGCTCAATCTTGAGATCGAAAAGCTTGAAAAATTCCTCGGCGGTATCAAGGACATGAAGGAGATCCCCGGCGCTCTCTTTATTATTGATCCCCGTAAGGAAAGGATAGCGGTAGCTGAAGCTAAAAAGCTTGGTATTCCGATAGTAGCTATCGTTGACACAAATTGTGACCCCGATGAGATAGACTATGTTATCCCCGGCAATGATGACGCCATCCGTGCCGTTAAGCTCATATCTTCCGCGATCGCAAATGCCATTATAGAGGGCAACGAGGGCAAGATGGGCGCGGCGGCTGAAGCAGATGAGGCTGACGCAGTTGAAGAGGAAAATGTTGCAGAATAATTTGAGTAATTCAATAAGATAAAAGCAAAATACCCACGTCCTTTCGTGGGTATTTTTCAAGATTCAGTTAATTTGATTTTGGAGGAATTTTATTATGGCTTTTACAGCACAAGATGTCAAGACACTTAGAGAAAAAACAGGCTGTGGTATGATGGACTGCAAAAAGGCTCTTACGCAGGCTGACGGAAATATGGACGCCGCTATTGATATTCTCAGAGAGCAGGGACTTGCCAAGTCCGCTAAAAAGGCTTCAAGAATCGCTGCCGAGGGTGTTGCTTTTGCAGAAACAAACGCAGACGCTACTGTCGGTGTAGTTGTTGAAATCAATTCTGAAACTGACTTTGTTGCTAAGAACGACGACTTTCAAAAGTTTGTTAAGACTGTTGCCGATACTATCATCGAAAAGAATCCCGCTGATGTTGACGCACTCCTTTCGGAAACTGCTTCAGGCATTGATATGACTGTCGCTGAGCTTCTTCAGGAAAAGGTTTTGACTATAGGTGAGAACATCAAGATCCGTCGTTTTGCACGTTACGAGGGCAATATCGCAACATATATTCATGCAGGCGGCAAAATCGGCGTTATGGTCAATTTTGAGACAGATGTTGCAGACAAGGATGGCTTTGCTGAATATGGCAAGGACATAGCTATGCAGATCGCGGCTGTCAACCCCTCATATCTTGACAAGGCATGTGTACCTGACGAGGTTATAGAGCATGAGAAAGCTATCATGACAGAGCAGGTTATCAACGAGGGTAAACCCGAAGCTATTGCCCAAAAAATCGTTATGGGCAAAATTGGCAAATATTACGAGGAAAATTGCCTTGTAAATCAGGTATTTGTCAAGGACAACAAGCTTTCTGTTGAGCAGTATACGGATCAGGTTGCTAAGAAGCTCGGCGGCAGCATTAAGATTATTGACTTCGTTCGTTTTGAAAAGGGCGAGGGTCTTGAGAAGAGAAGCGACAATCTTGCCGACGAGGTTGCCAAGCAGCTCGCTGAATCTCAAAACTGATTTTCAGACAAAATATATAGACGAAAGCCACCGTTTTAAGCGGTGGCTTTTTCTTTACTTGAAAAACGGCAGCTTCATTTTTTTGCGCTTATACGGAAGCTGAACGTTAGTTACGATGATAGTATCCTCTCCTATAAGCTCAATGTTATCCCATCGGATTATAATATCCTCCTCCCTGCCTAACAATCCGAAGCACTTGGGTCTGCCAAATATTACTATTGCTACAAGCCTTGCATTTTTGATGTCGATCTCAACATCGTCTACACAGCCGAGACGACATCCGTTCTTTCCGTTTATGACCTCCTTACAGCGCAGGTCGGTAATTCTGCAGCTCATAAGCATTCTCTCCTATTACATAATATAAGCTTCATTACACATTATATGAATAAAGTCAAAGATTGTATTACAGATATTTAAATGTTTTTTAGAAAAAAACATTAACATTTTATTTGTTGGCTATTTGACATAGAAATAAATATTTAAACAAATACTATAAAGCCCGGACGTCTGCGATGAATAATTTCATACACCAAGAGATATAAACTTAACCGTCAATTTCTCGCAATACGCATGAACTACGGTGCGGGAAAATCAACTAGCAGCGATCGTTCGGGATCTAATTACTTTATCATTGAATATGATTTGACAGGCGTATCAGACTCAAAACCTCAAGTGAAATAATACAGTTAATGAAATGTCTTAACGCAAAAAAATTATTATAACGACCTGCGACCGCTCTAAAACAGAAAAATGCAATCGTATTGTGAAAATCACATACGGTAAAATTTTACAGACAAATATTTAAAAGAGAAAGCATGTTTTGTCGGTTAATACGGCGAAATATGCTTTCTTAATAATATTATTTATATTTTCTTATCAACAGCAGCAAATCGATAGAATCTATTTTTTCGTTATTATCGAGATCTGCGGCAAACCTTTTTGTTTCATTGAAGTCGTTATTTTCAAGTAAATAGTCAGTAAGCGCTTTACTGTCCCTTGTGTTTACCGAACCTTCGCCCGTAAGATCGCCCTTTATAATGATAGTATATTTTTTCAAAACAGAACTGTTGTTGCGATATTCAATTCTAAAGCCTGTACCGACCTTGCCGCTTGTGACCGCCTTTCCGTCATCATTGCAGAATGTCAGGCTCGTACCGATATTCTTTTTAATTGCGGCAACAGTTGTACCCTCGGACATTATCACATATTTATCTATTACCTGATATTTGTTTTCAATATCAGTAATTTTATTATTCTTATCCGAAGATAAGCCGCTATTTGAGCCAGGTGTATTACTATTAAAAGCTGCAAAATCCTTCAAGGAAATTATCTTCACCTCGCCGGAGCATAAAATTGCTGCTTTATTTCCGCTGACACAAGCATCTTCTATATCTGAATCGCACGTGTATTTTCCGATACTTGTTCCGGCTTCGGATAATGAATATATGACATTCTTACTAACGCCACAATACGATTTACTTAGAACAAAGCTGATTTTATAATTAAGAGTTTTTATATATTTAAAGCCGTAACCTTCATTGAAGGAATATACCTTTCCACTATCATCAATACAAATATTATCATAAAATTCAATAACATCTGACGATGAAAAGTTTGGTATATCCGAGCTTAATATTTCGTCAGCATTATTAACATTTATGATTGAGTCCTTTGACAAGGCATAAACATTTCCATTATAACTAAATAAATTTGTTATACCTTTTTGCAAAGTAACTGTTTCGTATGGTCTTCTATCATGAGAAATCTTATGAATTTTACCGTTATTGCTTTCAAGATAATAAAAATATATGTCATCAGCTGCAAAAGCAGAAGCAGGCGTATTATCAGCCTCTACACCTGACGTTGATTTTAAAAGACCTCCTTTATCATAGGTAAATATGCCCATCATTGGATCACTACTGCTTTTGTCCTCAATAAATAAATATAAATATGAATCTGAAACCGCAGCTTTTATAATTTTTGCATTTCTCTGACTGAAGATCAATATTGAATCACCGTTTTCTTTTATGCAAGTACAGCTTGAGGTATCACTGCTGTTTTTAACAAGAAAAAATCCGCCTGAAAAGCCGCGAACCAAGTATTCGTCAACAGAGTTCGACGCTTCTGCTGTAACCGAGCTTCCGGAAAATATACAGGATACTATACAACCTATTAAAAGTAAAAGCATAATTTTTATTTTATAAGGCATAATACAATACTCCCCAAAATATATTTTTTTAAATTATACTATATTTTGTTGAAAATTACACCTTTTTAGATGAAAATGACGAAATATTTTTATTAACATTTTGTAAAGCCCGTTTTTATTATATAATTTACATTACAAGGGATATTTATAAAGCTCTATGAATACAATTATGATATAATTGTATCGGGAGGTTTTTGTGTGAAAAATGACAAATCACAACAGCTTACAGTAAAAACAATGGCTCGAGCGGTAATCTTCGGAGGACTTTTCGGAGGCATAATTTTAATTTTAATGCTTCTATTGAGCGCCTTTATTGTCTTAAAAATGCGTACAATATCGCAGGGAATAGTTTTCGGAGCATCAATTATTTCTTCCTGCATATCATCATTTTTTGCAGGATTTATCAGCGCACGAATATTAAAGGAGCGTGGTATGGCTGTCGGAGCGCTTTCCTCATTATTGTTATTTATAATAATACTTATTACAGGAACATTATTCACAGCTGATAATGTGAATTTAAGCACACTTATGCGTTTAGCCGCAATGATCCTTTCAGGAGCATTTGGCGGAGTTTTGGGCGTCAACAAGAAAAAAAGAAGAAAGTAACTTAAAACTGCTATGCAAAAAGCCTCGCTGCAAACGGTAAATTCCGTCAGCAGTGAGGCTTTAAATTAAATCTGTACTATTTTAGTTTTTATTCTTTGCAGCTTTTGCAAGCTCTCTCTCAAGCCAAGCTACAGCAAAATCAAGAGCAACAGCAAGGCTTTCTTTTTCTCCTGTCTTGATTACCTGTTTTCTTGCGCTGATTTCAGCATCCGTGCTGAGAAGCTGAAATACGACCTTATCGGCACATTCAAGATTGTTTACGTTTGTTTTTGATTTAATTTGCAGCTTAACTACATAAGGTTCTCTCATATCACCAAAGTAAATAGTATCGCCGCAGCGCACAAGCGGCTTACCTCTGTAATAAAGCGGAAATGCTTTGTTATCGTTCGCCATATTAACCTCCGATCATCATTTAAATCTGTAATTGTAAGTTAAGGACATTTCTGCGTCCCGCACATAAGCACAAGACGCAGAAAATAGCAGATTTCACTTATTTAACATTCAAATAGCTTTTAAGCAAGACCTCAAGCAAATCATCGCGGTCGATTTTTCTTATTAAATTTCTTGCGTTGTTGTGAGTGGTTATATAAGTGGGATCCTCAGACAAAATATAGCCGACCATTTGATTTAAAGGATTATATCCTTTTGCCTCAAGAGCTTTATAGACAGTTGTCAAAATAACCCTTATGCTCTCATCTTTATTTCCGCTTAGGGAAAACACCATAGTTTTGTCCTGCATGAGCGCCACCTCCATATTGTTTATTTTAACATATCAACGATGACTTTTCAAGTATAAATTGTAAATAAAACCTTAAAACAGACTATATATTGTGCTTTATCATTTTTATGCTCTCAAAGCAGCGCCCTCACCCTCAAGCGCCTTGATTATTTTCTTCATTATGCTGTTGGCGTGTTCGTCTGTTAGAGTTTCGTTGTGTGAACGCATTGTGAGTCTGAACGCGACATTCTTCTTGCCTTTTTCTATTTGTTCGCCCTGATATACATCGAACAGCTTAACGGATTCAAGCATTGCTCCCGCAGATTTTCTCATTGCCTTTTCAAGTGTAAGAACCGGAATGTCCTCATCGCATATGACCGCAATATCTCGCGTTACGGCAGGGAATTTCGGCAGGGGGGTATATTGCTTATTTGTCGCGGCATATTTGAAGAGCAGGTCGGCATCAAGCTCAAAAGCGTATATCCTCTCGCCGATTCCGTAATTTTCGGCTACCTGTGGGTGAAGCTCTCCAAAAACGCCTATTTTCTCTCCGCTTATGGTTAGAACCGCACAGCGTCCGGGATGGTAAGAATATTCCTGCGACGATGCCGCAACATCATACCCGTATATTGATAGATCGTCGAATGCTTCCTCAATGATACCTTTAAGCTCAAAGAAATCACTCATACCATAGAAACCGCCTATAAGCTTATTTTTCTCGATCGGGAGCTTATCATCCTCAGTAGGAATATATTCACGGGCAAGCTCATAAAGATAGGCTCGCTCGTTTCTGTTGTTATAGTTTTTGGAAAGGATCTCAAGTATCGACGGAAGAGCAGTCGTTCGCATAACGCTTGTATCCTCACCAAGCGGATTTGTTATCACAACTGAGCGGCGAAGCTCACTATCCCTCGGCATAAGAATTTTATCGTAATATTTAGGGCTGATGAATGAATATGTCATAATCTCACTCATACCGAGTGCAAGCATTGTAGAAGCAATTTTTCTATCAAACTTCTGACGGTCATTGTACTTTCCCTGTGATCCTCCACTGATAGAGGTTGACGGAATATTGTTATATCCTACAAAACGGGCTATTTCCTCGGCAATATCAGCCTTATGCTGCAGATCAGGCCGGAACGTCGGAACAAGAACATCTTCTCCGTCAAACTCACATTCGAGCTTAGTCAAAATACTCTTCATCTCATCAACAGAAAGCTCTGTATTAAGGAAAGCGTTTATCCATTCCGGCTCAAGCGCGATTCTCTTTCTGACTGATAAAGCGTCAAGTGAGTCGCCCGCAAAATCAATTATTTCGCCGTCATACACATCGCCCGCGTCAAGCAGTTCCACAAGCTCACACGCTCTTTTCAGTGCGGGCAGGCAGTTATTCGGGTCAAGCCCTTTCTCGTAGCGTGAGGACGCGTCGGTTCTCATGCCGTGCTCTTTTGCCGTTAAACGGACTGAGGCTCCGTCAAAGTTTGCGGACTCAAATACGATGGTGTTAGTATCATCGACAATACCGCTAAATTCCCCACCCATTACACCTGCAATGGCGATCGGCTTGTTTGCGTCGGCAATGATAAGATCGTTCTCTGTTAGTGTGCGCTCAACTCCGTCAAGAGTAGTTATAGTTTCACCAGCTCTTGCATTTCTTATACGAATAGTCGCGTTGTCTACAAATCTCAGGTCAAAGGCGTGCATAGGCTGACCATATTCCAGCATAACATAGTTAGTAATATCGACAATATTATTTATCGGACGTATGCCCATAGAGCGAAGCCTTTCGCGCATCCAGCGTGGAGACGGCTTTACTCTTACATTCTTTACAAGCTTCGCGCTGTATACCTTGCAAAGCTCCTTGTTTTCGATTTTAACATCGAGCATACCCTTGCAGTCATCTTCTATTCCCTTAACGACCGGAGTATGGAGCTTGAGCGGCATATCATAAGTCGCGGCGGCTTCACGCGCGAGACCTATGACTGAGAAACAATCCGGTCGGTTTGAAGTTATTTCAAATTCAACCTTTGTATCATCAAGTCCGATTGCCGTTCTTATATCATCGCCGGGCTTGCAGTCCTCTTGAAGCAAAAATATACCGTCCTCTATCGCATAAGGAAAGTCGTGTACCGTAACGCCGAGTTCGGCAACGGAGCAAAGCATACCCTGACTTAACACTCCGCGAAGCTTTCCTTTCTTTATTTTCTGTCCGCCATGAATGACCGAATTATCCTTAGCGACAGGCACGAAAGCACCCGCGACAACATTTGTCGCGGCTGTGACTATCTGGAGCGGTTCGGGTTCACCTACGTCGATCTTGCATATAGTTAGTCTATCTGCGTCCGGATGCTTTTCAAGGGAAAGTATCCTGCCGACAACTATATTTTTAAGCTCCTCGCCCTCCTTTTCATAGCTTTCGACCTTAGAGCCGCTCATCGTGATCGCCTCGGAGAAATCGCGCATATTTATATCATCATCTATATCGACAAATTCACGAAGCCATTTCATTGATAAATTCATTTAAAAATCCCTCCTTAGAACTGCGACAAAAATCTTACGTCATTATCATAGAACAAGCGCATATCGTCAATATTATAACGGCGCATAGCAACTCTCTCAAGTCCCAGACCGAGCGCAAAGCCCGTGTAAACCTCCGGATCTATATTGCAGTTCGCAAGAACCTTGGGGTGTACCATTCCGCATCCGAGAATCTCGATCCAGCCCTCGTTTTTGCACAAGCGGCAGCCCTCGCCGCGGCAATTAAAGCACTGAACATCGACCTCGGCCGACGGCTCTGTAAACGGGAAATGGTGCGGACGGAAGCGAACAACCGAATCCTCGCCATACAGGCGCTTAACGAATGTCTCTAACGTGCCCTTTAGGTCAGCGAATGTGATTCCTTTATCTACGACAAGTCCCTCTATTTGATGGAAAAGAGGAGAGTGTGTCGCGTCAACAGAGTCGGAACGGTAAACGCGTCCCGGGGAAATGATGCGGATAGGCGGCTTTTGCTTTTCCATTACACGGATCTGAACCGGTGACGTCTGCGTTCTTAGAACAATATTTTCGTTGATATAGAACGTATCCTGAGTATCACGCGCGGGATGATTCTTAGGTATATTGAGAGCCTCAAAGTTATAGTAGTCATATTCAACCTCGGGACCGTCAACTATGTCAAAGCCCATTCCGACAAAAATTTCCTTTATATCGTCAAGAACTATCGAAAGCGGATGCTTGTTGCCGAGAACGTGTTTTTTTCCGGGAAGTGTAACATCGAGCTTTTCGGAAGCTAATTTTGCGTTTCTCTCCTTTTGCTTGATTTCCGCCTGTGAACTTTCCAGAAGCGCTGTAATACTTTCTCGCACCTCATTCGCAAGCTGACCTATTATCGGCCGTTCCTCGGGAGATAGCTTGCCCATTTGTTTTAAAATAGCCGTAAGCTCGCCTTTCTTGCCGAGATATTTTACTCGCAGAGTCTCCAGCTCCTGCTTTGTTGAAGCGGCAGAAAGTTCTGCCTGTGCCTGCCGCCTGATATCTTCAAGCTGTTCCTTCATTTTCTTCACCTCATAGTATTCATATAAATTGAGACAATAAAACGCTTTCGCCCCAATTTGTTTAAATCAGGGACGAAAGCGTACATGAAAACTTCCGCGGTACCACCCTTATTTTTGCCAAAAGCAAACACTTGTTAAGCCTGTAACGGGACTTACCGTCAACACCTACTGAATCTCTATACGGATATTTCAGCGAAGCCGCTCGGAAGTGAACTTCATCACATACGGCACACAAAACCGCTTACAGCCGACGGCGGTTTCTCTCTTTGAGTGCAATAAAAATATGACTACTCTCTTCGTCATTGCGTTTAGTTAATATTGTACCACAAAGATTTGCCAATCGCAAGTATAAAATTCAGTCAAAATAACACTGTAAATTGAGTAAATTCCATTGTGGAATTTACTTGCTTTGATTTTCAGTCTTTCCTCATAATTTAGGCGTACATTTTCTGAATTTTGTGCTATCATATACTTGACTATTGCCTTGCCATTGTTTTTTGTCACTTAACATTGCACTACAGGCTCGCAATATGAGTCTGTATTTTTTTGCCCTGTCCGGTATTTTTATTATTCAACTTAGCAAAAATATGATATATAATAAATGTATTATATATAGATTTCCGATTTACAAACTACGTCTTAAACAGCTCATTACGTTTTTAAGGGCTGCTTCCTGTAAGTACAAATATCAGCATTATGCATTACAGTAGAATACATGGCAGTATTTATACCTTGGATTATTTTTTAAAAAATAAATAATTTTTCAAAAAAGTTTTATAATTAACGAAATATATTTTATAATCTTGAAGGAATATTAAAATTCCTTATATCTTTCTAAGTTGCATATCCATACTAATTAGCTTAATTAGTAAACTTCCACAATTTAATAATAACACTGCTCTGCTTATTTTTACGGGTTTTGGGCGAAAAAAGAAAAATTGTTAAACTATTTGTATAGACATAAGAGTATATTAAGTGCTATAATCTACATTGGATAATTAAATAAAAAATGGAGAGGATCAGATGACAAAAGCTAAGTACTTAAATGAATTTATGGACTACCTTCCTTTTTTGAAGGAGCTTATAAAACAAGATTTTAAAATTAAATACTACAAGTCCTTTCTCGGTGTTTTATGGACAATATTAAATCCTCTTTTGATGGCACTGGTAATGACGTTGATTTTTTCAACGGCATTTAAAAGGGACATAGAGTATTATCCCATATATAATATTTCAGGTCGTGTTATGCTTGCGTTTTTTACCGGCTCGACCAGGCAGGCAATTTCCACGGTTTACGGAAACGCGAGCGTCTTTAGAAAATTTAAGCTTCCGCAATATATGTATTGTTTATCAGATGTATCAATATCGTTTATAACTCTTTTGTTTTCTGAAATTCCTATGTTTGTACTTGCGCTTATTCTTGGTATGCCGTTTCATATTACTATTCTGTTAATGCCGCTTCCGTTGATCCTTTTGTTAATGTTTACAACGGGATGTTCATTGATGCTTGCTTCATACGGGGTATTTTTCAGAGATCTTAAACACCTTTACGGTATATTCACATATATGCTCGGTTTTCTTACACCGATATTTTACCCGATAGAGATAATTCCGATCGAATACAGATTTTTATTTGAGCTTAATCCTATCTATATTTACGTAAAAATGATAAGAGATGTCTTTATCTATAACACGATACCGACCGAGAAAACTTTGATCATTGCCACCAGCTTTGCCGTACTGACATTGATGCTTGGTATATTCGTATTTAAGGATAAGAGAAATAAATTTTATAACTATCTATAAAAAGGAGAAAAAACATGTCTGACACAACAGTCAAGGTTGACAACGTTTACATGATGTTTAACCTTAGCAGAAACAAAGAAACACGCCTTAAAGAATATGTTATAAATATGATCAAGGGCAAACTGTTTTTTGATGAATTCTGGGCGCTTGAAAATGTTTCGTTCGAGCTCAAGCGCGGCGAATCCATGGGTTTTATAGGCAATAATGGCGCGGGAAAATCGACGCTGCTCAGGCTAGTCGCCGGTATCATGGAACCCACTTACGGAACAGTATATACAAATGGTTCCATCGCCCCTCTCATAGCTCTCGGCGGCGGCTTTAACTCTAATCTTACCGCAAGAGAAAATATATATATTAACGGCGCGATGCATGGTCACACAAAACAATTCATGAAAAAACGCTTTGATGATATAATATCCTTTGCGGAACTTGAGGATTTTGTTGATGTCCCGATAAAGAATTTTTCATCAGGTATGGCCGCCAGATTAGGCTTTGCTATCGCAACCTCGGTACATGCCGATATAGTCATTGCAGACGAGATCCTAGCCGCAGGCGACGCGCGCTTTAGAAAAAAGTGCCAGGATCGACTTGCTAATCTGCTCAAGGAGGGCACAACGGTACTCTATGTTTCCCACAGTTTGGGTCAGGTTGTAAATATGTGCCAAAAGGCTCTCTGGCTTCAAAACGGACGAGTTGTTCGATCGGGCGCGGCGAAAGATGTATGTTTAGCTTATAAAAAGTATATTATCGAACAAGCTCATCTCAATCAAGAAAAAAATAAAAGTATGGTATGAAAAAGCTTAAATTTTTATTTACCGCATCACGAGCCTCTCATATAGAAAATTTTCATCTGCCTGCTATTGATGAGCTTCGCAGAAGAGGCCATATCGTTGATGTCATTTCAGAGGGGACTGTTTCCCCCGAACATTGTGATAATTCATATGATATGACATTCAAGAAAAAAATCTATTCTCCGAAAAATTTCAATACTATAAGAAAGATTTCTCGATTGATAATAAAAGAGAATTATGATGTTGTTATATCGAACACAACATTGGCAGGAATCATGACGCGCCTTGCGCTTTCTCTATTGAGTAAGGAGCGACCGTATCATATTTACATATGTCACGGCTATCTTTTTAAGGATAACAGCTCAAAAAAATCAAAATTTTACCGAAAAATTGAAAGCGCTACTTCTTCTTATGTTGATTTGCTGCTGACGATGAATCATGAGGACTATGAGATCGCGCAAAAGTACAGTCTGTGTCGTGACATAAGAGCCATAAACGGCATGGGGCTTGATGTTGAGCGTTTTCCCGTTCTTGAGAGTGATAATATCGATTTGTTTCGCAGTTCGATCGGCGCGGGTAAAGATGATTTTCTCTTTCTCTGTGTAGGTGAATTTTCTGCCAGAAAAAATCAAACTCTGATAATAAACGCCTTTTCAGATCTTTTGATCAAATATCCAAAATCGCTTTTATTATTCGCCGGAACAGGCGAGATGCTTGATGAAGCAAATCGGCTCGCAGAATATAAAGAGATTTCTCACAGGGTTCGTTTTCTGGGTCATATAGCTGATACAAATATTCTGTACAGAGCTTCTCAGGCTGTCATATCGGCAAGCAGATCCGAGGGACTTCCCTTTAATATTATGGAGGCTCTCGAATGCAACGTGCCTGTCATAGCCTCTGATGTAAAGGGACACTCGGATCTGATACACAGCGGATTCAACGGGCTGCTCTTTGATGACAACGATGAGACAAGTCTCCTTGAGAATATGATAAAAATTGAGGACAAAGATAATTATGAAGCTATTCGCCGCAATACATATCTTGATGATAAATACAATTCGGATAATGTAACCGATGCCTTGCTGGAATATTATCTCGGCAAATTTGCCGATACGCCCGCAAGTCACGCGGAATCAATGGGAGGTTAAATAATGCACACTAAACCGCGCATCTCGCTTATGAAAATCATAAGTGTATTTATGCTTATGATTATTTCTTTATCTTTGCCCCGCTTCACTGCTTTCGCAGTAAATTCGGAGGGCATAATTTTAAATACTAATGATATAACACTATCATCAGGTAAGTCATACCAATTACAATGGGAAATCGTACCCGAAGAAGCATCACAGGGTGCGACGTTTTACTCAGATAATACCATGGTTGCAAATGTATCCGACAGCGGACTTATACTTGCAGTAGGAAAAGGCTCGACATATATTACCGTTACAAGTGATGACGGATTCAGCTTTGCAACCTGCCGGGTCACTGTTACTGAAAATACTGATACCGAGGTTATAGATCTTAAAGACGATACTATTTCACTCAGGACGGGAAGTGTGTCATCTTTATTTTATACCTACAATAAGGGTGAGTATGTCTTTACCAAGGCGGCATCCTTTAAAAGCTCTGACAATAACATTGCAGCCGTAAACAGATACGGCAGAATCGAGGCAGTGAGCGAAGGAACTGCAACGATCAGCGCAACATTCGGCAAAACAACAAAAAAATGCACCGTGAACGTAGGTGAGGGCAGCAAGTTTCATTCGGGCCACAGCGTATCCGGCTCTCTTATTGATTCCTCGAATAAAGTATATAAGAATACAATAGTTGCACTTTGCACTAAATCAGATAAAAAGAACTATTTTTCGACTGTTAAAACAGATTCCTTTGGTAAATTTACTTTCTCGGGTATACCGAACGGCAAATACACTCTTGCATATTACAGTCCAACTGCCAAAAAAGTCATTAACAGTGGTAGCATTACAATATCAGGTAAGGATATAAAGATAACCGGTATAATTAACGGTGATTCACTATTGACAATAGACGGCGAACTCAGATCTGATAAAAGTACGACTCCTACGGAGGTCAAACTCACAGACGAGTATTTACTGATGAATGTTGGAGATATAGAATCGCTTGAAATAATTACAACGCCGCGTGATGCTGATGTTTCAAAGCTCAAGGTTACATCCACCGATAAATCTGTAGTTGATATAAATGACAACGGAGAAATTGTAGCTGTCAAAAGCGGATATGCGGATATTGTATATACTACTCCTGATTCAAAAAGTAAGGCTGTTTGCAGGATCACTGTGCGTGAAGTGGAATCAGACCAATACAGCATGCTGATTATAGCGTTTATATTTTTATCTATTCTCGTTATTTTGCTGTGGTTCACTGTAAAATACAAAAAGTTTCTCATTAAAAAAAGACAGCGTGAGGAAATGTATGAATAATTCAATAATTTGCTTGACCCTTCATTCAACACCGCAGGCGCAGCGTAAGCCGCATGAGAGGCGGGGACATATTGCCTGAGTTATACAGGATAAAATGATTTTATTGGTGCATACGAAAATTACCTCCGATATTTGGAAGTGAAGTAGAATGATAAAGCAGAATCAGCGAAAATTTAGTGTTATAAATGTACTTATTGATGCTGTCTCGGTATCTATAAGTATCATTATTACATATCTTCTGTCACAAAGTGTTCAGGAATCACTTGAAGATATTTTTCATAAAGAGGATATAGTAACTCTTATAATATTTTCGTTGATAATTATTGTTACACATTTAATATTCTATAAGCTGTTTGATTTGTACTCATCGCACAGGACAACTCGATTTTATTACGAGGCAGTCAATGTCCTCAAGGCCAACATGGTATCCTTTTTTGCACTTGAACTGACCTGCCTTATAATAAATAATATATATAACACACAGATATTTTTAATAATTCTTTTTATAGTAAATACTGTTATAATCGTTTCTTACAGGTTTTTTCTCAGAAAATTGCTGAGGTATCTGCGCAAAAAAGGCTATAACAAAAAATTTATAGTAATCATAGGAATAAATAATTGTACTGAAAAATTCATTGAAAGCATAAAAGCCAATTCCTCATACGGGTATGAAATTTTGGGGTATTTTAACGATAAAACGTCGCAGATACCCCAATACCCATATCTCGGAATTTTCAAGGCTATCCCACGTTATCTTGAAGCAAACTCAATAGATGAGGCTGTTTTTATGATAAACGACAGCAACGAACAGAAACTTTTAAGGATTTACAGTGAATGTGAGAAAGCAGGGATCAAGACTTCGATAATCCCAAATATATTTAACGCGTTTTCGTCAAGAATTTATGTCAGCAGCTTTGGCTCGGTTCCTGTTATAAGCCTGCGAAAAGTACCGTTGGACAATAAATTCAACGCGTTTATCAAGAGGCTTTGTGACGTCGTTATTTCAATAATTTGCATAATACTATTTTCTCCCTTAATGCTCGGCGTTGCCATTGCGATCAAGGCCACCTCCGATGGTAAGGTCATATATAAGCAGGAGCGTGTCGGCTTTAACAGAAAAAAGTTTATTATGTACAAGTTTCGTTCCATGAAGGAAAATTCCGAAATTGCCGACAAAATGACAGAAAAAGATGACGAACGATGTACAAAAGTAGGAAGGTTTATAAGAAGATTCAGTATCGACGAGCTGCCACAGCTTTTTAATGTGCTTAAAGGGAATATGAGCCTTGTAGGACCTCGTCCAGAAACGCCTTTTTTTGTAAAAGAATTCAGAAAGTCGATTCCGCAGTATATGCTCAAGCATTATGTAAAGCCCGGTATGACCGGCTGGGCGCAGGTAAATGATCTGCGCGGAGGAAACACCTCTATTGAGGAAAGAATAAAATATGATATGTATTATATAGAAAACTGGACATTGTCCTTTGACATAAAAATACTTTTTATGACGCTGACAAAAGGAATTTTTTCCAAAAACGGATTTTAACTTGGAGGAACAACATGCTGATTTATCATCTTAATAACATTTTAATATTGATTTGGGCTGCGATATTTTGCTTTAAAAAGCCGTCAAAAAAGAAAAATCTTATTTTTGTAATACTTGCCTTTTCGCAGTTGCTTGCTATTTCCATTTTCCGCTATAAAATAGGCTATGACTACAATATGTACGCGACAGGGGAATTCAATATGCACATGGAGGGCTTTGAAACCCTTCAGTACAAGGATTGGGAAATAGGCTTTGTACTTTTGACAAAGGTATTAGGTCTTGTTTTTCCAAACTTCTACTATTATATGGCTTTTTTTGCTGTTATTTCGCTCGTCCCCGCTGCAATATTCATTTATAAAAATTCTAAGATCCCGTGGATCTCAACGGTATTATATGTCAATACATTTCTTTTCTTTATGACAATGAACTTTATGCGTCAGGCTGTCGCCGTATCATTGGTTATGCTGTCATGGCACTTCATAAAGAAAAAGAAATTTTTCAAGTTTTTGGTAATTATTTTAATCGCGTCCTTATTCCATCAAACGGTGCTTATTATGATACCCATTTACTTCATTATCAAAATGAAGATAAAGCCTCAGGGTATGATCATATATGCCTATTTTCTGCTTATTTTCTATATTTCGTCAACAGACCTTATAAACATTCTCACCAAGTTCCTGCATGAGGAGTATAACCGCTCAATATTCGTTACGGAAGGCATATCGTTTGTCTATGCGATCCTGCCGACCGCGATAGCAATAATCGCCTTTTTGCTGTCAAAGTACACGATCAATATGAGTGACGAAAATAAATACCTCATAAACATGACGATCATCACCGGATTATTTTTTATAACCGCGATGAGGCACGGTATAATTGAAAGGCTGTCTTATTATACGCTTATATTCTTTATACTTCTTGTCCCCGAGATATATTTGTCAATAAAGGAAAAAGGCTTCTGCATTACAGATAAGGGTATAAAAAGGCTTGCCAATAAGACGCAAAAGCAGAAACAAATAATTGCGTCCCTTGTTCTCTTAATGATTTTAGGCATTTCGTATTTTTCTTTCATCTACGGACTAAGCGAAAATGCTCACGGTGTGGTTCCATATAACACATGGCTTAGCGCTTAACAAAAACAATTTGTATAAAATCACACTATATTTTGTAATTAGTTTGTAACATCGCATAAAAAAAAAACAGAATTTACTATTGACACTTTAATATATTTTGTGGTATTATGTCAATGTCAAAAGCATAATAAATATATTTTATAGGAGGATGTTCAATGAACATTTCAAAACGTCTTTTAACCACCGTTGCCGCTGCAACAGCAGTTGCAACATTAACAGCTGTCACAGTCGGCGCTACAGGTATCGGCTATTCTGACGGTGACATTGTAGAGTCTGAAAAGGTTGCTATTGAGCTTTCCGCTACAGATCCTACTGAAGCCGTTGTCGAACTTCCTACTGCTGATCTGACTGTTGACGTCACAATTCCCGCAGGCGCATTCGATGTCGATTGGGTTGATTTTAATGCAGTTGTCATTGAAAATGCTGATGTCATCAGCGCTCTTCAGAATTTGGATTCTTCATCTACAGTTAAGGATTCAAAAGCTATCGATCTCTTCTTCACAGATCATAATACCGGTGATGTACTCGATGCAACAGGCAAAGACATTGTTGTTACTATCAAGAATGTCGGCAACTGCAACACACTCTTCTATTACAATCCTGAGACCAAGAGTCTTGAGGATGTAAACGCTACTTTCGCTGACGGCAACGTTACATTCACAGCTCCTCATTTCTCAACATATGTTCTCGCTGAGATCGTAGACAATAATAACGGCAACAACAATAACAACGGCGATAACAACGGTAAGCCCGCTGACAATAATAACGATGATGGTAAGGGCGTTCTTACAGGCGATGCTTCCGCTACGCTTATCATTGTTGTAAGTGCAATCGCAGTTGCGGCTCTCGCTACGGTTGTTGTTACATCTAAAGCTAAAAAGTCATCTAAATAATTTAATTTAAAATTTATTATGTCTTTTGGACAGCGGATCGCTTAGGCGGTTCGCTGTTTTTTTGCGTTAAATCAGTGTAAAACTCTTGATAATATAAACGAAATGTATTATAATATACCTATGATTCGAAGTTTTTAGGTGATAGTCCTTGAGTGATAAGCTTACCATCTTTATTTCATGCTCACACGAGAGTGATAAACCTCCGCTACCTTTTCTACACAATATACATGTGGGTGCAGCTCAGGCGGATAGTGTTTTTGACGGAATGCTTGGCGATAACATCGGGGAAAATATTTCTGAAAAAAATCAATTCTACTGTGAGCTTACTGCTCAATATTACGCTTGGAAAAATTGCGATGTTGAATATTTTGGTTTTTTTCATACCAGACGTTATATGTCCTTTAACCGAAAATACCTGGTGGATAAAAAATACAAGAGCAAGTCGTTTCCACGGCCTTATATTGTAGAAAAATCGCCGTCAGAGTCGGTTCTCAAAAAATACTGTTATGAAGTAAGCCATATTCTGGAGATTATTGAAAAATATCCTATAATAGCCGTGCTGCCTGAAAAAATGTTTGATAACGCGCAAAAGCGATTTATAAAAACTCAAAAAAATGGTAAACGAGAGCTTGAACTTATGAAAAACGCGATAACGAAGTATTATCCTGATTTTTTATCTGCGTTTGATAACTATATGAGCAGTAATATGCTTTATTTTTGCAATATGTATATAATGCGCAGCGATGTCTTTAACAATTATTGCGAATGGCTGTTTTCCATACTTTCGTATGTTGATGATAACCTAATGGGTAGACTTCCTCGTGATGACGGAATGATGGGCGAGCAGCTATTCGGAGTTTATATGACATATATCAAGCAGCAGGGTGTACTTGATTGGGCTGAACTTCCACGGATTCATTTTTCCAAAGAAGGCGGCGCAACAAAAAACTTTTCCTGCAGCAGATTAGGCAACGCAATATTTCCTCCTGGAACTTTCAGAAGAAATATACTGAGAAAAATAATGAAAGGTTGAAGTAAATGTACGATTATCTTATTGTAGGCGCCGGCCTTTACGGAGCTATGTTCGCTTATGAGGCAAAAAAACGAGGCAAAAAATGTATTGTAATTGACAAGAGAAGTCATATCGGCGGTAACATCTACTGTGAGAATATTGAGGGTATTAACGTTCACAAATACGGAGCTCATATTTTTCACACGAGCGATAAAAAAATATGGGACTATATAACGAGCTTTGCTGATTTTAACAACTATATCAATTCTCCTGTTGCAATATATAAGGACGAGCTTTATAATCTTCCTTTCAACATGAACACGTTCTCAAAGCTATGGGGCGTTAAAACTCCGGCCGAGGCGCGGAAGATAATCGCAGATCAGATCGCCGACCTCGGCATTACAGAACCTAAGAATCTTGAGGAGCAGGCTCTTTCACTCGTCGGTAAGGATGTTTACGAGAAACTCATCAAAGGCTATACGGAGAAACAATGGGGTCGTGACTGCAAGGATCTTCCCGCATTTATAATCAAGCGTCTGCCTCTGAGGTTTATATTTGACAATAACTACTTTAACGATCGCTATCAGGGTATTCCTATAGGCGGATATACGAAGATTATTGAAAAAATGCTGGAGGGTATTGAGGTCCTCACAGATACAGATTATTTTGATTGGATAAAGGATAACGCTCAGAACGTTAAGAGAACGCTCTTTACGGGTCCGATAGACCAATTCTACGACTATCGTCTCGGAGTCCTTGAATATCGTTCCGTACGCTTTGAAACTGAGGTCCTCGATATGGAAAATTATCAGGGTAATGCTGTTGTCAACTACACCGAGCGCGAGGTTCCTTATACAAGAATTATAGAGCACAAGCACTTTGAATATGGCAAGCAGCCTAAAACGGTCATTTCACGCGAGTATCCGTCAGAATGGAAAAAGGGCGATGAGCCGTATTACACGATCAATGATGATAGGAATAATAATCTCTATGCCGAATACAGAAAGCTGGCGGATAAGGAAGAAAACGTCATCTTCGGCGGTCGTCTCGGTAACTACAAATATTACGACATGGACAAGGTTATAGCCGCTGTATTTGATGAAGTCGCAAAAGAATTTGGTGAATAAAAAATGGGGCTGTCGCATTAAGTTTTAATAAACTTAAGCGATACCCCATTTGTTATAGTTCTGAAATATTACACTAAATAAATATCGCAGCAACAGACGGCTAGGTGAAATACTACAAATCGTTAGCAGGGACGCCCTCTATCGCAGGGCGTCCCTCTTTCAAAAACAGTCCACCGGACTGTTTTTGAAATTCACCCTTGCGTAGATTTTCTCACGCTAATGATTTCGCCGTCTGCGGACGGAAACCAAAGGCTCTGCCTTTGGAAACCGCAAGCCTGTTGAAAAAGGCTTGACCTAAAACTAAATTTTGACTGCATTTAGTGTATTTATTTCTCCAATCTTAATGCGACAGCCCAATTTTTACAGCATATTATCTCAATACCATACTGTATGAAGGGTAGTGTTATAAATATGATACTTTTTGAACTGTCCTTTCCTGTTCTCACATCTGAATACAGGCTTTATTACAACGGTGAGGGTGTGGATAATAATAATCACTCGCTGTCTGTTAAAGGAAACACTGTTTGCAGTTTTTGTACATATTTTAATTGTTTTTCCGCCGGAAAATACCGAAAATATACTATTGCCGAAAATATAACCTTGTCATTGGAATTTCAAGGAACAGCCGATATTTATATAAAAAACAAAAACGGTGATATTATTTCTTCTAAGCGAATATCTTCTCAATATAACGTTACACACAAAATCAATTTTTCAATAAAAAACGCTAGCGACGGAGAAGTATACTATGCGGAAATATATGCAAAAAGCGACTGTATAATAAATTCGGGACGCTATGAAACCGATATAACTCCAAAGCGGGATATTTTACTCGCCGCCTCATTCTGCACGTATAAACGCGAAAAATATATTATTCCAAACATAGAGCGTCTTAAAAAATTTAAAAAGAAATACTCCCTCCCGCTTATAATATTCGTTGCTGATAACGGTGATACGCTGCCTCAGACACTTTCTGACGATGATATACATATAATAAGTAACCCGAATTGCGGTGGCAGCGGCGGCTTTGCCAGAGGGCTTCTCGAAGCAACAAAAGCGGGTTGTACGCATATCATATTCCTTGATGACGATATAACCCTTGACACCAATGTGGTTTTAAAAACATTTTCTTTTCTTAATATCTTGAGAGAGGAATACTATGAATCCTTTATCGGCGGTGCAATGCTTCCTTCTGAGGAGCAATATATTCAGTATGAGTGCGGCGCGCTTTGGGACGGTTTTTATCTCACCCCTCTTGGTCATGAAAAAGATATGCGCGAAAAAGCTAATGTTTTTGCCAACGAGGAACTGCCCATACCCGACTATCAGGCGTGGTGGTATTGCTGCTTTCCCACATCATTCGGAGAGAAATACGGCTATCCTCTGCCTCTTTTTATCAAGAGCGATGATGTGGAATATGGAGTACGGTGCAGGCGGCCTATAATCACCATGAATGGTATCGCCGTATGGCATGACGGCTTTGAGAATAAGTATGTCGGTCACTTTGAATATTACATAAAGCGTAATGAACTGATAAATACAGCGCTGCACAATCCCAAGCTCGGTATAATAACTAATATAAGAAAGCTGTTGGCCAGCATTAGTAAGCTTACGCTTTTTCAGAGGTATTTCCTCGCTGAGGCTGTTGTCAGGGCCTATGACGACTTTTTAAAAGGTCCTGATTGGCTTTTGAGTATTGACCCGGCGGAATATAATATCAGCCTTTCAGCACAAACTAAGCCGCAAACAGATACAAGTATGATAGGCAACGCTAAAATAATAGAAAATCCTGATCCTGTAAGCAATCTTTTGTATTATATTACTTTGGGCGGGAATATTCTGCCGTCAAAAAATCAATGTGTCAAGCTCGATCTGATGGATACAGACATAAATAAGCTTTATAGAGCAAGATTTGCTTATCATATTAAAGAAGACGGTTCAATATGCTTTGTTACCAAGCGCAAAAAAAGAAAGCTGCTTTGGGTGATTTTTCAAACTATACGTATGCTTTTTAAATTTATTTTTAAATACAGGAAAATTCGCAAAGAATATATTCAAAAACAAAGTATGCTTATGTCCCGAGAATTTTGGGAGATCTATTTTTCAAGATATGACGCAAAATAAAAGCAACCGCACGTTTTTTACTGACGTGCGGCTGCTTTTATTTTATTCCAAGGTATTTCATCCAAAATTCATATGAGGTAAACTTCTCTCTTTGAATTCTATATTGCTTTTCGACCCTTTTGTGATTTTTATTGTAATTTCTCATGGTTTTTTTATAGTGATGTCGGAGTTTGAGAAACCTTTTGCGTGAAAGTACGCGTATCGCACCTGTGTTTTCATACGGATTCACAGAGAGCAAAACCTTTCTTTTATACTGCTTTTTGGGGCAGTTAAACCAGTCGTATGCGATAACGCCCGGCTCATCTTTAAGCAAAAATTTGGGATAAATATGTCCGTTATAGGTAAGTTTATAGAATACTTTTTGCCAGAACTTCAACGGCTCAAATTTATAAATTGAATCAATATCTACATGAATATCGGGATAATCAGAAAGCGGTGTAAGCTTTTCATTCAATGCGCTGTGTTCCTTCATAATACGCTCACCATCAGGTTTGAGCAGGAAGTCAGGTCCTTTCAGGAAGTCGTCTATGGATTCGAGCAACAACTCACAGCTGTCATAATTAAACCTGCGAATCTCGACCTTAAAGAAGTCTGTGATTCTCTCGATAAAATCAATATCAGGGCAAACACCACTAAACGCTTGAAATATCAAACTGTTTCTGTGTACCTGATACAACTCCATAGCGGCATTATATTTCATAACAAACCCCATATGCCATATGCATATACCGTTAAGCGTTATGAATTTAGCATTATTTCTCAGGCTGTACTCGACGTCATCGCCTCGAATAAAGAGCGGAAGGGGAAGATTATTTTCCTCGATATATTTTGTGGGAATACAGCAATACCACCAACCGGCATATCGGTCGTCATATTCTGTGAAATTTTCCTCGTTGCGGACAACGGAATCCCATTTCTGCAGCTCAAATGAGGGCTTTTGCGGACCATATGAGCCATCCTTGTGAACATATCCAACGTCCTCATGCTGTACATTCATCTTTTCGTAGAACAGCATTGCCCCGCTGATGAAATAATCTGTAAACTCGTCCTTTAAAAGTCTGAGAAGATAGAACGTGCGCTTAAAGCTTTCAGGATTGATAATAACATCGTCATCCATAAGCAAAATGTGGGTAGGCTTTTTTTTATTCCTCAGGGCTTCGATCATACCTCTCGCGTAGCCTCCCGAACCGCCGACATTCTGGTTAGGAAAAACACGCATTCTGCTTCCGTTAAAGTCCTTGGGGTTAAGTGTTCTGCCATTATCAATAATATTTACGAAGAAGTGTTCTGAAAAATCCTCGTCACAGTAAAGAATTTCTTTTTTTAGCATTTCTGCGTTTTTAGTGATATATTCCTCTTTTTTGAAGGTAGTCGTAGCAATGGATATATCAACATTACGAACAAACTCCTCATCGATCTCTGTCGCATAATATCCGAAATAAATCTCACATTCGGAAAGAGCAGAAATCTGAAAAGCAACAACAGAACTTCTTTCCTGCTCAAAGTTGATCACAAGTTCCGTAGGTTCATCATAATTATAATAGATATCATCGGAAATTTCCTTTTCAATAATATTGTTTCTTATATAGTGACCAAATGTATTTATAAAAAAATGACCTTTGATCTTCAAGTGAAGTGAGACATTAGAAATGTTAGTATAGTGCTTCCATTTTTTAATCGAAAAAGAATTAAAGTATGTGAAAAATTCAGAAAAGCGATACTGAGGAAGGATATAGCATTTTCTTTCATTATTAAAGAACATTCTATCGCCGCGATATTGAAGCCACCAATGCTCATTCAAATATTTGTTATTCGGAAAAATAAGGTTTTGAAGCTTAAGCGTTACCAAGCTCATAGAATACAACTCTCCTAAGTAAAATAGTTTAATATATCGATTTAGGTTTAATTCAAATAAAATAGAAGGATTTTTATAATGCACAATTAGCAAGATTCAATAAAATACGACATAAAATCACTCAAAGTTATCATACAGCCTATAATAAAAAAAGTCAACCGTTAAACTAAACAAAAAAATAATTGATTTTTTATTTTATTTGGTTCTTAAAAAGTCTGCTTTATCAGACGATAATTGATGTAAGAAATGTTTCTAGGATCTCATAAGATGCTTTTATATAAAAATTGACAACATATAAAAGTTATGATAAAATACTTTATACCCCATGAGGGAGTAGCAAGCGTACTGCGCAGCAAGTCAACATACTGGCCGAAGGGTCTGGCTTGCTTTAAATTGCGAGACTCATGTATAACATAAAAGCTATACATGAGGTTTATATTTTGTTTATTAACCAAGTATAGTTTTATGCTGTACTTGGTTTTTTTATTTGCTATTTATAAAATTCGGAGGAACAAAAAATAGAGTGGAATATTTTATTTTTTTCAAACAGTATTTTACTCGGAGTAGGACTTGCTATGGATGCTTTTTCTGTATCTCTTGCAAACGGGTTGAACGAGCCTGAGATGAAACGAAAAAAGACATTCGTGATTGCGGCAGTTTTTGCGTTTTTTCAGGCTTTGATGCCAATGATTGGATGGATATGCGTAAATACCGTAGTACAGTATTTTGAAATAATTAAAGGATTTATACCTTGGATAGCGCTGATACTGCTGCTTGTTATCGGTGGAAAAATGCTTGCAGAGGGAATAAAAAATAAAAACGTTGTTGCTAAAAAACTAAGGTAGGATTGGGAGGACTGATCGTTCAGGGGGTGGCGACCTCGATAGATGCGCTGTCCGTGGGTTTTACTATATCCGAGTATGATCTTATTATGTCGCTCGTCTGCGCGTTAATTATAGCGCTTGTGACATTTATCATATGTACGGCAGGTCTTATCATTGGCAAAAAATTCGGAACAAGGTTTTCAAACAAGGCGTCAATATTGGGAGGCATAATATTGATTGCAATAGGACTTGAAATATTTTTTACAAATATTTTTAGTTGATACATTTTATATTGCAATTAACATTTATCATATTTTTTCGGGATAATACTTTAAAATTCGTTTCGGATAATGTATAATATAACTAAATGTGAATTAAACCATATTGCTGCGAGGTGCTATTATACTATGGAAAATAATTTTTCGGTTACTCTCACAAATGTTATAAAAGAGCTTCAACTTGACACAGCATATATGCCGGGAAATCCCGATGATATTCTGATATCCTCAAGAGATATTCTTCGTCCGGGACTTGAGCTTACAGGATTTCTTGATTATTTTGACAATTCAAGACTTCTTCTTCTCGGAAATACTGAAAACGCTTACCTTAATAAATTCAGCTCCGAGCAAAGACTGCATGTTATTGACAGAATATTTGCCCTCAAGCCTCCCGCTGTTATCGTAACAAGGAATATAGTGCCGTATAATGAACTTATGGCGGCTGCCGAGAATCATAAAATACCGATTTTGCGTACAGCTGACGCAACAAGCGAGGTTTCGGCGGCGATAGTATCATATATGAATGTAGAGCTTGCTCCGAGAATCACGAGACACGGTGTTCTTGTTGAAGTTTACGGTGAAGGACTGCTTATCGTTGGCGACAGTGGAGTAGGTAAAAGCGAAACGGCAATAGAGCTTATCAAGCGCGGTCACAGACTTATAGCTGACGATGCGGTCGAGATTCGCCGCGTGTCCAAGAAATCACTGGTCGGTGCGGCACCACGAAATATACGCCACTTTATTGAGCTGAGAGGCATAGGTATTATCAATGCTCGTCGTATATTTGGTATGGGCTCTGTTAAGATGACGGAGAATATTGACATGGTCATTAACCTTGAACTTTGGGATAATAAAAAGGTATATGACAGAATGGGTATAGACAACGAAATGACCGACATACTTGGTATTGAAGTTCCTATTCTCACTATTCCTGTCAAGCCCGGCCGTAACCTTGCTGTTATTATTGAGGTCGCCGCTATGAATAACAGGCAGAAGAAGATGGGTTACAATGCCGCTCAGGAGCTTTTTGCGAGTCTCGGTCTTGTGTATGAGTCGGAAACGACCAAAAAGCAGAGCATAGATTTGGAACTATAGTTCGGAGGGTCGCTTTTGAAAATTATTGCCGATACTCACTGTCACACCATTGCCTCCACACACGCATACTCAACCGTTACCGAGATGGTAATGGCAGCCGCGGAAAAGGAGCTTTATGCCGTTGCGATAACCGACCATTCGCTAGCCATGCCCGGCGCGCCTCATTATTATTATTTCAAAAATCTTCATGTCATTCCACAGATATTTATGGGCGTCAGGGTATTAAAGGGGATAGAAGCGAATATCCTTAATTTTGAGGGAGAACTTGATATGAATGACGATATTCTGTCAAGACTTGATTGGGTAGTCGCATCCATTCATAGCGGAACAATAAAAGAAACGCAGTTTTCAGTAGAAAAATGCACCAAGCTTTGGTTGAACATTGCGGAAAATCCCCTTGTCACAGTTATAGGTCACAGCGGCGGAGAAAAGTTTAAATATGATTATGAAACAGTTCTAAAACGTTTTGCGGAAAAGGGAAAGCTTGTTGAGATAAACAACAATTCGTTTTTCTCACGTCCTGATTCCATACATAATTGCTTAGAAATAGCAAAAATCTGCAAAAGGCTTTCAATACCGATAGTGGTAAACTCCGACGCCCATTTCAGTACGAGAGTGGGGGAGGTCACTGATGCCATGAAAATGCTCGAGGAAATTGACTTTCCGCAGGAGCTTATCGTAAATTCCGATGTAAACAGATTTAAGTCATATCTCAGAGAAAGGAATATACCTCTTTAATAAGGTTTTATCTATGAATAATTTTATCTATGATTTTTTGAACGATTTCGATGAGAAAAGTATTGTTACATATTTTGATGAACCTATGCGGAGACATACAAGCTTTAAAATAGGCGGGAATGCCGACGCCTACTGTGTGGTTCAAAATTCTGCCGCGCTTATAAAACTCCTTAAAATATGCCGAAAACGTGAAATTCCTTACTATATAATAGGAAAAGGCTCTAATCTCCTTGTTTCCGACAACGGGATAAGGGGAACTGTAATAAGGCTTGGGGGCGAGTTTAAGAGTATCAGCCTTGTAGATGACTGTTTGATTCGCTGCGGAGCGGGAGCTTCGCTTGCGTCCTTATGCAGCTTTGCGCTTGATCATTCTCTCGGAGGTCTTGAGTTCGCTTGGGGTATTCCCGGCTCGGTAGGCGGCGCGGCATTTATGAATGCGGGCGCTTATGGCGGAGAGATAAAGGATGTTGCCGTGTCTGCGATGTATATAGATGAGAATGGCAACAGAAAGCGCTATGAGGGCAGCGGGCTTGACTTCGGGTATCGCAGAAGTGCTTTTAGCGGTAAAAATCAAATAATTACTGATGTATTCTTTAAGCTGGAGCATAAAGCCCAAAGGAGTATTCGTGAAGAAATGGATGAGCTTATGCGCAGACGCAAAAGCAAGCAGCCTCTCGATTATCCCAGCGCCGGAAGTACGTTTAAGCGTCCCGAGGGATATTATGCGGCGGCGCTTATCGAGGAATGCGGTCTGAAGGGCGAGAGCGTCGGAGGAGCGCAGGTCAGCGAAAAGCATGCAGGATTCATCATAAACAAGGGCGGCGCAACGTGCAGTGATGTAAAAGATCTGATTGAAAATGTAAAAGAACAGGTTTATAATCAAAAGGGTGTAAGGCTTCAATGTGAGGTAAAATTTATCGGAACGTAAAAAGAGGTGCTATCATGGAATTTATAATCATAACCGGACTTTCCGGAGCGGGAAAATCAAACGCGATGCGAATAATGGAGGATATTGGTTACTACTGTGTAGATAATATTCCGCCGGTGCTGATACCTACATTCTATTCGCTTTGCGAAAAATCCGCGGATACGCATCTTAAAAAGGTTGCAATAGTTACCGATATTCGAGGCGGTGATGTTTTTGACACGCTTTTTGAATCCTTGGATATATTAAAGACAGAGAATAAGCAATACAAAATTCTTTATCTTGACGCAAAGGACGACGTTATCCTGAGGAGATTTAAGGAGACGAGACGCAAGCACCCGCTCAGCGACATTTATCACGGCTCTACATCGGATGCCGTCAGCTTTGAGAGGGGAATACTTGAACCTGTGCGTGACAGGGCGGATTATATAATTGACACATCATTCCTTTCACCGTCACAGCTAAAGGAAAGAATATCCGCGCTGTTTCTCGGTGATGCGGCATTCGGGCTTGTTGTCAATTGTATGTCCTTCGGCTTTAAGTATGGCACACCGTCCGAGGCTGATATTATATTTGATGTCAGGTGCCTGCCTAACCCGTTCTATATTCCGGAGCTTAAAAATTTTACCGGGCTTGATAAGAATGTCTATGATTACGTAATGAAGTGGGATCAGACAAAGGGATTCCTTGAAAGGCTTATAGCGCTTATTGATTATATGTTGCCGTTGTACTGCGACGAGGGCAAGAGCCAGCTGATGATAGCTATCGGCTGTACGGGAGGCAAGCATCGCTCCGTCGCGACCGCACAGTATCTTTATGAGTACCTTATGAAAAAGGGATATCGTGCATCTGTCCACCACAGGGATATGAGAAGATCCTGATATAAAAATAATTAGGCGGTGTGGAATATGTCGTTTTCACATGAGGCTAAACTGGAGCTTGCGGCGATTGAATGCAGGGCTTTCAGTCAGGTCAAGGCGCAGGCTTACGGAATGACGATTTTTTCAAAGCTGCCGCGAGGCGAAAGGACTTTGCTTGCGACGGAAAGCTCCACTGTTGCAAGGCTTTATTCGCAGCTGCTTACTGTTTTAACGGGAAGCGCCTTTGATGTTAATATCACGCTGAAGCTTGAAAAACGCAGTGATAAGCTGATAACTGTCACCTCACCTGATTTCCCGGACAGAAATTCCCTTCTTGCTTTTTTTGGTCATCGTAATGATGAATTGAGCTTGCGAATTAACAGAGCAAATTTTGAATCGGAGGAGAGTTTTCCGCCATTTTTGAGGGGAGCATTTTTGTCATGCGGGAATGTTACTGATCCACTGAAGGATTATCACCTTGAGCTTGTTTCACCGTTTCAAAATCTCGCAAAGGATGTGCTGCATCTTATAAGTGAGATAGACGAGCTGACGGTCGCTCCGAAAATGATAAATCGCAAGGGAAGCTTTGTTATATATTTAAAGGACAGCGAGGGCATTTCAGATTTCCTAACATTTATCGGTGCGCAGATGACCGCGCTCGAAATCATTCAGGAGAAAATGGTCAAGTCTGTCCGCAACAGGATAAACAGGCGGATCAATTCGGAAACCGCCAACAGCAATAAAACTGCCGCGGCCTCGGCACGGCAGCTCCGCGCTATTGAGGCTTTAAAGAAAAAGCACGGGCTTGAGTCATTGCCCTCGGAGCTTTATGAGCTTGCTGTTTTAAGAATGGAGAATCAGGAGAGTAGCCTGAGGGAGCTTGGAGAGATGCTTAATCCGCCGATAAGCCGCTCGGGAGTGAATCACCGGATGACGCGCATTATGGAACTTGCTGATGAGATATTGAGTGAAAATAAATAATATCAAAATTTCAGCGGGAGTACGATCTCCCGCTTAAAACCTGAAGAGCTAACGCACTGCGAGAGTGTTGCTCTGATTTGAACTGTTTAAGAAAGGATAAAGAATACAATGTATCTCAAGGGAAAGGTAATAAAGTTTTTGAAGGTAAAAAACGTTATTTTAACAATAATAGGTGTACTTGCAGTCTTAGAGTGCGGCTTTTATATTATTTCTGAATTTACATATTATAGGGACGACCCTGAAACAGCGCTGCACGCCGTGTCGATGGCAGACTCTATACTATGGGTCATTATAGGTGCTTTTATGCTGTGCGTAATGGCGTTCTCAAGGTGTCAAATTAAAAACGCCACCTTCTTTTCAGGTTATTTTGAGGGCGATCTCGATGGCTATATACCATATGGCGACCTTGCGGAGATTACAGGAAAAAGCGTCCGAATGGTGAGAATGCAGCTGCGTTTTTACCGATGGATTTATATGAAAAATTTTAAGCTTATTAAGAACGAGAACGGCGGCGAGGTCGTAGAGCTTTACAGCAAGAGGTGTCTGTGCGAATGCAGAAACTGCGGCGCACATATTGAAAAGAGGATATACTTCACGGGAGTTTGTCCGTACTGCAAAAGCTCAGATTTGTTTGCAAAGGTACTGACTGACAATAAGTTTTACAATATCACCAGTGATTTTGCAACGGGTTCGAAAAGACCTGATTACTATACGGCGCGGCTGCTCACTGCCAAGAAGGCAATATTCACTACGCTTTACATTCTAAACGCGACTGTGGCCGCTATCGGTCTGTTAATGACGTTGACCGAAATACCGCATTATTTCGATGAGAATTATCAGAGGGAAATCTTGTTTTCAACTGAAAACCATTTGTTTTCCTATGAATTGATTAGGGCGGATATACTTGACGGAATAGTATTCAGCTCCGTAGTTTTTATTATATTTATGCCGCTTGCGGTCACCACGTTTAAAAAAATGAGAGATGCTTTTGCCGCAGGCTTTTACTCGAACTGTTTTTCAAGACTCCAAACACCCTTGACAGGTGTAGGATATTTGCCCGGCTACGGTATTATGACGGATGGAAAACATAAGCTCAAAAAATTAAGAAACGCCATTCGGCGCGGTTATCTCATACATTGCACGCTGGAAATGCACGACGGCGAGCCGAAGATTGCTCTTGCTAAAAGGATAGTTAAAGATCAATGCCCATACTGCGGTGCTTCAATAGTAGGTGCTGTGGATGAAAATTATGTGTGCCAATACTGCAAAAACCTTATTATGGGTGTTGTAGTAAAAAGATAGTATTAAGCAAGGAGTATTTATGAAATCTGAGAATTTTTCCGAGATAAGGACGGAGCGTCTTGTACTGCGTCCCTTAGGTGTGAAATACCTGCAAACAACGCATATATATGCGTCTGATTATGAAAATACTAAATATATGTATTACCTGCCAAATGATCGATTGGAGGATACGCTTGCCTTTTTACAAAAAGCTGAACAGGAATGGGAAAAGGAAGATCCAACTTTTTTTGAATTTGCAATATGCATAAATGATAAGCACATTGGCGCGGTTAGTCTTTACTTGGACGATGGTAGGTGTTCGGGGGAACTCGGATGGATCATTTATAAGCCCTATTGGAATCAAGGTATCGCTACGGAAGCCGCACGAGCCGTAATAAATTTTGCGGTGGAGGAATTAGGCGTCAACCGTTTTACGGCGCGTTGTGACAGCGAAAACATCGGCTCTTATAAAGTCATGGAAAAAATTGGAATGAAAAGAACCGAGGTTTATGGAGGAAGAAAAAATAAGTCCTCAAGCGAAGAACGTATAGAATTTAAATATGAAATGATTTATGAGTAAAATAATATTTAACTCGGAGCAATGCCCGATGCAAGCTTGCTTGACATCGGTGAATAAGTTATAAGGATGCGGCGTTAAGCCGCTGAGAGGTGCATAGGACTATGAGCGGCTTTGTTCATCTTCATGTTCATACCGAATACAGTCTGCTTGACGGGGCTTGTAAGATCAATAGCCTTGTAAAGGCTGCGCGTGAGTTTTCTCAGCCCGCTGTTGCTATAACAGACCACGGCAATATGTATGGCGTGATTGATTTTTATAAGGCGGCAAAAAAGGAGGGGATAAAACCGATTATCGGCTGCGAGGTCTACGTTTCTCCGAGAAAGCATACCGATAAGACATCGGAGCTTGACCGAGAAAACCGACACATGGTTCTTCTCTGCGAGAATAATACAGGTTATCAGAACCTGATAAAAATGGTCTCACTTGCGTGGACCGAGGGCTTTTATAACAAGCCGAGAGTAGACGAGGAGCTTCTTGAAAAATATCACGAGGGGATAATCGCACTTTCCGCTTGTCTTGCGGGTGAGATACCCAAGGCTCTTATGCGCGGCAATTATGCTCTTGCAAAGGAAAAAGCTCTGTATTATAAGAAGATTTTCGGTGACGGCAGCTTTTTTCTTGAGCTTCAGGATCACGGTATCACGGAGCAGAAACGGATAAACCCCGATATTATAAGGCTTTCAAGGGAGTGCGGTATCCCGCTTGCAGTAACAAACGACTGCCACTATATTAAGCGTGAGGATAAGGAAATACATAAGATACTTTTATGTATTCAGACTAACCACACTATCGAGGAGGAAAACTCTCTTGAGTTCCCGACTGACGAATTTTATCTGAAAAGCGAGGAGGAGATGCGCGCGCTTTTCCCGGAAATTCCCGAAGCATATGATAACACAGTTAAAATAGCTGAACGCTGTAATGTTGAGTTTGAGTTTGGCAAGACAAAGCTGCCTCATTTTGATGTTCCGGACGGGCGTGACCATATTGAATATTTCCGCGATGAATGTTACAAGGGACTGTACAGACGGTATGGCACGAACCCCGACAAAAGCCTTGTTGACAGGCTCGAATATGAGCTTTCGACCATCATAAGAATGGGATACGTCGATTATTACCTGATAGTAAACGACTATGTAAGCTATGCAAAGAGAAACGGTATACCCGTCGGCGCGGGGAGAGGCTCGGGCGCGGGAAGTCTCGCCGCATACTGCATCGGTATAACGGGAATAGATCCTATAAAATATAACCTTCTTTTTGAGCGGTTTTTAAATCCCGAACGTGTCAGTATGCCCGATTTTGACGTTGACTTTTGCAAGGATAGGCGACAGGAGGTAATAGACTACGTTATAAGAAAGTACGGCTCGGATCATGTCGCACAGATCATAGCGTTCGGAACGATGGCGGCTCGAGGTGCTGTTCGCGATGTCGGACGCGCGCTTGCCATGCCGTATGCGGCTGTCGATGCTGTCGCAAAGCTGATTCCTAATGATCTCGGTATGACTATCGAAAAGGCACTTACTGTTTCGGACGAGTTTATGAAAAAATACAACAGCGATCCCGCCGTTAAAAAGCTCATAGATCTGGCATTAAAGCTTGAGGGTACGCCGCGTCATGCGACTACTCACGCGGCAGGCGTTGTTATAACCGAAAAGCCCGTCAGCGACTATGTCCCGCTTTCTAAAAATGATGATGCTGTCGTTACGCAGTTTACAATGACGACTCTCGACGAGCTTGGTCTGCTCAAGATGGACTTTCTCGGTCTTAGGAATCTTACTGTTCTTGACGATGCGGAAAAAATGATACGAAAAAATGACCCGCTCTTTTCAATGGAAAAAATCCCCGAAAATGATAAGGGCGTTTTCGAGATGTTGTCAAGGGGCGATAGTGAAGGTGTTTTCCAGTTTGAGTCGGCAGGCATGAAGAGTGTACTGACACAGCTTCGCCCCGTAAATATAGAGGATCTTATCGCCGTTATTTCGCTTTATCGTCCCGGTCCGATGGATTCAATACCTCGATATATTGAAAACCGACACAATCCCCAAAAGGTAACCTACAAGCATGAGCTTTTAAAGCCTATACTCGACGTTACCTACGGCTGCATAGTTTATCAGGAACAGGTCATGCAGATATTTCGCAGTCTGGCGGGATATTCACTCGGCAGAGCTGATATAGTGCGTCGAGCCATGTCTAAGAAAAAGGCTGACGTTATGGAGCGCGAACGCAAGGTATTTATTGAAGGGCTCATGAGAGATGACGGGACAGTAGAGGTCGAGGGATGTATCAGGCGGGGAGTTTCGCGAGATGTCGCGGAGGATATTTTCGCTGAGATGGAGAGCTTTGCCTCTTATGCGTTTAATAAATCCCATGCGGCATGCTATGCGATGATAGCGTATCAGACGGCATATCTTAAATGTCACTACCCGTGCGAATATTCTGCCGCGCTTCTGTCGAGCGTTCTTGATAATTCGGGAAAGGTCGCGGTATACATTGACGACTGTATGAAGCATAATATAAGGGTGCTTCCGCCGCACGTCAACGAGAGCGGTCTTGGCTTCACAGTCAGCGGAAAGGATATACGTTTCGGACTTATGGCGGTCAAAAATATCGGACGAGCGTTTATTACTAATATAATACAGGAACGCAGAAACGGCGAGTACACATCATTTTATGACTTTTGCAAGCGTGTCCACAGCAGAGATATGAATAAACGCGCGGTTGAAAGCCTGATAAAATGCGGCGCGCTCGACAATCTCGGTGCAAACCGCAAACAGATGCTTTATTCACTTGACGGTCTTATGGATGCGCTTGTCAGGAACAAGAAAGAAAATCTCAGCGGACAGCTTGACTTATTCGGGATGAATGTGGAGGATACCGCAGACGAATATGAGATGAAGCAGATAGATGATTTTAGCGAAAATGAAAAGCTGAAGATGGAAAAGGAGATAGTCGGTATTTATCTTTCGGGTCATCCCATTGCCGAGTATGAAAATGCTGTTAGAAGGCTGGCAGCAGACAGTATAAACGATATTCTCGAGAGTCGAGAGGATCCGTCACTATATCCTGACGGAAAACGTGTCCGTGTGATAGCGGTCATTTCCGCCGTAAAGACAAAGGTTACTAAAAACAATTCCACAATGGCATTTGTAAATATAGAGGATAAATTCGGAAGCATTGAAATGCTTGTTTTTCCGAAAACTCTTTCAGAATACGGTGCGTTTATACGTGAGGGAAAAGTGATTCTTGCGGAGTGCTCCGTCAGCGTAAAGGAGGATGAGGATACAAAGCTTCTGTGTAACCGCGTATATGATGCGCCAAGGACAGAAGCGGAAATATCTGCGTTTACTTTACAGAACGTGACAGAGTACCGCCAAAGGCAAACGAACGGTAAAAACAATGACAGATCAGGTCTTTATCTCAGGTTTTCTTCAATAGATTGCGCTGAGTATATACGAGCAAAGCAGATACTTGATATTTTCGACGGTACAACCCCTGTATTTATGTACTTTAACGACAGCGGAAAGCTGATGCGCGCGCCGAGAAATATGTGGGTAGACATAAACGACGTCATGCTGAGCGAGCTTAAACGAAGGATAGGCGAAAGGAATGTTGCACTGCAATAGGAGAGCGTTATAGTAAAATCAGATATAAATATATTATTTGAGATAGCAAAAAGGTGATTTTAGATAAGGTTTTTGGGTAATATATAAAAAATTCCTTAAATACCTTGCAAATAATGGATTTATAGAGTAGAATACTATTTGAAGAAACATGGTTATATTTTTAATTAGGGCTTTTGGAGAGATTTTCGTGGATTTTGAATTTAAGGATAAATATAATATTGATGACCTTGTAAAAATTATGAAGATTCTTAGAAGCGAGAACGGCTGTCCGTGGGACAGGGAACAAACTCACAAAAGTATACGTCAGAATTTTATCGAGGAAACATATGAGGTTATTGAAGCTATCGACAACGAGGACAGCGAGCTTTTAAAGGAAGAGCTTGGAGATGTACTGCTTCAGGTAGTTTTTCATTCGCGTATCGAGGAGGAAAACGGCGCTTTCGATCTATCCGATGTTGCGGACGGGATTTGCAAAAAGCTCATTGTACGTCATCCGCATGTTTTCGGAGATGTCAAGGCTGACACGTCCGAACAGGTTCTTAAAAATTGGGATGACATTAAAATGAAAACAAAATCACAAACCAGGCCGAGTGAGGCTATGGAAAGCGTCGCCAGGTCGTTGCCCGCCCTCATCAGAGCGCAAAAAATATGTGCAAAAGCCAAAAAAGCGGGTTATGCCCCTGAAAGCTATCAAGGGGCATTTAATGATGTAGAGGTCAAGCTGAATGAGTGTGCAGCAGTCTCAGGTGAGAAGTCAGAGATCGAACGAAAAATGGGGGAATTGTTCTTTTCCGTAGCCGCTTTGGCTTCAATGCTTGATATAAACCCCGAAGAATCGCTATATCATGCCTGTGATGATTTTATTGAGAGCTATAAAAGGCTTGAAATAGACTTATTAAAATAGGGCATAATATATAAATAACTTATTAACGCAAAATCATTTGAATTTGGGTTAAGGAAATTTAAGGAGGAAGTAAAAAATGAATAAAACCGAGCTTATTGCTGCTGTAGCAGAAAAGGGCGAGCTTACAAAAAAGGATGCTGAAAAGGCTGTCAACGCTCTTCTTGATACAATTATCGAGGAAGTCGCTAAGGACGAAAAGGTTCAGCTCGTAGGATTTGGTACATTTGAGAGAAGAGAAAGAAAGGAAAGAGAGGGTGTAAATCCTCAAACAGGAGAGAAGAAGCTCATTCCCGCGTCTAAGGTTCCCGCTTTTAAGGCAGGAAAGGCTTTCAAGGATGTAGTAAACAAATAAATGTCCATTAGAATTCCGACTTCGCTTTGCAGTCGGTTTTCTTTTGTTTTGGAGGAAGTAGTATTATGAGGCTTGACAAATACCTTAAGGTTTCCAGAATAATCAAGCGAAGAACAGTTGCGAACGAAGCGTGCGACGCAGGAAGAGTATTGATAAATGGCAGGGCGGCTCGTGCATCATATGATGTTAAGGTTGGCGATATACTTGAGGTCAACTTAGGAACAAAGCCTGTCAAGGTTGAGATCGTAAACGTAAACGAGTATGCTAAAAAGGAAGACGCACAGTTAATGTATAAAATTTTGAATAGCTGAGTCTATACTGTTTTGAAACAAATTTCAGCGCATACCGTTAAAACTCGCGAATACGAGCAGAATAAATTTCTCCTGGCAATCATATTATTTTTTATAAAAGATAATTGCAGGAGGATTTATTATGCAGGAAAGCAATAACAAAATTCAACGGAGAAAGCATAACCTTATCATGGAGGACAGGAAAAATCTCACTCTCACAGGAATTGTAGATGTGGACAGCTTTGACGAGCAGACGGTCATACTTATAACCGATATTGGCGAGCTTACCGTTAAAGGCTCCTCTTTACAGATAAAGGGTTTCAGCATTGAAAGCGGTGAACTTAGTCTTGACGGCGAGATCGAATCGCTTTCTTATCAGGAAGTAAACCATACAAACGGCGGATTTTTTTCCAAGCTGTTTCGTTAGAGGTTTTGTAAATGGAGCTTACATTATCGGCTCAGACACAGGCGTTTATATATTCCTGTGCTTTGGGTGCGATGCTTTCTGTTGTTTATACCGCTATGGGTATACTCAAGATAATGTCTCCGCCGGGTAAAAGGCTTCTGTTTTTTATGGATCTGATTTTTATGCTTGTCTGTACGTTTGCCACATTTTTGTTTTCTGTCGCCATGACGTGGGGAAGTATAAGATATTACGTTGTTTTTGGCGAGCTTGTAGGTTTTTTCCTGTTTTATCTGACTGTCGGGGAGCTTATATTAAAATGCTCAAAGGTGATAACCGACTTTATTTTAAAACTTTATTTTTTTATTACAAGTCCGTTTCGTAAGCTGTTTAAAAGGCTTTTTGCATTTGCCTTAAGGCTTGCAGCCAAGCTAAAGATAAAATTTATTAAGAGCAGGAAAAAGCCGAAAAAGAAATTTCTGAAAAAGCCCGCAGCAGTAAAGCAGACTGAAAAGCCGAGAATAATGGCTCGGCAAAAAGACAGGCTTTAAGAATTATGAGGAGTAGTTGCTATGGACTATTTAGCGGTCGCGGGGATTGCCGTGGGTCTTGCTATGGACGCATTCGCTGTTTCGGTAACAAATGGAGCTGTTATTAAAAAGTTTAAGCCGTCATTTGCAGTAAAGATTGCCGCTATGTTCGGATCGTTTCAGCTTATGATGCCTGTTGTCGGCTGGATCGTCGGCAAAGCGGGGCAGGAGCTTATTGAGAGCGTAGATCACTATATAGCGTTTATACTTCTTGCGTTTATTGGTGTGAACATGATATTAGGCGCGGTAAAGGAAAACAGAAATAAACTAAAGGACGGATACAATAATATCGGCAAGGATAAAACGGCGGCCTCAACTAAAACGCTATTGCTAATGGCTGTCGCGACGAGCATTGATGCACTGGCAACAGGAGTTATTTTGCCGTCCGCTGTCGGAGCAAATACGATCATGCTTATGCTCATAGCTGTTGTAATGATAGGTGTTATTACATTTGCTGTTTCGTTTTCGGGAGTATATCTCGGGCGCAGGTTCGGTAAGCTGCTTTCAAATAAAGCAGAGATTGTTGGCGGAACAGTTCTCATTGTGATAGGCGCAAAGATTTTTATTGAGCATATGTTTTTTAGTTAAAATATTGCATACGAAAGGATAAAATTTTTTTCTTTACAAAATATAACTTAGGCAGAATCCTTATTAAAATACACAATGTCCAAGACCTCCGTATAGAATATTAACGGGGGCTTTTTTATGACTGTATCAGCTATCCAAAAAAGACGCAGATTAAAAAGATGGCTAATTTTTGTGTTTTTGCTGCTAGCGTTTTCTCTTGTTTTGTTTGAATTTTATGTGCGTCCTACAATCGCAGCAATAGCGGCAGTGCAGGGAAAGCGGCTTTGCAACGAGGTAATAAACGAGGCAGTGGACGAGTCGCTGTCCGAGCTAAAGCTTACATATGATGACCTTGCCGAAACGACGAGAAACGAAAACGGTGCTGTATTGGAAATTACGTCAAATATGACGAATATAAATAAATTAAAAACATTGGTTGGACTTAAAATAGGTGAAAAGCTCGGTGAAATTAAAAGCAAACGAATCGACGTACCTCTCGGTACTGTTATGGGTATAGACCTTTTCTATATGAGGGGACCGAATATACCACTGCATATTTCTATGTCAGGGAACGCTGATACTGACTTTAAATCAGAGTTTGAAAGCGGAGGGATAAATCAGACGGTCCACAGATTGTCGCTAACTATTACTGCCGATATTACGGTTTTGATTCCTCCCGCAAGTGAAAATACTGCTGTAACAACGAATGTTATGATCGCGGAAACAATAATAGCTGGTGAAGTGCCGAACTATACGCTTTACGGTTCGCAATATTTGACTGAGTAATACAAAAAGCTAACATATGGGGTCATAGGTTAGCTTTTTGTAAATTTATTATGTTATACTCCGCAGGCTTCGTCATGTTCGTCATGCTCAGGTATCTTGCCTACAATAGGCTCAGGATCGATTCCCTGACGTCTGTAGTAATCACTCAGTGCAGCCTTGATCGCCTGCTCAGCCAGAACGGAACAGTGAACCTTAACGGGTGGTAATCCGTCCAATGCCTCCATAACTGCTTTGTTAGTGAGCTTCAAGGCATCATCCACGGATTTGCCCTTGATAAGCTCTGTCGCCATAGAGCTTGTTGCAATCGCAGCACCACAGCCGAATGTCTTAAAGCTTACATCAACGATAATATTATTTTCGACTTTGATATACATTTTCATTATATCGCCGCATCTGGAATTGCCAACTTCTCCGACACCGTTAGCGTCTGGAAGTTCTCCGACATTTCTCGGATTAGCGAAATGATCCATAACCTTTTCACTGTATGCCATTTGTTTTACCGCCTTTCAAAAGTTTATATATTTTTTTCATTTTTAATAATTTTTTCCCAAAGAGGCGACATAGCGCGCAGCGTTGAGACGATCTGAGGTATTACCTCTAAAATATAATCAATATCCTCCTCGGTATTATTGTCACTAAAGCTGAGTCTTAATGATCCGTGGGCAACTTCATGTGGAAGACCGATAGCGAGGAGAACATGGCTCGGATCAAGAGAACCTGAGGTGCAGGCTGAGCCTGACGATGCCGAGATACCTTTAAGATCAAGTGAGAGAAGGAGTGATTCCCCCTCTATGCCGTGAAAGCACATATTTACGTTTCCGGGAAGTCTTCTTACCCTGTCGCCGTTTATTCTTGAACGGTCGATTTTCAGAAGTCCGTCAATAAGTCTGTCGCGCATCTTCTCAAGACGCGAATTTCTTTCTGACATGATCTCGCAGGAATGCTTTAAAGCAACGCTCATGCCTACTATGCCTGCAACATTTTCAGTTCCTGCTCGTCGATTGCTTTCCTGAGCACCGCCGTCTATGAAGTTGTCAAACCTCAAGCCCTTTCTGATAAAGAGAGCGCCTACCCCCTTAGGACCGTGGAATTTATGTGCCGACATTGAAAGCAAATCGCAGCCTATTTCCTTTGCATCGACAGGGATAGTCCCTACAGCCTGAACTGCATCGGTGTGGAAAAGGATGCCGCGCTTTTTGCATATTTCACCGATCTCCTTAACGGGTTGTATAGTTCCTATTTCATTATTGGCAAACATGATTGTTACAAGAGCAGTATCCTCACGAATAGCCTTTTCAAGTTCTTCAGGTCTTACTATGCCGTCCTCATGAACGTCAAGATATGTCACCTCGAAGCCTTGCTTTTTCAGAGCGTCAAGCGTATGGAGGACAGCATGGTGTTCGAACTTTGATGTGATAATATGTTTTTTGCCTTTCTTTGCGCAGAGCTGCGCTGCACTTTTGATTGCCCAGTTGTCTGCCTCGCTTCCGCCCGAAAGGAAGAATATTTCCTTTGGCTCGGCATTGATGCATTTTGCTACAATTTCTCTTGAATTTTCGACAGCCTGACGTGACTTTACTCCGAGAGAATATAAGCTGGACGGATTACCGTAATATTCCGTCAGATATGGCATCATTGCATCAAGTGCTTCTTTGGAAAGACTTGTTGTGGCAGCGTTGTCAGCATATACTTTATTTATCATTTAGGCTCACCCTCATTCTAATATAAGTTAATACAGTTATTTTATACAGTAATTTTTCCTACTGCATGGAAATTATACACTATTTACGTCAGAATTTCAATAGTTAGTCATATAAAACCAATTATTTTACTAAGAAATGCGTGACAAATGCAAAATATACAGTTGTTATTGTTAAAAACAATTATATATTTATGGCGATTAGCATTATTTTTTGTATTTCGCGGCAGCGGCGACGGCAAGCTCATCACAGCGTTCATTCTCCGGGTGACCGGCATGACCCTTTACCCATACGATTTTTACCGAGTGCTTTTCAAGCAGAGAAAGCAGCTCCTCCCAGAGGTCGGAATTAAGAGCTTTTTTCTTATCGCTTTTTATCCATCCATGTGCTTGCCAAGATTTTGCCCAACCCTTTGTTATTGCATCGCATACATACTTAGAATCGCTTGTGATCGTTACCGCGCACGGCTCCTTGAGTGCCTTGAGTGCTTCTATGATTCCACGGAGCTCCATTCGGTTGTTTGTTGTGTCAGGTTCTCCGCCTGATATTTCCTTAATATGCTCGTTATATCTCAGTATAGCCCCGAATCCGCCGGGACCGGGATTTCCACTGCATGCTCCGTCAGTAAAAATTTCAATATGCTTCAATTAAAATCAAATCCTTTCTCAAAGGATTATACATGAACCTTCAGATAATAGCAAGATGCAGCAAATTATATTTCTAAAGAAAAATAAAATTTTCGCTTTTAATGAGTTATAATAAAATTGTTATTAAACGCTCTAATACGATGTAATTGAATATCACAAATAATATGATGATATAGCCGTGTTACGAGAACCGAGCTGACATGATATAAATATTCAGAATTTTTTATATTACTGAATATTAATGTTTTATTTAATTGTGCGTATGCCTTTTTCTCTGGTTATAACAAATTCTGCTTATCCTTTCTTGTATATTTTTGCATTTTATGATAAAATAAAACGGATACAAAATAGTAAAATTCGGAGAAATAAGATGGATAAAAAGCTGATTGAAAATATAAATTCTCCCGAAGATATAAAAAGCCTGTCTACCGAGGAGCTTGAGGAACTTTCAAACGAGATAAGACAGGAGATAATTTCCGTTGTTTCAAAAAATGGCGGACATCTTTCACCTAACCTCGGAGTTGTTGAGATGACCGTTGCTTTGCACCGAGTATTTGATTCTCCGAGAGATAAAATCGTTTTTGATGTCGGACATCAATGCTACGCTCATAAGATTCTAACCGGCAGATATGGGCAGATCAAGACTATACGCAAGGAGGGCGGGATCTCAGGTTTCCCGTCACCCAATGAAAACCCAAATGACGCCTTTGGAGCCGGACACAGCAGTACCTCTATTTCTGCGGCATTCGGACTGTTAAATGCCAATATTTTAAATAAGGACGACAGCTATGTCGTTGCAGTTATCGGTGACGGCGCGCTGTCGGGCGGTCTGGCATATGAGGGACTTAACAATGCAGGCAGAACTAAGAGAAATTTTATCGTTATTCTCAATGACAATAAAATGTCGATTTCCAAAAATGTAGGTTCTATGGCACGTTATCTCACAAGTATTAGGGTAAAGCCGTCATATTTAAACGCAAAGTCACGCATAGAGAAATTCCTCATAAGAATCCCTCTGATTGGAAAGCCGTCATATCGCTTAGTGAAGGGTGTAAAGGATTTTATAAAGAGAAAGGTATTCATCAACAGGCACAATATATTTGAGGATATGGGTTTTTATTATTACGGCCCGTTCGACGGTCATAATATAGGCGAGCTAACAGACGCCTTTAACGCCGCTAAGAGGAGAAAGGGCCCCGTTCTGATTCATGTTGTGACTACAAAAGGAAAGGGATATGAATACGCAGAAAAAAATCCTAAAGGCTTTCACGGTACGGCTCCGTTTGATATTGACACGGGACTTACCAAGAGCGGCTCAAGGTCGTATTCCGAGGTTTTCGGAGAGATTCTGTGCGAGTTAGCTGAAAAAAACGAGCGTATCTGCGCTATAACGGCGGCAATGCAGCTCGGTACGGGACTTTCTAACTTTGCGCAGAAGTACAGGAGCAGGTTTTTTGATGTCGGTATAGCGGAGGAACACGCTGTGACCTTTGCGGGAGGGCTTGCCGCCGGCGGCATGATTCCCGTATTCGCTGTATATTCAACCTTTTTGCAGAGAAGCTATGACCAAATAATACATGACGCTTCAATTCAAAAACTTCATATTATTTTAGCGATAGACAGAGCGGGAATTGTCGGCGAGGACGGAAAAACACATCAGGGACTTTTTGATGTTTCGTTTCTTAACGGAATACCGAATGTGACTATCATGTGTCCTTCTTATTTCGATGAGCTTTATATTATGCTCAAAAATGCCGTATTTAGCGAAAAAAATATTGTTGCCGTGAGATACCCGAGGGGCGGAGAGTTATTCCGTCATGAAGATTTTAAGACAAAAAACAGACCGTACACCTTTTTTGGAGATGAAAAAAGTGATATACTTATAGTAACATACGGCAGGCTTTTTTCATATGCCTGTGAATGTATGGAAAGCCTTAAAAAAAGAGGAATAAGCTCCTGTATTTTAAAACTCAATACGGTGAAGCCTATTGACGAGGGTGCCGTTTACGGCGCAATGCGATATAAAGGCTGTTTCTTTTTTGAGGAGGGCATAGCCTGCGGAGGAATAGGTGAGCATCTCTGCTATTTGATGTATGCAAGAGGATATAAAGGTAAGTTTTATCTTACGGCGATAGATGACGAATATGTTGAACAATCTTCGGTCGCTTCTGCACTCAAGAGGTATAAGCTCGACAGCGAAGGTATGGAGGAGACCATATTAAAAAAGTTGAAGATGTGACGGTGAATTTTTGTGGCAAAGAAAAGACTAGACCAGCTTGTTGTTGAATATGGTATAGCCGAGAGTCGTGAAAAGGCAAAGGCGCTTATTATGGCGGGACAAATATACGCCGATAATCAGAAGGCGGACAAGCCGGGAACTACATATGGCGAAAATGTAAAAATTGAGCTCAGAGGAAATAAACTGAAATATGTCAGCAGGGGAGGTTTAAAGCTTGAAAAGGCTGTAAATTCCTTTGACCTTGATCTTAACGGAATGATCACAATGGACGTCGGGGCTTCGACCGGCGGATTTACCGATTGTATGCTCCAAAACGGGGCGAAAAAGGTTTACGCTGTCGACGTCGGCTACGGTCAGCTTGATTGGAAATTGAGAAACGATGAGCGGGTCGTGAACCTTGAGCGCACAAATGTAAGGTATATTACGAGAGAGCAGATCTCTGATGAGATCGAATTTTTCAGTGTTGACGTCGCGTTTATTTCGCTTAGCCTTGTTCTGCCGCCTGTAAGGAAACTGCTTGCGGATAATGCGGAGGCAGTATGTCTTATAAAGCCGCAGTTTGAAGCGGGCAGGGACAAGGTCGGTAAGAAGGGTGTAGTCAGGGATATTTCGATTCACATAGAGGTTATAGAGAAGATTTACAATTTCTGCTTAGAAAACGGCTTTGACGTTCTTGCTCTTGATTATTCTCCTATAAAGGGCCCAGAGGGCAATATCGAGTACCTTATCCATATCAGAAAGTCGGCTGCCCCGACTGCCGCTGAGGGAATAGACATCGAGGCTCTTGCAAAACGTTCACATGCGGAGCTTGATAAATAAATATTTAATAAATCAACTACGACAGGAGAAAAACATATGTCATTATTTAAAAAGAAAAATGATAATTTCAAATCGAATGATATACATGAAACAAATATAACATTGTACAGTTGTCAAGCTGATGTATCAAAGATCTGGCATTATGCGTTGAATTGGCTTACAAATGTTGACGGTATTACCGATTGGGATAATGTCTTGCCAAGAACGTAAAAAGTATATATGATATTTCAGGTAGCAAAAATTTGATTTAGAATTTAATAGGGGGCTGTTTATGTATGAAATCACTCGAAAAAATTGCCCTGATACCTAACCTTACAAAAAACGGCGCATACGAAGCATCTCTCAAAGCAATCACGATTTTGAGGGCGTCGGGCTGTAAAATATCTATGACGTCCAATATGAAAGAAAATTATAACGACGACGATATATCCTTTCATGATTCGCATCAATTACTCGTTGAGGCGTGTGATGCTGTGGTCACTATAGGCGGAGATGGCACTATTATCCATGCCGCAAAGCACGCTGCGATCGCCCGCAAGCCGCTGCTCGGAATAAATATGGGCAGGCTTGGATTTGTCGCGGAGCTTGAGCCAAATGAGTTGACGATGCTTGAACGCCTTCTTACGGGAGATTATACGACCGAAAAGCGTCAAATGCTGAAAATCACTCTCAAAAGCGCCTGCGGAGGTGAAAGGACATATTTTTCGCTAAATGATGCGGTGATCTCGCGAGGCTCTCAAACAAAGCTGATAGAGCTTGACGTATCGCTGCACAACAGCTATATATGTCACTATCGCGCAGACGGACTTATTATATCTACACCGACAGGCTCGAGCGCATATGCTCTGTCAGCGGGAGGTCCTGTGATAGAGCCGTCAATGTTTTGTATATTGATGACGCCTATATGCTCACACTCCCTTTTCTCGAAGCCCGTTCTATTTAACCCTTCATCGGAAATAGTAGTAAATCCTACATATGTTGATGGTACAGAGATGCTCCTTACGATAGATGGTGAAATTTCAATACCGTTATGCAGAAGTGATTCGGTTATCATCACAACAGCGGAGGTATATACTGAGCTTATAGTCCTCAAGGATAAGACCTTTTACAGGGTTCTTAAAGATAAATTTACAGAAAGAGGTCTTTAAAAGGATTATATTTTTGATCTTTAATAACATAAGGATCCACATATTATAAACCTTAGGAGTTCTATACGGTTTCACAGCACGCTCGGATTAACGCAAAGGAATGATAGTTGATGAAAGCACGCAGACAAACTAAAATACTCGAATTGATTAAGGATAAACGTATTGAAACGCAGGAGGAGCTATTGAACGAGCTTCGCAATCAGGGCTATAATGTAACTCAGGCTACCGTCTCGAGAGATATTAAAGAGCTAAAGCTGATAAAAATTCCTGTTGGTGACGGAAACTATAAATATGCCACTGCTCCACAGAAAAGCTTTGCTATTCCGTTGGAAACGCTGAGTATATTCACAAGCTCAGTGACAAGCGTTGATTACTCCGCAAATATTGTTGTTTTAAGAACAAACAGCGGAATGGCACAGGCTGTGTGCGCCGCCTTTGATAATGTTCACAGGTCGGGAGTTGTCGGAACTATTGCGGGCGATGATACTATTTTTATCGCTACAAGAGGAGAGGAAGCATCACTTTCTCTTGTAACAGAATTAAAGAGACTTATATTGGGCAAAGGAATTTGATGAGAGGTAGTTGTTTATGCTTTCAAATCTTTATATTGAAAATATTGCTGTAATAGAGAAAGCAAGCATAGATTTCAAAAACGGTCTGAATGTTATGACAGGCGAAACAGGCGCGGGAAAGTCTATTGTAATTGATTCTATCAACGCTGTTCTTGGAAACAGAACATCTAAGGAGCTTATACGAACAGGGGCGTCCTCTGCTTTCGTGAGTGCGGAGTTTACGGATCTGTCGCAAAAAGCACTTTCAGCAATAAGCGAGGCGGGCTTTGAGGCTGAGGACGGGGAGCTTCTCGTACAAAGAGAAATAAGCGCAGCGGGCAAGAATAAGTGCCGCATAAACGGTCGTCCCGCTTCAGTAACCGCTCTCAGAGATATAGGAGTTCACCTTATTAACATTCATGGCCAGCATGAGAGCTATGAGCTTATGTCTCCGGAGCTTCATATTTCATATATTGACCGACTTGCAGGACTCGAAAATGAAATAGAGGAATATCTTGAAATATATAGAAAATACAAAAAGCTTTCCTCAGAGCTTAACAAAGCAGCTATTGATGAAGGTGAGCGTGAAAGAAAAATAGATCTGTTGAAATATCAGATAGACGAGATCACCGCTGCTGATTTATATGATGGAGAATATGAGGAACTTAATGAGCAGAGAGCGGTTTTGCAGAACAGCGAAAAAATAACAGAGACTCTTATGCTCTCTCGGGAGCTGATGAACGGCGACGAGGAGCAGTCGGGAGTATTGCAAAATCTCGGTGAGATAAACTCCATGCTTACGGATATTACGGAATATCTTTCAGAGGTCGAGCCGATAAATACAAGAATAGAATCTGCAATGTATGAGCTTGAGGACTGTCTGTCGGAGTTGTCGGATCTATCCGATACAATAGACACAGATGCAGCCGCTCTTGATGAAGTTGAGGAAAGACTGGATTTGCTGTATTCACTTGGGAAGAAGTACGGCTCTACCGTCAGGGAAATGCTCGAATATCTTGAAAACGCTCAAAGGGAGCTTGATGCGCTTGTGAAGTATGATGAGAACAGGGAAGCGTTGATGGCAGAATGTAAAAAGGCTCGCAAGGAGGCGGAAGGACTTGCGCAAGTTTTGTCCGAAAAGCGCAGAGCTGTATCGGAGAGCTTTTCAAAAAGAGTTTGTGAGGAGATGGCATTTCTCGATATGCCGAATGTCAGGCTTGTAGTTGTTCAGAAAAAATGTGAGCTTAATTCACTTGGTTGTGACAGCATTGAGTTTTTGATTTCAACTAACCCCGGTGAACCGCCCAAGCCTATATCGAAAATTGCTTCGGGCGGTGAGCTTTCTCGTATGATGCTCGCTGTAAAAAATGTCCTGTCGGATAAGGATGATATAGATACACTTATATTCGATGAGGTCGATACTGGTATCAGCGGAAGTGCCGCGCAAAAGGTCGGATTGAAACTGCGTGAGGTATCTAAGAGCCGTCAGGTTTTATGCGTCACACACTTAGCACAGATTGCGGCTATGGGGAACAGCCACTTCAAAATTTCCAAAAGCGTCAAGGATAACAGAACATTTACCAAAGTGGAGGAGCTTGACCATGAGGGAAGGAGGTGTGAGCTTGCGAGGATAGTCGGCGGCACGGAGATGACAAAGGCAACGCTTGATTATGCTGAGGAAATGCTGCGTGCGGCTGAAAAAATTTAAATCTCTGCGTATTACAGTTCAGAGCTTCAATAAAAATTATAAATATTAAAAAGGAGACGGCTAAAATGGAGTGTGTTTTTTGTAAAATTATCAATGGAGAGATCCCTTCAAAAAAGGTATACGAGGACGATAGGATACTTGCCTTCAATGACATTTCACCGATGGCGCCCACACATATTGTCATAGTACCAAAAGAGCATATCGCCTCCGCGAATGAGCTTACAGAAGAAAACGCGGAGTTTATATCTCATGTTTTTGTTGTTGCGGCAAAGATCGCCAAGGATTTAGGTATTGACGAGAGCGGATATCGTATAGTCAATAACTGCGGAGCTGATGGCGGACAGACTGTTTACCATATTCACTTCCACCTTTTAGGCGGTAAAAAGCTGGCAGTAAATTTAGCATAAATATCGCGTAAAGCATTATTGTTCACGCGCAAGCTATTAGGGAGATGAAGCGTTGAACTTTATAATAAGAAAGCTCTTGCCAAATGAATTGGATAAAGCTTTGGAACTTGCATGGGATACATTTCTTGAATTTGAAGCGCCTGATTACGGCTTGAAGGGCGTAGAGGAATTTAAGCACAGTATCATAGAAAACGAAGACTTTAAAAAAGCCTGCCTGAGCGGAGAAAACCGTATGTGGGGCGCGTTCGACGGCAATAAGCTTGCAGGTATTTTTGTAATGCGCGGAGCCACTCATATTTGTTTAGTATTTACTCATAGAGACTACCACCGTATGGGAGTTGCTACCGCTGTTTTTAGGACGCTGCTTCAGGATATCAGAAACGAAGCCCCATCTGTTAAGGAATTGACATTGAACAGCTCTCCATACGGAAAACCGTTCTATCATAAAATAGGGTTCGTCGATACGGATTCTGAAAAGACAGTTAACGGAATCCGTTTTACACCGATGGTATACAAGCTATAGAAGTTATGATAAATGTCATATTGCTGAGATCTTAATTTACTCGGAGGATATTTATGAAACGACCGTTTGCGGTTTTAGGATTTACTTATCTTGCTGCTCTGACGGTCGCTTTGTTTTTTGGCGCGGAAATATCCTATTTTATGTCAGGCATCCTTGCCGCGCTTTTTATAATTTCGATTTTTAGCCCAAAAATCAGAAAACAAATCGCGATTCCGTTTATTACTATAACGGCATCTGTCGCTATGCTGTCATTTTCGTTGTTTGTATCATTTAGAACAGCGCCTGCCGAAAAGCTTGCAGGTTCTGAACGGAGCGTAACAGCGACACTTTGCGAGGAACCATATGAAAGCGGAGGAAAATATTATTATCCTCTTGAGGTAACAGCGGTAGGCGGTTCGGAGATTTCGAGCTTAAAAATCCTTGCATCTTCAAGCTATGTGTATGACCTTGATGTATATGATGAATTAAGTGCAAATGTTTCTTTGTATCAAAATAATGATCCCATTTTCGAAAATTATGATATTTCGAGAGGGTACATTTTGCGCGGATCGGTTCGTCACTTTGACGGCGTTACCGTTAAACACAGTGAAAGCAAGCCTATATACTATTACGCGATAGAACTTCGACGGACGGTAAGGGACGTGATCGAGAATTATCTTCCCGACGACTGCGCTGATTTAATGTCCGGAGTTATGCTTGGCGATAAGCATAGACTTTCATTAGATGAAAAGGAGAATTTTTCATCGGCCGGAGTTTCTCATGTTATATCAGTTTCTGGCTTTCATGTCACGATAGTAGCACAGCTTTTTCTGCTATTGCTTACTGCGATTTTACGCAGAAAGAGAGCGGCGGCAGGGATAACTATGTTTGTTATTTTCGTATTTATGGCTGTTGCAGGATTCTCTCCGACGGTTGTCCGAGCGGGAATTATGCAAATGGTATTTCTCTTAGGAATGACATTATTTAGAGATCCCGACCTGCTCAATTCACTCGGCTTTTCAACGCTTATTATCTGTCTTTTTAATCCGTACAGCGGCGCTGACTTTGGATTCCTCATGTCGGTCGGCGCGACATTCGGTATTTTCATATCCAGTGAAAAAATAAAGGCATACATAATTGAGAAACTGCAAATAAAAAAACCAACCCGCATAAGACCGGTTCTAACGGAAGAGCACTTGTTTGAGAAGGTGTATCAAAAGTTGCTTTCATCGGTCATTTCCGTCATAGCCGTTACGATTTCAGCGACTGTTTTTTCTTTGCCCATTACTATTATCGTTTTTAAGCAGTTTCCGCTTTATACAGTTTTAGCTAATTTGCTTATATCATATCCTGTCAGTATAATGCTGACATTAGGAATAGTGGGGGTGCTGTTTCATTTTACGGGAGTGCTTTCTTTTTTGTCGTATCCGCTTATGCTTGTCTGCGGTATAATCTCAAAATATATTTTGTTCTGCGTTAAGCTCATTGCCGATCTGCCGTTTTCAGTTATTCATATGAATTATGCGTTTGTGCAGATTTGGATAGCGGCAATGGCTGTGGTGTTAATATTGACTCTGCGGCATAAAAACCGTCGCTTTGCGATACGCTTTACAGCGATAACCTCCGCAGTATCTCTTTTTATACTTATATCCGCATACAATATTTATTTTTCGTTTGGTACGTCCATTTACATAGCCGAAAGCGGTGATGGGGTAAATATAGCTGTCAAATCAGGCGAAAATACTGCTGCCGTTACATACGGCGGCAGTAAGGCATACGATATGTACGATTATTTTGATACAGCGTCTGTCAAGGATATTGATTATCTGCTAATTGCGGAAACTGACGCTTATGACACTGAAAATGCCGAATATATCCTCAAAAGCTTTCCTGTGTGCAATGCGGGTATTTATAACGAGGACAAGGCTCGTGAGAAGCTTCACCGAATTTTAAATAATACCGAAAATGTGATAAAATATGATCCCCAAAGGGAGAATCACGCATATTTTGATAATTTTGATATAACGAGTATTGAAACGGACGGAGGAATTTTTACGCATTTAACCTTTGACGGAGATTTTGATATACTCATCATACCTGACGGAGCGGATTGTGCAAAGGCTCCGAGTGAGTGGCTCAACGCGTCGGTTTGCGTTCTATCGGAAGTGCCTCTGAATTACGGACTTCTGAAGCCTGCCGCTGTCGTTCTGTCGTGTAATGATGAAAATTCGTATAGTTGCTATGGCAAATTTTCCGAAATTTGCGAAAACATATATTTAACGTGCTTTGAAAGCAATATCCGCATGAGGGTTTCCAAAGGCGGAAGTATCTCGATTTGGAGTGAAGCTAATTGGCTGTCGTAAACGAACAGGAATTTAAAAAGAAAGCTCTCGCGGAGGATTTTTCTCATCTCTATTTTATCTACGGCGAGGAAAAGTATCTTGTTAAAGAATACACGGAATATCTTCGTGCAAAGGTCGAGGGCAAAAACCCGTCCGGATTTGATACCGATGTACTCCCATCATCGGTGGATATTGAGGGTATTTCGCAGTCAGCGGAACAGCTTCCGCTTATGAGTAAAAAGCGGTGTGTATGCGTCAAAGATTTTGACTTTGAGGGGCTTTCCGAAAGCGACTTGAAGGCTTTGATTGCATTTTGTACTGATCTGCCTGACAGTACAGTTTTAATATTCTCACAGCCCACACTGTCATACGACATAAAAAAAGCCGGTAAAACAAAGAAATTCGCAGCCGCCGCTGAGAAATGCGGAACTGTTCTGTATCTTGACAAGAAGGGGGGCATGGCCCTCGAACGACAGGTAGTATCTTGGGCAAAAAAGCTCGGTTGTAAAATAAGCGATATAAATGCCGCAAAGCTGATAGAAAGCTGTGGTACAGATATGACCACTCTGAAAAATGAAACAGAAAAGCTGTGTGCATATACGGAAGAGGGCGAGATAACAGAGGAGAGTATCAGGCTCGTTACCGTAAAAAATCTTGAAGCGAGGATATTTGCACTGTCTGACGCAATTATCCGCCGTGATTATAATACCGCGTACAAACAGCTTGATCTGCTTTATTACCAGCGTGAAAAGCCTGAGGTGATTCTCGGAGTATTAAGCTCTGCGTTTGTCGATATATACCGAGTAAAAACTGCTGTCGAGAGTGGAGAGAGGTCGTCGGTCCTAAAGGATATATTCCCATATAAGGGCAAGGAATTTAGAATTAAAAATGCCGAACGTGATATGAAGAGATACTCATCATCGGCGATATCGAGTATTCTCAACGCAATATCCGATACTGATATAAAGCTGAAGTCGAGCGGAGGGGACGGTCGGTTACTGCTTGAAACGCTTATAGCAAAAATACTTTTGATAGTTAAAGAGGACGGCGAGAAATGATAAAGGTTAAGGAAGCAATAATAGTTGAGGGCAAATATGATAAAATCAAGCTGTCGTCGATGATCGACGGACTGATCATCACGACAAACGGCTTCGGGATATTTAATGACAAGGAACGTCAGTACCTCATAAGAGAGCTTGCCGAAAAGCGGGGTATTATTGTTCTGACCGACAGCGATTCAGCAGGTTTTGTTATAAGAAACTTTCTCAAGGGTGCGATCCCAAAGGAAAAAGTCAAACACGCATATATTCCTGATATATTTGGAAAAGAAAAGCGGAAGGATAGACGCTCCAAGGAGGGAAAGCTCGGTGTAGAGGGCGTATCTAAGGAGGTCATTCTTGATGCGCTCAGACGGTGCGGGGCTGTCTGTGAAGATACGGAGTGTGATGCTCCGAAAAAAGCGGATGAGATAACAAAGGCGGATTTTTTTGTTCACGGATTGACAGGTGTGAGCAATTCCGCTAAAAACCGCAATGCTCTTAAAAAGAAGCTTAACCTACCCGAAAACATGACGACAAACTCTTTATTGGCAATTTTAAATTGTCTTATGACAAGAGATGAATTTATAAAAATCTGCGAGGAAATTAACGCAGATGAATGATATAGTTGTTAAATTCCATAACAGCGTTGAGGCTATAAAACTGAAATGCGCTGTATACAATGCACAATCAGTTTTCTGTCGGAAATGAACTCACACATGAAACAGATGAAGTTTTTCGATGAAATGCCGAAAGCATTGACATATCCGCATATCCGTCCGTATCCTATTTAGGATAGAACAAGCTATAAAATGAAATAGAGGTGATCATCATAAATACCTTGCCGTTATACAATGCCCTTCTTGAGCATCAGAAGCTGTGCCGTTCATCATTCCACACTCCGGGACATAAAAGCTCCGGGATAATAGATCCCGAGCTTTTAAAGCTTGATTTAACAGAACTTCCCGATACAGATGCTCTCTTTGAGGCGAGTGGCGCTATTCTGAAATGTGAGAAAAACCTTGCGGAGATATTCGGTGCGGAGAGGACGCTTATCTCGGCGGGTGGCTGTTCACTCGCAATAATGGCGATGATTCGCCTTGCCGCTCAAAACGGCAGCAAACTTATTTGCGGCAGAAATATCCATCGCAGTGCGGTCAACGCTATGGCGCTTCTCGGTATAGATCCGATATGGGTTTTACCGAAAAGCGACGGATATTTTACGGGCAGGATAGATGCGGACGATATAAGGAAAGCGTTGTCTGAAAATAATGATGTATGCGGCTGCTATATAACAAGCCCTACATATTACGGAGAAATTTCAGATATTGAGTCTATTTCAAAGGCTTGCCGAGAATATGATGTACCGCTTCTTGTCGATAACGCGCACGGTTCACACTTCAAGCTTCTTAAAAGGGATATTCACCCGCTGACATTGGGCGCATCAATGACTGCCTGCTCTATTCATAAAACATTACCTGTCTTGACGGGCGGCGCGCTGCTGAATATAGCCGATTCACGTTTCACAGATGGAGCTAAGGAGGCTATGTCTTTGTTTGCCTCGACAAGCCCGTCGTATCCGATAATGGCGTCTATCGACTTGTGTGCAAACTATATCAGGCATGGCGGTACAGACGAATACAGACAGCTTGAGCCGATAGTTGCCAATATAAAAAATACGGCAAGTGAGCTTGGTATAGTACAGCCTGAAGGTTTTTGTGACCCTCTTAGAGTATCTGTCAGCACATCAAGTATTGGTATTTCCGGCGAAGCTGCAGGAGAATTTTTCAGAAGCAGGGGAGTAGAGCCTGAAATGACCGATAGCGAAAACGCTGTATTTATATGTACCCCATTCAATACCGCAGAGGATTTTTACCGCTTAAAAAATTCTATTATCTCGCTTGGCGGCCTTGAAAAAGATTATATACGAAAAAAATCAGGCACGATCTCTCTTCCGCAGATAGCCATGCCGATCCGAGACGCCCTATTATCAAAGAGCGAATTTGTACCTGCTGATAAGGCGGTAGGGAGGATCGCCGCAGATACCGCCTGCCCATGCCCTCCGGGGATCCCCGTTTATATGCCGGGGGAGATCATTGAGGATACTGCCGAATTAAATGATGCTGTAAAGGTCGTAGCTGTACAATAGTTTATTTTGGGAATATGGAATATAATGAATTATTTAATGGAAGCTAGGTAAAATGAAGAAATACTTATTATTTTTTATTATGATTATAAGCGGTATATGTGGGTTTGTTGCATTGATGGTATATCTGCAGTCAGATTACGAATGAAATAATTGTGATAAAATATCTGCTACCATAGTAGAAGTGGGGGATATTGATAAAAAGGTTATAGCTCATGGCAGAGTATACGTTGAGAAATATTATCATGATATTACAATACGATTTAAAAATAACAGTACAGTTGTAAAAAATATTGTGAAAGTGTTTTAGCTAGTACACAACAGGGGTATAAAGTCGGAGATGAAATTATATGCTATGTTGATAGTGAAAATAATGTTACTTTTACATATGGGGTAAGGGACGATTTATATTTTACGCTTATATCATTAACGATATTTATAATATTTTTAGTTTTATTTATAAAAGAAATGAGAAGGTCTAACAAAAAACAGAATGTAAAACAATAAAGTCATAAAAGCTATAATGTGATTTTTTCATATTTTTTGATTTTGGTGCAGCTTTTGATGTTCTTATGTAATATCATTACGCAGTTTAGAAAGCCTTGTAATACTGCACAAAACATATTTGTGCAGTATGCGCAAAAAACGTTCCCTGATTTCATAATGAGATTCGGGAACGCTTGAACAGAGAAGTTAATTATTTTTTTCCTTTAGGCTTTGCGACAAGCGCCGCAAGATAACCGAAGAATACCGCTGCCGCAACACCTGCCGCGCACGCTGTAAAGCCTCCCGTCAAGGCGCCGAGCCAACCATCCTCGTTGACAGCCTTTTCAACACCCTTGGCAAGTGTATATCCGAATCCTGAGAGCGGGACAGTTGCACCGGAGCTTGCAAACTGTACTATCGGCTCATAAAGTCCTAATGCCGTAAGAACAACACCGGCAACGACAAATGTAACGAGTATACGTGCGGGGGTAAGCTTAGTTTTGTCGATCAGGATTTGTGCCACAACGCATATCAATCCGCCGACAGCAAATACCCTAATAAATTCCCATACTGTATCCATATAACATTCCACCTTCTTTTGCATGAATTTAGCTTTAGCTTTTTTATTGAAGATATACAGATTTTAAAGAGAAAGTATTTACCGTTTTTTTTCGTAATGTGGATTTTTACTAAACTATGTGCTATAATTTATGTACAATTTAATTGGCGGAGGTTATCATGATGAATATTTCTATACTCGGCTGTGGCAGATGGGGCTCATTTATCGGCTGGTATCTCGATAAGATCGGACATAATGTTAAAATCTGGGGGCTTTCGGATGCCCCGCAGTTTATTGAACTAAAAGGAACTCGCAAGAATAACGTGTTGACATTTCGTGAATCAATAGAGATTACAGACGACTTGGATGAAGCTGTTTCAAATGCGGAGGTAATAATTATTTCTATCAGTTCGCAGTCTCTGCGCTCGTTTATGGGCAGGCTTTCAAAGCTCGACCTTAGCGGCAAAACCATAGTCCTTTGTATGAAGGGTATTGAGGCGGCAACAGGCAAGCGTCTTACAGAGATAGTCTCGGAATTTGTCACAGAGAAAACAAACATTGCTGTTTGGGTTGGCCCCGGTCATCCGCAGGATTTCAGCAACGGCATACCTAACTGTATGGTTATCGACTCACAAAACGATGATGTCAAGGAGTATCTTATCAAGGAGTTTTCGAGCGAGCTTATACGCTTTTATCTCGGCAAAGACCTTATAGGCAGCGAAATAGGCGCGGCGTCTAAAAATACTATAGGTATCGCCGCGGGTATGCTGGACGGATTGAAGCTGTCCTCTCTGAAGGGTGCGCTGATGTCGCGCGGTACTCGTGAGATCGCACGTCTTATAAGAGCTATGGGCGGCAATGAGCTTTCCGCATATGGCTTGTGTCACTTAGGCGATTATGAGGCTACGCTTTTTTCTCCATACAGTCATAACAGACGTTACGGTGAAATGCTCGTTAAGGGTGAAAAGTACGAACAGCTTGCCGAAGGTGTTGACACTACAAAGGCACTTGTTTTACTCGGAGAAAAATATAATGTAGACCTACCGATATGTAAAGCCGTCAATACGGTCATTCTCGGCGAGGAGAAACCTAAATGTGCGTTGGAAAGACTTTTTGTGAGAAGTCTGAAGGTTGAGTTTTATTCTTGATTTATTAAGGAATTTATTAAGTATAGAGAGTCGCTTTTGCGATTCTCTTTTATCTCTATAAACAGCAAAAAGGGAAGCCGCATATTACCGACTTCCCTTTTAGTATTCCTATTTAATAAGAGTTTTGCCCAGTAATGGAGCATGGCAAGCTCAGTGTACGCTGCTGATTACGGCAATGGCATCATCTAAGAGACGAGAGGGAAAATATCTTGCCTAAGTTATATCTGTGAATGTTTAAATTAGAATGCTATCTTTTCGTTAATGTAATCCGCCAGCTTGTCGATTGCGATTCTTACTTGACTCATGGTATCCCTGTCACGTACTGTGACGCAGTTATCCTCAAGAGAATCAAAATCAAATGTGATGCACAACGGTGTACCGATTTCGTCCTGACGGCGATAACGCTTGCCGATAGAGCCAGTATCGTCAAAATCAACCATAAAGTTTTTTTGCAGTGTTTCAAAGACCTTTTCCGCATTTTCGTTAAGTTTCTTGGAGAGAGGAAGGACAGCCGCCTTAAATGGGGCAAGTGTCGGATGCAGTCTGAGCACAACGCGAGTATCCTTTTCGTCGATGACTTCCTCATCGTATGCTTCTGTCATAAGAGCGAGGAAAAGTCTTTCCACGCCGAGTGACGGTTCAATAACATATGGAATGTAACGAGAGTTGTCAGTCGGATCAAAATATTCAAGGCTTTTGCCGGAGGTGTTTTGATGCTGTGTGAGGTCGTAGTCTGTTCTGTCGGCCACTCCCCAAAGCTCACCCCAACCAAACGGGAAGAGATATTCAAAGTCCGTTGTAGCCTTTGAATAGAAGCAAAGTTCCTCTGGTGAGTGGTCACGCAGACGTAGATTTTCTTCCTTAATATTAAGCGAATAGAGCCAGTCGCGGCAGAAGCCTCTCCAATAGTCAAACCATTCAAGGTCGGTGCCGGGCTTACAGAAAAATTCAAGCTCCATCTGTTCAAACTCACGAACGCGAAAGATAAAGTTACCGGGAGTTATCTCATTTCTGAATGATTTACCGATTTGTGCGACGCCAAAGGGAATCTTTTTGCGGCTTGTGCGTTGGATATTCGCAAAGTTGACGAAAATACCCTGAGCAGTTTCGGGACGGAGATATATCTCATTTTTACTGTCTTCAGTAACGCCTTGGTATGTTTTAAACATAAGGTTAAATTGACGTATATCTGTGAAATTATGCTTTCCGCAGTTAGGGCAGGCGATTTTCTTTTCCTTAATGTAGTTCATCATCTCATCATTTGACCAGCCTGCAACATTTGTGCCGTCAAAGTCCTCTATAAGGTCATCAGCTCTGTGGCGTGTTTTGCATTCACGGCAGTCCATGAGAGGGTCGGAAAAGCCGCCTAGATGACCTGACGCGACCCATGTTTGCGGGTTCATAAGTATGGCAGAATCAAGGCCGACATTGTATTTATTTTCCTGAACAAATTTTTTGTGCCAAGCATTCTTGATATTAGCTTTAAGCTCACGTCCGAGAGGACCGTAATCCCATGTATTGGCAAGACCGCCGTAAATCTCTGATCCGGGATATACAAAGCCCCGTTTTTTACAGAGGGCAACGATTTTATCCATAGTTTTTTCAGAATTTTTCATAATCATTTTTTCCTTTCCGCCGAACGGCGCAGTATTATACGGGAAAGCTCTGCGGTAAGACAATCTAAAGCCTTGTCTTTTGTTTCATATCACACGACAGATACAGTTAATTTTACCATTTTAAGCCGATTTCTTCAATAGGAATATGGATATTCAGGCTTTTGATTGTTTGGGCTGTCCATAAAATTTCAAGCTTATATTTGCAAAAATCTGTTCATAAGCTCGCATCCCGGCTCAATGAAAACCCCTGTTTGTGCGGCGGCATCCTCATAAAATACTGAAATACCGCTGTCCTTTTCTTCATTGCTCCTGTATATAAGGAACGGGACGGGATCGGATGAATGTGTCTTGGTTGCGATCGGTGTAGGATGGTCGGGTAAAACCATTATGCTGTAATCATCGCCGGATTCCTTGAGGTAATCGAGGAGAGGGGAAAGGATACGTTCATCAATAATTTCGATCGAACGCTTTTTGTTTTCAATTTCGCCTCTGTGACCGCACTCGTCGGGTGCCTCGATATGAATATATACGAAGTCCTGTCCGCTTTTAAGTTCATGGATAGCCGCCTGTACCTTTCCCTCAAAGTTTGTGTCAATATATGCGGTAGCTCCCTCAACGCGGCAGACGTTCATTCCGGCACATTTACCGATACCTTTTAGGAGGTCTACAGCGGAAATCATAGATCCGGTCTTGCCAAACTTACCGTAGAAGCTGTCCAGCCCGGGCTTAGTACCCTCTCCCCACAACCATATTGAGTTTGCGGGCCTCTTACCCTCGGCTATTCTCCTTTTATTGACAGGATGCTCCATAAGGAGCGAGTAGCTTTTTTTCATCATGTCGTAAAGCACGGCTGTATGCTCGCCGCTCGGAACATAATCTCTGATTATTTTGTCGGAAATATCATGCGGAGGCGTAAGAACACCGGGATGCGGTTCACCCTTTGCCCAGACAAGACAATGACGATAGCTTACACCCGAATAGAACTTAAATGTATCGTTTCCTAGCTTTTCGTCTATATATTTAATAAGCTCCGCAGCTTCATTCGTTGATATATCTCCCGCGCAGTAATCAACCATGACCTTATCCTCATAATTCGGTTCATCAGAAAGCGTTACGAGGTTACAGCGCAAGGTTACATCATCAGGCTTCAGATCTATTCCGATGCTTGCCGCCTCAAGCGGTGAGCGTCCCGAATAATATATTGCAGGGTCATAGCCGAGCACGGAGAGGTTCGCTACATCGCTTCCGGGCTTTAGTCCCGCACCGACTGTCCTGACAAGACCGACTTCACCCTTTGAGGCGAGATAGTTCATATTGGGCTTATCAGCCGCCTGCATGGGCGTCATATCGTTAAGCTCGGATAAAGGCTTATCAGCCATGCCATCACAAAGAATAACAGCGTATTTCATTATAAATCCCCCAATTTTTGCTTGATAGCAATATTATATTACTCTTGTGCGGAATTGGCAAGAGATAAATGTTTTTTAGATGTTAAAGTAAATGGATTTTAGCTAATTTATGGTACTGTCTGCAAATTTCGTGATTTTTCGATTGTGCTATGATATACTATAAGCATATAAGTTAATTTAAATCAGCAAAAAACAGGAGTAAGATAACATGAAAGTAAACAAAGTGAAACGAAGCAAACGTTATATCAAAAAAAGTCGCAGTAAGCATACAGGACTTAAAATAGCGGTTTCGGTGCTGACAGGTGTCGTTGCGGCAGGTACAGCGGTATTGATATTATTTTTATATAAACCGCAGACAGTATCGACATCAACTCTTTCAGGAGAGAACTCCGCAGCAGGGACAAGCTCAGTGACGGAAATAAGCAAAGTTGAGCCTTCGGGGCAGTCGGAGGACAAGCCTGCGCGGGATTCGAGTCTTCCCGACTATTCTAATTCGTACAATTATACCGAAAATCTTATCAACGCTGATGACCTTAACGATGAAGCCTTTGCTTCAAAATATGCCGTACTGTATGACGCCTCATCGGATACCGTAACATATAAAAAATCAGCTGAAAGCAAATGCTATCCTGCAAGTACAACAAAACTGCTTACTGCAATAGTAGCGAGCAAATTTCTTGGCGAGGATGAGGTTATCACTGTCGGTGATGAGATAACGATGATCGGCGAGGATTCAAGTGTCGCAGGACTAATAGAGGGTGAGAAGCTGACTGTTAAGCAGCTTATGTATGCAATGCTGCTTCCATCGGGAAACGATGCCGCATATACGTTGGCGGTTTCCGCAGCTCGTACATATAAAGACGATGAAAACATGACCGCTAAAAAATCAATAGCTGTTTTTGCGGATCTAATGAATGATGCAGCAAAGGAACTCGGAGCGGAAAATTCACATTTTGTAAATCCTGATGGGTTTCATGATGATGATCATTACTCAACGGCTCTTGATTTGCTGAAAATCGCAAACTATGCTAAGAATATTCCGATCGTTTCCGAAGTCTGCAAAACATATCAAACAAACCAGATTTTTGAAAGCGGTGAGGAAATAGAATGGAGCAACTCAAATAAACTTCTTGATGAGGATGAGTATTGCTATTCGGAGTATGCGGAAGGAATGAAAACGGGTTTTACTGATGAAGCAGGCTCGTGCTTGATCGCATACTTTACCAAGGACGGAAACACTCAGATAGTTGTTGCAATGGATTCAACAGAAACGTATGATAAATACTATGACACGCTCAAGCTTGCACAGTATGGGTTTGAGCAAGAGAACATAGAGTTTACCTACAATGAAATACCACAGGGTGCAGAGTGAAACAGGCGATTGAATGGGCTCATCATATCCTGATATTTTTGATTATACATAAAGATTTATAGTACATTGTGTATCTTTTGTATTGCTAATAAACCGATATGACATTTTGCCAATGTCATATCGGTTTATACATAGTTAAGTATTTTTGTCATATATAATTTTTAAACCCTTTAACAACAGGTCGTCATCATAGATTATCCTATGCTTACAGAAAGGAATTATTGTAGAGGACAGACCGCCTGTGGCAACGATTGAAGCGGCTTTTCCGAGCGATTCCTCAAAGCGGTCTATCATTCCGTCTATCATCGCGGCGTTTCCGTAGAGAATACCGCTCTTCATACTTTCAGCCGTATTCGATCCTATGACCTTTTTGGGTTTTGTAAGGCTTATCCCCGAAAGCTTTGAAGCTGTCTGTGTCAAGGCTTCAAGTGAAATTTTCACACCGGGAAAAATAATTCCGCCGATATGCTCGCCATACTTGTTAATTGCGCAGAAGGTCGTAGCTGTTCCCATGTCTATTACAATGATAGGCTTCGGATATTGTGCAATAGCCGCGACCGCTCCGACAACTCGGTCGCTTCCGAGCTCTGCGGGGTTATCAAGCTTAATGTTAAGTCCGGTTTTTACACCGGGTCCTACAACTATAGGATAATGTCCCGTAATTGCCTCAACGGCTTTGCATATTGCGTTGTTTATCGAGGGGACAACAGAGGAAATGATTGCTCCATCAATGCTTTCCGGGGCGATTTTTTTAATGCTGAGTATATTATAAAAATTTATTGCATATTCGTCCTTTGTCGCGTGCTTGTTGGTTGTAAGGCGTGAAACAAATAAAATCTTGTCCTCGATACAGCCAAATACTATATTTGTATTTCCTATGTCAATAGCAAGTATCATTTTTCATCATTTCCTTTCACGGTTACTTCGTTCTCTTTTGAAGTATTAACAAGTCCCACCTCAAGTCTGTTGTATGGGATGGTAATTCCCTTTTCGTCAAAGGCATATTTGATACGCTCCGGAATGTCATAGCGCAAGGACCAATAATTCTCCGGTTTACACCAAACCTTTACAACAAAGTCAATTCCGCTCGCGCCGTGGCTGTCAACGCCTACTAACGGTGCATCTGGGGTATCGTCTATGCGCTCGTCTGCATCAATAATGCTGTATATGACACTCTTTGCCGTTGTAATGTCGTCATCATATGAGATCGAAAAATGAAGCTCGAGTCTGCGATGATTTTGAACATTATAGTTTATGACGTTGTTCGAGGTTATGCGCAGATTGGGGAGGATAATTTCCTTTCCGTCTGCTGATGTGAGAGTAGTATACATCATGTCGATTTTAGTTACTGTTCCCTCAAGCCCCTCCGTCTCAAGATAATCCCCGACCTTAAACGGCTTATTTACTATTATCAAAACACCGCTTGCAATATTTGCCATGCTGTCCTTTAGTGCGAGACCGATAGCAACCGTTGCCGTGCCGAGTACAGTGATAATCGAGGTCATATCTATGCCCAAGGTACCCAATGCGCATATGACAACGAGAATTTTCAGAATGGCGCTTATGATTGAGCCTAAAAAGGATTTAACCGTAGGTTCTACCTTTCCTTTTTTCATTGTCTTGATTATAAGCTTTGTTATGTACTTTGCCGCGATAAACCCTACCGCGAGAACGATGAACGCCGTAATCAGTCTCGGCAAAAATCCGAGAAACCAATCACTCGCGCTCTGAAGCCATTTTTCAAGGTTGCTTAGCTGTTCACCTATATCTTCCTCGGAAATCGTATTATCAAGAAATATCATGTCGGAAATCTCTCCCCTTAATTAAGTCAATATAGAAATTATATCATTTTCTGTACGAAAATCAACGCACTAAAATTCTTTTTCCACTATTGTTTTTTATGACCGTGTTCTGCTATAATTAGATTTACATTTTATGATTATGAAGGAAGATAAAAGGAAATGAATGAAAAAGAAATATCAGAAATCCGCAGAAGATTTAGATTCGATAAGAGCAATATTACAAAAGTACGCGGCTGTTATGTGAACGAGCAGAAAGAAATAGTCTCCGAGTTTAACCAGTCTCTTTCGCTGATGCCTGAGGAGGACAAGGAGTCGCTTCTTAAAATTCTCAAAAAAACACTGTCGGGTGCTGTCGGAAAAAACCTTATCGACATTGAATTTTCGACAGATCAGGTATGTGACGGCGAGGAGCACAAACTGCTTATGGGCTTGCGTGATACGGAGCTTGAAAACGAGGATTTTATCAGAGCTTTGTACGATAAGATCATCAATGCGATTCGTATTGAGGGAAATTACCTTATACTTCTTGCTATGGATAAATATGACGTTCCTGTTTTCCGCAAGGACGGTCATGGCAGGGAGGATGGATCATCCGATGTGTTTACATATTACCTTTGCAGCATATGCCCCGTAAAGCTGACAAAATCGGCTCTCGGATATTTTTCCTGCGAAAATGCATTTAGAAATATAAAGCAGGACTTTGTGGTTTCCGCTCCCGAATTTGGCTTTATGTTTCCGTCGTTTGACGACAGAAGTACAAATATCTATAATGCTCTTTATTATACTAAGGATACGTCTGCCGCTCACGAGGATTTTATTGATGCTGTTTTCAAAACATCAATTCCCATGCCTGCCGCGGTTCAGAAGGAAACATTTCAAACTGTTCTCGCCGAATCGATCGATGATGCCTGTGATTTTGATTTTTTGCAGTCGGTTCATACTGTCTTTTCAGAGATCGTAGACGAGCATAAGGAAAACAAGGTCGAAGAACCGCTTATGATCACTAAGTCTGCAGTAAAAAATGTTTTGAAGTCATGCGGAGCTTCTGAAACACATATTGAAGCCTTTGAGGAGAAGTTTGATGAAAGCTTTGGCGAAGATACGCAAATAAATCCCACAAATATAGTTGATACTAAGCATTTTGAGGTCAAGACCCCTGACGTGACGATACAGGTCGATCCGGACAGAAGTCATCTCATCGAAACACGAATCATAGACGGAACAAAGTACATAATGATCCGTGTTGAGGGCGGAGTCGAGGTAAACGGAGTTAACATCCGCTTCCCTATACAAAAGCGGGATGATGAGGCATAAGCGGGTATTATGGCAGCTCCGACTCGGTTTGTAATCGGTCGGAGTTTTTGCTGTTAGCAATATTATATAGGCGGCATTGAATATGACAATATAAAATATTAAATGAAAATTTTATCGCTTATTGTAAAAAAGTGATATTTATGCTATGATTATAATGCATACAGAGACTTTTTATTGCCTTAATACTCCGAAAGGAATTGAACTAAATGGATTATGAACTTAAAAAAGCTCCGTCGGGAGATGACATAATTTATTCAATATATAATCTTGAACTTGAAAAAGCCGATCCCTCAGACGCGCTTTATGATGTAAGAAAAAAATTTTTTGAATCTGAAAGGCGAGTAAAGGGACGACTAACAGTTAAAAGCGGCGACAATACATATAAATTTGCGTATTCAATGGAAAAAGGTCAGATGCTCAAGTGGAAGAAATTTTGCGAGGATGTTCAGTGTGAACGTTCAGTGCTTTGTGAGGGCGGATACAGAGTCGAAAGCTTCGATAAATCAAAAAACCTTATAAAGAAAACCTTTTTCTCCCGTGAGCACATTTTACTCAGAGTAGAATATTTTAACGCTAATAATAAAGTTGTCCCGTACCTTATACTTACACCGTCTGTTGAAAATAATGTCTGCGTTCTTGTAAAGAGCGTTGGGGGACGCGAGGAAACCCTGTATCCGTTTACAGAGCTTACGGATAAGGATATAACATTACAGCTTAACGCCGCCTCAGGTGAACCTGAGGTGCTGTGTAAAACTAAGTCCGGTATATACTACTACTGCACGAAAAAAGAAATAGATGCCAGATCCGCAGAGCTTAAAAGGCTGTTAAACGATACTTCAGAGGAGCAGATTCCCGAGAAAATAAAACCTTCATTTTCAATAGATACGACAGGGAGTGACAGCATTAAACATGTTGATTTATCCGGCGGTACGGCATTAGACAATGATAAAAGGGTCGAGCCCTCTGACGAAAATATCGGCAGTGACGATATTGAAAATGCTTCCTTTGATAGAAAAATATCTGAAAGCGCTTTCCCTGTATTCTCACGGAAAGATGACAGCAATTATACAGAAGATAAAAATGTGAGCGATCCTGACTTGGAAATCGCCGATGAAAGTGAGAATACGATTCCCGGTATAGATGACAGCGTTTTTGAGCTTGAACCAAGTGAGGAATTTATTGCTTCCGTCGCGGAAAGAAACAATGGCGGATCAGCGTCATATGACGGATCGGCGTCGGATGATGAAAAACCATATGTTTACGAGCAGGTCATACCGCAGGCTCTCAGGGAGACCCTCTGCTCGTTTGCCGCAGACTGTCCCTATGAGAACATTCCTAAAAAGGAAATAAAAACCGAAAATGACAGATATTTCTACTATGGCGAGCTGACGGACGATATGCGTGACGGCAGAGGAAGAACTACTATGGAGAATGGTACTACCGCATATGAGGGTATGTACAAGGATGATAAGCGCAGTGGCTTTGGCTCGTATTACTACAAGTCGGGCAAGCTCTGCTATGCGGGATATTGGGAGGACAATAAGAGAGAGGGCTTGGGCACTGCATATTCGCCAGATGGTGCCTGTTATACAGGTAAATGGCACGAGGATGATCCCGTCGGCGCAGGAGTAAGCTTCACTCCTAATGGTGATTTAAAATATTTTGGAACATATAAGCACGGAAAAAGAGACGGCGCGGGTGTCGTGATGGTCGGAGAGAACATCGTGGTCGGTATCTATAATGACGGCAGATTTTCCGGCAGGGGTACTGTATTCACTCCATCGGGTGAATTGCTTTACAGCGGAGAAATGCTCGGCGGCGAGCGTTCGGGAAAGGGTATTGAATACAATCCCGACGGCACGATACGCTATAATGGCGAATGGCGAGGCGGCAGATATAACGGTCACGGAACTCTTTATTTGTCTGATGGAGGCTTTATTGAGGGCGAATTTAGGCATGGCGCAGCAGAGGGAAAAGGCAGTCACTATGACAAAAACGGCAAGCTTGTCTATGAGGGACTTTTCTCAAATAACCTTTCAAGCGGCAACGGCAGAGTTTATAATGATGACGGCTCATACTATGAGGGGCGCTTCTCCGACGGTGAAGCGATGGGTCTTATATCTGAATACAACTCAAGAGGAGAGCTTGTCTATTCGGGCGAATGGAAAAACTGCCGCCGCTGGGGTCGAGGAACGGAATATGTCTGCGGAAAAAAGGTCTATGACGGCGAATTTGTCAACGGCGTTTATTCGGGCGAGGGCAGACAGTATGATGATATGCTTCTCGTATATGCAGGCTCTTTCTCGGACGGTAAAAGAGAGGGCTGCGGCTGTGAATATATTGGCGGTGCCATGGTTTATCGCGGAATGTTTTCGGAAAACAATTATAACGGCTGCGGTATAATGTATACTAATGGTGAAGTATCGAGCGTAGGTGTATTCAAAAACGGCAAAAAGCACGGAAGAGTAAATGAAATAATAAAAGGTAAAATAGTCCGTGAATGCGTCTACGATTTTGGAGAGCTTGTTTATATGAGGGAATATTCCGAAACCGGAGAGCTTCTATATGACGGAAACGTTAGAAACAACAAGCGTGACGGCTTCGGCGCAAGCTTTACTCCGTATGGAGAAAAGAAGTTTGAGGGCATATTCAAAAATGGCAGTCCGCAAAAGAGTATGAGTGTTATACTTCGCGATATAGAGCAGCTCCCGAAATGTGATGAGCTTGCAAACGGCGAATACGATATGTACAGGGACGGTACAGGATATGTTGTGGAGGCTGACATAAACGACGGACGATATACGGGAAAGCTTAAGGACGGCAAACCGGGAGGAAAGGGCACGATACTCTACAGCGACCATAGATTTACCGGCAGCTTTATTGATGGCGTTCCTCGCGGAGAGGGAATAATATATCTTCTTGACGGAGAGGAAATACGCGGGACATTTGTTGAATCAGACGGTGATGGAATCGAGAAAATAAATCTGTTAAATAATAAGGTTTACTACTGTAAAAATTGATTTTAGTCAGCACTGGTTAAATATGGTACTGCGGTTCGCGGTCGGATTCTATGTCAGATAGTGTCAACCTGCCGAAGGTCATAATGGGCAAAATGGCTGAAGCTCTGCGAGAGAGGTGAGAATCGAGCCGTCAGGCTGTATTTACTCAGTGCTTCGATTATGCATCGGATAATTTCGGCAGAAATAAAGAGTTACTTAAAATCACACTTCTATACAAGATTTTTTCGGCATAAATATTACCTAAGAGGTGATTTTGCTTGGAAAGATTAAAAGTTTACCTGATGTATTCGTCAACACTGATAGGAATTTTTTTGTTTGGATTTTTGATTTTCAACGCATTTGAAACGGTCGCCGATGAGGCGACGACCGCCGATGTCTCTGAGAGCGAATTTGTTGTTATAATAGATCCGGGTCATGGCGGAGAGGACAGCGGGGCGGTAGCGAACTCAATTCTTGAAAAAGATATAAATCTCGATATTTCGCTTAGGGTCAGAGATATGCTCCGTGCTTCGGGGATTACCGTCAAGATGACTCGTGACAGTGACTTGTCAATATATGACACTTCTGCGGGAACGATACGCGAAAAGAAAGTGTCCGACCTCAAAAATCGTGTAGAGATAGCTAATAGCAGCAAGAATAATATTCTCGTAAGCATTCACCAGAATAAATTTGAAGACAGCAAGTACAGCGGTGCACAGATGTTTTACTCCACAAATAACGAAAAAAGCAAGATCCTGGCTGAGAGTATACGGCAGTCTGTTACGGGACTTATTCAGCAGGATAATAAGAGGGAACTGAAGAAGGGCGATAGCAGCATATATTTGTTAAATAACTCCACTGTTCCTTCGGTTATTGTTGAGTGTGGTTTCCTTTCAAATGCAGAGGAAGCAAAAAAGCTTTCAGATGAGGAATACAAAAACAAAATGGCGTTCGCGATATATTGCGGAATACTTGAATATAAAAATAACAGGTGATAAAATTGGCAGGGAAAGTAAAAAGTCTTTATGTATGCTCCGAGTGCGGATTTGAGACTGCAAAATGGTACGGGAAGTGTCCGTCCTGCGGTGAGTGGAATACATTTACAGAGGAGATAAGAGAAACCTCAAAGGCAGGCATGGTCAAGCCCGAAAGAAGAATAAGCTCAAGATCTTCTAAGCCTCTGCCGATTAACGAAATAACCACCGATGATGAGCAGAGATATTTCACAGGCTCTAAGGAGCTTGACAGAGTCCTCGGAGGAGGCATCGTAAAGGGCTCTCTCGTCTTGCTCGGCGGCGACCCCGGTATAGGCAAGTCAACTATACTCCTCCAGATATGTAATCATCTCGGCAGAATGCTTAAGATACTCTATATATCGGGTGAGGAGTCGAAGCGGCAGATAAAGCTCAGAGCTATGCGACTAAACATAAATTCCGAAAATCTCTATATTCTAACAGAAACCGATGTTGAGGCTGCCGCAGAATATATCCGCTCCGAAAAGCCGGAAATAGTTATGATAGACTCTATACAGACTATGAATTTTACCGAGCTTAATTCCTCTCCGGGAAGCGTTACACAGGTCAGAGAATGCACAAATATACTCATGAGGACCGCAAAAACACTTGATATACCCGTGATAATCGTCGGTCATGTCAACAAGGATGGAGCTATCGCGGGACCTAAGGTTCTTGAACATATTGTTGACGCTGTTCTTTACTTTGAGGGCGATAGGCAGATGTCCTATAGAATACTCAGAGCAGTTAAAAACCGCTACGGTTCGACAAATGAAATAGGAGTTTTCAGCATGGGTGATAAGGGACTTTCCGAAGTTGAAAATCCCTCGCAGATGCTTCTTTCCGGAAGACCGAAGAATGTTTCGGGGACGTGCGTTGCCTGCGTTATGGAGGGTACTCGACCTATACTTGCAGAGATCCAAGGCTTGGCTACAACGACAGGATTCGGCAATCCGCGCCGTATGAGTACAGGCTTTGACTACAACAGAATGTCACTGATCCTTGCCGTTCTCGAGAAGCGCGCGGGCTTTTATTTTTCAAATCTTGACGCATATATCAATGTTGTCGGCGGTCTGAAGCTGGACGAGCCTGCGGTGGACTTGGCTGTTGCGATGGCTCTCGTCAGCAGTCTCAAGGATATAGCTATCCCGGATGATACGCTTGCGTTTGGCGAAATAGGACTAACGGGTGAAATACGTTCCGTGTCACATACCGAGGAAAGAGTTAAGGAAGCGGCTCGTCTCGGTTTCCGCAGGTGTATTCTGCCGAGGCATAATCTCGATTCAATCAACCTTCCGAAGGATTCATATATTAAGGTCATCGGGGTTAGAAGTATCCGTGACGCTTATGACGCTGTTTGCTCCGTGTGAAGTAACTGTGTTCTCACGCTCGATCTTATGAGCGCACGAATCGCTTGCATTATTTGTGATTATCGGATAGACGTCAAGATGGCAGTAGCCGTCCTCCTGATATATACAGTTATCGCTGCATGGAATTAAAGCCATTATATTACCTCCTGATAATATAGAATATTCTCATTGACTATATTTATACCAAATCGATCATAAGAAAAATTTTCATAAAATAATTCAATTCCCCAACTCAAATAATACTTTATGCGGTATTATTTCGTAATGGGGGAATTTTTTTGAAAATAAAAAAATATATTGTCCTTTTTTCAGCGGCGCTGCTGATAGCATCCGCAATTTTTTCTGTCGGTGAATATATCAAGTCGTCAACTCCCGTGGTGGATATTTTCTGTGTATCAAAAACAAGATCTGAGGAGGTAGTACAATCTACGGGAAAAATAGGTTATATCAATCAAAAAACAGTGAGAGCCGGTTGTGACTTTATTATTTCCGACGTAATTGTAAAGGAAAATGACATGGTTAAAAAGGGAGATGAGCTTTTTAAAGCGGTAGTCGTTACACTGCCTGCCAATATTGATATGAGCAGTATTTCAGAGCTTATCGACGCATATAAAAATTATGATGCAGGCGAGGTTGAATACAAAACTATAACTGCAACCGCGAGCGGAACAGTGACATCACTGAAGGTTAAAAAAGGTGATATTGTTAAAAGCGGCAGCGAGTTGTTAACGATAACGGATAAGTCGGGATTATCCGTCAAGCTTAATATAAACGAAACGCAGATTTCAAAAATTAAGGCAGGACAGAGGGTTACTATCACAGGGACAGCCTTTGATAAGGTTTATATAGGGAGCGTTCTCTCCATAGCCGATGAAGCGGAGGAAACTGTTGCGGAAACCGGACGTGAAACTACAGTTGCCGTCGACGTCAAGGTCGAACAGCCTGATAAAGAAATAAAACGAGGCTACACTGCAAAATGCTCGATAGTAGTATCGTCAGACAACTCGTCGGTAGTTATACCGTATGAGGCGATAGGAAGCGATAGTGGCGGAGATTATGTATACAAATTTAAAAACGGAAGAGCAGAAAAGAAATATGTGACCGTTCAAAGTGAGCTTTCCGACGGCGCAAAAATTAAATCCGGAATAGAAAGCGGAGATAAAATAGTAAAGGATATTTCACGACTTTCAGACGGTAGTATTCAATCTGTTCATATTGAAAGCGGGGGAGAAGAATGACGGAGACGTTTCGCTGTGCTTTAAGAAGCCTTATGCGAAAAAAGGGCAGGAGTCTGCTTACGATCATCGGCATCGCGATAGGAGTTGCCGCTGTTGTCATAATCAGCAACATATCTCAATGCGGAACGACAGCCGTTAGTGAGGAGCTTGACGGTCTTGGAATGGGAGGGGTCTCAGTCGGTCTTGATACATCAGGCGGTAGTGATAACGCGCCTCTTTCTGATAATGAGCTTTCGATTATCAAGAAATCGCCATATGTCAAAAACGCAATGCCTGTAATATATCAGACCGGTAGTATAGTCCTGCATGGAGAGGAAACTCAAGCGCTTCTATGGGGAATTGATGCTAATGCCGACGATGTTATTTCACTTAACCTGCTTTGCGGCAGATTTATAAATAAGGGAGATATTACGACAAACGCAAGGGTGTGTCTTGCTGACGAGACATATGCTGTCGAAAACTTCGGGTATAAGAATATCGTCGGCAGGAAAATTTCCGTTTTGTGCGGAGGGACTCTTGATGAATTTGAGGTCGTTGGTGTCATTAAAACCGGAAGCGGACTGCTGCAAAATATGATGGGAAAGTATATCCCGACGTTTTTATACCTGCCGTATTCTACTATGCAGGAGCTTTGCTCCATGAGCGGCTTTAATCGGATAGCAGTAAAAATATCAGATGGCAGCGATCCTGATACTGTCGGCAACAAGCTCGTTAAATCACTTTCGGCGGAAACGGGATACTATGACAGCTATATTTCGAGCAGTATGGCAAAGCAAAAGGACGGGTTATCACAGCTTCTCAATATAGTTACAATAATACTTTCCGCTGTGGGAGGCGTATCTCTCGTTGTTGCAAGTCTGAGTATTATGAACGTTATGCTCGTGTCAGTAGGAGAGAGAAAGCGGGAAATCGGTATTAAAAAGGCTATTGGAGCGGGGAGAGGCGATATACTTAAGGAATTTCTTGTTGAGGCATCTGTGCTTACATTGTGCGGAAGCATTTTCGGAGTGGTCTTCGGTCTTGCGGTATCTTATATTGGAGCTGCTGTTTTTGGAATAGCTCTTGAGGTACGAGTTGATATAATAATTTTTACGGTTTTGTTTTCGCTTGCGACCGGAATAATTTTCGGACTATACCCCGCAAACAAGGCGTCAAAGCTAAAGCCTGTTGACGCGCTCAGGATTGATTGACATATCCATGTATTAAAGATAAAATTAAATAAGGGTATTGCCCCGTCATGGAGTGCGGCTTCTGCCTGAGTTATATAGTATTAAGGGGTGTGTCATTGTGTTTGGACTGAACTTTATAGAGAAGCCTAATTTGCCGAGCGGCGTTGTATCATCGGTCATAATTTCGCAAAAATATAATGAATTTATCACCGCGCTTGAACGTCTCGGCGTTAGCGCTATTTCTTCGCCGCCTAATTATGATATTGCAGGTGCAGAAAAATACCATGCCGATATTTCTGTTATTCATCTTGGCGGAGAGAATATGATCTGTGCAAGAAATAACCATGCCTTAGTCAAAAAACTTCAGGATCTGGGCTTTCATGTTATCCACTCTGAAAAATACATTGTCGGAGCATATCCGAAGTGTACGGCACTGAATGCTGTCATTACGGAAAGAGGTATGGTTTGCCGAAAAAGCTCTGTTGACGGTGAGCTGCTGAAATACTTTGGGAGCAGTTTGCCGATTATAAATGTAAATCAGGGCTATGCCCGCTGCTCAACGGCTGTCGTTTCCGAGAATGCCGTCATAACCTCCGACGATGGGATATATAATGCCTGCATAAAAAACGGTATAGACGTACTGAAAATATCGAGCGGAGATATTGAGATAGAGGGTTACAGCTACGGATTTATAGGAGGTACCTGCGGAAAGCTCTCGCAGGATATTTTGGCGTTTTGCGGAAAAATAGAAGCACATAGAGATTATAGCAATATTAAGAGCTTTGCACTTAATTACGGGGTAAGTCTGCTTTCCCTTTCCGGAGAAACTCTTTTTGATGTCGGAGGTATATTGCCTGTTATGGAGAAACAAAATGTATAAAAGACTGCATATTTATAGTTTTTATGCATAAAGCTGTTTCAGATATTTTTTTGAATCAAATCGTATCCTTAAACATCACTTGTTTTTTGTTAAACTTAACATATATCGTTGTGTAATTGCAACTTTTTATGTAAAATAACGATTTTTTTATTATTTGAATAAATATGCAATTCACTCTTGATTTTTTGCATAAAGAGTGTATAATGTATTTATCACTTTATTTCGGAGGTTTATAAAAATGGGCGACATTAAAAAGGTTGTTTTAGCATATTCCGGCGGACTTGATACATCTATCATAATTCCATGGCTTAAGGAGAACTATGATAACTGCGAGGTCATTGCTGTTTCGGGCGATGTAGGTCAGGGTACAGAGCTTGACGGTCTTGAGGAAAAGGCTAAGAAAACAGGAGCGTCAAAGCTGTACATTGAGGATCTTAACAAAGAGTTTATCGAGGACTATGTTTTCCCGACTGTTAAGGCGGGCGCGGTCTATGAGAACAAATATCTTTTAGGTACATCATTTGCACGTCCTATCATAGCCAAGAGACTTGTCGAGATAGCTGTCGCAGAGGGCGCGGATGCCATCTGCCACGGCTGCACCGGCAAAGGTAACGATCAGGTTCGTTTCGAGCTTGCCATCAAGGCATTTGCTCCCGACATGAAGATCATCGCTCCGTGGAGAGAGTGGGATCTCAAGTCACGCGATGAGGAGATCGCCTATGCTGAGGCGCATAATATTCCTCTCAAAATAACAAGAGAGACTAACTATTCCAAGGACAAGAATATATGGCATATTTCTCATGAGGGACTTGACCTCGAGGATCCTGCGAATGAGCCTATGTATGATAAGGAGGGCTTCCTTGAGCTGGGCGTGTCCCCCGAGCAGGCTCCGGACAAGCCTACATATGTAACTATCCACTTTGAAAAGGGTATCCCGACAGCTATTGACGGCGTTGAAATGGGCAGCGTAGAGCTTGTTAAAAAGCTGAACGAGCTTGGAGGCGCGAACGGTATCGGCATTGTCGATCTTGTCGAGAACAGGCTTGTCGGTATGAAGTCGCGCGGTGTATACGAAACTCCCGGAGGTACGATACTCTACTATGCGCACAACAAGCTTGAAGAGCTTACGCTTGACAGAGATACATACCACTACAAGCAAAATGTCGCTCTTCGTTTTGCTGAGCTTGTATACTTCGGACAGTGGTACACACCGCTCAGAAAGGCACTCTCAGCGTTTGTAGATTCTACACAGGAGCAGGTAACGGGCGACGTTAAGCTAAAGCTCTATAAGGGAAATATAATAGACGCGGGCGTCACGTCTCCGTTCTCACTTTATGATGAGGATATCGCTACATTTGATGAGGATCAGGTTTATGATCAGAAGGACAGCGCTGGCTTCATAAATCTCTTCGGACTCCCGATCAAGGTTCAGGGAAAAAAGGGCTTTCGTTTTGAATAATTAAGCGGTAATAAAATACAATTTTTGTTTGGGCGCATACCGTATTTAAATTTAAAATGCGGTGTTCGCCCGAATATTATTTTAAAATGAGGAGTGTTCCGTTGTGAAGCTTTGGGCAGGACGTTTTTCAAAGGAAATAGATAAAAAGACAAACGACTTTAACTCATCAATTTCATTTGACAGCAGGATGTATAAAGAGGATATTGAAGGCAGTATTGCCCATGCTGAGATGTTAGGCACGGTCGGTATAATTGATAAAAAGGAATCCGGGCTCATCATTGAAGGACTGCGTGGGATCCTTGATGATATTGAAAGCGGGAAGCTTGAGATCGACCGGAACGCCGAGGATATTCATACGTTTATTGAGGGTGAGCTGACAGCTCGTTTGGGCAGCACAGGGAAGAGACTTCATACCGCCCGCAGCCGCAATGATCAGGTTGCAGTAGATATTAGGCTTAATTTGAAAAAGGAGACAAAGCTCATCGTCTCAATGCTCAAGGAGCTTGTTAAGGTGATATGCGACAAGGCGGAAGAAAACTACGATGCGGTCATGCCCGGATATACTCACCTTCAAAGAGCGCAGCCTATAACATTTGGACATCACCTCATGGCTTATGCGGAAATGCTTCTCAGAGATATAGACAGACTTGAGTCCGCATACTGCCGAATGGACGAAATGCCGCTTGGAAGCGGAGCGCTCGCAACAACGACATATCCTATCGACAGGACGATCACGGCGCGGCTTCTCGGCTTTGACAGGATCTCGCAGAACAGCCTTGACGGTGTTTCGGACAGAGACTTTTGTATGGAGCTTGCGTCAGTGTTGTCGATAATAATGGTTCATCTATCACGCTTTTCGGAAGAAATTATCATGTGGTGCAGTTGGGAGTTTAAGTTCGTGGAGCTTGATGACGCGTTCTCAACAGGCTCGAGCATCATGCCGCAGAAAAAGAATCCCGATATTGCCGAGCTTGTCAGAGGCAAGTCGGGCAGAGTGTTCGGTGACCTTATGACGCTCCTTACCGTTATGAAGGGTATAGCTCTTGCGTACAATAAGGATATGCAGGAGGATAAGGAAGCTATTTTTGATGCTGTCGATACTGTAAAGATGTGCCTGACGGCTTTTACTCCGATGGTAGAAACAATGAAAACAATTCCCGAAAATATGAGAAAGGCAGCGGCAAAGGGCTTTATCAATGCTACTGACTGCGCCGATTATCTGGTTAAGAAGGGTTTGCCTTTCCGTGACGCTTACAAGGCTACGGGTACGCTCGTTGCGCTTTGCATAGATAAGGGCTTGACTCTCGAAGCCTTGCCGCTCGATGAATACAAGAAGGTTTGCGATATATTTGACGAGGGTGTATATGACGCGATTTCCCTTGAAAACTGCGTCAACGGCAGAAATGTTCTCGGGGGACCTGCTCCTGCTAATGTATTGTCTCAGATAAAGCGCGTAAGAAAAATTATTGACGAGCTATGATTTGCCAATACGATGATATAGGGGTTTATTTGGCAGAAAACGAAATATTGATTGCATTGAAATGTGTGAGCATGGACTTCCCGATATGCTGCATGAAAATACTCTAATAGAAAGAGGGAAACATAAATGAAAATTAAGGTCGGAATAATCGGTGCAACAGGCTATGCGGGAGCCGAGCTTGTCCGTCTTTTATATACACATCCGAATGCGGAGATAACCGCTGTAAGCTCGGTAAGCTTTGAGGGCAAAAAGCTTTCCGATGTTTACCCGTCATATAAAGCCTTGTGTGATATTGAATGCAAAAACGCCGATGAGGTCGTTGTGAGATCTGACGTCGTTTTTGCCGCGCTTCCTCACGGACTTTCTCAGGAGCTTGCCGCCGAGTGTTATAAAGCGGGAAAGGCTTTCATAGACTTGGGCGCGGATTTCCGTCTTGAAAACGAGGATGATTACAAGCAGTGGTATAATGGCGAATTTACTGATAAGGAGCTTCATAAGAAGGCTGTATACTGTATTCCCGAGCTATTCAGAGATAATGTCGGTGACAGCAGGATCATAGCCAATCCCGGCTGTTTTACAACGGGCGCTCCTCTCGCGCTCGCTCCGGCAATAGCAGATAAGCTTGTCTTTACAGACGGCATTATAATAGATTCTAAGTCTGGCGTAACAGGCGCGGGCAGAGGTCTTACACAGGGAAGCCATTACCCGGAACTGAACGAGGGTTTCCATGCTTATAAGGCAGGCGGGGCGCACAGGCATACGCCGGAGATAGAACAGACGCTTTCGCATCTTTCGGGTGAAAAGGTCAAGGTGACATTTGTTCCGCACCTGCTTCCCGTAAACAGGGGTATACTTTCAACGTGCTATGCCCACTTGAAGGATGGAGTAACAAAGGATGAGATCCGCAAGTCGTATGAGGACTTTTACAAGGACGAATACTTCATAAGATTGCTTCCTGACGGAGCTTACGCGGATATTCATAATATTAAGTATTCTAACTTCTGCGATATATCTCTCCATGTAGATACGAGAACAAATATGCTTATTGCTATCTCCGCTATTGATAACATGGTCAAGGGAGCGGCAGGACAGGCAATACAGAATATGAATATAATCTTCGGATTGGACGAGACAACAGGACTTGTTATAGTTCCTCCGGCGTTCTGATCCGTAAAAATATTAAGGAATGATCAAAATGTCTATTAAATTTATTGATGGCTCCGTTACCGCGCCAAAAGGTTTTACCGCCTCTGGTTTACATTGCGGTATCAGAAAGAATAAGAGCAAGCGTGATCTGGCTCTTATCTACTGCGAAAAGCCGTGCGCGGCGGCTGCCGTTTATACTACTAATCTTGTTAAAAGCGCGCCGATTCTTGTAACACAAAATAATCTTAAAAACGGTACGGCTCAGGCTGTCATATGCAACAGCGGTAATGCGAACACCTGTAATTCCGATGGCATAGAGGTTGCTGAAAGGACTTGCGAGCTGCTTGCAAAGGAGCTGAACATTGATCCGAAGGACATTATTGTCGCCTCGACAGGCGTTATAGGTCAAAAGCTTCCTCTTGAGCCTATTGCAAACACTATACCGGAGCTTGTGTCAAGGCTTTCCGCTAACGGTGCGACAGATGCCGCTGACGCTATTATGACGACCGATACGATGAAAAAGGAGTTTGCTGTTGAAATCGAGATCGACGGAAAGCCCATCCGCATCGGCGGTATTGCGAAGGGAAGCGGCATGATACATCCAAACATGGCGACTATGCTCTGCTTCGTTACGACAGATGCTGCCATATCGTCAGATATGCTTCGTATCGCGGTCAAGGAAGCCGCCGATAAGTCGTTTAACATGGTCAGCGTTGACGGCGATACCTCCACAAACGATACGCTTTCCGTTATGGCTTCGGCTCTTGCCGGCAATAAGGAGATTACCGCCGAGAATGATGATTATAATATCTTTGTTGAAGCTCTTACAGAGCTTTGCCGCAAGCTCGCAAGAAAAATGGCTAAGGACGGAGAGGGCGCTACAAAGCTTCTTGTTGCAAAGGTAAGCGGAGCAAAGTCAGAAAATGACGCTAGGGGCGTCGCAAAGACCGTTGTATGTTCAAGCCTTTTGAAGGCGGCTATGTTCGGCGCGGATGCCAACTGGGGCAGAGTCCTCTGTGCTATCGGATACTCCGGCTGTGATGTAGATATAAATAAGGTCGATGTCAGCTTCAAGTCAAAAACGGGCAGAGTAGATGTCTGCAAAAACGGAGCGGGAATAGATTTCTCCGAGGAGACCGCTAAAAATGTTCTTGTTGAGGATGAGATAGACATAATTATAGAGCTTAATGACGGTGTCGGCACGGCGGAGGCATACGGCTGCGACCTGACATACGAATATGTCAGGATAAACGGGGATTACCGCACCTGATCTATCTGCGGTGGAAGTAATATATAAAACACGGAGTGAGAGTTAATGTATAGAATTTCTAATGCGGACAGGGCGCAGGTTTTGGTTCAGGCGCTTCCGTATATTCAAAAATACGCGGGTCAGACTATCGTAGTAAAATACGGCGGCAACGCGATGATCGCTCCCGAGCTTAAAGAGGCGGTCATGAGCGATATTGTTCTGATGCAGCTTGTCGGAGTTAATGTTGTGCTTGTTCACGGCGGCGGTCCTGAAATCAGCGAAATGCTGAAAAAGACCGGCAAGGAAAGCAGATTCGCGAAAGGACTTCGTGTAACTGATAAAGAAACTATTGACATAGTTCAAATGGTTCTTGCGGGTAAGGTGAACAAGAGCCTTGTTCAGCTTCTTGAGCAGCATGGCGGCAAGGCATTGGGACTCTGTGGACTTGACGGCAGGATGCTAATGGCTGAAAAGCTAATCACGTCAGAGGATCTCGGTTATGTCGGTGAAATAACTGAAGTCAACACAGAGGTTATTGTCAATACCATAAACAACGGATATATTCCGATCCTTGCAACTGTTGCGGGAGGATATAACGGCGACGTTTACAACATTAACGCTGATCTCGCCGCAGCCCAGATAGCCGCAAAGCTCGGAGCGGTCAAGCTGATCCTTATGACAGATATACGAGGTCTTTTAAGGGATAGAGATGATGAAAATACCCTGATCCCAATAGTTAATGTAAGCGATGTGCCGTCCTTGAAGCGCGAGGGGATAATATCCGGAGGCATGATCCCCAAAATCGACTGTTGTGTAGAGGCCGTAAGGCGCGGAGTAAAACGTGCGCACATTATAGATGGCAGGATCGCACATTCGATACTTATAGAGCTTTTCTCCGATGAAGGTATCGGAACGATGTTTTACTGATTTAGAGGTGTATACTTATGAACTTTGATACAATTAAAGATGGAGATGCGGAGTATCTTATGTCCGCATACGGAAGGTTTCCTGTTGCTCTTGTCGAGGGTAAGGGGGCTGTTGCGAAGGATGCCGACGGCAGGGAGTACATAGACTTCACAAGCGGTATCGGCGTCAACTGCTTGGGGTACAGCGATGATGGACTTGCCGGAGCTGTATCGGAGCAAATGAGCAAAATACAGCATATATCGAACCTTTATTATAATCCTCTTCAGGTTGAGGTTGCAAAAAAGCTTGTTGAATTAACAGGGCTTTCAAAGGTATTTTTTTGCAACTCGGGCGCGGAAGCAAATGAGTGCGCTATCAAGATCGCAAGAAAATATGCCTTTGAAAAATATAACGGCAAGCGCAATAAAATAATCACATTAGTAAACTCATTTCACGGTAGAACCATTACAACTCTTGCGGCGACGGGTCAGGATTCCTTTCACAACTATTTTTTCCCGTTCACAGAGGGGTTCGTTTATGCCGAGGCTAATAATATTGAGAGTTTGCGCTCATTGATAGACGATACCGTTTGTGCCGTCTTTATTGAGCTGATTCAGGGCGAGGGCGGAGTGAATCCCATTTTGAAGCCATTTGTGTGGGAGGCGGAAAAGCTGTGCCGCGACAATGATATTCTTCTTTTGGTTGATGAGGTACAGACAGGTGTCGCGAGAACAGGGACATTCTATTGCTACGAGCAGTATGGGATTACCCCGGATCTTATAACGACAGCGAAGGGGCTCGCCGGCGGTCTGCCGTTTGGCGCCTGTATCTGCGAAGAAAAATTAGGTGATGTTCTCTCGGCAGGTACTCACGGTTCTACCTTTGGCGGCAATCCTGTTGCCTGTGCCGCTTCTCTTGAGGTACTAAATCGTGTTTCCGACAGCAAGTTCCTTAATGAGGTAAGCGAAAAGGGCGAATATATCAGGGAAAAACTTATAAAAATGAATAACGTAAAGGAAGTACGCGGACTTGGAATGATGATAGGTATAGTACTTGAAAGCGGAGACGCGAAGGAGATCGCGGCACGCTGCGTAGAAAACGGACTTCTCATTCTTACGGCAAAAACACTTCTCAGACTTTTGCCGCCTTTAACCATAACATATGAAGAGATCGACAGCGGACTTGATATCCTTGAAAGGGTACTCGCATAATTTAAGGAGGAATAATATATATGAAACATCTTTTAAAAATGCTCGACCTTTCTCATGAGGAGATCTGCGAGATATTAAATCTTGCGGATCAGCTTAAATATGAGCAAAAGCACGGTATCGAACACAAATACCTTGAGGGCAAGACACTCGGTCTTATCTTTGAAAAGGCATCGACGAGAACGAGGGTATCATTTGAGGTGGGTATGTATCAGCTTGGAGGACTTCCGATCTTCCTGTCTGCGAACGATATGCAGATAGGAAGGGGAGAGCCTGTTCAGGATACGGCGCGTGTATTGTCACGCTATCTTGATGGCATTATGATCCGTACCTTTGCACAGAAGGAAGTTGAGGATCTTGCAAAGTACGGTTCTATTCCGATAATCAACGGACTTACCGATTTCTGTCATCCGTGCCAGATACTTGCCGACCTTATGACCATTCGCGAATACAAGGGTAGACTTGCGGGTTTGAAGATGTCATTCATAGGTGACGGGAACAACATGATGAATTCGCTTATCGTAGGCGCACTTAAGATGAATATGTCTATCTCTGTTGCCTGCCCCGAAGGTTACGAGCCTGATCCGCTTGTCCTTGAATTTGCAAGGGGTTTCGGAGATAAATTTGAGCTTGTCAGAGAACCTAAAAAGGCTGTCGTCGGAGCCGATGTAGTTATCACCGACGTATGGGCGTCAATGGGTCAAGAGGGCGAAGCGGAAAAGCGCAGGAAGGCGTTTGCGGGTTACTGCATTGATGATGAACTCATGAGTCTCGCAAAGTCCGATGCGATCGTCCAGCATTGCCTTCCCGCTCATAGGGGCGAGGAGATCACGAACGAGGTGTTTGAAGCTCACTCCGCCGAGATTTTTGACGAGGCCGAAAATAGATTGCACGCTCAGAAGGCAGTTATTGTCAAGTGCCTGACGGATAAATGATTTTCTATAGAAACGGTGTAAGCGTTCACTTCAACGGAATACTTACACTGTTTTTATTTTTTAGATTGAAAACGGATCAAGTTAGAAACGAAAAGACAGAATTACAGAAAAGGAATCCATGTCAAAATTGATTAACAGTTCAGGCTTTGAAATATCATATCTTGTTAGAAATTGTATTTTACATATGTTTTCCTGCTGACAACTAATTAAAAAGCAGGCAATCACATTCCTGCGACTGCCTGCGTATGTATTTCCATTTTTTCTTTACAACAACTATTGACAAAGAGTCAAAAATAAAACCCGCTCAAACGCAATGTTCAAGCGGATTTTAATAGTATTGGTGGAGAGCAAGGGATTTACTTTTTAAATATAAATCTGTATTTGTGTTTATATTGTGCTATTTTAGACGGTGCATTTGTACACTTTTGTGTTATAATTTGCATGGCATTATTATTTTTTACACGTTCAACGTGTAAAAATCGTGTATGAAAGCTATCATACACGATTCAAAATTTGCACAGCACGCTCCTCCTCACGGGGATATAAATGCGAATATGTATTCCACGTTATCTCAACATTAGAATGCCCTAAGCGACGAGAAATTTCCTGTATGTTAATGCCCTCGTTGGCAAGAAGAGAAGCGTGAGAATGGCGAAAATCGTGAATGCGGATAGTTTTAATTTCTGCCATCTGCGAAAACTTTACATTACGCTTTTGTATAGTGCTGTCTCTGAGCGGTTTGTCGCAGCCACAAATATAATTGTCTTCGGAAAAGTTATCAAACATTCTGCATCTGTCTTTATGCTTATTAAGTATTCTGATGAGAGGTATTGGCAACTGTAGTATTCGTATGGAGGATTGATTCTTGGGAGGAGTAATTCTATCACCGCCTTTTAACTTTTGAGCGATACTGCGTTTAATTGATACATATTCGCCATCAATATCCGACCACCTCAAACCATGTATTTCGCCTTTACGCATACCGGTATAAAAAGCAATCGCAAAAAATACATAATAGTTCCACTCGAAAAAATCGCCTTTTTGCTCTGATCGTTCGGCTTCGGCGCGAGCGGCAGACATAAATTTTTTAAACTCATCCGCAGTATAGTAGTCCATTTCTGCTTTTTTCTCAACCGTTCCGTTCTTGAAATTACCTAACTTGAGCAATAAATTATTAGGTATATACTCAAGTTTAACGGCATAATTTAATAATGCACGAAATTCTTTATAAATATTTTGATTCATAGTTAAGGATAAATTTTTTTCGCTGATTTCATTTTTCCAATATTGCAAAATCTTAAGATTTAGTTTATTTAGCTTATATTTCCCTAATAGGTCAATGACATGCCTTTGCAATATGCGTTTGCTTTTGTCAAGAGATGTCTCTCGGACCTCATGTTTTTTCGCTTCTAAATATTTCACGAAAAGTTCTTCGAGAGTCATATTACCGCCGCTTACTACTTCGCGTTTATCCCTTTGAAGTCGCCTTTCAAGCTCCTTTGCTTCATCAAGACCATAGACGACCCTGTCTATTTGTTTTGATTTTCCAAAACTGTCAGTATAGTTTATCCGTACCCTATACTTTTGCTTACCGTTTTTCTTTCCTTCCATTTTGTATATTGGCATAATAGCGCTCCTTTTCTAAAAAAGGGTACAAAAATTCCTTGTAATAAATCAGTTGAAAAATTACAAGGGTTGTGATACAATATTTTTGAATTTAAAATGTGTATCATTGCACCCTGTGTAATGGTTGCCGCTTCCACCGATTGCCGTCGGCGGGAGCGGTTTTTTTAATGAGATTTAATTGCACAAGCAAAGACTTCGTTTACTGAAAATTCAGATTGAATTATTGGCTTAAATTTATCAATTAAAGCTCTATCATTTTCTGTAACATGATAATAAGGTTTGCTCTTGTTTAGGGTTTTGATACGTTTCTTTACTGCTTCTTGAGATGCATTGAAATATTTGTATATCTCAGCGCTATTTAACGATCCCTTATAGTCTCTTAAATATCTTAAAACTTGCTCCGGCATAACGACTTGAGCCGCAAAAAAATTAGCTTCTATTTCCGACTTTTCACTGTCATCAGTATGCTCAAGATAAATATGTCCTAATTCATGAATAATGCCCCAGTGTTTTCTTTCTTCACAACAAACAGTATCATAATAAAGTATTATACTATACCCGCGCTTTTTTAACACACAACAACCGTTTATTTCCTCGCAAATAAAATCAGAAACTGGTCGGCGTACAGTATTTGCATAGCGCTGTACTGAATCAATGATTATCTTTTTTCTGGTAAAATTAAATTTTCTGACGTCTATGTGAAGATCGTCAAAGGATTGCTCAAGCAATAAATTTGTTGCCTCGCTATAAGCTTTCGAAAAATCAGGCTTCATTTAATCCTCCTTTTTTATTCCCAAGACATCTAGATAGGTATCAACAGTATCTTCAAAATTCTTTATAAGTCTTTTACGAGTGTCGTCTGGTATTTTTTCAAGATGCCTTGCCAATAATAAAAGTTTTCTTTCATCATCATTATATTGGATGTGTTTTTCTATTAAGTCTGATTTTTTTATTCCAAAATATTTTGCTAACATTTCAATCTTATCCATTCGTGGCATTTTTTGCCCAGTACACCAGCTAGAAAATGTTGATGTGCTTATACCTAATTTTTTTGCAACCTCTACTTGGCTTTCATTGGACAAAGATAAGTAATGATTAAGATTCTTAGAAAAAATAATCTTCAATTCACTTTCCGACATGAGATATACCTCCTATGTGTACTATATTATACACTTTTGGGGGAAATAAATCAACATTTTTTTAAAAATATTTACTTTTGGTGTTGACATTCTACTTTAAGTGGAATATAATATAGACAACGGAGGTGATAAAATGCAAATATCTATGAAAGCCGCAAGAGTAAATGCTGCTTTATCCCAAAAAAGTGTAGCATGTATACTTGGTATTAGCCGTTCTACACTAATAAATTGGGAAACAGGGAAAACATTTCCTAGCGTAACACAAATGCAAAAACTTTGTGAACTGTATCATGTATCTTTAAATGATATTTTTTTAAAAACAAAATCCACTTAAAGTGTATTAAAAGGAAAATGACATATGAACAATAACTTACAAATTTTTAAAAGCGCTAAGTTCGGCAGTATCCGGACCTTAGAGGTTGATGGCACTCCATACTTCGTGGGCAAAGATGTGGCGGAGATACTTGGTTACAGCAACACCAGAGATGCGCTCGCAAAGCATGTTGACGGCGAGGATAAAAATACCGTCGCGATTTGCGACGGTATCCAAGGAAACCCAAATCAAGTTGTAATCAACGAAAGCGGCTTATATAGCCTTATACTTTCAAGCAAACTCCCAAAAGCTAAAGAATTTAAGCGTTGGGTAACAAGCGAGGTACTCCCGACAATACGCAAGACAGGAATGTATGCGACAGACGAGCTACTTAATAACCCCGACCTTGCTATTAAAGCATTTACCGCTCTGAAAGAGGAGAGAGCCAAAACAAAAGCTCT
>CANQUS010000002.1 GCA_947627055.1 uncultured Clostridia bacterium | reverse complement strand
AATAAATACTTATCATAGTAAATTCTACTATTGATGGAATTTAGTCTGAGAAATTATACTCTCAGGCTTAGATAAGTTCGCTTATTTTATTTTTATACCACATAAACAATGTTGTTTTGCGGTGATTGGTTCACTTTCTTAGACTAAATTCTATCATTTCTCAAGGTAATTTCTACTGTCTTCCAACTGTGGAATTTACTTTGAGAATTTACTTTTCCAATCTTTTGATATATCTTTCTTTACTTGCTAACACATATCGCATTTGTGCAAGCTTGTCCAACCGCTGGATTGACGGTGGCAGTTCTCCTTCTTTTGTACTTGGACGTCCTCTTCTGTGTAGTTCTTTTCCTGCTTTTATCATGCGTTGCCTTTTGTTATATCGTTCTACACATTTTTTTACTTGTATATATCTAAGCCCTAGTTTTTCTCCGATTTCTCTGTGTGTGGATCCTTGGCTTTTTAACTCTAATATCATGTTTTCATACTGCTTAATGTTTTAATATTTTTTCGACATATTAAAACCTCCTATGGTTGCTACTTTAATTCTACCATAGGAGATCCCTTTTTCCTATTGTCTACTTTTTACGGAGCTGTGCATATACACGGTTGTGCGGGTACAGCCCTTTTTTGGGTTTTAAACTACAAAAACAGATATTTTGTTAGTTACGCGTTAGTTATTTGTTAGTTATAATAAAAATTTTAGGCAATTTTAAATAGATTTAAAGCAATGGAAAACCCCATAAATACTGCAAAACTCAGTGTTTATGGGGTGTATGAAAAGTTTAAATGTTATGGTGCGGGTGACAGGACTTGAACCTGCACGGGGTTGCCACTAGAACCTAAATCTAGCGCGTCTGCCAATTCCGCCACACCCGCAGACTGCTATTATTATACATGAAAAGCTTTATACTTGCAAGCCTTTTTTAACTATTGTATAACAATTATTTTTGAAATAAATAACAAAAAACTGTAACTAATGCATAATATTTTTAGAATGGAATTTAAAATAGTAATTGCAGAAATAGACAGTTAGGTTGTCAGATTTATAATTGTTTTATTCTATAATATTGAATTGTGAAACATACTCGATAAACACACTGTATAAATTGGAAAATACTTCCTATACTTATTTTGAAATAAAATTAAGGTGAGATGTTATTATGAAAACTGTTTTAAAGCTGACAGTGACGGCTGTTGTTTTATCATTTCTTTTTTCATTTGCCTCATTTGCGGGGGCTTGTGAGGATATTGAGGACAAGGTACTTAGACTTCATATTTTGGCTAATTCCGATACTAAATCAGATCAGGAGCTTAAGCTCAAGGTTCGCGATGCGGTGCTTAAGATAAGCCCTGAAATATTCGGTGATTCGGCGTCAAAAGAAGAAGCTCTCGAAAGCGCACGCGAAAAGCTTCCGTCTATTATAGAGGAAGCTGAGAGGATAGTACATGAAGAAGGGTACGACTATGAAGTATCAGCGGAAATAGTCAACGATAAATTTAATACAAGGGTATATGAAAATTTCACACTTCCCGCAGGAGATTATGACGCGGTAAGAATAACTATCGGAAGCGGAGAGGGACATAATTGGTGGTGCGTGATGTATCCTGCCATTTGTCTGCCATCTGCCTGTGGAAATGAGCTTCAGGAGGAACTGAACGATAATGAGTGTGAAATCGTTGACGGCGGCTGCAGTGAGGAAAATAACAGCTGCGAGATTCGTTTCGGCATTGTCGATGCAATCGTAGGATTCTCCGATTGGCTCGGAAATATTTTTAGTTGATTTTTTTACGATTTAAGGCTATCATTTTAGTAATGGCAGGTGATCTTATGATACATTTTATCAACGGCAGAAGCGGTAGCGGAAAAAGTATGCGACTGCTCGATATAGTTTGTGAAAAGGCTAAGAGCGTGGACAGCTCCGACAACAATAATATAATCTTGATCGTACCGGAGCAATGCTCTTTTCAGAACGAACGTGAGATATTAAGACGGCTCGGACCCAACAAGGCTCAAAATATTGAGGTTTTGAGTCTGCGCCGTTTGTGCGATTATGCTGAGAGAGAATACGGCAAAAACCCTCGAAAGGAACTTACTGACGGGGCAAGGCTTATTTTGATGAATCTCGCCATAGAAAGTGTCAAAGAAAGCTTGAAGCTATACGGTGAGCGTGCAGGTAAGTCCGATTTGACATCGTTGATGATGACGGTTATTTCAGAGTACAAGACCTGTTCGATTTTACCCGAAGATATTATGAACTTCAGCAGGAAAATGCCTGATGGCAGTCTAAAGAAAAAGCTGTATGACAGCGCATTGATCTTTGAGGCGTATGAGGCGCTCATGTCTGATACATACCGAGATCCTCTTGATAAGCTTTCCATTGTTTATGATGTTTTGTATGAGCATAAATTTTTTGCGGGAAAAACAGTCGCGATCGATTCATTTCATAGCTTTACGGCAGATGAAATGAGGTTAATATCTCTTTGTGCTGTCAGTTCAAAGGATTTATATATAACGCTATGCCGAGACGTCTATATAAATGATAAGGATTCGATTTTTTATTTTGTCAACAGAACTTATCGAAAGCTTAAAAAAATTGCAAATGAAAACAGTATCGAGTGCAGAGAAATAAATCTTCCCGACGGTAATGAAACCAGATTTAAAGCCGAGAGTTTAAAAAATGTAGAGGAGCTTATTTTTCGCCGTGAGGAGCTTGAATGTGATAACGACGGAGCTGTTACTCTATACAGGGCGGACGATATATATGATGAGGCTGAACAGGCTGCGAGATATATAAGCAAGCTTATAAGGGATGGATATAAGTACAGCGAAATAGCGATAATATGCCGTGATTCAGAAATGTATCGCGGTATAATAAATTCTGCATTTTCTAAATATGATATACCGCTTTTTGTTTCATATCCGGAAAGGCTTGAGGCAAAGCCCTTGATGCGTTTTGTACTGTCTGCTCTTGAGGCGGCTGTCGGAGCGTTTTCAACCGATTCTGTTTTGACCATGCTTAAAACGGGTATGACCTCGATTTCGGATAATGATGTTTTTGAGCTTGAAAATTACACATTCCTTTGGGACATTAAGGGAAAAGATTGGCAAAAGCCCTTTACAAGAAGCGTAGACGGATTTAATGACAGAAAAAGCGAGAAGTCCGCTGAAACTCTCCAGAGGCTTGAAGCTCACAGAAGGCTTGTTTCCGACAGCCTTTTGTCATTGCGAAATAAAATGAAAACAGGAGACGGCGCGGCGATGGCTCGTGCCGTATATGAGCTGCTTGAGGATTTTGATGCCTTTGAGTGTGTAAAGAAGCTGTCGTCATATCTTGAGAACAATGGAGAAACGATTCTCGCGGATGAGGAGATAAGGCTCTGGGATATGATGATAGACATACTCGATACTCTCCATGAAACACTTGAGGGAAAATACATATCGCCGCAGACCTTTTTTGACCTGATGAAGCTGATTATTTCTCAAAGCAGTATATCCACTATTCCGCGCACTATGGACGAGGTCACATTGGGCAATGCCGACACGGTTCGTCCTCAGGCTCCGAGAGCGGTTCTCGTACTCGGTGCGATCGAAGGGATTTTTCCGAAAACACCGACAGAAAGCGGCATTTTCACAAGCCTCGAACGCGACGAGTTAATTGGTATGTCGCTTCCGCTTACGGATTCAATAGGTACATTGTACTATCAGGAGGAATTTTTTGCGTATAAGGCGTGTTCCGCCGCAAGTGAGAAGCTTTTTATAAGCTATTATACTGAGGAGGAATCGGGGGAGAAAACTGTCGAATCAAGGATTTTAACGGAGATAAAGGCGATAATTCGCGATATCAAGGTACAAACGCGCGTGGACATACCATTAGAGGATATTGTCTGTACAAAGGCGTCGGCTCTTGAGCAGTATGCGCTTTTAAAAAGGCGGGATTTGACTGCTTCAAGGACGATAGGTCAATGTATAGCTGAGTATCCCGATTTGTCTGGGAGGGTTCTATCCGTTGACAGGGCGTTTGACAGAAAGCCGTTTCAATTTAGCGACACTCAAAACTCTAAAAAGCTATTCGGCAATGATATGAATGTATCCGCGACTCAGATCGAGGAATACCACCGCTGTGCGTTTAGATATTTTTGCCGATACGGTATCAATGCTCAGCCGAATGAGCGCGCAAAGTTTGACCCTCGGCAATACGGAACTGTTGTCCACTTTATTTTTGAAAGGCTTCTGTCGCCCGAATACGGTATTGAAAAATTATCGCGTCAAAGCCGTGAAGAAAGGATAAAAGCTGTTGAAGCTGTACTTCAAGAATATCTCCTGATGATAGGAGGGGAGGAGGAGAAACCCGCCTCGTTTTCAAGGCTTTTTAACGGAATAACTTTGACGGTAATGATGATCCTTGACAGGCTTATAGCGGAGCTTACCATGTCAGAATTTAAACCTGTTTGTGTAGAGCTTCCTATCGGGGGTGAGAATGGAATACCTCCGTATGAGGTGATACTTCCTGACGGCGGCAGAGTTTATATTCGTGGGAAAATAGACAGGGTAGACGAGATGAAGCGTGTTGACGGATCGGGCAGATCGACTGAATATGTTAGGATAATAGACTATAAAACGGGTCGTAAGGAGTTTAATCTCGACGATATTCTTTGCGGAATAAACATACAGATGCTTCTCTACCTATCGGCAATTTCCAAAAACGGCGCAAAACAGCTGGGTGATAATATCGTGCCCTGCGGGGTTCTGTATATGCCATCGTCAATATCTTATATAGACGGTGACGGCAAAACACCCGATGATATATCCGAAGAAAGAAATAAGATGCTCTCAATGAACGGCATAATGATAAACGACAAAGAAATACTCGAAGCAATGAACGGGGGAGAGACCGCTTTTGTTAAATATGAGAAAACGAATACTTCTGATAGAAGTACCCCGCCCGTTAAAGTCTGTAGTCAGGATGATCTTAATATGATTTTCAGAAAAATTGATGAGATTATAATCAATATGGCTGAGAGTCTGCAAGGCGGAAAGATTGCCGCAAGCCCGTTAATGATAAGAAAAAAGACTACAAGCAAAGCTGCGCTCAACGGATGTGATTATTGTCCGTATGACAGTATATGCGCTTATGAGGACGGCATGGACTCGAGCATACATATAAGGCTTGATAAAACTGAAGATGTCCTAGAATGTATAAGGAATGATACAACCGAAAAGCCGCAGGGAAGGGAATAAATAAAATGTCAGAAACAAAAAAACGTACATATACTCCTCAGCAGGAGGCAGCTATTTCAGCACGAGGCGGCAGCGTTCTTGTATCGGCTGCGGCGGGATCGGGTAAAACGAGCGTTCTTACCGAGCGTGTAGTTCGCCTTATAACCGATGAAAAAAAGCCCGTAAGAGCCGATAGACTTCTGATAGTTACGTTTACAAAGGCAGCCGCTGCCGAAATGAAGAGTAGAATAACTGAGCAGATCCGTGAGCGTTTGAATAATGATCCTCAAAACGCAAATTTAAAACGGCAGATTTTACTGCTTCAAAATGCCGATATATGCACGATCGACAGCTTTTGCTCCAAGATAGTTCAAGATAATTTCTTTGACCTGGGAGTAAAGCGTGATCTACGAATAGGCACGGAAAGCGAGCTAGCGATTGTTAGACAGGATGCGCTCGATGAAACGCTTGAAGAATTATATCAGGAGATTATCGGGAGCGGTGAAACTGATTTTTCTGCGTTGGCTGACGCATTGTCAACAGATAAATCAGACTATAATCTCGGTAAAGTCATAATCTCGATATATGAAAAAATATTATCACACCCATTTCCATTGAAATGGCTTGAAAAGGCTGTAAAAATGTATGAGTCCGATTTTCCGTTTGAGGAAACCGAATGGGGAAAAACTGCGCTTTCAAATCTCAAGTATTCCGTAAGCTACATGAAAAAAATATCAGGAACTATTGTTAAGAGGATAAAAGACAGAATAGAGGAGCTCGAAACGGATGTTTCCGCGATTTTATCAGGCGCTAAAAAACCAAGTAAGGAGGAACAAAAGATCATAAAATGTAAGGATAATCTCGTAGGCAAGCTGACGCCGTTTCTGCAATATAGAGATCTTTCTATAAAACTGGAAAAAACCGAAAAATGGGATGAGGTCGTTTTGGCTGTGACCGAGTTTTTTCCCGATCCACCTACGAGGACCAGACTTCTTCCTGAGGACAGCGACCTTTCGGAGTATATATCAAATTCACGCAATGAGCTTAATGAAACCTTTGACGGAATAAAAAAGATATTTTCAAGGAGCAGCGGCGAATGCTCTGAGGAACAAAGGACTTCGGCAGCGCTTGCTCGAGGATTGTACAAGGCTGTGAGCAGATTCGACGAGAAATTCACGGCGGCTAAAAACGATAAGGGAATAGCTGATTTCTCCGATCTAGAGCATTTAACATTAAAGCTGCTTATAAAGGAGAACGGTGACAAATTTGAGCGTACCCCCCAAAGCTATGAGATAGCTGAAAAATACGATGAGATTATAGTTGATGAATATCAGGACACTAATATGGTGCAGGATATGATTTTTATGTCGGTTTCCCAAAACGGAGAAAACCTTTTTACTGTTGGAGATGTCAAACAGAGTATTTACCGTTTCCGTGAAGCCATGCCGGATATATTTCTCAACAGGCGTAAAAAATACGCTGAGAATAACCGTGACAATTCCGATAACACCTGTCATGCTCCAATATTTCTATCGGGCAATTTCCGCAGCAGTAAAGGAATAATAGACAGCGTAAACTTCATTTTTTCGCAGATCATGTCAGAGCGTGTTGGTGAGGTCGTATACGACGATGAGGAAAAACTGATTGCCTGCGCTGAATATCCTGATATAAGCGAACCCGAAACCGAGCTGCACATTGTTACATCAAAAAAGCAATATTCGTGGTGTGAGGATGAGGCAAAGCATATTGCGGATATAGTAGAGAATACTGTAGGAAAGCTGATGGTTAAGGATGGCAACGGTACAAGAGCTGCCGAATACGGTGATATATGTATTTTAATGAGAAACCCTAAAGAATTTATTGAAGCATTTATAAGAATTTTTGACGAAAGAGGCATACCTGTATCAAGAGGAAAAGGCGAAAATCTATTTGACCGAACCGAGATCAAGCTGCTGCTTGCTTTTCTGTCAGCAGTAGATAATCCGAAGAAAGATATTCCGCTTGTAAGCATAATGATGAGTCCGGTTTACGGCTTTACTCCCGATGATATGTCAAAGATCCGTTTAAGCTCACGTTATAAAAAGATCTATGCCTCACTCTGCAGCTATGCGTTCTCCAAGGATGCCGATGACGACGGTCTAAAAGAAAAATGTAACAGCTTTATAAATGAGTTGTCCTATTACAGAAAGCTGTCGTCAACAATGCCGTCAGATAGCTTTCTTGAAGTGTTCTTTGCACGCAGTGGATTTCTTTCTGTAGTCGGAGCGGAAAAGGACGGAGAGGCTCGCGTTAAAAATGTAAGGAAAATCCTTAGCCTTGCGAGAGAATATGAGAAGAACGGCTTTAAAGGTCTGTCGGGCTTTATCAGAATGCTCGAACGCCTCAAGGAAACAGGCAGTGAACTTATGGCTGCTGCGCCAAAATCAGATAATGATGTCAAGATCATGAGCATCCATGGCTCTAAAGGTCTCGAGTTTCCTGTATGTATTCTCGCGACAACGTCAGCTCCGAGAAAAAGTGATATGGATACTGTTGCGTATCATCCGAGGCTTGGCATTGCGTTTAAAAGCTATGACAGAGAAAAAATGGTTACGGGAAATACAGAGATACGCACCATAGTTACTTATGAGAAGAAGTGTGAAAGCATAAGCGAGGAAATGCGTATACTTTATGTTGCGCTTACGCGTGCAAAGGAAAAGCTGTATCTTGTCAACACATTTTATGTCAGCAAAACAACTGCATTTGAAAAAAGAATGGCAGTCATAAAGGCAAAGCTGCCACTCGATGGCGATAATAAAATTGAGCCGTCGGCTGTTGAAAGCTGTACGTCGTTTTCACAGTGGCTCTTGATGTGCGCGCTGCGTCATCCGTCGCTTTTAGAGCTTCGACGCGAAAGCTGCTGTGATTATATAGGGATCATCCCTTCAAGCAGTGTCTGGAAATATGTTCATGCGGATATTGACGACGAGGAAACAACCGAGGAGATCAGTACAAATATTGTTAATGAGGGACAAGTTGATGAAGCTCTTAAAGAAAAGATTATAAGAAACCTTAAGTTTTCATATTCTCAAAAAGAGCTTGTTTCACTCCCGACTAAAATTTCCGCATCAGGTCTAAGCCACGAGAGCGGAAAGACACAGTTCATAGTCAAAACTATGCCCAAGTTTATGAACGGCACAAAATTGAAGGGTGCGTCAAGAGGTACGGCCTTTCATGAATTTTTGCATTATGGCAATATATTTACCGACAGCTTTGACTTTGAGAGCGAGCTTGCCCTCTTGAGGGAAAACGGATTTTTATCATCTGAACAAACAGAGGCGATAGAAAAAGAAGCCGTACTCAAATTTTTTGAAAGCGACCTGTTTAAGAGAATGAAGGCTGCCGACAAAATAATGCGTGAATATCGTTTTACTGTTACAATTCCCGCACATCTTGTCGACGAATCAATAAGCGAGAAAAATGCTAAGGTTCCGATATTGATGCAGGGTGCGATAGACTGCGTGTTTATTGAAAACGGCAAGGCAGTCATAGTTGACTACAAGACCGACAAAATAAAGGACATAGCTGTGCTGGCTGACAACTATTCTAAACAGCTTATGCTGTACAAAGACGCTTTTGAACGTACAAGCGGAATACCTGTCTCTGAATGTATATTGTATTCATTAGAAATAGGTGAGGAAATAAAAATATAAAAAATACTGCATAACTTCCGATGAGATTCGGAATTATGCAGTGTTTTTTAGAATAACAGCATTTAAAGCTGCTTATTATTTCTTAACCTCAAGTATAGCTCCTCTGTTGCCTGATGTTACAAGAGCCGCGTATCTTGCTAAATAGCCGGTGGTTATTTTCGGCTCGACAGGCTTCCAGTTCTTACGGCGCTCATCAAGCTCCTCATCAGAAAGTCTGACATTTATAGTGTTTGAGGGAATATCAATATCAATTATATCGCCGTTCCTTATAAGAGCAATATTTCCTCCGAGAGCAGCTTCGGGTGAAACGTGTCCTATTGCCGCTCCCCTTGTCGCGCCTGAAAAACGTCCGTCAGTTATCAGGGCGACCGTACTTCCGAGACCTCTGCCCATTATAGCTGACGTCGGGTTGAGCATTTCGCGCATCCCGGGACCGCCCTTTGGACCCTCATAGCGAATGACAACTACATCGCCGTCAACGATTTCGCCGCCGTTTATTGCGGTCATGGCGTCCTCCTCACAGTCGTAAACCTTGGCGGGTCCCGAATGCTTGAGCATTTCGGGAGCGACTGCTGAACGCTTGACAACGCATGAATCGGGAGCGAGATTTCCTTTAAGTACAGCTATGCCGCCGGTTTTTGAATACGGATTTTCAACAGGACGGATAACATCGGGATTTTTATTGACAACATCAGCGATATTTTCCGCAACCGTTTTTCCTGTGCAGGTGATTATATCTGTTTTAAGCAAGCCGAGTTTGTCTATTTCCTTCATAACGGCATAAACACCGCCCGCCTCGTTAAGATCCTCAACATAATTATCACCCGCGGGGGCAAGATGGCAGAGATTAGGCGTTTTCGAGCTTATATCGTTTGCCATATCGAGGTCAAGCTCTATGCCGCATTCGTGAGCTATTGCGGGAAGATGAAGCATAGAGTTTGTGCTGCATCCGAGAGCCATATCGATGGTCAGAGCATTTCTGAATGCGTCCTCAGTCATAATATCACGAGGCTTTATATCCTTACGGAGAAGCTCCATTACCTGCATCCCCGCGTGCTTGGCAAGCTGTAATCTGTCGGAATAAACTGCGGGAATAGTACCGTTTCCGCGAAGTCCCATACCGAGAACCTCGGTCAGACAGTTCATAGAGTTAGCTGTATACATACCTGAGCATGAGCCGCAGGTAGGGCATACCTTATTTTCAAATTCCTCAAGCTTTTCAGCTGATATTTTACCCGCGTTATAAGCGCCGACAGCCTCTGAAATACCGGAGAAGCTTTTCTTGCAGCCATCTACAATACCCGCGAGCATCGGGCCTCCGCTGACAAAGATAGTCGGAATGTTCAGACGAGCCGCCGCCATCAGAAGCCCCGGAACGTTTTTATCACAGTTTGGAACCATAACAAGCGCGTCAAACGCATGGGCTATCGCCATTGCTTCAGTTGAGTCGGCAATAAGGTCACGAGTTACGAGTGAATATTTCATGCCTTGATGTCCCATGGCGATACCGTCGCACACAGCTATCGCGGGGAAAACTATAGGAGTACCGCCTGCCATTGAAACACCCTGCTTTACGGCATTGACGACCTTATCTATATTCATGTGGCCGGGAACGATCTCGTTATATGAGCTTACTATACCGACCAACGGCTGCGCAATTTCCTCGTTTGTCATGCCGAGAGCATGGAAAAGCGCACGTTTTGTTGCGCCCTCGACACCGTTTTTGATCTTATCACTATTCATTGAAATATTTACCTGCCTTTTCAGTTAAGAATTTTTAAAGCTGTAGTATAATTATAGCTTTTTTTACTATGTGTGTCAATGATATGTGAGTCGGAAAAGCAGGTGTTATAACGTGTAAATTCGGCAGCGAAATTTTCCAATGATTCTCGTTCTGCCGCCTGATAGATATTAGCTATTATAAATTTCCTGTTATCACTCAGAGACGGATGGTCTATTAAAAGAGGCATTCCTATTCCGTTTAACGAATCAGGAATGCCCTTAATCATATTTATTATGGGATAAATCTTTTTCGGATTACAACTGTAATGATTGCCTAAGCTCATATGTAAGACGAAAACCTGACTCAATGTTGATTTCGACCGTACCGCTTTTTTATGTTTTAGAACGGTTTGCGAAGCAGACTTGAATTTTATGTCGAATCAATGTATAATATAATAGTTATTTTATGATAATATGGTAAACGCTTTTTGCCGAAAGGATAAGGTACAAATGACAGGAAAAAGCAGCAGATACAGTAAAAAAAGTGGCGGCTCACGCAGACATAATGCCAGAGGAGAAAAGTATGCGGCGGTTAAGGAAAAGAATGCGGCTGATCGTAAGGTAGTAAGCTATGAGGACATACCTATTGATGAGTATGATGAAGCAACACCGATACAGCCGGAGGTAGTTAAGAGACTTTTAAAGGTTCTTTTAATTATTTTTGCGTGTGTTATAGCGCTGCTTGTGATACTTAACTGGAGTAAACTTTCGCCGGAAAACGTTTCGCGGTTTATACAATATGATCTCCTCGGAATATCACAGGGTGAGGGTTATCCCGCGAAGATAAACGGCAATGAAGTCGTCAAGGGCGATTTTATGCTTATGGATGAAAAAACCCCGGTATATGTGAGCGACACAAGCGTTGTACTTTTGAATGATAACGCGGGTCAACGTCAGAATATCGGTCATGCTTTTGCGAACCCTGTCTTGAGGACAAGCCGTGACTATGCTCTCGTTTTTAATGCCGGGGGCACGGGAATGAGAATATTCACACACAGTGACTCTGTCAGTGATATATCGCTTGAGAATAAAATTTTCTGCGCTGATATTTCTGACGAGGGTTCATATGCCGTTGTAGCTCAAACTGATGATTACCTTTCAAAATTAACGGCATATACGAAGGATAAAAACGAAAAATATGTATACAGCTTTGCTGATTACTATATCAATACAGTATCAATAAACTCAAGCGGTACTCGCGCTATCGTTTCAGGTGTGTCGGCTCAAAAGGGCTCGCTTATTAGTGCCGTTTATATATTGGATTTCAGTCAAGATGACTATATTGCCAAATATGAGATTCCCGACAATATAATCTACGATGTGGAAATTTTTGATAACGGTAATGCTGCGGCAATAGGAAAAAAGGAGTCATACTTTTTCGATATAGAGAATAATAAGAAAAATATTATTAAATATGAATCCAAAACCTTGACTGACTATCAGGTGATGCCGAATTATGGCGTTGTTTTTTCATTGGCACGTTATCCTGACGGACGCGATTGTGATATATTGGCGATTTCACCGCGCGGAGAAACTGTCGCATCGTTCCAAACAGGCTTGAAGGCTAACTCGGTTTCAATGAGCAGTGAAAATATTGCCGTATCAATCGGAAACGAAATTTATCTTTATAAGCAGAAAAACGGGGCAACGCTCGGTCAAAAGAAATGTAAGCAAAGCATTAAAAAAATTCAAATGGCGAATGATACGGTGATTTATGCTTTAGGCGTTACGGAAATTCAAAAAATTGAACTTGGAAATATAAACTCCTGATTTAGCAATGGATTTATATTTGAATATAATATATTAAATTATAGTAAAGGCAAAATCAAAGGTTAATTTAAGTACAAGGAGCACATATTTTAAGTATGAGAAAAACTAAGAGTTTGTCGGTTTTTTACTCGAAAAAAGGATTGACATTTTTTTAACAATATCTTATAATTGATATATCATAGGAACTTTAAGCAGTTTAATATTTACAGGAGGACTTATCATGCCCAAAGAGAATATTGGAGCAGCAGCGGAGAATACTGCGGCTGGAAACGTAATTGATACTGTCGAAGCCCTCAGAGCCAAGATTGAATCAGTAAGGGAGGCGCAGAGGGTTTTTGCGACCTATACACAGGAGCAGGTTGACAAGATATTTTTAGCGGCGGCTATTGCGGCTAACAAGCAGCGTATCCCCCTTGCGAAGATGGCTGTTGAGGAAACAGGTATGGGCGTTGTAGAGGATAAGGTAATTAAGAACCACTATGCGTCAGAGTATATCTATAACTTCTATAAGAATACAAAGACCTGCGGAGTTATAGAGGAGGATGCCGCATACGGTATCAAAAAAATAGCTGAGCCTATCGGCATTATAGGTGCGGTTATTCCTACGACAAACCCCACATCTACGGCTATATTTAAATCCCTTATATGCCTGAAAACAAGAAACGCTATCATCATCAGCCCTCATCCCCGCGCTAAGAAATCTACTATTGCCGCGGCTAAAGTCGTTCTTGACGCCGCCGTCGCTGCGGGCGCCCCGGAGGGCATTATAAGCTGGATAGACGTCCCGTCTCTTGAGCTCACGAACGAGCTTATGAGTTCTGTTGACACGATACTTGCAACAGGCGGTCCCGGCATGGTCAAGTCGGCTTATTCATCGGGCAAGCCTGCTATTGGTGTTGGCGCGGGTAATACGCCTGTTATCATTGATGATACGGCGGATATCAAGCTTGCCGTTAGCTCAATTATCCATTCTAAAACCTTTGATAACGGTATGATTTGTGCGTCTGAGCAGAGCGTAACAGTTCTAAAGGCTGTTTATGACGCCGTTAAAAAAGAATTTGCTGATAGAGGATGCTACTTCCTTAAGGGCGATGAGCTTGACAAGGTAAGAAAGACGATCATTATAAACGGCGCGCTTAATGCCAGGATCGTTGGTCAGAAAGCTCATACTATTGCAAAGCTCGCGGGCGTCGATGTTCCTGAAAATACAAAGATTCTTATCGGCGAGGTCGAATCAGTAGACATCAGCGAGGAGTTTGCTCATGAAAAGCTATCTCCTGTTCTCGCAATGTACAAGGCTGAGGACTTTGACGATGCGCTCGCAAAGGCTGCGCAGCTCGTAGCCGACGGCGGCTACGGTCATACGTCGTCTCTCTACATTCACCCCTCACAGAAGGAAAAAATTGAAAAGCATTATAATGCTATGAAGACTTGCCGTATAGTTATAAACACTCCGTCCTCTCACGGCGGCATCGGGGATCTTTACAACTTTAAGCTCGCTCCCTCACTCACACTCGGATGTGGCTCATGGGGCGGCAACTCGGTTTCTGATAACGTCGGTGTTAAGCATCTTATTAACATCAAAACAGTTGCTGAGAGGAGAGAAAATATGTTGTGGTTCAGAACACCTCAAAAGGTTTACTTCAAGAAAGGCTGTATGCCTGTTGCTCTCGATGAGCTCGGCACGGTTATGCACAAGAAAAAGGCGTTTATTGTTACCGATACATTCCTTTATAAAAACGGCTATGTTAAGCCGATAGAAGAAAAGCTTGACTCTATGGGTATACAGCATACTTGCTTCTATAATGTTCAGCCTGACCCGACGCTCTCATCCGCTAAGGAGGGCGCAGAGGCTATGGCACGGTTTGAGCCTGATGTTATTATTGCTCTCGGCGGCGGTTCCGCTATGGACGCAGGTAAGATCATGTGGGTTCTCTATGAGCATCCCGAAGCGGACTTCCTTGATATGGCTATGCGTTTCATGGACATCAGAAAGAGGGTATATACGTTCCCGACTATGGGGGAGAAGGCTTACTTTGTAGCTATTCCTACATCTTCGGGTACAGGTTCGGAGGTTACACCGTTTGCCGTTATCACTGACGATAGGACTGGTCAAAAATATCCTCTCGCCGACTATCAGCTTCTCCCAAATATGGCGATCATTGATGCTGACAACATGATGAACCAGCCCAAAGGTCTTACAAGCGCATCAGGTATAGATGCTCTCACTCATTCTCTCGAGGCTTACGCTTCAATCATGGCGACAGACTATACAGACGGTCTTGCTCTCAAGGCTATGAAGAACATCTTCAAGTATCTGCCGTCTGCATATGAGAACGGTGCAAACGATCCGTATGCTCGCGAAAAGATGGCAGACGCTTCCTGCATGGCAGGTATGGCTTTCGCTAATGCTTTCCTTGGTGTTTGTCACTCGCTTGCTCATAAGCTTGGCGCTTATCATCACCTCCCGCACGGTGTTGCCAACGCTATCCTTATCACTTATATCATGCGCTACAATGCCGCATCTGTCCCTACTAAGATGGGTACATTCTCGCAGTATCAATATCCTCATGCTCTTGAGAGATATGTTGAGTGCGCTAATTTCTGCGGCATTTTCGGAGACTCCGATGAGGATACATTCGAGAAGTTTATCGCGGCTATTGATGACCTTAAAGCTAAGGTTGGCATTAAGAAGACTATCGCTGATTATGGTATAGACGAGAAGTATTTCCTCGATAACCTTGATCAGATGGTCGAGGATGCTTTTGATGACCAGTGTACAGGTGCTAACCCGAGATACCCGCTCATGAGCGAAATTAAGGAAATATACCTCAAGGCTTATTACGGCAAATAATTTATCGGATCAATAAGACTTTTAATTAGGATCCCGCGCGACGGCTGGCTATACTTCCGTTTCGCGGGATTTTTTTAGAATGAATGTTTTTTTGAGGAACAAAGGAGATTTCAGCATGAATAATATCAACTCATGTACGCTTTGTCCGAGAAAATGTTCCGCGATCCGCAATAAGAACAGCGGAAACGGCTTTTGCCGTGCGGGAACTGTTCCGAGGATCGCGCGAATAGCCCCGCATTTTTGGGAGGAACCATGTATAAGCGGTAAAAAAGGATCGGGTGCTATTTTCTTTTCAGGGTGTGTTCTTGAATGTGTGTATTGTCAAAACAGTAAAATAAGCCGAACTCCCGTTGGGAAGATTTTTTCAAAAAAGGAATTTATCCATGCCTGCGAGGACTTGGTCAGTCAAGGGGTACATAACATAAATTTAGTCAGTCCGACACCGTATGCTGATTTTATTCTTGATGTTTTCAAGGACTATTGCCCCGATGTTCCGATAGTGTTCAATACCAGCGGATATGAGCGTGTTGAAACCATTCGTCGATTTGAGGGAATTGTGAATATTTATCTGCCTGACTTCAAATATTCGTCCGATACTCTTGCGAGTAAGTATTCATCCGTGCCTGACTACATTGAAAATGCGCTCAGCGCCTTGCGGGAAATGATAAGGCAGAGGGGAGAGCCGATATTTGACGATGACGGAATAATGAAGAGCGGTGTTATTGTCCGCCACTTGATTTTGCCGTCAAATATAGAAAACACTATCGGTGTTTTAGATATACTTGATAAATTTTCTGACAAGATCCTTCTCAGCCTTATGTCGCAGTATACTCCGCTCTGCTCAGCTGATCAATATCCCGAAATCAACAGGCGGCTTACAAAGGAAGAATATGACAGGGCACTTGATCGCCTCTATACAACTGACTTAGACGGTTTTTTGCAGGAGATGTCCTCTGCGGGTGAGGAGTACGTTCCAGATTTTAATCTTCTTTAATTTCTTTTTTAGACGGCTCATCGCTGCCTTGTGTGATAGAGCCGTCGATTTTTATTTTCTGTTGCTCCGCTATGTCCTCTATACAGGTGTAGGTGCCGGTTAAGATCAACTTTCCGTCGATGATTTTTTGCGTGTATTTTTTTGTGTAGGATTTCACATCGCCAAGGCTGAAAGCTTCGATAACCGCTATTCTGTTCTCCGCTATTTTTCGTGCTTCGCTTTCGGTATGCTTTTTTATATTTTTATTATACAAATTGTATTTTTCTGTCGTTATTTCAATGGGGATCTTTGAACCGAAAAGATATACATTTTCTCTTGTTATCCTTGTTGAGTATCCTCCTCTCGGTGTTCCTGATATGCTTATTGGAAAGCTTAGCCAGAGAGCGTTCACTTTTTGTTTTACGCAGCAGTTATCACTTTTTGTTATTGTTTCCTCCTTCAGCGGAACAGTAACGCTTAGCGTTCGTTTAGTTTCAGCGTAGATTTTAGCGTCGGAATGCTTTAGCGAAAATCCTCCGATCTCATATTCAAGAATGCCGTTTACAAGCATCTGTCCTTTTAAAACTGCCTCTCCCTGCTTGACAACGGCCTGCCCGTCGCCTGCTTCAATTTGCTTTATAACACCGTCGCATTTTGCTATAATGTTCGATGGCTCAGTTTTGATATTTTCCTTTTTATCAATTCTGGGGCTTATCTCTACATTAACCAAAGTGCCTGTTATATTTATAGAGATCCATGCGATATCACCCATATCAATAACTGTTTTATTTTCTATATCATTGACATTTATATTTGAGATTTTTGCTCCCTCATAAAGTCCGAGCGATTTCAGCTCGTTTCTCAGCTCGTATTCATTTATGTTGTCGGCGTTATTGATTTTTATATTCCATACAAAACTTGAAAGAAAAAGTGATATTACAATATATAATATTGCGCCGACAACTAATCCGCTTCTCGGCTTATATTGTAATAAGGCAAACGGCAGTCCTCCCTTTTTTGTACAGCGCAGGGTCACTCCACACCGCTTTGCAAGCGGACGTAGGAGAGTATAATCTCTCGCTGAAACATAGGCGCTTAGTGAATCGCTGTCGGAGTGCATACCCCAGAGCCTGATTCCGTTTTTAAGAGTCAGGTTCAGCAGCCGTTCGGGAAATTTACCCCTTGCGGTAAATTCGGCATATCCCCAAAACCATCGGATAAATTGCAATATCACTCGCTATTACTCCTTTAGCATAGTTGATTTCTTTAGCAGACATATTCGACCGCGTTTATATATCCCTCTATGACCATTGAGTTTTCCGAAAGACAACGTATTAAAAGTCCCCGTCCATGAAATGCCACGATCATCTTTTGCACACTTATACGAATGCAATTTTCATTATATTCAAGTATTCCGCTGCTGCCGTCAATTACTGCTTCACGGTTTCCATTGATTTCTATGTGAACAGAGTTTCTTATTATGCCGTATGGCAACCCAAGTCCGCCGAGCGGACGAGGTCTAAGCTCATCCTTTTTCTTTTTCACAACAACACCCCCGACAGCAATGTGTTTATATATTCTTATGACCGTGATTCTATAAAAATCACCTATGAGCATATATATAACTCAGGCGCGGTGTTCCCCGCCACTTATGCGGCGGGAGCTGCGTTTGTATGACTGGGCAAGCCCCTTGTTGAGTTTGGTGATGATTATGGTTATTACACGGAAATACAATAATGCTGTGAAATCTTTTGCTAAAATTTCTGCGGTAGTTATTTGCTGTTTGCTTCTTATAGCTTTCCCAAAGGGAGCTTCGGACGGCGCGGCTTTAGGATTAAAATACTGCGGCGAGCTTTTGATCCCGTCTCTTTTCCCGTTTATGGTTATTTCTTCATATATAGTGCATTCGGGGATTTCATTGAAGCTGAGCCGAGTATTTTCCCGTATAACAGGAGTACTGTTCCGACTGCCGGGTTCTGCGGCTCCGACAGTGATAATGAGCTTTATAGGCGGTTTCCCTGTGGGGGCGAGAGGAATAGCGGGACTATTTGAAACAGGGCAGATAAGCAGGAATCAAGCGAAGCGCATGTCGCTTTTCTGCATTGGCGCGGGGCCTGCCTTTTTGATCACCGCCATCGGAACGCTCCTGCTGAAAAACAGCGTACTCGGGGTAATTATTTTGATTTCACAAATTGTATCAGGACTGGTTTTGGGAATAGTATCAAGATTTTTTTACTCTGATAGTGCGTTTGATGAATCAAGGATAGAAAATTTTAAATTTTCATCAAAAAACGCATTTGTAAGATCCTGCTCAGATGGGGCAAACGGTATAATTTCGCTTTCCGCTCTCGTTATACTTTTTCAAGCGTTTATCGGCGTTATTGGGCAAAGCAATTTCGGAAATACTATTGAGAAATTATTATGCGGTTTAGGCTTTGGAAGATTTTCACAAATTATTTTGCTGTCAATTTTAGAGGTGACAGGGGCTTGCGATAAAATAGTAGAGGGAGGTTTTCCGCTATGGATTCTGTCAGCCGCTGTGGCGTTTGGCGGTCTATGTGTACATATGCAGATATGGGGCATACTCTCAGAAATCGGAATTAACAAAGGTCTTTTTCTTCTTTTCAGATTGCTGAATGCGGTCATTAGCGGAACAATAACATATTTAATAACTATATTTTATGATCCTGTAAATGATGTTTTCAGCAGCTTTAGCGAAAGACCTCTTCCGAATATGTCAACACACATATCGGGAAGCATGGCTCTTCTTTTGCTGTCTATGCTTTTCCTGCTGAGTATATCGGGAAAAGGAAAAATAGGCTTAGCGGCTAAAAAGAGCAGCTAAATCTCTGCAAATACTTGTTACCGACCACAAAATATGCTATAATCAATTTACAAATTACAAAAATTTTCTGCAAAAGAGGGAAAATAATGTTGACGGATATTGAAATAGCGCAGCAGACTAAATTAAGACCGATAAAGGACGTTGCCGCAGACGTCGGTATTGACGAGGATGATCTTGAGTTTTACGGAAAATACAAAGCAAAGATTTCTGAGGAACTTTTTAAAAAGTTGGAATCTAAGCCTGACGGCAAGCTTGTTTTGGTTACGGCGATCAATCCCACTCCCGCAGGCGAGGGCAAAACGACAGTTACTACCGGGCTCGGACAGGCTATGAATAAAATAGGGAAGAAAACCGTTATAGCCCTGCGTGAACCGTCGCTCGGACCTGTTTTCGGTATCAAGGGCGGCGCGGCAGGCGGAGGATATTCGCAGGTGCTTCCTATGGAGGACATCAATCTGCACTTTACAGGCGATATGCACGCGATAACCGCTGCCAACAACCTGTTGTGCGCTATGCTCGATAACCATATTCATCAGGGAAACGAGCTTAGGATAGACATTAGAAGGATATTGATAAAACGCTGTCTTGATATGAACGACCGAGAGCTGCGCAATATTGTCGCGGGACTTGGCGGCAAAGTCAACGGTGTTCCCCGTGAGGACGGCTTTATCATAACGGTCGCGAGCGAGGTCATGGCTATACTGTGTCTGGCATCATCGATCAGCGATCTCAAGGAACGTCTCGGAAGTATTCTCGTTGCATATTCACTCGACGGAGAACCGATCTTCGCACGTGATCTCAAGGCAAATGGCGCTATGACGGCTTTATTAAAGGATGCTGTCAAGCCGAATCTTGTTCAGACGATAGACGGGACTCCCGCAGTTATGCACGGTGGACCCTTTGCGAATATTGCGCATGGATGCAACTCTGTTCGTGCGACTAAGCTTGCGTTAAAGCTGGGTGACTACTGCATCACGGAGGCGGGTTTCGGCTCGGACCTCGGTGCGGAAAAGTTTTTTGATATAAAATGCCGTCTTGCAGGGATAAAGCCGAATGCGGTAGTTGTTGTCGCAACGGTTCGCGCGCTTAAATATAACGGCGGAGTGCCTAAAGCAGAGCTTCAAACGGAAAATCTAGATGCCCTTAAAAACGGTATTGTAAACCTCGGAAAACATATTGAGAATATGAAAAAATTCGGAGTTCCCGTTGTTGTTGCGATAAATCGCTTTGAATCAGACACTGACGCCGAGCTGGAACTTATCGAGAGTTACTGCCGTGAAAACGGAGCGGATTTCTCACTCGCGGACGTATTCGCAAAGGGCGCGGACGGCGGAATAGAGCTTGCGAAAAAGGTATGCGAGGCTGTAGAAAAGCCCTCTGATTTTAAGCTTATATATAAAAACGGCTTGACGATTACAGAGAAAATCGAGGCTGTTGCTGAAAATATCTACGGCGCGGCCGGCGTCACATTTACAGCGGCGGCAAAAAAGGCACTCGCGGAGGTAGAGAAGCTATATAAGGACGATATGCCCGTATGTATTGCAAAAACACAGTATTCTCTGTCCGACAATCCGACGCTCCTTGGCAGACCCGAGAACTTCACAATTACGGTATCTGACATCAGGATCTCAAACGGCGCAGGTTTTGTAGTAGTATATACGGGTGATATTATGACGATGCCTGGACTTCCCAAGATCCCTGCCGCCAACAGGATCGATGTTGACGACAACGGGAAGATTTACGGTTTGTTCTAATGGGGGTCGAATTTCGATTGAAAAAATATATATCATCCTCACCAAAAGAAACTGAGATTATCGGCAGCAGTCTTGCGGAGAAGCTCAAGGGTAATGAGGTTATAGCTCTTTTCGGCGGTATGGGGGCAGGTAAAACAGCTTTTACTCGTGGACTTGCCTCCGGCTTGGGAGTAACAGACGGAGTGTCGAGTCCGACTTTTGCGCTTGTGCATGAGTACGAAGGTAAATTTCCGATATTCCACTTTGATATGTACCGTGTGACAAATTATGACGATTTATATTCTACAGGATTTTTCGACTACATAGAAAACGGTATTATTGTTATAGAGTGGAGCGAAAATATTGAGGAAGCAATACCGAAGGATGCAATAAGGATCTCAATAAACCCTATTTCCGAAACTGAGCGAGAAATTACTGTAAGCGGGGTGGAAATTTAGTGTTTATACTTTCATTTGATTCGTCAGCTTCTCCCGCATCAGTCGCCCTTTTAGAGGACGGCGTTCTCAAGGGTGAATTTTATATGAATACAAAGCTCACTCACAGTCAGACGTTAATGCTCCTGGCTGAAAAGCTGCTTGAATTTACACAAACTAATATTAAGGATATAGATGTATTTGCGGTAAACGCTGGACCGGGATCGTTTACGGGTGTGAGGATAGGGATCTCATGTGTTAAGGGCATGAGCATGGCTCTTAATAAGCCGTGTGTACCCGTTTCTACACTTGAATCTATGGCTGAAAATCTGACGCTTTTTGATGGCGTTATATGCGGGGTCATGGATGCTCGCTGTTCACAGGTCTATAATGCGCTTTTTAGAGCTGCTGACGGAAAAATTACACGTCTTTGTAATGACAGGGCGTTATCAATAGCGGAATTAGGTGAAGAGCTTATAGGAGGCTGTAAGTCAGATATAATAACATTAGTCGGTGATGGCGCGAATATATGCTATGACAGTTTGAAGGATAGTGTATCCAATATCAGGCTGGCACCGCCAAATATGAGATACCAGCGTGCCTACGGAACTGCGGCAGTTGCTTATAAAAAGGCGCGGATAGGGGAGACTGTATTTTCAGAGGAGGTCGTACCCACGTATCTTCGTTTACCGCAGGCGGAACGAGAACTGCAAAAAAAGCTCAGAGATAAATAATATCAGGAGATCTCGGTATATTAAATTAAAAATTGGAGGAATTGTAAGTGATAGCGTTAGGAGCAGATCACGGAGGATATGAAATAAAGGAAGCCGTAAAAAAATATCTTGAGGATAATAACATTGAATATAAGGATTTCGGAACAAACAGCACCGAATCCGTTGATTACCCGAGGTTCGGGTTTGCCGTTGCTAAGGCTGTTGCAAATAAGGAATATAAGTTTGGTATACTTTGCTGCGGAACAGGTATAGGCATATCTATTGCCGCAAATAAGGTCAAGGGTATCAGAGCAGCAGTATGTACAAACGAATTTTGTGCGGAAATGACGAGAAGGCATAATGACGCAAATATACTCTGCATGGGCGGCAGAGTTATAAACAGTGAAACTGCGGTTAAACTTGCCGATATTTTTCTCAATACTTCTTTTGAAGGCGACAGACACAGCAAAAGACTTTCTCTTATTGAAGATATAGAAAACGGAAAAGAAATTTGACTTTTTAAATAATACTTTGCATAAATATTGTAAATTCTTAAAGTAAATTCCACAGTAATAAAGAGGTGGAATTTACTTAATTTACAAATTATAAAAAATTTTATTAAAACACTTGACTTTACGAACAAAATATGGTAGTATAAATCTCGCAGTTCATGAGGAGAGGTGTCCGAGTGGTTTAAGGAGCTAGTCTTGAAAACTAGTGATCCCGCAAGGGACCAAGGGTTCGAATCCCTTCCTCTCCGCCATTTATATATTTTTATTTGCGTTTGCCATTGGAGGATTACCCAAGTGGTGAAGGGGCTCCCCTGCTAAGGGAGTAGGTCGGGAAACCGGCGCGAGGGTTCAAATCCCTTGTCCTCCGCCAAAGCCGTATTATTTCTGAATTTTTCGGTAATAATACGGCTTTTGTTTGTGCATGAAAATTGTGGAATGTATTTGGATGAAAAGGCGAAAAGTAAACATCCAAGCAAACGGGAGTGGGACTCCGTTCCATTCCCGTTTGACATGAAGTGAGGAAAAAAATAAATGAAGATATGTCCGAAATGCCGAACACAGCTTGATGATGCAGTGTTTTAAACAAATTTAGAAACACGATTCGCTGCTTCCAACAATATCCAAAAGTCTAATTATAATGTATATCAGCCGCCATATGCAGTTACTCCGATTTTACTAAAAAGTGCAAGTGAATGAAAACAAGGAATCGTTTAGAATATGAAGGATTTGGTTAAACAAGCAGTTTAAAATATGATATTTATTTGCGTGATGATGTTTTAAATTTTTTAGGATTTTCCTTCTGCACTATTTAGCATAAGTGATGTACAGAAAATAAAATTATCTGTCAATAGTTTTGTCGCTCCTAAAAACATATGAGTAAAAAAGCAAGTAACAGCAATTATGCTGTCGCCTTTTTCTACATCTAAGATACGGATGACCCCAAAAGCTCTAGTGTATTTCATTTATAATAGGGCAGTATAGATAAAGAGAACATGATAAAAATTTTTATGGGGCATGGAAAACAAATAAAACTCTGGAAATGCTGTATAAAGACCTAGTACTTATATTATTTTTGTGTTTTATGACCGCAGCACAGTGCTGCGGCTGTAAGGCGGCGGGAAACATCTGTCGTTTCAGTGGTGATACGATCTCCTGCTGAAGCTCTCAAAGTTGCTTTGCAATTTTGGCTGCTTGTTAAAGCGGCGCTTGAATATTTTTTAGTAACAGCTCTGCGTGGAATTTTGTCTCGGTGGTATTGACAGAATCAGCTTTGCGGAGTAAAATTATATTACTGATTTTGTTCGGAAAAATTTATATATTATGGAGGTTATTATTTGTGACTTCAGAATTTAATAAGCAGAACCAGTCTCTCCGCGATGCTCAGAGCGATTTTTCTCAGAAAAAGGGCAGAGGGACAGGAAGAAGTGTGTCTCAACGACAGTACTCTCTGACACCATATGAGAGAAGGCAGCAGAGTAAGGCGACCATGATAGATGGTTCGGGAGAAAAGCCATTCACGAAAATAACACCCGATAGTCAGGAGAGTCGTCAATATTCCCGCCAATTATCACAGCAGACTTCCCGTTTTCAGATCGGCGATCAAAGGCAGGAAAGAAGAAGCCTAAAAAAAAGAACAGTGACTCAGGGAAAGGGGCGCGGCAGAGGATATACACCATTGCCGTCAGTTCGTGTGACATTTCTGGGTGGTTTGAACGAGATAGGTAAGAATATTACGCTTTTTGAATGTGAAGGGGATATGTTTATTCTTGATTGCGGAATGGCGTTCCCTGATGGAGAGATGCTCGGTGTTGACCTTGTATTGCCCGATTTTTCCTATATTGAAAGAAACAGAGACAGGATCAAGGGTGTAGTCCTTACTCACGGACACGAGGATCATATCGGAGCTCTTCCGTATCTTTTGAAAAAGATCAACCTTCCGATATACGGAACAAGTCTTACGCTGGGACTTGTCAGCAGCAAACTTAAGGAGCATAATATCCTTAACAGGGCAAAGCTTAACGTTGTGAAGCCGGGGCAGAGAATAAAGCTCGGATGTATGTCCATAGAGTTTATTCATGTTAATCACTCTATACCCGATGCTGTCGGTATAGCTGTCCATACGCCTGCCGGGACTATTGTTCATACGGGTGACTTTAAGATAGACTGTACACCGACAACAGGTGAAATGATAGATCTTGCACGTTTTGGTGAGCTTGGACACGAGGGTGTACTTGCTCTTATGGCGGATTCGACCAACGCCGAGCGTGAGGGCTACACAACGACAGAGCAAAAGGTCGTAAACTCCTTTGAGATGCTTTTTCGTGAGGCGGAAAAGGAGAGAATTATAATAGCAACCTTCGCTTCAAATATAGGAAGGATCGAGCAAATCATCAAATGTGCGGCTCGTCATGGCAGAAAGGTTGCTTTCTCCGGCAGAAGCATGATTAATTATATGACAATAGCGACCGAGCTTGGGTATGTTGATATTCCTGATAATGTTGTTATAGATATAGACCTTCTCAACAAATACCCTAGGGAGAAGATCGTTCTAATTACTACAGGTAGCCAGGGAGAGCCCATGTCGGCATTGTCGAGAATGGCTTACTCCGACCACAGAAAGGTCGCCGTTGGACCCGGTGATTTCATTATTATTTCTGCGAACCCGATACCGGGAAATGAAAAAACAGTTGGTTCGGTAGTAAATGAGCTTATCAAGCACGGATGTCATGTTGTTTACGAATCCATGTATGAGGTTCATGTTTCAGGACACGCTTGCCGTGAGGAACTCAAAATTATTCAGGGACTTACAAAACCGAAATACTTTATTCCGGTTCATGGTGAGCAAAAGCATCTTCATAAGCATGCAGAGCTTGCGTATAAGATGGGAATGCCTAAGGAAAATGTATTCATAGGCAATATCGGTAATGTGATCGAGCTTAACCGTGACTATATGAAACAGCTCCCCGATGTTCCCGCAGGACAGATACTCGTTGACGGTCTTGGTGTAGGTGATGTAGGAAGCATAGTTCTTCGCGACAGAAAGCACCTCGGACAAGACGGACTTATCGTTGTCGTTGTCACGATAGATTCAAGCAGCGGTCATGTTGTTTCCGGTCCTGATATTGTTTCACGAGGCTTTGTATATGTTAGAGAAGCAGAACCGCTGATGGAAAACATTAAGGAAAGGGTTGAGGTCATCCTTGACGACTGCTATAACGAAAAAGTCCGTGAGTGGGGAATAATCAAAACAAGGATAAAGGATGAGCTTTCAAAGCTGCTATACGATAAGACGAGAAGAAGTCCTATGATTCTTCCCGTAATTATGGAAATTTAATTTTAAGGGAGACATTTGCCGTGAATAAAAAAATATGGGTAATAACGCCTGTTTTTATTATTTTTTCTGTTCTGATGTTTGTAATGGCAGGTGTCTCCTATTTTTATAACAAATCCGTATTTGTAATAGAGCTCCTTGCTGCTACGGCGGCCGCCTCTGCGGTTTTTCTGAGTATGTACAAATTCAAAAATTATGTCGGCAATATCATAAAGAGTACGTCGAAGATCTTTTCTCTATTCAGCCAGTCGTCACTTGATCTGATTTCTGTTCCTACTATCGTAATAGATGATTTCGGCGTAATTGTTATGAGCAACAAGAGCTTCACGGAAAAAATGTGCGGCGGGGACAGCAAAATTGGCGAAACTGCGGCACAGTTTGTTTCCTCGCATGATATTAGGGAATTTTTCTCTAAGGACGGAATAGATGTCGGAATAAACGGAAAGTGGTATTTAGCTTTTGGCGTTATTGCCGAGAGCGGAGGAATTATTTATTTTGCGGACAACAGCTCCTATAAGTCAAATTCCGACGAATATATCCTATCACGCCCTGTTGTTGCGATTATAGACTTTGACAATAAGGATGAAATAGAGCGTTCAAGCGACGAAAATGTCTGTGACAGGATTTCGATATTTATTGAAAGCAAACTTCAGGAATGGGCTGTGAGCATGAACGGCTTTTACAAGAAGCTGGAAAAGAACGACAGATACCTTGTTGTGTTTGAAGAACGCAATATGCAGAAGCTGATTGAACAGAAATTTAAAATTCTTGAAACGATAAAAAATATTAAAATGAAAGAGGTTTCCGGCGCGACTATTTCAATCGGGATAGGACATAGGGGAAAGACATTCAAGGATTGTGAGCTTCTTGCGCGAAGGGCACTTGATATGGCACTCGGCCGCGGAGGCGATCAGGCTGCGGTAAATGACGGAGAAACATACGAATTTTTTGGAGGAACGTCTAAGGGCTTTGAAAAGCGTGATAAGGTGAGAACAAGAGTTATTTCCGCCGCCCTCGAGGAACAGATTAGGGACAGCGAAAACGTCATTATTATGGGGCATAGATTTTCCGACCTTGATGCTGTCGGCGCTGCTGTTGGAATGTGGAGTGCAGTAAGAAAAAATCTTGATGTTGACGTCTTTATCGTTATAAACAAGAAGCAAAGCCTTGCAGGCTCAATTATTTCTAATATAGAAAAATCAGGCTTGCTTGATGTTTTCATTGATGAAAAAACGGCTCTTAACGAAATAACTGAAAAAACGCTTTTAATTGTCATTGATACACATTCTCCCAGCTTTCTTGAATCATATGATGTATATAAAAAATGTAAGAGAGTTGTTGTTATCGACCATCACAGGATGATGGTCAATCATATTGACAATGCGGTTATATTCTATCATGAACCGTACGCATCTTCAGCATCGGAAATGGTAGCCGAGCTTCTTCAATATCTCGGAAGTGATACGCTCAGCCGTCTTGAGGCCGAGGCTCTGCTTGCCGGTATTATGCTTGATACTAAGAATTTTGTTCTCAGGACAGGTGTGCGGACATTTGAGGCTGCGGCATTCCTGAGAAGTAAAGGCGCGGATACCGTCGAGGTCAAACGACTGTTCTCAAACTCTATAAGTACATATAAGACCAAATATAAACTTGTCAGCGAAGCAGAGATATTTAACTCATACGCTATTGCGTGCGCCGAGGAAGAAAGCTCCGATATTCGTATTGCTGCGGCTCAGGCTGCCGATGAGCTTCTCGGTATTGAAAATGTTAAGGCTTCGTTTGTTATGTTCCCGACAGGAAATACTATAAACATTTCGGCTCGCTCACTCGGCGATGTAAATGTTCAGGTCTTAATGGAGAAGCTTGGCGGTGGCGGTCATCAGACCATGGCTGCCGCTCAGCTTGAGAATACGACTATGGAGGCAGCCCGCGAAAGACTGGTTTCTACCGTCAGCGCTATAAACTATGAAATAGCCGCACCGACAGGCAGTGATGTGTTGACTGAAAATAAAAATGAAAGCAATACAGAAGAAAATGATTAAAGGTTTTTTTATAATTGTATAATATATTAACTGAAAGGAAGTAAAGAAAATGAAGGTAATGCTTTTACAGGATATTAAAGGAACCGGAAAAAAAGGCGAGATTGTCAATGTAAGCGACGGTTACGCGAGAAATTTTCTTTTCCCCAGAAAACTTGCTCGTGTTGCGGATAATCAGGCATTAAACGAATTTAAAAATGCCGAACAGTCAAAGCGGTATCAGAGCGAGCAGCAGACTAAGGAGGCTCAGGCTATTGCCGATAAGCTGATGGACGTAACCGTTGAACTGAAGGCAAAGGCAGGCCAGGGCGGCAGGCTGTTTGGTTCAGTTACAAGTAAGGAGATTGCCGCAGAGCTTAAAAAACTTTACGGTTATTCCATTGATAAAAGAAAAATTTCGATCGATGCCGACATTAAGGCGTTTGGTGTTTATAACTGTGAAATTAAACTTTTCGGCGGTGTTGTCGCAAGGTTTAAGGTATCCGTTACCGAGCTTTGATACCGTACACATTGGATCGGAGGGATTGATATGGCGAGTGAGGATTCCCCCCTGTTGTCTGTCGACGGTCTGAATCTTCCTTACAGCCCCGAAGCGGAACAGTCCGTTTTGGGCGCTGTTCTTATTGACAGTGAATATATATCGGATGTTATGGAGATTCTTCCTAATGCTGATTATTTTTATTTAGCGACCCATCGCGCGATTTACAGTGCAATGCTCGAACTTTTTGTTACAAGCACTCCGATAGATTTTGTCACGGTTCTCGAAAAGCTTAGAAACTCAGAAGCATTTGATGATTCCTCAGCTAAAACATATCTTTTGCAGATATCCGATTTAGTTCCCGCTGTATCCCGTGTTGCCGAATATTCAACTATTGTCAGGGATAAATATCTGCAAAGGCAGCTTATTCTTGCTGCAAGGGAAATAATCGACGATGCTGCCGCGCCGTCGGATAATGTTTCGGCTCTTATAGATTCAGCCGAGCAGAGGATATTTGACATTCGTGACGGAAGAAACACCTCTAAGGGCTTGCAGAGGATAGACGAGGTTATCCTTGATACTCTCGACAGACTCGATATACTCAACTCGCCTGATAGTGACGAGATGAAAGCCTTACCGACAGGTATAGGGACACTTGATAATGTTATTACAGGACTGAATCGGTCGGATTTGATTTTGCTTGCGGCTCGTCCCGGTATGGGAAAGACCAGCTTTGCGCTTAATATTATGCGCCATGTCGCAGTACGAGCTAAAAAGCGCGTAGCTTTTTTTTCGCTTGAAATGACAAAGGAGCAGCTGGCTTCAAGACTTATTTCAACTGAAGGAATGATAGAGGGTACAAAGCTGCGTACCGGCAAGCTTGATGACGACGATTGGACACGTCTCATTGAGGCGGGTGATGTATTGAGAAAAACCGATATGTATTTTGACGATACTCCGGGTATTACCGTGCCTGAGATAAAAGCAAAGCTAAGGAGATTGAAGGATGTTGATCTTGTTATTATTGACTACCTTCAGCTTATGTCAGGATCAAGAAGAATCGATAACCGTGTCCAGGAGATTTCCGAGATTACCCGAGGACTGAAGATCCTTGCGAAGGAATTTAACATACCTGTTATTACTCTTTCACAGCTATCCCGTTCAAGTGAAAAACGTGAAAATCATAAACCGCAGCTTTCCGACCTGAGAGATTCGGGTTCTATCGAACAGGACGCGGATATAGTTCTCTTTCTTTATCGAGAGGGTTACTATGACAGGGGAGAAAACAGCGATGCAGACGAGGATAATGATAATAACAGCGGTGAGTGCATAGTCGCCAAAAACAGACACGGCGAAGCTCGTTCCGTACCTCTGCATTGGCAGGGAGAGTATATGCGCTTTACCGCACAGGAGTTCAGCCGTGGAGAGTAAGATACTTAAAGCGATAGAGGAATATTCCCTGTTGGAAAATGGCGAAAGGGTTATCGTTGCGCTTTCAGGCGGTGCTGATTCAGTTGCGTTGTTTCATGTGCTGCTTGCACTTAAGGACAAGCTTTCCTTGACGATATATGCCTGCCACATTAACCATCTTTTGCGGGGCAAGGAATCGTTTCGTGATGAAAGGTTTGTCCGAGAACTTTGCGAAAAAAACGGAACAGAGCTTTTTGTGCGCAGATGTGATATAAAAAAGCTCGCCGCCGAAAAGCAGATCGGATGCGAGGAGTGCGGCAGGCAGGTAAGGTATGAATATCTTGAAGAGCTATCTAAAAGCCTTGATGCAAAAATTGCTACGGCTCATACTGCTACCGACAGCATTGAGACTATAATTATGAATATAACTCGCGGCAGCAGTATAAAGGGGGCGAGAGGTATTCCTCCCAAAAGAGGTAATATTATCCGACCACTGATCTTAGCTTCACGCTATGACACGGAGAACTACTGTGAGCGCAATGGCATTCCGTATGTCGATGACAGTACAAATGCTGAAAGGATTTATACGAGAAATAAGATACGCCTTGATGTTGTACCTGTTTTAAGAGAGATAAACCCCTCTGTCGAACAGTCTTTTTCACGTTTTTCAAAATATATGTACGAGCTTGACGAATTTATAGACAAAATGTCATATGAAGCAATTACATCTGCCGCAGTTTTAGGAGGGTATTCATGTAAAAAGCTTTTGTCGATGCCGGAACCGATCATGTCACGGGCTGTTGAGATTATTTGCGGCAGTATCGGAGGTGGACTGGAGAGCGTTCATATAGAGCTTATTGAAAAGGCTATTGAAAAAGGCGGCAGTGTTTCTTTAAAAAACGGCGTTGAGGCCGTTGTCAAGCAGGGAATATTCCGAGTATATCGCAGGGATCGTATTGAAACAGATGATAAAGGATTGGAAACACCTATAAAAATCAATGAAACAATAACAATGCTCGGCAAAATAGTCAGTGTCAAATTGATGTATATAGACGCGTTTAATGAGAGATTAAAAAATGGTGATGATATGTCTGAAATTTCACTCGATTATGATAAAATATTGAGTACGTCTGTTTTTCGCAGCCGCAGGGCGGGTGACTTTATAGCGCCGAGGGGCAGAAAACTGACAAAACCCTTACGAAAGCTGATGTCTGAAATGAAAATACCTGCAGAGCGGCGTGATTCTATTGTACTTTTGGCAGATGGCAGCAATATTATATGGGCAGAGGGGATAGGAGCAGCAGATGCCTGCTGTGTAAGTCCTTCGACCGAGAGAGTTCTCACTATCAATATATTATAAAAAGCGAAGTGGCTGATATTGAACATTTATAATGATATTTTACAGATTCTTCTTAATGAAGAGGATATTAAACGTATCACGGCCGATATAGCATCAAAAATCAGTGAAAAATACTATGACGGGAGACTTTTGCTTGTCTGCATACTGAATGGCAGCTTTATGTTTTTTTCAGATATAGTAAGGAGAATTACTGTACCATGTACGATCGACTTTATACGTGTATCAAGCTATGGCGAGTCTACCGTATCAAGCGAAAGCCTTAATTTTATGAGCGATATTTCGACGGATGCCGCAAATAAGAATGTTGTTCTTGTAGATGATATACTTGATACAGGTCTTACGATGTACAAGCTGAGGCAATATTTTCTGAGCGAAAAGAATGCCGCCTCTGTTTCAGTGTGTACTCTTCTTGATAAGCCTGCAAGACGTGTTTATGACATTAAGCCCGATTACGCAGGTTCAGAGATTCCGGATGAGTTTGTTGTAGGTTACGGACTTGACTATAATGATGGTTACAGAAATCTTCCGTATATTGGAGTGCTGAAAAGTGAAATATACAAAAAAGATGTGTAAACAGCGCTTGTTCTTATGAATTTATATAAAGAGTGTTTTTTCATCGCTTTACCTATTGAAATTATTTTTGTTTTGATATAAACTAAAATAATAGCGAAAAACAAGGAGGAACGAAGCTTGGATAACAAAAAAACCCTCAGAAATTTACTGATTTATCTTGGTATACCGATCGTTTTAATTATAATCATTGCGGTTATATTTAGTTCACAAAAGGTCGAACAGCCGACGACCTCGGAGATAGTATATTACTTTAAGGATATGAAGGTTAAAGAATATACTCTTGACTTTGGCACGGGAGCTATCGAATTAAAACTTAACGATAATACTACTGTCAAGGCAACCGCCGCAAGTATCTCAACGCTGCTTGACCAGATAAACCCGTATGTCGAACAGTATAATGAGAAGCATAAGGAAGATCCTATGAAGTTCGACCATATCAGGGCTGCGGAAAATTCATGGATACTTGAGCTGCTTCCTAATATAATTATTCTCGTAGCTCTCGGCGTCCTTTGGTGGTACTTTATGCGAAAGCTCTCTATGGGCATGGGCGATGGAAGCAAATCTATGGGATTCGGAAAGGCAAAAATAAAGAGCATTTCCGATGAAAAGAGAAAAACCACATTTGCCGATGTGGCTGGTGCGGACGAGGAAAAGGAGGAGCTGAGAGAAATCGTAGAATTTCTCAAGGATCCGAAAAAGTATAACGAGCTTGGCGCGAGAATACCCAAAGGCGTTTTGCTCGTCGGACCTCCGGGAACAGGTAAAACACTTCTCGCGCGCGCGGTTGCGGGTGAAGCAGGTGTTCAGTTTTTTTCAATATCCGGCTCTGACTTCGTTGAAATGTTTGTAGGCGTCGGCGCTTCAAGAGTAAGAGATCTTTTTGATCAGGCTAAGAAAAACAGCCCATGCATTATTTTCATTGATGAGATAGATGCTGTCGGACGTCAGCGTGGGGCAGGTCTCGGCGGAGGTCATGACGAACGTGAACAGACATTGAACCAATTACTTGTGGAAATGGATGGCTTCGGGGCTAACGAGGGTGTTATAATGATTGCTGCGACAAACCGCCCTGACATTCTTGATCCCGCTCTCATGCGCCCGGGGCGTTTTGACAGGCAGGTCATAGTAGGCCGTCCCGACATTAAGGGTCGTGAGGAGATACTCAAGGTTCACGCCAAGGGTAAGCCTCTTGCTCCTGATGTCGTGCTTAAAACTATTGCAAAGTCTACAGCCGGATTCACAGGTGCAGATCTTGAAAATCTACTTAACGAGGCGGCGTTGCTTGCGGCGAGGAGAAATCTCAAGGCGATTACTATGGCTGAGGTTGAGGAAGCCACGATTAAGGTCGTTGTCGGTGCGGAGAAGAAATCCCGCGTCATGAGTGACAGCGAAAAAAGACTCACAGCTTATCATGAAGCAGGTCATGCGATAGCAACGTATTTCTGCGAAACACAGGATCCGGTTCATCAGATTTCTATTATACCGCGCGGTATGGCGGGTGGCTTTACGATGTCGCTTCCTAATGAGGATAAGTCCTACCGCTCCAAGCGTGAAATGAAGGAGGATATTGTCGTTCTTCTCGGCGGAAGAATTGCTGAGGCTATTATTATCGGGGATATTTCGACTGGCGCGTCCAATGATATTGAGAGAGCTACTAAGCTCGCTTTTGCTATGGTCACTCAGTACGGTATGAGCGACAAGCTGGGGCCTATTGCTTATTCAACCGATAATGGAGAGGTATTTCTCGGCCGTGAGCTAGGTCATACCAAGAATTACTCTGAGGAAACTGCCTCGAAGATAGACAAGGAAGTCAGTGATATTATTACAGAGGGTTATGCTAAGACGGAAAATATCTTAAAAGAAAATATTGCAAGTCTGCATGAGGTTGCAAGGTTCCTAATTGCTAATGAGAAAATGAGCGGCGAGGAGTTCAAGAAGGTAATGGCGGGCGAAACAGCCGAGCAGCTGCTTGAGGAACAGAGATCTGATTCAGAGCAAGAATAATATTTTTAGGAGTGCTATAGCACTCCTTTTTCTATTTATCGTATTAAGCATCAGGACCTACGACTTTTTATAAAAAATAGTTATATTGACTTGTAATTTTAAGCAAAATATTGTACAATAAATTTAAGTGATTGGGAAAACAGCAATGCACACTTCTTTAAAATATTTTTTATTTCGTCTTTTCCCTGTAAACTTTAAAGGAGGACAAACAAATATGGCAACAAAATTGAGTGTAAAGCACGTTTCGGATTTTATAGCTGACCGTGAATATGAGGCGATCGCTCCGCAAATTTCGGCGGCACATGAGATGCTTCATAATAGGACTGGTCTCGGCAACGATTTTTTGGGTTGGCTTGACCTTCCTGTTGATTATGATAAAGAAGAATTTGCGAGAATTAAGGCTGCTGCCGAAAGAATTAAAAAGAACACTGAGGTTTTTTTGGTTATAGGCATAGGAGGCTCATACCTCGGTGCTCGTGCGGCTATTGAATTTTTGAGGTCACCGAACTATAACGCTATTAAAAAGGATACACCTGATATTTACTTCACGGGCAACAGTATAAGCTCGACAGCTCTTTCTGAGCTTCTACAAATCTGTGAGGGCAAGGATGTTTCCATCAATATGATTTCAAAATCGGGAACAACAACAGAGCCGGCTATTGCTTTTAGAGTATTCCGTGAGTTTTTGGAAAAGAAATATGGCAAGGAGGGGGCAAGGGAGAGAATTTTCTGTACAACCGACAAGGCAAGAGGTACTCTTAAGATGCTCGCTGACCGTGAGGGCTACGAAACATTTGTAGTTCCCGATGATGTCGGTGGACGTTATTCTGTTCTTACTGCCGTAGGTCTTCTTCCTATTGCTGTTTCAGGTGCGGATATAGATGCCCTTATGGCGGGAGCCGCAAGGGCTCGTGAGGAGCTTTCTGTCAACGATATTGATAAAAACGACTGCTATAAATATGCCGCAATAAGAAATATCCTTTACCGCAAGGGTAAGTCTATCGAGCTTCTTGTAAGCTATGAACCCTCGTTCACTCTTATGAACGAGTGGTGGAAGCAGCTGTTCGGCGAGAGCGAGGGCAAGGACAAAAAAGGCTTGTTCCCTGCGTCGGTAGTATTCTCTACGGATCTTCATTCGATGGGACAATTTATTCAGGACGGTTCACGTACCATGTTTGAGACTGTTGTTCTTATCAATAAACCAAAGCAGGATGTCACACTCGGAACTGACCCTGAAAATGTTGACGGTCTTAACTTCCTAAGCGGCAAGACAATGGACTTTGTGAATAAAAAGGCTTTTGAGGGCACTGTTCTCGCTCATACGGACGGTGGTGTTCCCAACGTTATACTTTCTATTGAGGAATCAAGTGAGGAGGAGCTTGGCTACCTTATTTACTTCTTCGAAAAGGCTTGTGCTATCAGCGGATACACATTAGGGATCAATCCCTTTGACCAGCCGGGCGTTGAAAGCTATAAAAAGAATATGTTCGCTCTTCTCGGAAAACCGGGATATGAGGAGGAGAAGGAAGCTCTTGAAGCGAGACTTAATTGATCGTTTTCAGCTTTGTAATAAATCCGCGATAGCGGTAAAAATATAAGGAGGCGTTACTATGGTAACACTAATCATCGGCAAAAAAGGTTCAGGCAAAACTAAAAAGCTAATTTCACTTGCTAACGAGGCGGTTTCAGAATCAAACGGCAATGTTGTTGTCATTGAAAAAGGTGCAAAGCTGACTTATGATGTAACACATAAGGCAAGGCTTGTTGACACCGAGCAATATAATATTACAGGGTATGAAGCGTTTTTCGGATTCCTTAGCGGTATCTGTGCAGGTAACTATGACGTAACTGATATTCTAGTTGACTCCACAATGAAAATCGGAGGTCAGAGCTTTAACGACCTTGCTGATTTTATTACAAAGGTCAATGTGCTTGCGGCTAAGTCTGAAACTAAGTTTACATTCTTAATTTCGGCAGACGAGAGCGAGCTTCCCAAGAGCTTGGATGCGGTATCTATCAAAATCTGAGTTAAGAAAACTGAATGATTACAAAAAGCAGACGGCGTTTCATTCGCTGTCTGCTTTTTATATTGGCTATATACTAAATTTTGAGGTAAGCAAGCAGAGCCTGCAAAGAAAAAAGGTGCTTGTCGGGCGCAGGATTATGCTGTAACGTAGTTGTGCCGCGAGTCATGCGTACAGAGAGAGTTACACTGCCATTCCGCCGTTTATTCCGAGGATCTGTCCTGTTATGAATGCGGCTTTGTCAGAAATGAGAAATTCAACAGCGTTAGCAATATCCTCCGGCGTGCCGAGCCTGCCCAGAGGGGTTTCATCGCAAAGCACATTTAAATCATCTTTGCTGTAACACGAAATCATATCAGTGGTGATAACTCCGGGAGCAATGCAGTTTACATTGATTCCGCTCGGTGCAACCTCGTTAGAGAGAGCTTTAGTAAGACCGATTATTCCGGCTTTTGAGGCAGAATATACGACCTCGCAGGAGCCGCCGATTTGTCCCCAGACTGATGAAATATTGACGATTTTTCCGCAGTGCCGAGGAATCATATATTTTACAGCCTCACGAGAGCATTTTATTGCGCCCGTAAGATTGGCAGCGAAAACAGATTCAATTTCGCTGTCGGTAATATCCTGAATCGGCGCACCTCGCAGTGCGATTCCCGCATTGTTTATAAGTGCATATGGCGTTCCTAATTGCTCATATGAAACGCTGAATATGCGCTGTACATCGCTTGTTAAGGAAACGTCACCCTGAATATTGAGGGCAATACCTCCTGATTCCCGAATTTCACGGCATAGAGAAACAGCACTTTCGGCGGATTTGTTGTAGTTTATGACAACAGCATAGCCGACCTTAGCAAGTGTTTTTGCTATTGCAGCGCCGATTCCTCGTGAAGCACCTGTCACTATCACAGATTTCATGATTTACTCCTTAATTAGAGCCTTTTCAATTTCTCCGATAAAGATAATGTGATAGTCGTTATCGGCATATGTGCTGTCTATAATTGATCGGTCCATGAAAGCCTGCTCGGCCATTTCCTGACGATACAGCTTTCTGCATATAAGGACAAGCTTTCCCTCCGCAAAGTATGGTGCGTTTTCAGTCAGCACAGGGGTAATGCCTGTTTCCTTGACCTTGTCAACATCTCTGCCGGAATTTTTGCCGCAGTAGGTGAGAGCCTCACGCATTTTGTTATCTCCAAATGTTAGAGAAAAATAGTCGGAGCTGTCGAGAAAATCAAGAGTATAGCGAGATTTTCTGACATAGACGGTAGCGACGTTTTTATTCCATAAAATGCCGACGCCTCCCCAACTGACTGTCATCGTGTTATAGCTTTCCGATTTGCCTGAAGTGAGCAGAGCCCAATCCTTGTTAAAAAGGTTAAAAGGGCTTTTATCAAGCTCGGATATGCTTATTTCATTAAAATTAGACATAATGATACCTCCTAAAAGTTTGGTAAAAAAATTATATCATATTACTTAAATAAATAAAAGAAGATTTATGTAATAAAATTCCTAAAAAATCTTTAACAAGTAATAAATCTATACAGATAATTACTTAAATTTCATCTTTAACCAAAAAAATTAAGAAAATCGCTTGCAACCGTAATATAATGTATTGTATAATAATCATATATTATTGTGGGCATGAATGGTAATTTCAGAAGGGGTCCTTATGAAACGAAAAGTTAAAAACAGGATAAAGCCAAAGAAAAATTACATTCTCAGAATTGCAATAACGGCTTTTTTTATTTTAATTTTAATAACAATAGTCAATCAGCAAATACAAATTCAACAACGTAGAAGTGAGCTTGAAAACATTAACAACCAGCTTCAGATGACACGCATTAAGGCGATAGATCTTGAGAAAAAATCGGAGCTTGCCGAGGAAGCGGGAAAGCTTACTGTTACGGAGGTCAGCAATTTCACGGATAACTCAAATAAAACCAAAGAACAAAAAGAATGTGAAGAATATCTTAGGCAGGAAGCATTAAGGCTTGGCTATGCTAAAAGCGGAGTCCGAGTTTTTCAAAATATTGCCGGAAATTAAGAGGAGGAAATTTTTTTAATTATGGGGCTTGCAGTAGGAGAAATTCTTGAGGGTAAGGTAAGCGGTATTACAAAGTTCGGTGCTTTTGTTGATTTACCGGATGGAAAAACAGGTATGGTACATATTTCCGAGGTTGCACAGACATATGTAAAGGAGATAGGCGACTTTGTAAAAATAAATCAGGTCGTTAAGGTCAAGGTCATGTCTATCAGTCCTGAAGGGAAAATAGGACTTTCAATTAAAAAGGCGCTTCCGCCTGCTCCTAAGCCTAACAACGGACATAAAAGGCAGAGTAGTTCGAGTTCCGGCAGACCCGGCAGCTTTGAGTGGCAAAGCTCTAAAAAACCCGAGTCGACCAGCTTTGAGGATATGATGTCAAAGTTCAAGCAGACGAGCGAAGAAAAGATGTCCGACCTGAAGCGATTTAATGACGGCGGCTCAAGGCGCTCAGGACGCGGTTCACGCGGAAACAGCGGTTATCAGTCAAGATAAACAGCTTTTAATTTATGGGACTGTCATACTAAGATTCGAGGAATAAACGCACTAAATGCAGTCAAAATTCAGTTTTAGGTCCGGTCTTTTTAAGAAGGCTTGCGGTTGCCAAAGGCAGAGCCTTTGACCGACGTCCGCAGACGGCGAAATCTTTAGCGTGAGAAGAAATCCGCAAGGGTGAATTTCAAAACAGTCCAAAGAACTGTTTTGAAAGAGGTACGCCCTGCGATAGAGGGCATACGTGCCAGCTGTTTGTAATATATCAACTCGCCGCCTGTGGCGGCGATATTTATTTATTGTAGTATTTCAGAACCATAACAAATGGCGTTTCGCTTAAGTTTATTAAAACTTAATGCGACAGTCTATTTTTGACCATATTAAGATGTCATTATTGTAATATTAAAGCACTTTATTGCTATTGCTGAAATTATTTATTTGTATTATAATACTTTTGTGATACAGTCGGATTTTGTTATATTGCGTTTTTGATATATTTATAGTACAATATTAACTTTAAGCTTTTTGATATTTTTATGTTGTAATAATGTTTTAGCTTATGTAATAAAAGGAAAGATAATAATGAACAATAATAATGAAATGTATACCAGCGAGGAGATACTGTCGTTAAAAGAAGCGGTACAGCACGGAGATTTTCTACTTCCGTTTGATATTTATGAAACAAAGATACCTGATTTTTACAATTCCTTCCCCATGCACTGGCACGAGGAAACGGAGATTGTTTTAGTAAAAAGCGGATATGTTGAATTTAATATTGATTTGGAAACATATATTGCTGAGGAGGGAGATGTTGCATTGATTCCTCCGTGTGTTCTTCACTCTTTCAGACAATTTCAGGGAAATAACGCAGATATGTACACAATGGTGTTTAATGTCAATATGCTTATGAATAATACTGCCGATTCCTGCTCACTCAGGTATTTTACACCGTTTATTGAGAGGCAGTTTTCTATACCTTATATTATCAAGAGAGAGCATCCGTCGTGTATTAGAATCCGAGATACATATTTATCCGTTATTGATATTTTTGAAAAAAAATCCGAGTTCTATGAAATACTCATTAAATCTAAGCTTTATGAGTTGTTCTACATTTTTTTCTCCGAGTGCTTTGTGAATATTTATTACGATAATACATTGAAGAACAATACGACTAAAAGCATAAAAGCTATTCTCGATTATATAAGTGAAAACTATATGAATTCCATAACCATTGAGGAACTCGCGGCAAATGTAAACTTGAGCAAGCATTACTTCATGAGGTTTTTCAAGAAATATATGGGAACGACTTGTATTGAGTATATAAACGACTATCGCTTAAATATTGCGGCAAATCTCCTTATAACCACAAATTCACAAATTACTGAAATAGCAACAAGCGTAGGTGTTAACAACCTTTCATATTTTAACAGAATATTCAAGAAGAAATATAGCATGACTCCCAAGGAATACAGAAGAAATCTTGTTAAGTGAAATCAGCTTGAAAGAAGTCCCTTGAATATTTCACATAATACCGCCCCAAATGTCATTTTTTCTGCTTCGCTGTCTGCCTTAATGGGGCTTTCGGCGATTTTCTTTTTGTTGAGCATATATTCAATGCTTCCGACTTTGTCACCTTTGGCAATCGGGGCTTCAACGCTTTCGGGCAGCTTAAGAGCTTCGGTTATATTTTTTTCTTCACCCTTTTTTATAAGTATAGGTGTAGTTTCGGGGGCGGTTGTTTTTATTTCTCCCTGCATACCGTTAACGACCTTGATTTTTGTTACGGCGTCATCTGGTGCTTTCGGAGTATACATTGAATAGTTTGCAAAGCCGTAGTCAAGTACGGCTGCCGCGTCGGTGAAGCGCTCCTTGCCCGTTGCGCTTCCGAGGACGACAGCTACAAGAGACAGATTGCCGCGAGTTGCGGTAGCACTGATACAGCTGCCCGCATCTCCTGTAGTACCCGTCTTTAAGCCCGTTATACCGTTATATGATTTGAGCAGCTTGTTCGTATTGACTATTTGTGTCTTGCCGTCACGCAGATAGTCCATCCATATGCCTGTATATTTGAAGATTTCTTCGTGCTTGATAAGCTCACGAGACATAAGAGCGACATCGTATGCGCTTGTGAGATGACCATCTTCGTCAAGACCGTTGCAATTTTTAAAGGTCGTTTCTTTCATTCCCAATGTCTTTGCCTTTTCATTCATTTTAGAGACGAATTCCTCCTCACTTCCGCACAGATGCTCTGCTAGGGCTACTGCGGCATCATTAGCAGAGGCTACCACTGTTGCTTTTATCATTTCGTCTACAGTCATAGTCTCGCCCTCTTCAAGCCATATATCAGAACCGCCCATAGATGCGGCATGAGCGCTTGCCGTTACATTATCTGTCATTTTCAGCTTGCCTGAATCTATGGCTTCAAATACGAGTAAAAGAGTCATGACTTTAGTTATAGAAGCACAGGCGCGTACCTCGTGTGCATTTTTTTCAAAAAGTACCTTGCCTGTCTGCGGCTCCATAAGGACAGCCGACGGCGCGGTTATCGAGTTTTCCTCAAGTGCATTCGTATTACAGGGGACAGCAAAAATAAATAATGATGATAAAATTGCGGCAGTAAGTTTTTTAAAAAATTTCATAAAAGCACCGTCCAAATAAAATTCTTTGTTATTATTATGCTTTGAAAGTGAATTATATGATTACGGTATTGAAAGTCTTTGTATATTCAAAACAAAATGGGCTGCCGCAAATGAATAAAATAGATTGCGACAGCCCCCTGAATAGAGGTCAAGGTAAAATTAAATTGTCTCCGGTTCGGGATATTCAATACCTGAGGTATCTACCGTTACGGACTTGATAATCTGCGGCTCGAGAGGTTTATCGTTAAAGTCCGTATCACACCCGGCTATTTTATTTACAACATCCATACCATCTATAACCTTGCCAAAGGCTGCGTACTGCCCGTCAAGGTGAGGAGCGTTTCTGTGCATAATAAAGAACTGTGAGCCGGCGGAATCGGGGTTATTTGAACGTGCCATCGAGAGAACGCCGGCGGTGTGCTTAAGATTATTTTCGAATCCGTTAAATGTAAATTCGCCCTTTATGCTGTAACCGGGATCTCCAAAGCCGGTACCTTGCGGGCATCCGCCTTGAATCATAAAGCCATGAATTACACGGTGAAAAGTCAAACCGTCATAAAAACCTTTGCGTGCAAGTGAGATAAAATTATTTACTGTATTAGGTGCAATCTCAGGATAAAGCTCTGCCTTAATAATGTCTCCGTTTTCCATTGTGAAAGTAACGATAGGGTTACTCATATAACCATTCCCTTTCTGTTTTAATGTCAGTTCATTATAGAATTTTATACTAATTTAGGAACTTATGCAATGATTTCAGAGGTTATTATCAATTATTTATAAAATTTCTGCAATTACAAATAAAATTTTATTAAATATATAAATAATGTTTATATTTATCTATAATTAAAATCATGTTGACCTTAGAAATCAAATATGCTACAATTTATTATATGATTCGACAGTTATTTTTATTTTTAAGGGGAAAGGAAAATGGCAAACAAAGGTCGTCATAATTATGACAGATATAATAGAGGCTCATATTCCGGTTCGAGATATATTTATTCGGGTAATGCGGTAACGAGAAAAAAGAAGAGAGGCAAGACTATTCTGATTGTATCAGTTGTGTTAGTGTTTCTCTTATCGGCAGCTTTTGCGGCATTTTATATGCTGAACGGAATGTCTCTGTTTTTTAAAGGCGAATCGGAGATCGGCTCATCTGAAACAACTATAAATACATTTATTGACAGCTCCGAGATCAAGCACATTTCATTTAATGGCGAAAAGTATGAGAGCCGCAGTGAGAGCGGAGAGTCATATATGATCAGCTATCCTTTGACTAATATTAAGACGATTGATTCGCAGATTGCAGAAAAGGTAAAGTACTTTGAAAAATGTGCTGTTTCATCTGACGCACGTTTTACTTCATATGATTATACTACAGAAATCGCTGATAATACATATCTTTCGGTTATTTTTAGATCTGCGGAGTATAATGATAATAAGGAAAAATTCGGTGAAGATGTTTTCACTATGGCATTTAATCTCAAAAAAGGCAGCAGTCTTAAAAATGAAGATGTATTCAAAAAGGATTTTTACAGCTTTGCGTCAGAATACGTGAGAAAGTACTTTAAGAATAATTTAGACACTAAAGCGAATGTTGATAATGAAACTTTTGTGTCGGCAACTACAGCCGATGAACTTCATTTTGATCAATTTTCGTTTAACGATAAGCAATGTACGCTGTATTTCAATGAAAAGAAACTCTTTGCTTCGGGAACAAAAATATATGACGTTTCAATCTCCCTGCCAAAGATTGCCGACTATCTGAAGATCTCACTTTCGGGTGCAGAGTCGGAAAAAAGCGATACGTCCGGCGATCCCTATATAAGTCCAACAATTCGCGATAATCTTAATCCTGATAAACCTATGATAGCATTGACGTTTGATGACGGCCCTCATTATTCAAACACAGAGAGAATACTTAATACTCTCGAAAATTATGGCAGCAGGGCTACGTTTTTTGTAATAGGTCAGAATGCAGCAGCTTACCCTGAGATACTAAAGGAAATATCTGATGCAGGATGTCAAATAGGCAATCATTCTAACGACCACGTCAACCTGACTGAACAGAGCGATAAAAAAATAAAGGAACAGGCGTCATTGGTTGATGAAGCCGTTAAAAAAGCCACCGGCAGCGAAACAACCGCTTTCAGACCGCCTTATGGCAGTTATAATGAAAAGGTTCAGAAAATTCTAAATAAGACACCGCTGATATTTTGGGATGTAGATACTGAGGACTGGGAACTGCGTGATAAAAAGAAAGTAATTGATTCTGTTATGAAGCAGGCGGGAGATGGTGAAATTATTCTTTTGCATGATATATACGATTCTACTGCCGAGGCTGCCGAGGAATTTATCCCAAAGCTTATTCAAAAGGGGTATCAGCTTGTAACGGTAGAGGAGCTTTTATACTACAAGAATATTGAAGTAAATGGCGGTGAAACATATCCTTGGTAACTCCTCAAAATAAAAAGTATGGGTTTCAAGCACAGCTTTAATAAACCCTCAAAAATACTTTGTAATCTACTTTAACGGGGGATTGTATCCCCATCTGAAACGACAAACCTCCACAGTTGCCTTAGAGGAGGGGATGTCGTGCAGTGGTTATATATGATACAGCCCTGTATTCTTTATGAATATGGGGTTTTGACTTGTGTATAGCATAATAATCGCTATTGTATACATTAAGTATTTGTGATATTATAGCAATAATAAAGGAAACACTTATTAAGGAAATCTGCTGTATGAATGTTTATATTATAAATAATCCTTTCCACTATGAGATTGAAAATCTCGTGAGGATATTCTTTTTAAACGAAAAGATAAATGTTATAAAGTGCAACGAATGCGGTTTGCTTGAAAAGCCGTATGTTTGCGTGAATTTAAATACGCAAGAGTATAAATCCGAAATCATAGTTTCCTTTGCGAACGATGATTATGAGAAAACAGCGGGGGAAACCGTATATGGAGATTTTGATTCTATTTCGTCGGAATGTGAGCGAAGATCGGCCGTACTTCTATTTAAGCTCCTTTCGGAGTATACTGGACTGCGTCCTCCATGGGGAATACTTACCGGAGTTCGTCCGATCAAGCTTTTACACAGGCTTATTAGAGATTATGGCGCTGAATCCGCAGAAAAGTATTTTCGCGGCAAGCTCCTTGTTACAGAGGAAAAAACTAAGCTTGCATTAACAACGGAAATGAATGAGAGAAAGATAATAGAGTGTTCAAAGCCCGATTCATTCAGTCTTTATGTTTCAATACCGTTTTGTCCAACAAGATGTGCATATTGTTCATTTGTCTCACAGTCTGTTGAGAAAGCCCAAAAGCTCATTGAGCCTTACCTTGAACTGTTGTGCAGGGAAATTGAGTATACGGCTCATGTAGTAAAAGAATTAAAGCTAAGGCTTGAAACGGTTTATATTGGAGGCGGAACGCCGACAACGCTATCTGCTGAACAGCTTGGCAGACTATTATCAACAATAAATTCCTCGTTTAATATGAAGTCCTGCCGCGAGTTTACTGTCGAGGCAGGCCGCCCTGATACGATAACCAGCGAAAAGCTGGAAGCCATTCTTGAGGGTGGTTGCGACAGAATAAGCATAAATCCGCAGACAATGAATGATGAGGTCCTTGAAGCAATAGGAAGAAAGCATACCTCGGCTCAGACTGCCGAGGCTTACAGGCTTGCTTGTGACGTCGGATTCAAACATATAAATATGGATCTTATCACAGGCTTGCCAAAGGATACTCCGGACAGCTTTAAATATACTCTTGATACCGTATGTGATTTTTCCCCCGCAGGCATAACGGTACATACTCTCGCTATGAAGCGTTCATCCTATCTGACGCTCGGAGGGGCATTGGTTAAAACCGAAACTACGCCGCCCGCCTCTGTTATGATGAAATATTGTGAGGATAAGCTGCCGACGTTTGGCTATCATCCGTATTACTTATACCGTCAGAACAGAATGGAGGGCAACCTTGAAAATGTCGGCTGGTCAAAGGAGGGAGTTGACGGACTTTACAATGTTTATGTTATGGATGAAACGCACACGATCCTTGCCTGCGGTGCGGGAGGGGTTACAAAGCTTCGTGAACCGGGAGTAAACAGACTTGTGAGAATATTTAATTATAAATATCCATATGAATATATAAATGGTTTTGATGAAATGCTTAAAAGAAAGGAAAAGGTGAAAAAATTCTATGACGAGCTTGACGGATACATACAGACGATACACATATGACCTTGCAAAAATAAATCTGCGGGCGCAAAAATCACCGAGAGCTTTCATAGATTCCGTTGAAGAGACATTTCGTGAGGATCTGGATAAAATTTTTGAGGATATTATGACATCCGAATATCGATGCCGCATAATAATGCTCACAGGCCCATCATCAAGTGGAAAGACAACAACCGCTAAAATTCTCCAATCAAAGTTTAATAAAGTCGGTAAAACCACAAACATAATTTCACTTGATAATTTTTATATCGGTAAAGGTAAGATTCCAACACTTAAAAACGGAGAATATGATTATGAATCGCTTGAAGCGCTTGATATTCCATTTATAAAATCATGTATAAAAAGTATACTGAAAAATGATAGATGCGTTCTCCCAAAGTATAATTTCTTAAAGGGTGAGAGGGAGGAATGCTTTACCGAACTGAAAGCAGATGAGAACAGCATTATTATTATCGAGGGGATTCATGCTCTCAACCCTATATTTATCGAGGGGATACAAGACACTGGTATTAAAAAGATTTATATAAGTGTTAAACAAGGTGTAAAGGATAACGGAGAAAAGCTGCTGAAGGCGGAGGACGTCCGCTTCCTTCGCAGGCTTGTAAGGGATATATCGTACAGAGGTTCAAATGCGGAAGAAACACTTTCAATGTGGGACAATGTCTGCGCCGGAGAAAGAAAATATATTCGTCCCTTTAAGTATTTAAGCGATTATACACTAAACACTTTTCATCCATATGAAATCAGTGTTATCAGAAATGATGTGCTTGGTATACTTTTAAGCGTGGACAGTTTATGCTCCGAGTATTCTTATGCTTCGAGAATAATCGCCGCGCTTAAACGATTTGTACCTGTTGACAAGGAGCTTGTACCGAGTGATTCTCTGCTGAGAGAGTTTATTGGCGGAAGCTCGTATGAGTATTAGGACGTTTTGAGTTACGGCGCAAAAAACTCTTGAAGCCTTTTTCTTTTTATGCTATACTCTAAGTACAATTTATATCGTGTAATTTAAAAATAAGGAGTGTTTTTATGGGTATTCTTGAAGATGCTATCTATAATGCAAAGACTGCAGCAGGATTTGTTGGAAAAAAAGCCGGCAAAATAGTTGATGTCTCAAAATTGACTATTACCGCCGCAGAGCTTAACAGCGAAATTTCCAAAAAGTGCGAAATACTCGGACGAGTATTTTATGAATCAAAAACAACAGAAAAATCGTATGATACTGCAATCAGTGAGCTTATAGAAAAAATCTCTGAACTTAGAGGACAGCTTGATTCCGTAAACGAGCTTATCGCAGAGTCAAAAAATAAAACCAAGTGTCCTAAATGCAGCATGGTAAATTCAAAGGAGGCTATCTTCTGTGCAAAATGCGGTGAAAGACTGAGAAACACAGAAGATATTTACGAACCCGATGAGATAAAGGACGAAAATTCTGAAGAGAGCGCTGACGTCAACGCTCAGATCGATACAGAAGCTGACAATTCTGAAGCTCCGGCTTCTCCCGAAGAATAAGAGTAAATTGCTGCCGTACTTGTCTGTATGAGTGCGGCGGTAAGATTTTTACAGGCAAATTTCAAATTTTTCTTTTGGGAGGTTAGTGAGTGCTGAAAAAGAGAAAAAATCAGTCGTTTTTGCAGGGAGCTTTTGTTCTTGCTTCAAGTATGATCATTGTTAAATCCTTCGGCATGATATACAAAATCGTTCTTGCGAATATGTTCGGAGGTGTAGGAACAGGTCTTTTTAATGCTGCTTATGCGCTTTATAATCCGCTTTTTATGCTTGCGACTGCCGGATTTCCGATTGCGATTTCACGAATGGTATCAGAAAGCGTTGCCAACAGTCGTTACCGCGATGTAAAAAAAATACACAGAGTTTCTGTTCCTATTTTCGTCATTACGGGATGTGTTTGTTTTATTTTAATGGTAGTCGGGAGCTTTGTGTATGTTAATCTTATAAAAACGCCAAATGCGATTTTTGCCATACTCGCCCTTTCACCGACCGTTCTGTTCGGTTGCTTGATGTCAATATACAGGGGCTACTTTGAGGGCATGCGCAACATGGTTCCTACGGCTGTGTCGGAGATCATCGAGGCTACCTTTAAGCTGTTTGTGGGCTTGACTATGGCATATCTTACTATTCGTTTCGGAAAAAGCCAGTACGAAAGCACAGGCTATGTCCTCGGTATGAAATGTACCAGCCTTGAGCAGGCAACAAGCTATATTATGCCGATTGCCGTAGGCGCGGCGATAACCGGTATTTCACTCGGCGGCATTATGGGATTTATTTATCTTTATGTGAGATACAGAAGAAACGGCGATGGAATAACCGATGAGGAACTGAGGAAATCGCCTCGTCCGCGTTCTGATCGGGAAACCATTAGAATTATGGTTCGCACTGCTATACCGATAGGTATGGGAGCAATACTTCTGAGTATCACTGATGTTATAGATACATCGCTTGTTCAAAGCAGAATTTATGATATAATGCAGACTGAGCCCGAAGCGCTGCTTAATATTTACGGAACGCTCATACCTGACAGCGTATATTATGCCGGCGAAACGCATACTTATCTTTTCGGATGCTATGGCTATGCTTCGACGCTCACTATGCTGATTACGTCCCTCACACAGGTATTCGGTTCAAGCGCATTGCCGTCCGTAACGGCAGCGTGGACGAGTAAAGATAGGGGAAAGCTTAAACAAAGTCTCGAAACTGTTCTCCGCGTGACTTTGATGGTAACTATTCCGTCAGGCATAGGACTTGCGGTGCTTTCAGGACCTGTACTCAGCTTGATTTACGGCAGTCCGAATGTATCTAATGAGGTCGAAATAGCCACTAAGGTTCTTACTACCATGGGAATAGCGGTTATCTTTGTTGGCACATCAACACCTATATGCAGTATGCTCCAGGCTGTCGGTCGTGTAGATATGCCACTTAAGCTGATGGCGATAGGTATGACGGCTAAGATAGTTACAAACTATGTTCTTGTCGGTATACCCGAAATCAATATTCAAGGTGCGCCTATCGGTACATTTGTATGTTATATGTTTATATCTGTAGTGGGAATATTTTTCTTGTGTCGATATACGAGAGTCGTTCCGAACTTTATGTCAATTCTAATCAAGCCGCTTCTTGCCGCGCTTGTCTGCGGTGTTGGCGCATTTGTTTCTTATAATATTATTAACTATTTTATGAGCGGAAAAATTGCAACGATACTTGCGATAGTAGTAGCGATTATAATATATATAGTTTGCTTATTCTTTTTTAAAGCAATTCAGAAGGACGATGTTCTTCAAATGCCCAAGGGAGCGAAAATTGCTAAATTCCTTGAAAGAAGAGGTCTTATTTAATAGGATAACGCAAAAGCAACAAGAACAAGCTTTATATTATGCTTGTTCTTGTTGCTTTATTGTCTATATTAGGAATTAAGTGAAAAATTCACGGAATAATGCGTCAAAATTTCCATGATTGCAAATTTAATTATAAGCATATCCAAAATAAGTTAAACTCCGGCATTTTCCTGAGAATATTTCTATTTGGTGTAAAATTATAATATTCAAGGATTTACAACTCTTAAAAAGCCGATAATCATGGCAGTTTAAGAGTATGAAGATAAAAAATATTGAAATCAATGTAAAATCTCTGTATAATATAGTTATAAATGACAATGTAATTTATATGGATATTTTTAAAAATTACTTCTGTGCCCTATATTGAACGAAGGGCAACTTATTATATTTTTAGTATAAATTAAATATTTATAGCAAAAACATAAATAATTGAAACCACAGAAAAGTTTTGTTGTCTATATAGGTGTAGTTAAAAATCAAGTATATTTTGGAGGAAAATTCTATGAAATTTAATTCACTTATTATAGCTGTACTATTTATATTATTTTTTGCAAGTGGCTGTGCAAAAACTGAAAGTACATTAAAAGAAACAATCAATTTAAATGATTCTTCAAATGATGTTTCATTGTCGTCCGCCGAAAGCTCAAGGTCAGAAAATAAACAGAAACAATCGTCTCAACAAGATGATAATGTGAATTTACCGGAAAAGTATCAGATAAATAATTTTCCTGTAATATACCAGCTTCCTGAGCTTCCTACGGGGTGTGAAATAACAGCACTGACAATGGCTCTCAACTATTATGGACTTAATGCTGACAAGGTTATTATGGCGACCCAATATCTTCCGACATCCGATTACTACATTTATTATAAAGACAGCCGCCCTATCGGCAATGATCTTGACAATTACTTTTTGGGTGACCCCACAAATTCAAACGGATATGTATGTGGTATTGGTGCCCTTGTTACTGCCGCAAACAATTATCTTAAAGCTTGTAACAGCAATCTTACAGCAAAAGATATGACAGGTTCATCACCGAAAGAATTATATGAATTAGTTGCGCAGGATACTCCTGTCGTAGTATTGACGACTATTGAAATGAAGGACAGATATGTCGCCGAGGGCTGGTATACTGAAAACGGCAAATATGTCGATTGGAGCCGCAGCGATCATGGAACTGTCTTGATTGGTTATACCGACGATACCGTTACTATTGCGGATCCTCTACTCGGCGAAGTCCAATATAGCAAAGCACAGTTTGAAAAGGTTCTTGCCTCTCGTGGCAACAAGTGCATGATTCTACAGGCTAATGAATGATTTTAAGTAGGTCAAATGCCGGATTTAATATTAAGACAAAAATCTTTGATACAAACAAAATGAAAAAACCATGCCGAACTTTCGCATAAGTCCGTTAAAAGCTGACTTGTACGGCAGCTGTGCAGGAGTCCGTTTTTCGTACTTGTTGATTGTGCTGTATTGCCCTGGAAATTGATTTTCATGATACAATGGTTTGTGAGGTACAATTCTTCTTGATAGTTTTTATAATTTGCAGTATAATTTAATAAGTGGTTTGCTCCGTAATACAACGCTGCAAGAGTGGAGTGAGCCGCGTTAGTAATCAGCAGGTGATTCGAGCCCATACTGATTACTTTAATGGTACACACATAGTCGGGGACATCTTGTTTAATTTTATAATACTTTTGGAAAATAATTTAGTATTAAAAATCAGATCACAGTATAGGAAGCAGCCCCAAAGTTTTTAGTGCTTTAACAGACTAACGAGAAGAGGTAGCATATGTCAAATCTCACCAAGGCGGCAATCAGAAATTCATTGATAAAGCTGCTCAACGAACGCCCGATCAACAAAATAACAATAAAGGATATTACAGATGGCTGCGGAATCAATCGCAACAGCTTTTATTATCACTACAGCGATCTACCGTCTCTGATTTCTGAGATCGTCAATACCGAGGCCGATAAAATTATAAATTCGTGTTCAAAGATAGACTCAATAGAGGAATGGCTAAGTGCTGCTATTTCCTTTGTACTGGAGAACAAGACCGCCGTGCTGCATATCCACAATTCTTCCAACCGAGAAATATATGAAAGCTATCTATGGAGAGTGTGCGAACACATAACCTCTATGTTCATAAATTCAATTTTGGAGGACAGTGGTGATCTTTTGTCCGACAGTGACAGAGCTATTTTGATTCGATACTATAAGTGTGTCTGCTTTGGTGTGGTCATGGATTGGCTTGACAGCGGTATGCATAGCGATATTATTTCTGACTTCAAGAGACTGTGCGAAATTATGAGAGAATACAAGATCGATGAATTTTTATTAAAATAATCAAAGTCTGTACTTCCTTCCGCCGATAAGACGGAAGGAAGTTTTTGTCTGAACACATGAATGATTATGGTTTTGAAATTTAGGCAAAATACGTTTTTTGCACAAAAATTTCACACCTGATAAAAATTGTCGGTTTCAAAAAACAACACAGATTGATATAGTAAAATTGAAACCACAAAAAAGGAGGACATTTATGAGATCAGGCGAAAAACAAAGCTTCTTCAAACGACATTTTAAGGCGATCGCCATGATCGGGATATTATGTATTCCGACAATCTACACGACCCTGTTTCTAGGATCAATGTGGGATCCGTACGGAAATGTCGATTCGTTGCCGGTTGCAATAGTCAATTCTGACAAGCCGACTGAAAATGACGGCAAAAAGCTTGCAATCGGCGATGAGCTTGTTGATAAGCTAAAGGACAAAAAATCTCTGGATTTTCATTTTGTAAGCAGGAATGAAGCGGACGAGGGACTTGCCGACGGAAGCTATTACATGGTGATTTCCATACCCGAAAATTTTTCGGCAAACGCCGCTACACTGCTTGATGAGCATCCACAGAAAATGCGGCTCAGTTACAAAACCAACCCCGGCACAAACTATATTGCTTCCAAAATGAGCGAGTCGGCACTGGAAAAAATTGAAAAAGAGATTTCAGCTAGTGTTACCGAAAGCTATGCAGAAACAATATTTGATCAGTTTGGCACAGTTGGTGACGGCTTTAGTGAAGCCGCTGATGGTGCGGGACAACTTTATAGCGGTTCACAGCAGCTTAATGATGGAAATGATACTATAACAGAAAACCTGAAACTGCTTTCTGACAGCATGCTTACCTTTGAAAACGGTGCACAGACACTTGTCGAGGGAATAGGTGACTATACCAAAGGCGCGGTAAGTTTGAAGAAAGGCTCTTTGCGGCTGAATGACGGCTTGGCAGAGTTTTCAGCGTCAGCATCAAGCGGCGCTGATAAGCTTTTAAGCGGTTCAGAAGCACTTCTTTCAGGATTAAACAAGTATTGTCCGAGCGTTCAGCAGGCGGCTGACGGTACGGCTGAGCTTAAAGCCAACAAACAGACGCTCATAAACGGCATAGGCAAATATGCCGACGGCGTAGCTGCCGCATATCAGGGTGCAAACACTCTTGCAGATAATCAGCCGGCAATCAGAAAAGGGCTTTCTGAGTATACGGTAGGTGTCGCGCAGGCAGCAGGTGGGGCACAGACAATATCAGACAATATACCCACCTTGCTGGCAGGCATTGATGCTTACACGACAGGCACAGCGCAGTTATCCGGCGGTGCAAATCAGGTCGCTTCCGGAGCGGACACGATTTCTGTCGGCATGGCACAATATATGTCAGGCGTTTCCTCGGCAGAGACAGGTGCGGCACAGCTTACAGCAAAAAATGCGGCACTTCTTGCAGGAGCGGTGCAGGCCGCCGACGGTACAAAGCAGCTTGCATCCGCAAGCGGACAATTGCTTGATGGTCTGAATGCTCTTTCTTCGCAGCTTGACAGCGGTCTTTCTGATGAGCAGACACAGCAGCTTGCGATGCTCCAGAGCGGTCTTTCTCAGTTGAATGAAGGAATAGGAGGGCTTAATACAGCGGTTTCCAACATAAACACTGACCAAAGCGAGCAGGCTGTTCAAGGTATCAGCACATCAGCTCAGAATATTGGTACACAGGCACAGACAATGCAAAGCAATTTGGAAAATATAAGCGAAGAGCTTGCCGCGTTACTGCAAAAGCATCCTGAACTGATGAGCGAGCCGGAATTGATTAGTATAACCGATTCACTCAGCAACTGCGGAAATAGTGTTTCAGAAATTGGTGGAGAGCTTCATAATATGGAAGTTTCAGGCAATGAAGTTTCTCAGCTTGCGTCATCCTTCAACGAATTGAAAAACGGTATCGGTACGCTTAAAACCAAAGCGGATCGGCTTCTGCCATCTGTAAACGGTGCGATCACTAAACTTCAGGGCAGCTTGGTCAGCGTGCAGAACGCGCTTGATAAAACAGGCACAACGCCTGATACAATGGGTGTTGTGCAGGCTATGTCGTTGGTAAATGACGGCATAATCACACTTTCAGATGGTGCAGAACAGCTTTCACAAGGTGTTACTGCCTATACATCGGGAGCAACTGAACTGAAAAACGGACTTGATGTACTTGCTTCAAATAATCAAGAGCTTTCGAACAGCTTTACTCAACTGAGCAGCGGCATAACAACTCTTTCAGACGGAGCCGCGAAACTTGACAGCAGTTCAGAGTCACTCCGAAGCGGTGCTTTAGAGCTGGCAGGCGGCATCAACACTCTTAATGAAGGGTTAAAAACGATCGATGCAAATTCCGATGCACTTGTGGATGGTACAAGCGCGTATTTTGTCGGTACAGACACCTTGAAAGCAGGACTTGCAGAGCTGGATGCAAACAGCCGATCCATCGTGGACGGCGTCAAGACATATACGGACGGTATCAGCAAGCTGGACAGCGGTATGCAGACTCTTACATCCAATTCACCTGCGCTGCTCAGCGGTGCGAATACACTGAATGACGGGATGCAAACGCTCTCCACAGGTTTGACTGACGGTACAGACAAATTAAAGAGCGGTGCGCAGCAGCTGTATGATGGCGCAGCAACACTTACCTCCAATAATAGCAAGTTGACAGATGGTGCGCAACAGCTTTCAGACGGCGCGGTGAAGATCAGCGACGGTGTGTTACAGCTCACAGACGGTTCGGAAACTCTCGGTAGCGGAATTGGTGATCTTAAGGACGGAGCCGCAGAGCTTCAAACAGCGCTTAATAACGGATATGAGGAAATAAATTCTATCAATGCCGATACTGCAAATCTTGAAATGTTTGCTTCGCCGATAGACGCAGAAGAAAGCTTTAAGACTGAAGTTCCAACCAACGGCAACGCAATGGCCGCTTACATGATGGCGGTAGGCTTATGGGTAGCAGGACTTGCATTCTGTGTCATTCTTGAACCTAGCAAAAAGAAAATTGGACGCCATCCTGCCGTAGAATGGCTAAAACAGATTGTTGAGCTTTGCATACTGGCAATCATGCAGGCACTTGTTATGGTTTTCGCGTTAATGCTGTTCAACGGTTTTGAGCCGAAATATCTGGGCACAGTAATAGTGATCGCCTGCATTTCTTCCATAGCATTCCTGATTTTTGAATATACTGTAAACTACTTTATAGGTATTGTTGGCGATTTTCTGCTGTTAGTAGTCATGGTCGTTCAACTCAGCGGATGTGCGGGCACATATCCCTTAGAGCTTTCGCCTGTTTTCTATCAGCTCATAAATCCTTATCTACCGTTCAGCTATACTGTACACGGATTCAGAAGCGGTATCGCCTCGGGACAAAGCATCACGGTTGACATCATATTCATGGCTGTTCTTAGTGCGATTTTCGCCGGATTGCTGCTGATCGGATTTGTAAGAAGATGCAGAACCACAGAGAACTATGAAGAATCTGCACACCCGACTTTCGCGGCGGAAAGCAAAGCATAAGAAAATAGACTCTTTGTCAATAGTTTGATAAAGAGAAAAATGGAAATACGTAGGCAGTCGCAGGAACGTGTGCTTTTTGATAACAATTTGATAACAGCCCCGAAAGGCATTATCATTTCTGCCACCCATTGGTTTACAGGTTATCGAAATATTTTCTGATGGCTTGCGGCTGAAAAAATCCATATTACAAAGCCCTTAGCTGTGGGAAACATGATATACTCCCCTTAGAGTAGACACTTGAAAAAACAAAAGGATTTTCAAGACTACACTAAGGGGATTTAATTATGTTGAGAAGAAGTAATAGGAGATACAGCAGGGAATTAAAGCTGCAAGCAGTACAGGTTCACATTTGCAGAGAAGGATCGCACCATGTGAAGTTCATCGATCACCTTGCGGAAGTCTGCGGAGGTGAATCGGCATTCCCAATCTGTGTGGAACAGGACGTCCTCGGATACCCCCACAGCCGGACGGCGCCGCGCAAGGTATCGATGGAGAGGAAGCGGTCAATGCCCCATACCAAATTAGGAGTTTTTTGATGGAATTTCTGAGCAAGAAGATTTTCGCAGAAAATACGACCAGTGGCTTGACAGGTTCTTATACTGTCCATCAAAGTACATAGGTAGGGAGTGAGATCACAATGGCAATCGGTAAGAGAATACATTTTTTCCGCACCATGCGAGGAATTAGGCAGAAATATCTTGGTATGCTGCTGGGCTTCCCCGAAAAGAGCGCCAATGTTCGGATGGCACAATATGAAATGGAAACCAGTTTCCCAAAAGCGGAGATCACCGCAGCACTGACGCAGGCGGACAAGCTCAGGACGGGTGAAATCAACAGGGAAGAATACGACAACCGTCACTATCATTATCCAAAGTACGACGATATCGAAATTCGAGCAAGCGTTCCATCGCAGGAGCTTAGCGATACTTTTGGTTGAGGCCTTCAAGGAGCAGTTGAAAGACGAATAAACACAAAAAAAGGCATTACCGACTTGCAAAAGCCAGTAATGCCTTTTAGATTGATTCAGATATACCTGCAAGCCATCCGAAACCCGAAATAAATGCGTTTTTCAGCCTGCTATCATTTTTTTGCTATCAAATTGGGAGTTGAGCGGTCAAAAATCGAGTGTTTATGCGGGTTTTCAGACTTCGCAAATCATTCCCACTCAATGGTAGCCGGGGGCTTGCTCGTAATGTCATAAACAACGCGGTTAACGTGCTGAACCTCATTGATAATTCTGCTCGAAATTTTTCCAAGTACATCATAGGGGATATGCGCCCAGTCCGCTGTCATAAAGTCGCTTGTAGTTACAGCGCGGAGGGCAATGGTATTATCATAGGTCCTGCCGTCACCCATAACGCCAACACTTTTAATGTTTGTGAGAACCGCAAAATACTGGTTAATATCGCGGTCAAGACCCGCATTTGCTATCTCCTCACGCATTATCGCGTCAGCATCCTTGAGAATATCAAGCCTCTCGTCGGTTATTTCTCCGAGTATGCGTATTGAGAGACCGGGACCCGGGAATGGCTGCCTCCATACGAGGAAAGATGGGATACCAAGCTCCAATCCTGCCTTGCGAACTTCATCCTTAAAGAGATAGCGAAGCGGTTCAATGATTCCCTCAAAGTTCACATCCTCAGGAAGTCCGCCAACATTGTGGTGACTTTTTATGACTGCCGCTTCACCTACACCGCTTTCTACAACATCGGGATATATCGTACCCTGACAGAGGTAATCCATCTTGCCAAGCTCGTTTGCCTTTTCCTCAAATACGCGAATAAACTCCTCACCAATGATTTTTCTCTTGCGCTCAGGATCGGAAACACCTGCGAGCTTTGCAAGGAATCTGTCTTTGCAGTTTACGCGTATGAGGTTCATGTCAAACTGCTCCCTAAATACATTTTCAACCTGATCGCCCTCATCTTTACGCAACAGTCCGTGGTCAACAAAAATGCAGGTGAGATTTTTACCTATCGCTTTATGTACTAGGACAGCGGCAACAGAGGAGTCAACTCCGCCTGAAAGGGCACAGAGAACTTTTTTGTCTCCGATAGTTTCCTTTAGAAGCTTTACCGTGTCGGAAACAAAGGAACTCATTTTCCAGTCGCCGGCGCAGGCGCAGGCGTTATAGAGAAAATTCTTGAGATATAGCATACCCTCCTTCGTATGCTGAACCTCGGGGTGAAACTGCATAGCATAAAGATTGCGTGTAGGATTCCCCATAGCGGCGACAGGGCAGTCATCCGTTCTTGCGGTGATTTTAAAGCCGTCGGGAACTCTTGAAATATAGTCGGTATGGCTCATCCAGCAGACGCTTTCATCTTTTACGTTCTGAAAAAGTGCATCGGTATTGTCAAAGGTGACATTTGCGTTGCCATATTCACGGACAAGTGATTGGCTGACCTCACCGCCGAGCATCTTAGCCATAAGCTGCGCGCCATAGCATATACCAAGAACAGGTATGCCCAAATCAAAGATTTTTTCGTCGCATTGCGGAGCGTTTTCCGCATAAACACTGTTCGGACCGCCCGAAAAAATTATACCCTTATACTTTGTATTTTTAATTTCATCTGTAGAAATTCTGTAGGGCTTAATTTCACAATATACGTTGAGCTCACGCACACGTCTTGCTATCAACTGGCTGTATTGACCGCCAAAGTCAAGTATTAAAACAGCTTCATTTTTAATTTCCATAGCTTTCACCTCAGATAATTTTAAACTATTCGACTGTTACAGACTTAGCGAGGTTTCTCGGCTTATCTATATCACAGCCCTTGAGTGAAGCAACATAGTAAGCAAAAAGCTGTAACGGAATAACCGCAAGTGACGGCAGCATGAGATCGCAGGTTTTCGGAATGTAGAAGGTAAAATCGGTACATTTTTCTATTTCGGTACTTTCTTCACATGTCAAGCCGAGGACGACTGCGCCTCTTGTACGAACTTCGACAATATTGCTGATCATTTTATCGAAAAGATCTTCTTGCGTTGCGAGTGCTACAACAAGAGTTCCCTTCTCAATAAGCGATATAGTTCCGTGCTTTAATTCTCCTGCGGCATAAGCCTCGGAATGAATATACGAAATTTCCTTAAGCTTTAATGATCCCTCAAGTGACAACGCATAGTCAAGGTTTCTTCCGATAAAGAAAATATCCTTGTTATCAAACTGTTGTGAGGCAAAGTACTGTATATTCTCCTTGTTTTCGAGAATTTGTTCAATTTTATCGGGAATGAGCCTCAACTCTGAGAGATATTTATTATAATCCATTGTGGAAATTGTTCCGAGAATATCTCCGAAGTATAGCGCGAGCAGATATACAACTGCAAGCTGTGTACTGTATGCCTTTGTTGTCGCAACGGCAATTTCAGGACCTGCCCATGTGTATATAGCGTCGTTAGATTCGTTGGCGATCGCGCTGCCCACGACATTGACTATAGAAATAATATATGATCCGCATTTTTTTGATTCTCGCAGAGCCGCGAGAGTGTCTGCGGTTTCACCCGATTGACTGATAACTATGACGAGTGTCTTCTTGTCAATGATGGGGTTGCGGTAGCGAAACTCTGACGCAATATCGACCTCGACAGGTATCCTGAGTGTTTGTTCAAAAATATACTTTGCTACAACTCCGACATGATACGCAGAGCCGCAGGCTACAATACATATTTTGCTAAAGTTCTTGAGCTGCTCGGGAGTGAGATTGATTTCATCATCAAGAACGACCCTATCGCCCCTGATCCTGGGATTTATAGTGTCGCGAAATGCCTTCGGCTGCTCCATGATTTCTTTAAACATAAAATGCTCATATCCGCCCTTTTCAGCGGCGGATATATCCCAATTTATATGTTGAATTTCTTTCTTGATTTCTTCCTTGTCGGTATTGATTATCCTTACGTCGGAACGTGTAAGAATTGCTATTTCATCGTTTTCAAGCCTGTAAATGTCCCTTGTCTTTGCGAGGATCGCGGGAATATCGCTTGCAATGTAGTTTTCATTTTTGCCAAGTCCAATTATAAGCGGGCTTTCCTTTCTTACGGCTATGATTTGGTCGGGATTATCAATACATATGATTCCAAGTGCATATGAGCCGTGTACTTTGGACATGACCTTGATGACGGTATCTATTATATTTCCGTTGTAATAATACTCGAGGAGCTGCGCGACAACCTCGGTGTCGGTTTCCGAAAAAAACTTAACACCTCGACGCATAAGGTGTTCCTTAAGCTTTATATAATTTTCAATTATTCCGTTGTGAACAACCGCAAATTTTCCTGAACCGCTTAGGTGCGGGTGAGAGTTTATGTCCGAGGGCTCTCCGTGAGTCGCCCAGCGGGTGTGACCTATTCCGACAGTACCCTTAACATCGGCGCCGCCGTGAATCATCTCACTGAGGATCTTAAGCTTTCCCTTACTCTTGAAAACATCAAGTATTTTGCCGTCATAGACGCATATACCCGCTGAATCGTAGCCACGGTATTCGAGCTTTTCAAGCCCTCTGAGAAGGTGGGGTGATGCCTGTTCATAGCCTATGTATCCAACTATACCACACAAAAATAATCCCTCCGTCTTATCGTAGAATGATGTCCTCTCTTTTGGGTCCATTTGAGATCATCTTAAACGGAACACCGATTGCCTTTTCCGCAAATTCAATATATTTTCTGCAGTTTTCAGGTAGCCTGTCGTACTCTCTGATTCCTCTTATGTCGGACTTCCAACCGGGAAGGACCTCAAGGATCGGCTTTGCCCTCTTTAATTTTGTTGTTGAGGGGAAGTAGTCGATTTTCTCTCCGTCAAGCTCATAGCCTACACATACCGGAATTTCGTCAAGATAACCGAGTGCGTCCACAACGGTAAAGGCTACCTGTGTCGCGCCCTGCACCTTACAGCCGTAACGTGATGCGACGAGATCCAGCCAACCAACTCTTCTCGGACGGCCTGTTGTCGCGCCGTACTCACCTTTGTCGCCGCCGCGCTTGCGAAGCTCCTCGGCTTCATCTCCGAAAATCTCGCTTACAAATTCGCCAGCTCCGACAGAGCTAGAATATGCTTTAACGACAGTGATAATTTCTTTTATCTCATATGGCGGGATGCCGCCTGCTCCGACTGCGCCGTAGCCTGCGATAGTATTCGATGATGTGACCATAGGATATATGCCGAAGTCGGTATCCTTGAGCGTGCCGAGCTGACCCTCAAGAAGAACATTCTTTCCTGCTCTTACCGCATCATTCACAATATCAAATGTAGGTGCGACATAAGGCTTGAGCATTTCCTTGTATTCCATGAGCTTATTAAAAATGTCGTCAGGGTCAAGCCCTTCCTTGTGGTAAAGGTTTCTGATCGTCGAGTTTTTGACTTCAAGGATCCTGTTTATTTTGTCCTTTAGTGCTTCAGGGTCGTCATAAAGCTCGTTTACCTGAAAGCCTATTTTTGAAAACTTGTCTGAATAGAACGGGGCTATTCCGGACTTTGTAGAGCCGAAACTTCTGCCGCCGAGCCTTTCTTCCTCATAACAGTCAAAAAGGATATGATACGGCATGACGATTTGCGCCCTGTCAGATACCAGTATATGCACGTTTTTAACTTCGCGTTCCTTAAGCTCGTTGAGTTCCCTGATAAAATTATCAACATTAAGCGCAACGCCGTTGCCGATAATATTTGTGATATTATCATAGAAAACACCGCTCGGAAGCTGATGCAGGGCGAAACGTCCGTAGTTGTTGATGATAGTGTGACCTGCGTTGCTTCCGCCCTGGAAGCGTATAACCATATCAGATCGAGCCGCGAGAACATCAGTGATTTTTCCCTTGCCCTCGTCGCCCCAGTTTGCGCCGACAATAGCCTTTACCATAGTTTAATTCCAACCTTTCGAGTAAAATATGCAAAACGGAAAGAAAGTATTAAGTCCGTTTTGTGCCTTTAATCTATATGAAATGAATATTTGCAGTCATTCGTTTTAATAAGGGGCTTGCCCCGTAAAACAGTTTTAGAGATACGCACATAAAGCGCATATCTCTTAAACCAAAAGTGTTTAAACATTTATTTCGACTTGTTCGATCTCCATATTTTCATAGAGCTTGAGTACGGGATATACACAGTCGTTGATGAAATCCTCGGTCTGCTGCGGCGCGCGGCCTACATATCTTGACGGCTCAAGAATTTTTTCAAGCTCCTCAAGCGTTACTTCGAATATCGGGTCGTCGGATATCCTCTTGAGAAGATCGTTTTCGCCGCCTTCCTCTTTAATGACCTTAGAGGCGGCCATTGAGTGCTTGCGAATGCTCTCATGAAGCTGCTGTCTGTCACCGCCGCGCTTTACCGCGTCCATAATGATGTTTTCGGTAGCCATAAACGGAAGTTCTCGGTATAGATGTTGATTTATGACATTCTCGTAGACGACAAGACCGTCGCTGACGTTTAGATAAAGATTCAGTATAGCGTCAACAGCAAGGAAAGCCTCTGGAATGCTCAATCTCTTGTTTGCGGAATCGTCAAGAGTTCTTTCAAACCATTGTGTAGCAGCTGTTATATATGGATTCAGAACATCGACCATAACATAGCGCGATAGCGAGGCAATCCTTTCCGAACGCATCGGATTGCGTTTGTAAGCCATTGCGGATGAACCTATTTGGTTTTTTTCAAATGGCTCTTCAATTTCCTTCAGATGCTGCAGCAGCCGAATATCGTTGGAAAACTTTGACGCGCTCTGTGCTATACCCGCGAGAACGTTAAGGATCTGACTGTCAAGCTTTCTTGAATATGTTTGCCCCGAAACCGCAAAACAGGAACTGTAGCCGAGCTTAGCCGCGATTTTTCTGTCAAGCTCGCGAACTTTTTCATGGTCGCCCTCAAAAAGCTCAAGAAAGCTCGCCTGAGTACCTGTCGTACCCTTAGAGCCTAAAAGCTTAGCCTTTGAAAGCTGATACCTCAGATCCTCAAGATCCATCAAAAGATCCTGAATCCAAAGTGTCGCTCGCTTGCCTACGGTGGTTGGCTGAGCGGGCTGAAAATGTGTAAACGCAAGGGTAGGAAGACTCTTATACTTATCCGCAAACCTTGAGAGAGAACGAATGACGCCTACGAGCTTTTTCTCAACTATTTTTAAAGCCTCGGTCATTATTATTATATCGGTATTATCTCCGACATAGCACGAGGTCGCTCCGAGGTGAATTATTCCCTTGGCCTTGGGACACTGTACACCATACGCATAGACATGAGACATAACGTCATGACGGACTTCCTTTTCTCTTGCTTCGGCAACATCATAGTTGATGTCATCACTGTTAGCCTTCAGCTCATCGATCTGTTCCTGAGTTATCGGAAGTCCCAACTCCATTTCAGCTTCAGCAAGTGCTATCCATAGCTTTCTCCATGTTCTGAACTTCATATCGGGGGAGAAAAGATATTTCATTTCTTTGTCGGCATATCTCGACGAAAGAGGTGATTCGTATGTATCCTTGGACATATTGTTAATTCCTTTCAGCAGGGTATGCCTGCATGGCAATTTGCGGGAAAAATATATTTTTAAGTTTCTGCCCCCGCGAACGGCAGATCAAAAATCAAAATTATTTTTTGCGGGAAGCTTTTTATCGAAGTCAACGCCGCCGCGCTCCTTGCCCTCAAGCATCTTTTGGGGTATTTTTGTAGGATATTTTCCTGTAAAGCAGGCGGTACAGATTCCGTTTGCTTTATTAAGAAGCATCTGAGAAAGTTTGTCTGCGGGCAGGTAGCCTAAGGAATCCGCTCCGCTTATCTTACATATTTCCTCGACTGTGTGTTTACAGGCTATAAGCTCTTCGCGTGACGGAATATCCGTTCCGTAATAACATGGCCACATGAACGGCGGTGAACTTATACGGAGATGGACCTCCTTTGCACCTGCCTTGCGCAGCATGGTGACGATCCTGTCGCATGTGGTCCCACGCACGATGGAATCGTCTATCATTACTACACGTTTGCCTGCTACGCTTGTAAGCAGAGGATTGAGCTTTAGGCGGACGCTTTGTGCGCGTTCCTGCTGTGTCGGCTTGATAAAGGTTCGTCCTATGTAGTTGTTTTTGACGATACCCTTTTCATAGGGGATACCCGACTCCTCGCTGTAGCCGATTGCGGCGTCTATTCCTGACTCGGGCACGCCGATAACCAGATCCGCGTCAACAGGATATTCGCGGGCAAGTATTTTTCCCGCTTCTTTACGTGATTCATAAACCCCTATTCCGTCAATAATCGAGTCGGTTCTCGCAAAATAAATATATTCAAAAACACAAAGTGATTTTTTACTTTCTTTTGGACAGTTGTCAAGGATAGAGGTTATGCCCGTGTCATCAACGACGACGATCTCTCCGGGTTCAATATCACGTACAAACTCCGCGCCTGCGGCATCGAGCGCGCAGGATTCTGATGCAAATACATATGAACCCTCAAGCTTGCCCATACAGAGCGGGCGGAAGCCGTTCGGATCTCGTGCGGCTATCAGCTTTCTCGGACTCATAACGAGAAGGGAATAGGAGCCGCTGAGCTGCTTCATAGCGGCGCTGACCGCCGCCTCAACGGAGTGGGAATGAATACGCTCTCTAGCGATGAGATACGCTATGACCTCGGAGTCGATAGTAGTCTGAAAAATAGCCCCCCGGTGTTCAAGTTCCCTGCGTATCTCAACAGCGTTTGTAAGATTACCGTTATGAGCTATTGCGAGAGTGCCCTTGACATATCTCATAACGAGCGGCTGCGCATTTTCGGGGATGCTTCCGCCTGCCGTTGAGTATCTCACATGGGCGACAGACATCTGTCCCGCGAGTGAGTTAAGAATATCCTTTGAAAATACCTCGCCGACAAGTCCCATATCCTTGTAATAGGATATAGTTCCTCTGTCATTTACAGCGATTCCACAGCTTTCCTGACCTCTGTGCTGAAGGGCGAGAAGTCCGTTATAAGAAGCGTAGACAGGGTTGATTGTGCCGTCGCTGTAAACTCCGAATACGCCGCACTCCTCGTGCAGCTTCTCGGAAAAGCAGTTCGTAAATTTGCTGCTGTCCAAAAGGTTTCACCATCCCGAAAAATATTTTAAAATACGCGTTCGCGTTATTGTGATTATGTTACTTAGGCGATCCTTTTAATTACTTTTGCTATATGCAGTTCGCCGCATATATGTCCCGAAAGCGATACATTTGATTTATAGTCTGACAAAGGCTTGAATTTCACTGCAAGCCTATTCTGCGCATCATCTCGGCATAAGCCTCCTCGACGCCGCCCATATCTCTGCGGAAACGATCCTTATCGAGCTTTTCGTGTGTTTTAATATCCCAGAAACGGCAGGTATCCGGCGAGATCTCATCTGCAAGGATTATCTTATCGTGGAATTTGCCAAACTCAAGTTTGAAGTCGATAAGCTCAACACCTACGCTGGCGAAAAACTCAACCATATATTTGTTGACATTATATGCTATTTCGCTTATAGTATCTATTTCCTCCCGAGTTGCAATTCCTACAGCGAGGATTTGTGAATCATTGACCATAGGATCTCCGAGTTCGTCATTTTTATATGAAAACTCGAGGATCGGGCATTTCAGCTCCGTTCCTTCTTCAAGACCGAGCTTTTTTGCAAGGCTGCCTGCCGCCTTATTTCGGATAATAACCTCAAGGGGAACGATGGAGACTTTTTTGACAATAGTTTCACGGTCGCTTACTTCTTCGACAAAATGAGTTTCAATGCCCTTATCGGCAAGAAGCTTGAACATGAAGTTTGACATCTTGTTGTTTACTACGCCCTTGCCTCTTATGGTACCCTTTTTAAGACCGTTGAACGCTGTAGCGTCGTCCTTATATTCAACCATACAGTAGTCAGGGTCGCTCATCGCGTAAACCTTTTTTGCTTTGCCCTCGTAAAGAAGTTCTCTTTTTTTCATAATTAAGTCCTCCCCAAAATAAAGTCAAAATATAATCCTACATCCAGTATTATACTTCATTTCGACGATTTAGGCAAGTACTGTTGACAAAATTACTTTTTTGTTATTTTTCACAGTTTTCTCCCGCAGAGTCGGAGATATTTTTTCACTGTAAACGTTTTCGCTATTACTTTAGCAATAAATTAGATAATATGAGCTAAAATGCTTGAATTTGTTCAATAAAATTGTGTACAATATTAACAAAAACAATTATTTAACAAAAATTTGATTGAATTACAAAAATTACTGTGATAAAATAGCTATAGGCATCAAAGGAGATGTTTGACGGTATTTCCGCATCCTTTTTTTGATGCGGAATTTTTTATTGTCCTTTCTCCGATATATTAAAATTTATTATTAAGGAAGTGGCTTCAATGTCATATGTAAGCGAACAGCTTGAAAAAGTCATTGCGAAAAATCCCGCTCAGCCTGAATTTGTACAGGCTGTCACAGAGGTCCTCGAGTCCCTCGAGCCTGTATTTGAGCAGGATCCCAAATATCAGGAAAACGGTATTCTTGAAAGAATTACCGAGCCTGAAAGACAGCTTATGTTCAGAGTTGCCTGGGTCGATGACAACGGCAAGGTTCAGGTGAACCGAGGTTTCCGCGTACAATTCAACAGTGCTATCGGTCCGTACAAGGGCGGACTCAGATTCCATCCGTCCGTAAACCTCGGCATCATTAAATTCCTCGGTTTTGAGCAGATCTTTAAAAATTCACTCACAGGGCTTCCGATTGGCGGCGGCAAGGGCGGCAGTGACTTTGACCCGAAGGGCAAGAGCGACCGCGAGATCATGGCGTTCTGCCAGAGCTTTATGACAGAGCTTTACAGACATATCGGCCCCGATACAGACGTTCCTGCCGGTGACATAGGAGTTGGCGGACGTGAGATAGGCTACCTCTTTGGTCAGTACAAGAGGATCCGCAACGCCTATGAGGGCGTTCTCACAGGCAAGGGTCTTGCGTTTGGCGGCTCTCTCGTAAGAACAGAGGCTACAGGCTACGGTCTGCTTTACCTCACAAAGGAAATGCTCAAACAGAACGGCATAGACATAAGCGGCAAGACTGTCTGCGTGTCTGGCGCTGGCAACGTTGCTATCTACGCTACACAGAAGGCTCAGCAAATGGGCGCAAATGTTGTTACTCTTTCAGATTCTACAGGCTGGATCTACGACAGCGAGGGTATCGACCTTGCGGCTGTTAAGGAAATCAAGGAGGTCAAAAGAGCAAGACTTTCCGAATACACAAAATATCGTCCGAATGCGGAGTATCATGAGGGCAAATTCCTCTGGACAATCCCCTGCGACGTCGCACTTCCGTGCGCAACTCAGAACGAGCTTGACGTTGAGGCTGCTGAAAACCTCGTTAAAAACGGCGTAAAGGCTGTCGCGGAGGGCGCTAATATGCCGACGACCCTTGATGCTACAAAGATCTTCCAGAACAACGGTGTACTCTTTGCTCCGGGCAAGGCTGCCAATGCAGGCGGTGTTGCTACATCCGCTCTCGAAATGTCACAGAACAGTCAGAGACTTTCCTGGACATTTGATGAGGTCGACGCAAAGCTTGAGAACATCATGGTCAACATTTTCACTAATATTGCAGCGGCAGCTGAAAAGTACGGTCATAAGGGAGACTATGTAATGGGCGCAAACATTGCCGGCTTTGAGAAGGTTGCTGAAGCAATGATCGCACAGGGAGTAAACTGATCACATTTCTTTGAAAATGACAGTTTACTCAAGAGTGTTTTACGTATTTTCAATATAATAAATAAAAGCTCCGCCGCAGGCTCTAAGCATGAGAGCCTGCGGCGGAGCTTTTGCAATAGACATAAGAAATGCGGCAAGGTAAATAAAGATTTAGTGTGCCGTCTCGTTAAATATATGTCCGCAAACGTGAAAAGAATATTCGGCTTATTTATTATGGACTCATCGGCAATGTTGTTATTTGCAGCAGTGACAGGCGGACTTGCGCTTGGCGTGGAAAAAGCCGGATTTGATACGCTCGGTCTGATTAAGATCGACAAAGATGCTTCGGATACATTACGCCGGAACAGATCTGAATGGAGAGTCATCAATGTAGGAGCTTTTCCTATGCAGGTAAACAACTCGGTCCGGAAGATACACGTGTTACACTGTTTTATTATTTACGCAATTTTGTCAAACCTGCATATAAAATTAACGTTCTTTTTGTGATAAGAACAAAATTTCTATAAAACTATTGAATTTATAGAACTTATATTCTATAATTAAATTATAGGGTCAAGTTAAATAATAAAGGAGGAGTATAGGAATACAGACAATTTGTGATATAGCGAACAAAATATCTAAAAGGGAGGAAGGTTATGAAATTTGAAATAGTGCGGGGCACTACAATGACGCTTTTGCTTACTATCAAAAACGAGGATGAAAGCATCTATACGTTAAAGGACGGTGAAAAGCTGATATTCGGAGTTAAGCTTGAACCCGAAAAGGGAGATTACGTTCTGAAAAAGATTATAACGCCTGACGATAGGTGTGGTGACGGCTATATCATAGCTCTCAAGCCCGAGGATACACAGGGTCTTGAATTTAGGGACTATCGCTATGATATAGGACTTCAAACAGTTGAGGGTGATTATTATATGGTAGTTCCGTTCAGCCCGTTTATTGTTGAAAAGGCTGTAACACAGAGGGAGTGAGCACATGGTAGGACATCTTAAAGTGTTAACAATCATGACGGGTACGCTGTCCGTACCGTATTGCGTCGGTGTCCCTGATCACGGCGGAACATCGGTTGACAGCGACCACATCACAGTGGCCTTGCTCTCGGAGCGCGGCATCATGATAACAGATTCGCAGATATATGATTTTACTTCTGTCGAAAAGGAGTCAACGGACACCTCATTTACAATGCAGGCAGAAAACGAAAGCTATACGGAATATAATAAGGAGGTACTGCTATGAGTTGTACAATAAAGACAGTAAGCATAACAGGAACGGAACAGGAGTTTATCACAGCGTTTGTATCTGCCGTAACTACGGCGAACAAGCACATAACGTGCGAAACCGATATAGCGGAGCAGTTTTCCGACGAGCAAAACACTCCCGAGGTCATTCTCGATGTGAATGACTGCTATAAAATCAAAATGAAAAGGCAAAGCGCTTTATCTCAGACAACACATACTTATAGTTTATCTTCAATTATAAATGGAAATGAGTCAAGCAAGATCACTATTATGTTTAGTCAGGGTACATTGGGCAAAGATGTTAAGGCTGTACGAGCATATACTTTTAACATTTGCAGATCAGAGCAGTACGACTTAATTAAATTCTATGAGTATACTTATCAAAATCTCTTGAGCCCGGCGTTTTCCTATATATCCATATACGACGATACTTTCAAAGCTGTTTCAGGTGAAAATTTGACATCGGCAAAGAATGTAGGCACGGTTAATTTCATACGCACCGACAGCGAAGGGATAGAGGAAACATATAAATTTACAAAGAGATTGACATACCCTGTAGCAGATGGTCGCGTTGAAATAATAAAGAATAAAGTCTTGCTTAAAGGGGGCTGCTTAGGTCACATATTTCCCGGCTTTTATGATTGCTCGACCATAGTTAAGGACAGCATTGTCACGATAGAGGGCGCTAATTATTACGCTCTCGATGAGAACACGCTCGCGCCGATAGGCGAATAAACATTAAGAATAGCTATAATCAACAAAAATATACTGCTGATTATAGCTATTTTATTTTTATTTCGTGTATTCCTAAGCAAAAAATTCCTCGGCATATCTAACTGTTTCCATCGCATCCCTTGCATAGAAGTCCGCGCCTATCATATCGGCATATTCTTGCGTCAGGACAGCGCCGCCGACAACCACACGGCACCGGGGACGTTTCTGACGCAGAAGCTTGATAGTTGCCTCCATGCTTGGAACGGTAGTAGTCATAAGTGCGCTCAAGCCGACAAGGTCAATGTCCTGCTCAACGGCGGTTTCGCATACAAGCTCCGGAGCAACGTCCTTGCCGAGGTCGATGACCTCGTAGCCATAGTTTTCGAGGAGAACCTTGACAATATTTTTGCCGATGTCGTGTATATCTCCCTTGACGGTTGCGAGAATTATCCTGCCCTTTACGGACTCGTTATTGCTTATCATAGACGCCTTTACGACATCAAAGCTTGCCTTCGATGCCTCTGCGCTCATGAGAAGCTGCGGAAGAAAAACAGTCTTTTTCTCGAAACCCTTGCCTACAATGTCGAGAGCGGGGATTATCTGAGTATCTATCAAGTCTAGAGGAGAGACGGTTTTCAACATCTCGGCGGTTATCGCCGCAGCCTGCTCCTTTAAGCCCTTAATTATCGCTTTTTTAAGAGGTTCATCGTCCGAAGTGTCTATTTTTCCGCTGACATTGGAAGCCGCGGATACTGTCTGCGTTACTACTGTAGAGCAGAAATCAATATATCTCGCGCAGTTATCGTCACGGTTTGTAAGGGCATTATAGCAATAATAAACCTTCATCATTTCCTGTGAGTACGGGTTCATAATCGCACAGTTAAGGCCGTTTTGCAGAGCCATGGCAAAAAAGGTCGAGGTGACAAATTCTCGGTTTGGAAGCCCGAAGGAAATATTTGACACGCCGAGGCTTGTTTTAATGCCTTTTTCATGAAGTCTTTTAACTGTTTCAAGGGTGATATTTGCGCTGTTTGTGTCACTCGAAATAGTCATAGCCAGCGGGTCAACGATAATGTCCCTTTTGTCTATGCCGTATTCCTTAGCAGTCTGTATTATTTTTTCGGCGATCCTAAACCTTCCCTCTGCCGTATCGGGTATGCCGTCCTCGTCAATAGTCAGGGCGATAAGTGTACCGCCGTACTTTTTTATGAGAGGGAAAACATCTTTCATATTCTTGATCTTGCCGTTTACAGAGTTTACAAGAGGCTTGCCGTTATAGAGCCGCATGGCTTGCTCCATAGCCGCAATATCGACAGTATCAATTTGCAACGGCAGATCGACGACGCTTTGCAACTCGAATACAGCGTTTCTTATCATTTCCACTTCGTCGATTTCGGGCAGACCTACATTGACGTCGAGGATTTGCACCCCTTTTTCCTGCTGGGCTATACCCTCGTTAAGGATATAGTCCATATTGTTTTGTCGAAGTGCCTCTTTAAATTTCGATTTGCCTGTAGGATTGATCCGTTCGCCTATAAGAATAGGGGAGGAGCCTATTTCAACAGCGTGTGTATAAGACGAAACGAGAGTAGTATCCTTAAACTCTATAGGCTTAGGCTTGAGATCTTTTGTTTTTTCTATTGTTTTGTGTATGAACTCGGGCGTCGTTCCGCAGCAGCCTCCGAGAATGTGCGCGCCTGACTCTGCGATTTCGACCATAATATCCGAGAATTTGTCCGCATCAACGTCATATACCGTTCTGCCGTTTTCGCTGCGGGGAAGTCCGGCGTTTGGGTTGACTATGACAGGTATGCTTGCCGCCTCAACGAGCATAGGTACAATATGCTTCATTTGCTCCGGTCCGAGAGAGCAGTTGAGTCCCATAGCGTCCACTCCAAGTCCCTCAAGCAGTGCGATCATGCACTTTGGGTCGGCACCCGTCATGAGCTTGGCATTTTCATCGTAAACTGTTGTTACGAATATTGGAAGCGACGAATTTTCCTTCGCGGCAAGCACAGCAGCCTTTGTTTCGTATGAGTCGTTCATGGTTTCTATCAATATCAGATCGACGTCGAGAGCAGAACCGATTTTGATCGTTTCCGCAAAGATCTCGACAGCTCGTTCAAAATCAAGGTCGCCCAACGGCTTGAGCATTTTTCCTATGGGACCTATGTCGAGCGCAATATAGGCGTTTGTGAAGCCCTCTTTTGCTTTATTGGCAATTTTTATCGCACTAGTGATGATCTCATCAAGGTTATCAAATTTAAGACAGTTTGCTCCGAATGTATTTGTTTTAATGATGTTTGCACCGGCCTCATAGTAGGAACGGTGTATCTCCGTTATGACCTCGGGGTGGAGTATATTCCACGTTTCGGGAAGCTCGCCCGCCTTAAGTCCTCTTTCCTGAAGAAGCGTCCCCATTCCGCCGTCAAAGTAAACTATTTCATTTTTTATAATATCGGTAATTTTCATAGTGATACCTCTATTTTGCTAATATATCTCCTGCACAAATTTCACTTTTGGTAATTTCGTTTAGCATTATTCCGACACGAGTACCGGCCGAGGCTTTTTTTACCCGTAGATTGCCGTTAAGTTCTATTACTCCGACACGGACAGATCTCGATGTTCCATCCTGCCTTTTTAGCGTGACTGTGTCGCCTTCTGAAACAGAGCCGCTGGCAATCGTTCCGACAATTACGATATCCTTACCGGTTACAAGGGGAAAAATATCCTGAACTGTAATACAGAATGGAATATCTTTATTTAGGTTGTTTACAGAAGTGTTTGAGACTGATTCTTTTCTTTTGAATAAGTCTAAAAATCCCATTAACTTACTTCCTTTCTATTTTGCACTTTTTTAATGTGAATTGCGCGTCATGATATATTTTTCGTCAATAATTTAAAATCCGATCTTGAGGTGCATTTTTATGCATAGTTTTTTGGAACGGTTAACGGTGCTTAATAATAATCCACTTATTTAAGGTGTTTCATCTTTTTCCTCATTAACGCCGCTCATATTTCGTATCCGATATGATCCTTATAAAATTGCAAACTTGTGTGTAATTATAGTTAGTACTGCCGTGGTTCTTTATATTTTTCACCCAAACAGCATTTGCAACTTTACTGTCAAACTCAAAACAAGGGCAAAAGTCGACCTTTTCCTGCCTTAATTTTTAAAATATACTTGAAGATCAGGCTTTAAATTATGACTTAGGTGTTAAATTGTTTTCGTCTTGCAGAAATATAGCTTTATGCATAAAATCTTTAAGAAAATAATATTCACTTTTGCTTATAACTCGAATATTGTATTCCGTAAAAATTTTCATTTCAGTGCGTTACACACGATACTGACAATCCGTTTTTTCACATTCCACGCATCCCGAACGACAGTTTACCGGCGTTCCGCTTATGCCTATAACGGCGGTTACTGATTTAACAGGTGTCATCATCAGATTGTCTGTAATGCTAAGACCTATTTTTCTGCTGCTGTCAAGAAATGAGAGTATCTGCGGCTGGTATTCAAGTGAAAAGTCACCGTAGCCGCAGCTAAAACGAGGGCGAAGGAACTTTCCGTTCGAGGCGGAGGTATCGGCAAGCTTTTTGTTTAAGATATTGCAGAAATGCTCGATAGAAGCCGAGCCAACAGCGTCTGTGACAATACCCCTTAATGCGGAAAGTCGGTTTTGTTTTATAATATGGCGCTCCGCCATCGCTCCTGTAGTAGCAGCGAAAACATATGACGAAACGCAGCCGCGCAGATTAAGTGTAAGCGAGTGACTGTTGACCTTCATAAAGCCGAAGTCAACAAGCTCTCTCTTGTCGTCAACATCAATATCGACCTCTGTATAGCATGCTTTATACGCGGAGAATTTGTTGAATTCCTTGACGCACTCATTTATAAGAGCAGTGACCTCATCATTCGGATATATTTTGCCGTAGCCGAGATAGCGGTAGACCTCTTTTTCTGATATAGCTACCTTATCGGAGCATAATGAATATAAATATATCATTTTAAAATTCCCTCGAGATTTGTATGTATCTGCTCAGCAACGTCGTGATTATTCATTGTATAGACATGAACAGCGTTGATCCCGTTTTCATAGAGATCGTTGATTTGTTTAGTGGCAAACTCTATCCCCGCTTTTTTCATATCCGCGGGGGATGAGCCGCAGCGGTCGGCAATGCTTTTCAATTCGTCGGGAAGCTGTGAGCCTGAGAGAGTGAAGATCCTGTCGATTTGCTTTACGCTGGTTACAGGCATGATCCCCGCAACAACAGGAACGTTGATACCCGCAGTTCTTATCTTAGACAAAAACTCATAAAACTTGGAATTTTCAAAGAACATCTGCGTTGTGAGAAATTCGCATCCGCTATCGACCTTTAGCTTAAGGTTTTTAATGTCATCGTCAAGAGAGGTACTTTCGGGGTGTCCCTCGGGATAGCACGCCCCTCCGATACAGAAATCACCCACTGACTTTATTTCATTGATAAGCTCGCTTGCATAGGAAAACTCCATTTTACTTTTATCAAAGTCGCTGGGAATATCACCGCGCAGGGCGAGGACGTTAAGTATTCCGTTCTCAAGCATACTTAAAAGTTGTCTGTCGATCTGCTCCTTGTTAGAGGAAACGCAGGTAAGGTGAGCGATGGGCGTGACACCTAGAGTATCAATTTCGTGCGCTATGTCAACGGTGAATTTGCTTGTTCCGCCGCCCGCTCCGTATGTTACGCTCATATAGCTTGGCTTCAAGGCGGCAATCTTGCGTATAGCGGTGATAACGCTTTCAAAGCTGTCGTTTGTTTTCGGCGGGAAAACCTCAAATGAAAGGCTTTTACGTTCTGCTGTTATTATGTTGATAATTTTCATATATGCGTACCTGTCTTTTCTTGTTATTTTTATGGATAATTTTTCAGTATAATTATATCATTGACGTATTTTTTCGTCAACCTCGAAAAACAGTCATCGGTTATATTATGATTAGTTAAATATATCGACAGTCACAGCGGTGTCCGATATTGTTAATGGATCTCTGTCGGTAGCTATGGGGATTTTTCTGCAATTTTAAGAATAAATTATTTAATTGAAGTTTAATCGGAGGAAAACAAAATGAGAAATAGAATGATAGGAGGTTTAAGGAAAAGTTTATCCGAAAGGCAGTTGTTTCGGTAAAAATAAGCCAACGGACAGTCCGATAGACTATTATATGAATATAACTTTTACAGTAAAAAGTGACGGTTTTGTCGCTGAAATAAATGAATTATTTAACTTTCATTTTTAGAATTTTTTTAGTTATTACAGCTTTAGCAATTCATTTTAGCAATTATTTTAAATAATTATTTTAAAGAAAATTAGTACCTTATCATTTTGGTATAATAAAATGTAATTTTATATATTTTATTGGTGGATAGCTTTATGAGAATAAGACATAAACCTTGGGCGCGTCCGGAATTACTTGAATGCGGATTTTATATTGATAACCCTGATGACTATAAAGGAAAATGGTCGGAGCTGTACCATGAAAAGCAGCCGTTCCATATCGAGCTTGGTTGTGGAAAGGGAGGCTTTATGTCGCAGGCGGCATACATAAATCGCGATATAAATTACCTTGCTGTTGATATAAAAAATGAAATGCTCGGTCTTGCCAAACGAAATATTGTCAAAGCCTTTGATAGAACAGGAGAGAAGCCCGAAAATGTCCTTCTCACGATTCATAATATTGAGAGAATTTTCATGATGCTTGACGAGAACGATTGTGTCGAACGTATTTATATTAACTTTTGCAACCCTTGGCCGCGCAATAAGCATAAAAAACGCCGCCTGACACATAGCCGTCAGCTCCTGCAATACCGTGACTTCCTTGTAGATAACGGTGAAATACATTTTAAGACGGATGATGATGAGCTTTTCGAGGAAAGTCTTGAGTATTTTTTGGAATCCGGCTTCAAGGTAATATATATCACACGAGATCTGCACAATTCCGGTTACGAACCTAACCTAATAACAGAGCATGAGAAGATGTTTTCTGATGAGGGAATAAAAATCAAATTTTTAATTGCAAAAAAGGTTCAGCTAGACACATCGCCATATCCTTCTGAGAGCGGAGTGCCTGATGACAGAAAGGAAACGATTGATATATGAAGAAACGACTTCTCGCTTTGATCTTAGTTATTTCTGTATTTTGTGTTTCCGGCTGCTCAGCAAACTTTGTCAATGGCGGTAATATGATGAGACCGCCGCGTCCGACAGGGGATAAGGCTGATATTCAAAACATAATAGAAACAAAAGCCGGAGCTGGCTTTACTTTTAATTATCCTCAGACCGGGGAATATCGTTCCGCAATTACAATGGAGGATCTTGACAATGACGGCTATGACGAGGCTATCGCACTGTATTCTTCCGGAAACGAGAACTCAAAGCTGAATCTAATGTTCATGACTAAAGATAGCGGAGAGTGGAAAAGTATAGGCAACTTTACTAACGGCGCGTCGGGCGTTGACAGGATGCTTTTTGCTGATATAAACGGTGACAGTCAAAAGGAACTTCTGTTAGGCTGGACATCACTCGGAAGCAACGAAAAAAAGCTGACAATTTATGCTTATGAGGATGATTTCGTTCGCGAAATGACCGTAGACTCAACATATACTGAACTTGCCGCCGCAGATTTCGATAATGACGCAAAAGATGAAATAATTTTGCTTACCATTGCTAATAACGATGAGGATTCATTTGCAAAATTTTTTAAATACTCAACCAAGGAAAAGCGTCCTATGATCAATTCCTCAGTACAGCTTGATTCTAATCTCACACGAATAATAAATGTTACCGTCGGAATGGCAGATTCGACAACGAGAGCGGTTTTTCTTGATGGTGAAACACATGCCGGGACGAATACCACTCAAATTATCTTTTGGGATACAAAAAACGAGTGCCTTGTTAATCCTCTTAATGTTTTTGACGATTCCTCTAACAAAACAAATATATCCGCAAGAACGTCCTCAACCATATGCAAGGATATAAATAACGACGGGATTATTGAAATACCATCAATAGCAACTATGCCCTCGAGAAACAGAGAGAATGCCGCGACAATATGTATTATGACCACATGGAACACTTATCTAAAGGACACAAATACCTTTACTGGTGTATTAAATATGGTTATAAGCTATAAGGAGGGCTATTATATCATATTGCCTGATAAGTGGATGACAAAGCAAGAAGAAAAATGGCCCACATATGTGACGGCAAGAATTAACAGTGACAATAGAACCATGACCTTCTATGAATGGATTACAGATAATGACAGCTCGGGAAGCATCGGCGAAATGCTATTCACTGTTTGTGTTTACTCAAATAAGGAATGGAAGTCCGAAAACGCGAAAAATATGGTCATGATAAGAAAAACAGACAGCGCTGTTTATGCAGCGAAGATAGAGAATACTAAAAACGATTTATCGCTTAATGAGGATGAAATCAAGGATTGCTTTAGGATAATTTCTTAACCGATTGAATATTTGCGAAAGGAAAGATTGATTTATGAAAAACATATTGGTTGCTGAGGATGAAACTGCCATACGCGAATTTGTTGTTATTAACCTCGAACGTGCGGGTTACAACGTTACTGAGGCTGACTGCGGAGAAGCAGCCCTCGAAAAATACGAGCAGAACGACGGCGATTTTGACATCGCTATTCTCGACATTATGATGCCTGGCATAGACGGACTACAGGTTTGCAAGGAGCTTAGGAAAAGAAACGGCTCTATCGGCATTATAATGCTTACCGCAAGGACTCAGGAAATGGATAAAATTTCCGGACTTATGCTCGGAGCCGATGACTATGTTACAAAGCCGTTCAGCCCAACAGAGCTTGTCGCAAGGGTTGACGCGCTATATCGGCGAGTAGCTATCGCAGAAATGCGCAGCGACAATAACTTTAAGGAGGAAATTAAGTCTGGAGACTTTATATTGAACCTCAGAAATCACACTCTCACAAAGCGAGGACAAATGATCGACCTGACGCAGGTTGAATTTCAAATCATGGAGTATTTTTTTTCCAGTCCCGGAGTCGCGCTCGACAGAGGCGATATACTTCGTCACGTTTGGGGTGAAACATATGTTGGCGAGGAAAAAATCGTTGACGTTAATATACGCCGTCTGCGCATGAAAATTGAGGACAATCCGTCCTCGCCTAAAAATATCGTGACCGTTTGGGGGCTCGGTTATAAATGGGAGGCTTGATTTATTATGGATAAAATTGCTTTTATGCACTGTGAATTAAATAGAAACGACGGTGAAACGGTTGAGGGTATCACACTTGTTGTTGACGGTCCTGTAAAAACTGTGCTTGACTATATCCTTATAGAAAAAGGCGATGAATTTAAAAATCATACAGAAATAGTTCACCATGCGCTGATGGACGGACTAAAGAGAATTACCGATAAAATTAGTGCCGATAAAGCATCAGAAGAGTAACCTGTATATTTTATTTCATCAAATGGAGGTCTTTTCTTGAAAGGCATTACAAAAAGATGGCTTATAAACAGCCTCGGCGTAATATTGGTTATCCTTTTGCTCATTGTTATCGCATTTTCGATTTTTGCAAGATCGTTTTATTATAACGGCATTATGCAGACTATTAGCGGGCGTTCCTCGGAGCTTGCCAATATATTTAATAAACCTGATGAATTTATTTCTACTGCCCGAGTATATGTCGAGAACTTCCCGGATAAAGAGCTTATGGAGCTAATGGTTATAAACTCAGACGGCGATGTTGTTATCACCTCTACGGGCTTTGAACCTGATAAGGCTCAGCCTATGCATGACTACGATAATGCTAAGTCCGAAAAAAGCGAATATGCAACATGGACAGGCAGGCTTAACTCGGGAGAGAATGTCATGGCTCTCACAAGAATGGTGTACGGTGATGATGGTGAATGTGTCGGCGCTGTAAGATATATCGTTTCACTTGAGGAAGCGGATCGCAGAGTGTTTATAACTATTTCGGTCATCACACTTATCGTTTTGCTTGTTCTCTTTCTGATAATATTGTCAAGCACCTACTTTTTGAAATCTATAGTCAAGCCTGTTCGTGAGATAGGTGATACAGCAAAGCGGATAGCCCAGGGAGATTTTGACGCAAGAATCGGGAAGTTTTACGACGATGAGATAGGAGAGCTTTGCGATACGATAAATTATATGGCGGGAGAGCTTGGGGCATCTGAGAAATTAAAGAACGATTTTATATCTTCTGTTTCTCATGAACTGCGAACACCGCTCACGGCAATAAAGGGCTGGGCTGAAACAATGCAGCTCGGCGGCTCGACAGATGCCAAAACTATGGAAAAGGGGTTAAGGATCATTGTTGATGAGGCTGAAAGATTGAGTGGTATAGTAGAGGAACTGCTCGATTTCTCAAGGATTCAGAATAACAGAATGGTTCTGATAATGAATAAAATAGATATTCTTGCCGAGCTTGACGAAGCAATTTATATGCTTAGGGATCGTGCTCTGAGAGAAAACAAGCACTTGATTTATGAGGAGCCTGATATTCTGCCGCCCATACTCGGCGACAAGAATCGCCTGCGTCAGGTGTTTATCAATATAATAGACAACGCTTTAAAATATACTCCCGAAAACGGCATTATAAACATAGAGGTTTCACTGAGCGGTAAATTTGTCGTAATAAAAATTTCTGATAACGGCTGCGGAATCCCCGCACGGCATCTTTCAAAGGTAAAGGAGAAATTTTATAAAGCGAACCAGACGCAGAGAGGTTCAGGTATCGGTCTCGCCGTTGCCGATGAAATAGTGCGTCTGCACTCAGGTTCGCTTGATATTGCAAGCGCTGAGGGAGTAGGAACGACTGTTTCGATAAGTATTCCAATTTTAAAGGAGGAACCCGAAGAACCAACCGAAATAATTGTAAAATAATTCCTTAGTATTTGAAAGGAGCAAGTGTATTGAAAAGAGAAAAGACAAAGCTTATAACATCGATTGGCGGGCAGGCTCTTATGGAGGGTATAATGATGAGAGGGCCTCAAAAAACAGCTATCGCTGTCAGAAAAACAGATGGTGAAATTATACTTGAAGATATGAAGCCGCTTGCGATCGGAAAAAAAAGCAAGTTCCTTAGAATACCGATAATCAGAGGCATTGTAAATATGATAGATTCCTTTGGTACAGGATATAAGGCACTTATGCGTTCCGCCGAGTTGGCGATTGACGATATAGAAGCCCCCGAGGAGGAGATGAGCCGATTTGAAAAATGGGTAGACGATAAGTTTGGCGACAGTTTTCTCAAGATTTTTATGGTGATAACAATGGTTATTACGATAGCTGTTTGTATTGCTGTTTTCTTTGTTGTTCCAACATGGCTTTTTAATCTTATTGAATCCGCCGTGCCGTCCTTGGGTGATTACATAGTTTATCGCTCTGCTTTTGAGGGGATTGTAAGAATTATACTTTTTCTTGCATACATGGCGCTGTGCCTGTTGAATAAAGACGTAAGGCGTCTATATATGTATCATGGCGCAGAGCATAAGACGATTTTCTGTTACGAATACGGTCTTGACCTCACTGTCGAGAATGTCATGAGGCAAAAACGCTTTCATCCTCGCTGCGGCACAAGCTTTATAATTATTATTCTTATGCTTGGTATACTTGTCGGATGTTTTATACCGTTTTCCAATCCGATTTTGAGAACGGCGGTAAAATTACTCTGCATTCCCGTCGTAGTAGGTTTAGGCTATGAGCTTATCAAAATATGCGGGCGTCATGACAACATTATTACACGTATAATATCCGCACCGGGAATGTGGATGCAGCATTTAACAACGAAAGAACCCAACCCGGAGATGGTCGAGGCAGCAATAAAAGCTATGAAATATGTAATTCCCGAAAATGGAGAGGATAAAATCGGATGACATTTTCTCAGCTTTACAGAAAGGCGAAGCGTGACCTTGAAGCTGCAGGAGTTGACGACCCTCAGTTTGACGCGATGTGCCTTATTGATTATTTATTTGGTGTTGACAGAGCAGATCTGTCAGTTATGGGCGACAGTATTCCCGATAGTGATAAGGAAAATAGGTTTCTACGATATGTAGAAAAGCGCGCGTCTGGATTTCCGCTCCAATACATAATAGGAACATGGTCGTTTATGGATATTCCACTTTGTATTGGTGAAGGTGTGTTGATTCCTCGTGACGATACCGAGGTTGTCGTCCGTGAAACACTGAAAAGAATTGAAGCAGTTCAAAACCCGCGGATCATTGACCTTTGCAGCGGAAGCGGGACTATTTCAATTGCTGTTGCAAAAGCCCGTCCCGATGCCGAGATAATCTCTCTTGAACTGTCTGAAACAGCTTTTGTATATCTCGAAAAAAATATAGAATTTAACGGATGCGGGAATATTCGGGCTATTAACGGTGATTTATTTAAAGCCTTTAACGATTTTGACGATCATAGCTTTGACGCAGTAATATCAAACCCTCCATATATCAAAAGCGATGTTATTGAAACATTGTCAAGCGAGGTAAGGCATGAGCCAAGACTTGCGCTTGACGGGGGAGAGGATGGTATGCTTTTTTATAATTCTATTGCGGAAAACTGGCTATGCAAAATAAAGCATGGAGGAGTTATTGGGGTCGAGATAGACGAGGACTTAACAAGTGAGATCATCACACGCTTTGAGAAAAGCTCTGTCAAAAATATAGAGGTCATAAAGGATATAGCAGGACTTAACAGGGCAATCATGGGGACTTTGCCTTAAAATTTGCGAATATTTGTTCTGAGATGCTTGCGATATATTGAGCGAAATGATATAATAATTTTTGCGAACCAAATTGAAAGGATTGATTACTTTGGCATCTGAAAAAACAAGTAAATCTAACAATACGGAAAAGCCTGTTGACAAAGAGAAAGCTCTTGAAACAGCTCTTCGTCAGATAGAAAAACAATTCGGAAAGGGTGCAGTCATGCGTCTCGGTCAGAATGCGGCTATGCAGGTAGATTCTATTTCAACAGGATCTCTCACGCTTGACCTCGCTCTTGGAATAGGCGGTCTTCCGCGCGGAAGAATTACCGAGATTTTCGGTCCTGAGTCAAGCGGAAAAACCACCCTTGCGCTGCACTGCATTGCTGAGGCTCAGAAAAAAGGTGGAATAGCGGCGTTTATCGATGTCGAGCACGCTCTTGATCCGGTATATGCCTCCGCTCTTGGCGTTGATATTGATTCACTTCTTGTTTCACAGCCTGACACAGGTGAAGACGCCCTTGAGATAACCGAGGCTCTCGTTCGCTCGGGTGCGATTGACATTATTGTTGTTGACTCTGTAGCGGCTCTTGCTCCAAAAGCAGAAATCGAGGGTGATATGGGAAGCTCACACGTCGGACTTCAGGCTCGACTTATGTCACAGGCACTCAGAAAGCTTGCCGGTTCTATCTCAAAGCTCAACTGTGTCGCAATATTCATAAACCAACTGCGTGAAAAGGTAGGAATTGTCTATGGAAATCCCGAGATCACTCCCGGAGGACGCGCGCTTAAGTTCTACTCATCAGTAAGAATTGACGTAAGAAAGGGAGAGGCAATTAAGAACGGAACAGAGTTGATAGGCTCACGCACAAAAGCAAAGGTAGTTAAAAATAAAATTGCCCCTCCGTTTAAAGTAGCGGAATTTGACATTATGTATGGAGAGGGAATATCTCGTGTAGGAGAACTTCTTGATATGTCTGTTATGGCGGATGTAGTCAAAAAAAGCGGCGCATGGTTTTCTTTTCATGACAAGAGGCTTGGTCAGGGACGTGACAAGGTTAAGGAAATACTCAAGGAAGATACCGCTCTTGCCAATGAAATTGAGGAGGAGACCCTTAAGCATAAGGACGAAATTTTATCAGCCTTTTCAAAGAAAAAAACAAAGGGCAAATCCTTAAATGGCAAAATAAAAAGTGAAGATGAAAACGGTGACGAGCATGAAGTCGAATCAGAATTTGATGAAGAGACCAATGAAGAAAAATCTGATCGCATCGACAATGCTGACATCGACATAATGGTTGAATAATTATGCTTATTACCGCTATCGAAGAAAAGAGAAAGGGTATGAGTGCCGTGTATATTGACGGAGAATATGCAATGAAGCTCGATACCTTCACTCTTGCGCATGAGGGAATTAAAATCGGATGTGAAATCGATGATGAAAGACTTTATGAGCTTGTTAAAGAATCAAATCTTAGCCGCGCAAAGGAAAAAGCATTAAGTCTTTTGGGGTATAGAAGTCGTTCGCGTCATGAACTTGTTGAGAAGATAGCTCAGTTATACGGGACAGAGGCGGCGGAAGCTGCCGCCGACAGAATGGTAGAGCTTGGACTTGTTGATGATGAACAGTTTGCGCGTGATTTTGCTGAACAGCTTTTTACTAAGAAGTTTTTTGCTCAAAGACGTGTCGAATATGAGCTTATACAAAAGGGTATAGACAGAGATATAATAGACATCGTTGTGGAGGAATTAGCTCCGGATCCGGATGAGCAGATTCGTTACCTGCTTGAAACAAAGTACAGGAATAAGATCGGTGATATGAACGCTCGGCGAAAAACGGCAAATGCTCTTGCGTCGCTAGGATATTCATATTATGATATTAACAGCGTTCTGTCAGAATATGATGACGAATAATTATGAAGATTACAGACAGTCGGTGACAGCCGCTGCGGGAGGATTGGGTAATATGTCAACTAAAATAGGAATGGTCAGTCTTGGCTGCGCAAAGAACAGAGTTGATGCAGAGATGCTGCTCTTTACATTAAAACAAGCAGGATTTGAGCTTGTTGCTGATCCTGCTATGAGCGATGTCGCGATAGTAAACACTTGTGGATTTATTGAGGACGCAAAGCAGGAAAGCATTGATGAAATCTTAGAGCTTGCAGAGCTGAAGAAAGAGGGAAGAATACAGGCAATAATTGTTTCCGGATGCCTTGCGGAGAGGTATCAGAAGGAGATCCTCAAGGAACTTTATGAGGTCGATGCTGTTATAGGCATCGGTGCAAATGGAAAAATTGTTGATGTTGTCAACAAGGTATTGGAGGGAAAAAGGGTTGAATCCTTCCCTGATAAGCTGTGCCTTGACATAAACGGCTGGAGGATACGGACAACGCCGTTCTATTACGCATATCTGAAAATAGCCGAGGGCTGTGACAACTGCTGTACATATTGTGCAATACCTAATATTAGAGGAAAATACAGAAGTCGCAGAATAGAGGATATTGTTGAGGAGGCACGCACTCTCGTCGGCAACGGTGTTCGTGAACTCGTTATAGTTGCTCAGGATACCTCAAGGTACGGTGAGGATCTATACAATAAACTTATGCTGCCCGAACTTTTGAGAGAAATTTGCAAAATCGACAAGGATTTTTATGTAAGGGTGTTATACTGTTATCCTGACAGAATAACTGATGAGCTTATTGATACCATTGCAAACGAACCTAAGGTTTTAAAATATATTGACCTGCCGCTTCAGCACGCAAGCGGTAAAATTCTTAAAAGAATGAACCGTCATGGCGACAGACAAATTCTTACTGAGCTTATTAAAAAGCTGCGTGACAGAATACCTAAGCTTGTCATCCGTACGACCTTTATGACAGGCTTTCCTGGTGAAACAGAGGAGGACTTTATCGAACTGTCGGAGTTTGTTCGTGATATGCGTTTTGAAAGAATGGGCTGTTTTGCCTATTCTCAGGAGGAGGATACACCTGCGGCATCCTTTGACGATCAAATTAGCGATGAGGTAAAAAAACACCGCCATGATATTATAATGGAGCAGCAGTCCCAGATTATGGCTGAAAACTGCGTGAAGATGATAGGTAAGACCGTCAAGATCCTTTTTGAGGGATTTGACAGATATGCTGAGTGCTATTATGGCAGAAGTGCGGCTGATGCCCCAGAGGTAGACGGAAAGGTATTTTTTACCGTTGAAGGAAAAAAACCAAATGTCGGAGATATTATAGAGATCGCTATAACCGACTATGTGGATGTAGATCTGATCGGTGAGTATAAAGCATAAAATTGCGAAATTTCATTTTTCGCAGAAGGAAGTAGGGCTTAAAAATTGAATACACCAAACAAGTTGACGCTATTGCGCATTATGATCGTTCCTTTTTTTGTGGCAATATTACTTTTGCCGCAAATACAGCATCATTACATAATTGCGGTGCTACTTTTCAGCATTGCATCATATACAGATCATCTTGACGGTAAAATTGCTCGAAAGAAAAATTTAATAACCGATTTTGGGAAATTTGCCGACCCACTTGCCGATAAAATCATGGTTACAGCGGCTCTTGCCTGTTTTGTACAAATAGGCATTACAAATGCAATCGTTTTAATACTTGTTCTCACGAGGGAATTTGCTGTCACATCGGTAAGGCTTGTTGCGGTGGGCAAAGGAAAGGTCATTGCGGCTAATTATTGGGGAAAGGCAAAAACTATCAGTCAGATCATATCTATATTGCTGGTTCTTGTTATGCAATATGTTCTTGAGCTTGGCAGCATGGGTTGCATATCTTTAGAAAATATTGCCGGAATTACTTCAATATTTTATATTATATATGATGTTTTAATGTGGATAATGGTGGCTTTTACAATAATATCAGGCATTTTTTACATTTTTGATAATCGTGAGTTTATTAAAAACGCAAAATAAGCACTTATTATTCTGATTCAGTTTTTTTACGGTTGACAATGGATAATATTACTTTTCACGCCACAGTTAGTATAATACAGCTATAATATATAGGATGTGTAATATGGGATTTTTCGATTCATTGCTTAAATCCGCAGCCCGCAGAGCGGTAAACGATGTTGTAGTTAAGGCTGTTGACAACGCCTTCAATAATGCCGCGAACAACGATTCCGCAGTCATGCAGGCTCTTGCACTTATAGCGCTGTAATCCTTAATGACGATTTCAAAATTTATAAATATTTAACCTTTTTGTTCATAAAGAAAGGTCTCCTATGATAAATCTACCATAGGAGGCCTTTTATTGTACCCGCTCCTCAAGCTTACTTAATATACTTTCCCAATGTATCAAGGCATCTTTGAACGTCTATCGGTTTAGCAATATGTGCATTCATACCGCACTCTAAGCATCGGGCTGTATCATCGGTAAAAGCATCCGCTGTCATCGCGATGATCGGCAAATTACTATCAGGACGATCCAAAGCTCGTATCGCTCTAGTTGCATCATATCCGTTCATGACCGGCATACGAATATCCATTAAAATCGCGTCGTAGGTACCAATCTCTGAGTCAGTAAATATCTCCACACAATCCTTACCGTTAACAGCTCGATCTAATTTTAGACCTGAAGCAGAGAGAATTTCATTAGCAATTTCCCAGTTAATGTCTATATCCTCTGCAAGTAAAATGCGCTTTTCACTAAAGTTTATATCATCTTTTTTCAAAGCAGATCTTTGTCCATATGAGTCTCCGGCATATTTTCTGAGATATTCATACAGAGTGGACTTAAACAATGGCTTAGAAATAAAGCCGGCAAGATCCATTGATTCTGTATATATCTCAATATCATTTACGTCATATGCGGAAATAAGGAAGACAGGAATCTTTTTATCAATGCGGCTTCTGATCTTTTTGATAGTTTCAATGCCGTTAAGATTAGGCATTTTCCAATCAACCAGCACAAAATCATAATCGTCATTATTCTTATGATGCACTTCGACCAAATTAACTGCTTTTTCGCCGTCTGTTACCCATTCGGCACGGACTCCAAGCTCTTCGAGGTTTGCAACAGCGCTGGTGCAAAGCATTTCATTGTCATCTACAACTAAGATTTTCCAATCAGGCAACTTCAGTTCGTTTTCAGCAACGGGTTCGACCTTTTTAAAGTCCAAAACAATATAAAATTCGCTTCCCTTGCCCTTCGTGCTTTCAACCTCTATGATTCCTCCCATTAAATCTATGATCCTCTTTGTTATAGCCATGCCTAGACCTGTTCCCGTAATACGTTCGACTTGTTCGTTGTCCTCTCTGGCAAATGTCTCAAAAATCCTTTTTTGAAATTCTTTAGTCATACCGATCCCGTTATCTTTGACACGGAAGTGGGTCCTAATATACTCATCCCCCAGAGGAGACGCCTCTTGTTCAACATAAATGTCGATCCTTCCTTCGCAAGGCGTAAACTTAACGGCGTTTGATATGATATTTATCAACACTTGATTTAAGCGCAAATTATCGCAATATATATTTTCGGACAATATATCCTTTATAAATATATCAAAGTACTGATTTCTTTCCTTTATCTGCGGACGAATTATATTTACTATATCGTCAAGAGCTGCACGCAGAGACATAGGGGAGGGGTTAAGAGTAATTTTGCCGCTTTCTATTTTTGACATATCCAATACATCGTTTATCAGACCAAGCAAATGCTTGCTTGACAGCTCGATCTTATTTAGGCAGTCATCAATTTTTGCCTGATCAGCTATGTTTCTTTCAGCGATTTCCGTCATTCCGATGATAGCGTTTAGAGGTGTACGAATGTCATGGCTCATGCTCGAAAGAAATTCACTTTTTGCCTGATTTGCTTTGATAGCTTCATTTTTCAGTCTGTCAAGCTCTTTGATTTGTTGTTGCATCAGTCGATAATACAGCAAAAAAATTACGGACATTGCCAACAAGATAGATGCAATAGATATATATGTAACAGTCTTTCGGAAAGTATCCAAATTTTTTATTTCGCCGTCTATATTCCCATTGGGCATAACTGATAATAAATACCATGATGTATTTTCAGAGAGAGAAGAACAGTATATGTGACGCAGCGTACCACTGATGGAAACAAGCATATAATAATCTTTACCCTGAGCCATTGCAGATTTAAGCTCCGCAACGTACTCTTTGCCTGACTTTTCGTTGGAATCATCTACTCTTTCCTGTAAACGTTCAAAATATGTTTGCTCCGTTTCGCTGCCATTTTTGATAATGTAGTTTCCGTTCTTATCAATAATATGGGAATATCCGTTGGAGTCACTGTCCTCTTCTATTTGCATCAGATTGTTCAAATAATTCATAGGTATTCCGCATAGAACCGCTTTTATATTCTGATCGCCTTGAAACATATGATCTTTTTTAACACCGAGAATAAACAACTTTTCGCCGGATTTGTTTACACCCATCGACACAAGTCGTCCGTTTTCATTTAATGAGCTGTTGTATTTTTCCGTATCATTACAGACGATCTCATCGCCGTATATAGTGTTAATATTACCGTCGTTAGAATACAGTGCCATCCATGAAATTGTAGGATCATTTTCAGCGTTTTCTTTCAGGCGATTTAATGTGTCTTTATCGTTATTGGAATTTTCGGAAATATTTTTAAGTGATATCAATATTCGATCATAACGCATTTCGACGATCGAATTAAACTTTTCCCTGTATTGTACATTCATTTCGGACATATAAAATTTTGAGACATTATCAACCGATTGCTGCGTCTTATTAGCCAGAATTATTGTCATGATAACAAATATAAAAATACAGAAAACAATTATTATTAAAAATCCGCCTCGAAAAAGTATTTTTTTCTTTTTATCCATTCTTTTTACCCTTTCACAAAATACCCGTCTGTTAAAATAATCACAATAATGTTTAATATGGAGCTTGCCATGTCACGGTGTGAGGCAAGCACAACGAGCAATCAGCAGATGATCGGCTTCCCTGTTGATTACGGTAACAACCCTGTCTAAGTTATATATTACTCCATTTCTTGTCGATTATTTCCTTCTCGACAGCTTTAAAGGCTTCCAAAAGCTTTGGATTAAAAGTGCCGCATTCGCCATTATTTATCATATCTACAGCCTTGCTATGGTCATATGCTTTTTTATATACTCTTTCAGATGTAAGAGCGTCATAAACATCGGCTACCGATACCACCTGCGCCCAAATTGAAATATCATCTCCTGACAAGCCGTCAGGATAGCCCCTGCCGTCCCAACGTTCATGATGATGTCTGCAAATATCGTAGCTGTAGTCATAAATTCCCTTATCCATCATGTTAGGAATACTTTGAAGGATTTCACAGCCCTTTACCGTATGCAGCTTCATTGTCGCAAATTCCTCATTAGTAAGTCTGCCAGGCTTATTAAGTATACTGTCAGGTATTGATATTTTTCCTACATCATGGAGAATAGAAGAAGTACCGATTTTATCAATTTCACTCTGTGGCAAATGATATTCGGGATACATATCGCTTACCTGTTTCATAAGCATTTTTGTAAGTCCACTGATGCGCTTTACATGCTCGCCTGATTCACAATCTCTAAATTCGATGAGCGTTGCCAGAGTTTCAACTATGGACTGATTGATTTTATTAAGATTCTTGATTTGATCCGCAACGATAGTTTCAAGCTCATTACGATGACTGTAAAGTTCAATAATGTTTACAATTCTGTGTCTGAGAAAATGCGGCATAAAAGGCTTAGTGATAACATCAGTCGCACCGAGATTATACCCTTCGAGCAATGTTTCCTCATTACTTTCCGCAGTTATTAAAAAAACAGGAATAGTCTTGATCCTACCGTTTTTATTCATTCTTTTGAGAACCTCAATGCCGTTTAAGACTGGCATAACCAAGTCAAGAAGTACAGCAGAAATATTTAGGTTATTATTCATAATTTCGAGAGCCTGCAAGCCATTTTCAGCTTCTACAACATTATACTGATCTTTAAAAATTTCAGCTAAAATAATGCGGTTGATTTCAATATCGTCAACAATCAATATGGTTTTTTCTTTATTCATTCTGTTCCTCCTTGGCGTAATACAATGTTAAATTTTATTGTATATGTTTTTTTATGCAGTTAACGATCTCTTCTTGAACAGGCAACGATATTTCAAGAATTTTTCGCGCATCCTCCGCTTTGTTAGCACGTAGCAAATCCACTATTTGAGTGTACGACTTATATAGTGGGGTAATGGAAAGATTTCCGGCTATGCCCTTGATGGCATGAGCTTTTTCAGTTATTTCTGTGCAGTTATTTTCGTCAAAGTCCAGATCAATATAGTATTTTTCCAATGTTCCGACAAAAGCGTTAAGCAGTCTTTTGTAAAGTGTCGCATTTCCGTTCAAACGTCTTAATCCATCATCAATATTAACTCCAAGCACTTTTAAATCTTCAAATAAATCCATACAAACACCTTTTCAATATTTTTGATATTTATATCATATCATAAGGGATTTAAAAAAACAATAGTTGTCAGCACACTTTTCACGTCGATCTAACTTACTTTATCCATTTATTCGATAGATCAATTCCTCTTTAAGTGTGTGAACATTATTTTTTACAACAAAAGATGATCTCTACCTTCATCTATGATTTTTCTGCTTACGAGAAAATTTTATGACGGGAAACATAAAAAGACACCGAGCAAATCATACATCGGTGTCCTTTACTATATTTGACAATACAAATTTTATACAGCCGCAATAAATTTGGCGTCATAATCACTCGCGTATTTCTTGAGCGTATCGCACAAAATACGCTGTCCGTTTTCGTTGAGATGTATACCGTCAAGGCAAAGATAATTCTTGTAATCCCGTATTCGCAAAAAGGGTTCACGCACATCAATAAGGTTAAGCCTATACTCGTGTGCTATTTTTTCGATAGCATGAGAGTAGCACTCCTGCTGGCGGTAAATGACTTCCTTTTCCTTGAGCCACCTTAGAACATTTTCACCGTTAACATCCGGCATATGGCTTATCCAATCAAAATATCTTTCCGAGCTTATAGGCGGCAGGTTCATAAGTACGGGTGTTATTCCATTTCCCAAAAGCTTATCTACCATATATTTCATCGAATCAATAAACTGCGGCATGGGTGTGTTTGGTTCATGCTCCTCGTCAGGTGTGCGCGATACCTCCTGCCAGTTAAAATCGCAGTCATTTCCTCCAAATTCGAGAAGGACTACATCCGCGGAAAATCCCTTGGCAAGGGATCTTTCGAGATTTTCGGCTGCCTTTGGTGCGGTACATCCAAAGCGAGAATTATTCTTTATGTCAACGGATTTGAAAACACGCTTAAAAAGATTAACAGCGCACTTTTTCGTAGTTTGATACTTACCCGCTACCTCGTCAAAGATAACACCCTTGAGTATAGAATCTCCCCAAATGCCTATTTTCTTGATCACTTTATTCATAATTAAAGCCTTCTTTTTATGATTTTAGGTTGTAAGCGGTATGGTCAATTACAAACCTGCTCATTTAAACGCAATGTTATTATAGCACTGTAAATTTAAAGTATATTTCTTTATGGTAAATAACACAGCATTAACATTAAAACGAGCAGACAATGATATATTCTTGCCATTAACATGATGGAAATTGCACTATAATGACTTCTCCCGTGTTGTCATCCACATCTGTTTGCCTGTGCAGACAGAGCGGTCGATAGAGATAGCTTTGCCGTGATGCTGGGATTAGCAGTTCAATTCTTTCCTTTGCGGACAGAACCTTTTTTCTCCAATTTTATTGGTAAAATTGGTTATTTGTCTTTAAGATCAGAGAGAGACCTCATTAAAAATGATGTGACGGAAATATCGCTAAGCTGTTCATCGGTAAGCGGCACATATACCGCCACCATATAACAAAATTTTATTGAATCTTACAGATCCGCAAAAATACGATATAAGTATTTTATTGATTCTTCATTGTCGATGTACTCATTGCTGTGTTTAGTCCCGGTAAATTCGAGACTTCCGTTTTTATAGGCAAGAAGGGTGTTGAACTTGACAGGCTTCCATTCTTCAGAAAGCGGCTGCGTCGAGAAAAGTGTAAAATCGTCTAAATCGAGATAGTACAGAGAATTTTTGTAATTTGTATGGACATACATATATTCTCCGTCATAGATTATAAGGTTTAGCTTGTTTCCTTTGGACATATCTGTAACGATTTGATCTATTAGGTCAAACCGTTCTTTAGCGGACAGCGGAGAATGCTTTTTTATTTGAGCCTTGTTTATTTGATGCACAATATAGAGGATGATTCTCTCACTGTCTGTATCCCCCGTCTGAAAATTTATAAATTTATTTAAAGGAGGATAGCTGAAAATCGTACCGTTATGAATCAAGCACCAGTTTCTTTGACAGTTATCATTTTTTAAATATGGGTGGCAGTTATTATATTCTACATTACCGATAGTCGCATATCGAATATGAGCCATTGCGCATTTTACATTTATCGGTTGTGATAAACGCTCTCTTAAATAACTGCTTTTTGTTGCCTGCACAGGCTCTTTTTCGATCAATATTTCCGAATCATTCATTCGGGCAAGTCCCCAACCGTGAGGATGATTATTGCTGTGACTGTAAAATACCTTTAAATAGCTGTTTATATTGTGCTTTTCTTTTGAAACTGCGCCGAACAGTTCGCACATTATCTCGACTCCCTTTCTATTTTCTCCGCATATGATCTCGCAAGCCTGAGCCCGCTTTCTACATAGTGATGACCGAATTTTTCACGCACGATAAAGGCATAACGCTTTTGCTCGTCCGATATTTTCTCCTTTTGATATTCTATCACTTTTGTTATAAAGTGATCATCGCAAAAATTGTAGTATTCCTCCATAGCATTTAAAACATTATATGCGGCTTGCTTAACAGGCAAAAATTTATCATTGTCTATTTCTATCATGATCCTTTCATCATCATATTCGGCGGATTTTTTTATATTATTTATTGCGGAGTTTTGTTTCCTGTAATCAAATATCTCCGAATCCAAAGAAATCAAATAAATAATCAACAGATGCAGGAAATAAATGTCCTCCTCAATAATTCCGAATGGCGATAGGGGATTGAGGTCAAGCAAACGAAATTCTATATGGTCAACACCGTTTTCAAGAAGACTTTCCAAAGAATTTTCTCCTGCCGGCTTTAATCTTACAGGATAGTATAGTTCGGACGGAGAGATTATCTGCCCGTCGTCAATATAACTTCTGATGCTTTTAACATACTTGTCAAGGCTGTCATATTCAAGCAGCGGAACAAAATCATTCCAATATCCTATACTACTGCACCGAGAGGAAGAAAACCTTGTAAAGATATCCTTACCCAAGTCCTCGCTTCTGATATATGAGCCATCCATAACAGAGCTTGCTGCGGTTAAATATACAACAAGCCAACTGTATTTCGTCAGCTTTTTCTCCAAATCTAAATAAATCGCGTTTTTGTAATCTGAAAATGAGCTGTATGCACTATTTTTAAACAGCTCATCCAAAAACTCTCGCGAAAATGAAAAGTTAAAATGAATACCTGAATACAGCATTTTTCTTTTTCCGTATTTTTTAGCAAGATAATGTCTGTATATTTCCTTGCTTTTTAGCTTTCCTGAAAAATTTGCTATCGGAATATCAAAATCGCTCCTGATATAGGGAGGGTTTGAAAACGGCCACAAAAGCTCCGGTTGAACCTGATTTTTCCAAAGCACATCGACTGCTGTCTTATGCAGACGCTCAAGCTCCCCGCAAACCTCCTCAATGCTGCCGCAGACATCTGTTATTATTTCTGTTTGATTTTCGCAAAAATCTCTGTCTATATTCGGATTATTTTCAAAGGGATGAGCAGTATCAGCCGTAAATCCGTTTATATCTACACGCAAGCTCTCTTTTTCCAATCCGAAGAAGCCTTTGAACATATATTTTTTTACATTAGGATCAGTATAATTAATATTGATACGCAACATCTTCTTTCTATAATTTTAAGAGATATGATCTGTTTCTGTATTTAAAATGATTATTAACACCTACAAAATCAATATGCTTAAAATAATACACAAAACCCATAAATTTGTCAATGCGTTTTTTCATTTATTGCTATGAATTGTTTTTACTTCTAAAGTCATTGATATCTGCATATTATAAACCAGCTTTAAAAAAGGCAGGTGGTCAGTATGTACTTAATATTCAAAAGGCGCACAGTCATTATTACGTTGACGGTGCTGCTGCTGGTATTGTGTGTACCGGCAGTAGTCGGAGCGTTTCGCGGCGGAGATGTCGCTGTCGAAACCGCTGCGGAAAATACAAATTGGGGATTAGGCTTCAATGAGGACGGCAAACCTCCGACGGGCAATGCTTCTGCTGAGCAGCTGCTGAAATATAACGCCTACTATGTCGGGGATACTTCAGTGAAAACCATTTATCTTACCTTTGACGCGGGATTTGAAAATGGCAATACCGAAAAAATCCTTGACGCACTCAAAAAGCATAATGTTAAAGCAACATTTTTTCTTGTAGGAAACTATATCGAAACATCTCCTGATCTTGTAAAGCGCATGGTAAATGAGGGACACACCGTAGGCAATCATACCTATACGCACCCGGATATGTCAAAAATCTCCGACGAGGCGAGCTTTAAGAAGGAGCTTCAATCGCTTGAGAAGCTATATAAGGAAACTACCGGAAAGGAACTGTTAAAAATTTATCGTCCTCCGCAGGGTAAGTATTGTGTAAGTAATCTTGAAATGGCAAAAAAGCTCGGATACAAAACGATATTCTGGAGTCTTGCATATGTTGATTGGTACGAAAATGACCAACCGACAAAGGAGGAGGCGTTTGATAAACTTTTAAACAGAATACATCCCGGTGCTGTCGTTCTTCTGCACAGCACATCAAAGACGAATGCCGATATTCTCGATGAGCTTCTGACTAAATGGGAGTGTATGGGATATTCGTTCGGTGATATAGAGGATCTAATATCTTAATGGAGGTCACAGAATCATGCTTTCAAGTCATTATCCGTTTAAGCTGCCGCCGCTGCCGTATGCTTATGATGCACTCGAACCGCATATAGACGCGGAAACAATGCACATTCATCATGACATAATGTTCAAAAAATATGTAGATAACCTTAACGCTGTTCTAAGGGCTAATCCGATATATCAGGATTGGAGTCTTTACGACTTGCTTGCGTATAACGATGATTTTAACGAGGAGGTGGGTACGGCCATCCGAAACAACGGAGGAGGTGTGTTTAATCATTATCTTTACTTTGACGGTATGACGCCCGAAAAAAATGAACCGACAGGCCAGCTTAAAACAGCTGTCATACGAGATTTCGGTTCGTTTGATAATTTATGCGCTTGTATGAAGGCCGCCGCACTGACGCAGTTTGGTTCAGGGTACGCGTGGCTGATGTTTGACGGCACCTCAAAACTGCGAATAGTAAAAACCCCAAACCAAGACCCTCCGCCGCTTCTCATACTTCAGCCTATACTGCTGGTTGATGTTTGGGAACACGCATATTTCCTTAAATATAAACAGGAACGCGACAAATATTTCGACGCTTGGTGCAGTCTCATAGATTGGAACAAGGCAAGTAAAAGATTTACCGCGGGATAAAAGCATGAGAAGCAATAATAAGCATTTATATCTTTCTTTTCTAAAATTATGGTCATAATCTTGATAAGATTTACCCGTTGTGGTATAATCAAAAGGCGCTAAGGAAACATTTCTTTATCGCCTTTGATTATTTTTGAAAGAATTGAGGTTATGAGAATACTTGGAATCGACCCGGGATATGCGATAGTCGGATACGGTGTTGTGGATTTTGTCGGAGGCCAATATAACGCTCTTACATATGGCGCGATAACGACCTCATCCGAAATGACGTTTACGGAGCGACTTGAAATCATATACAACGAGCTTGAGCTTGTTATAGCTGAAACAGAGCCCGATGTATCCGCCATAGAAAGACTATATTTTCAAAGCAACCAAAAAACAGCTATTGATGTTGCTCAGGCGCGCGGGGTCATACTTCTCGCGATGCGGAAAAATCATATTCCTGTCTTTGAGTATACGCCGCTTCAGATCAAAACAGCGGTTACAGGCTACGGACGCGCCAAAAAGCCGCAGATGATGGAGATAGTCAGACGCCGTCTCAAACTCGAAAGAGTGCCTAAGCCTGATGATACCTCCGATGCTCTTGCCGTCGCGCTTTGTCATGCGCAGTCGGCGGGAACAAGACTTAAAATGATTCTTAATCAAGGCGGAAATACTCGTGGAACATTGTACCCTCGAGCGGATAAAACACGCTCTATTCTCCCTAAGCACGACTCCAAAATTCTACAATAAATCCAAAGAAAAAGGATAGATACGGATGATATACAGCTTAAACGGGACACTTATACATTCCGAAGCAACGTTTATTGTTATTGAGTGCGGCGGGGTGGGGTATAAGTGCCTAACTACGCTGAATACTCAGCGATTACTGCCAAAATTAGGTGAGCGCTGTACTGTCTATACACATATGCTTGTACGCGAGGACGCGATCGAGCTTTGCGGCTTTGCGGGTCAGGAGGAGCTGAATTGCTTCAAGCTCTTGACGTCGATAAGCGGCGTAGGCGCACGTCTTGCCCTTGCGCTTCTCTCTACTCTACGACCCGAACAGATCGCAATAGCCGTTTCCGGCGGTGACAGCAAAACACTCACATCCGCTCCCGGTGTAGGTAAAAAGCTTGCTCAAAGGATCATTCTTGAACTGAAGGACAAGCTGAAGCTTATCTCAACGCCATCATCTCAGGCTGAATCAGACAGTACAGCCGCTTTTGTTCAGGCAGAGCAGGAGGGCAATATTCAAAAGGCTTTGGGTGCGCTGGCTGTTCTCGGATACTCAAGCAACGATGTGCTTCCGTTTATGTCAGGCATAGATCCGGATCTACCTGTAGAGGAAATGATAAAGCAAACACTTAAAAAGATAGGCTCAAGGTAAAGTTGTATTAAGGTGTAATCAAATGGATGATTTTGATTTTGAAAACAGAATAGTTGATCCTTCAGAAATAATGATCGACAACGAGGGGGAAAACCCTCTTCGTCCGCGCTGCATGAACGATTATATAGGGCAGGAAAAGGTAAAGGAAAACCTCTCTGTTTTTATAGAAGCTGCCAAACGTCGCAGAGAAACGCTTGACCATGTTCTGCTGTACGGTCCTCCGGGATTGGGGAAAACAACTCTAGCGGGGATAGTCGCCAATGAGATGAACGTCAACCTGAGAATCACGAGCGGCCCTGCTATTGAAAAGCCGGGTGATCTGGCCGCTCTGCTTACAAATCTTAACGAAGGCGATGTACTCTTTATTGATGAGATTCACCGCATTTCGAGAGCGGTGGAGGAAGTGTTGTATCCCTCTATGGAGGATTTTGCGATTGATATTATAACGGGCAAGGGGCAAATGGCGGCGTCATATCATCTGCCGTTGCCAAAGTTCACTCTTGTCGGAGCTACAACGCGCGCAGGACAGCTTACCGCTCCGCTTCGTGACCGTTTCGGGGTCGTTTTGCGTCTTGAGCTTTACACTCCCGAGGAGCTTGCAAAAATAATAACAAGAAGCGCATCCATACTTGATATACAGATAGACGGAGACGGAGCGTTAGAGATCGCCTCACGCTCCCGCGGAACACCTCGTATTGCGAATAGACTTTTAAAACGTGTCAGAGATTTCGCAGAGGTTATTTCTGATGGTGTAATAACGTGTGAAACGGCACAGATTGCTCTCGATAAGCTGGAAATCGATGAGCTTGGACTTGACGCCAATGACAGACGTATGCTTGAGGCATTGATAAAATTTTATCGCGGAGGCCCGGTAGGTCTTGAAACACTTGCCGCCGCAATAGGCGAGGAGGCGGTGACGATAGAGGATGTATACGAGCCGTATCTCATGCAGATTGGCTTTTTAAACAGAACTCCGCGCGGTCGCTGTATTACTCGTGCGGCTTGTCAGCATTTAGGCTATGAGCTTCCTAACGCTCAGGATGCTCAGATAACATTTGACCAAACAGAATAAACTTAGGATACCAGAAGCTTACGCTGCGCTTGCTGCGTTTAATGACGGGCAAGCCTATTGTTGAATTGACAGATAATTACTTTTATAAGGAGAACATATATGGGAAGATTATTTGGGACAGACGGCGCCAGAGGCGTCGCTAATTCGGAATTGACATGTGAGCTTGCGATGAATATCGGCAAAGCTGCCGCTATGGTACTGACAGACAGTTCAAGCACACACCCGAAAATATTGATAGGCAAGGATACTCGTATTTCATCTGATATGCTTGAAAATTCCCTTATCGCGGGGCTTTGTTCTGTGGGTGCGGATGTAGTTGTACTTGGAGTGGTTCCCACTCCGACGGTAGCTTATCTCGTAAAAAAATACGATGCGGATGCAGGAGTTATGATTTCCGCATCTCATAATCCCTATGAATTTAACGGTATAAAAATATTCAGCGGCGACGGCTACAAGCTGCCTGATGCGTTAGAAAACGAAATTGAAGCCGTCGTTCTTGACGGGATTAAACCGTACCCATGCCCGACACATGACGGAATAGGTTCTGTAACATATGCCGAGACAGCGGTGGATGACTATATTGAACACATTAAAAGCAGCATACCTTACTCGCTTTCAGGAATGAAGATTGCGTTTGACTGCTCTAATGGTTCAGCATCCCGTACTGCTGAAAGGCTATTCTCCGAGCTCGGGATAGACTGCGTTATGCTCAACGATACTCCCAATGGAAAGAATATAAACGATAAATGCGGCTCTACTCATCTGGAAAAGCTCTCGGATTATGTTAAGGCTCACGATGATATTGACGCCGGAATTGCTTTTGACGGAGATGCTGACAGATGTCTTGCCGTTGATGAGAACGGAGAAATTCTTGACGGCGATTTTATTATGACGATATGTGCTATTGATATGCGTTCACGAGGTGTTCTTTCCAAGGATACAGTGGTGGGGACAGTCATGGCGAATATGGGCGTCAATCGCTTTTGTACTGACAACAATATTAAATTTGTTTCAACCGATGTCGGTGACAGATACGTCCTTGAAACTATGCTTCATGACGGATACAATTTAGGCGGAGAACAATCCGGTCATGTTATATTCCTTGATCACAGTACAACAGGCGACGGACAGCTTACTGCCGCACAGCTTCTGAGCATTGTAAGCCGCAGAGACTCAAAGCTCTCCTATATCAGACACGTTATGAAAAAATATCCGCAGGTTCTCCTTAATGTCAAGGTATCTGCCGAGGGCAGGGAGCGCTTTAAGACAGATCCGGAAATTGCAGCAAAGATAGAAAATGTAAAAAATGCGTTGGGCAATAAGGGCAGGATACTTGTAAGACCTTCGGGAACAGAGCCGCTTGTCCGTGTTATGCTTGAGGGAGAGATCCTGAATGAAATCGAACAGCTTGCACAGGAAACAGCCGACCTTATTGCGAAAAATCTTAAATAATTTGTTCTTGCTCGAAAGGATCATATTATGAGGGAAGCTAAATGGCAGGATTATGAGTTGATCGACTGTTCCTGCGGAGAAAGACTTGAGAGATGGGGAGATATTATATTGATTCGCCCCGACCCCCAGGTGATATTCAATACCGATAGGAAAAATCCCCTTTGGAAACACGCTCACGCACGCTATAATCGCTCAAGTACAGGCGGCGGAGCATGGCAGAGGTATCTCCCTATGCCGAATCAATGGGAAATAAAATATAAAAATCTTATATTTGGAATCAAGCCTATGGGATTTAAGCATACAGGAATTTTTCCCGAGCAGGCGGTAAACTGGGATTTTGCGATTCAAAAAATCAAAAACGAAAATCGTCATGTGAAAATTCTGAATATGTTTGCCTATACGGGAGCGGCTACTCTCGCCTGTCTTTCGGCGGGAGCCTCCGTGTGTCATGTCGACGCGTCAAAGGGCATGGTTCAGTGGGCAAAGGAAAATGCCGTTAAAAGCTCTCTTGATGACAAATCGGTTCGCTGGCTTGTGGACGACTGTGTAAAATTCGTTCAGCGTGAGTATAGACGCGGAAACAAATATGACGGTATAATTATGGATCCGCCAAGCTATGGCAGAGGACCGGGCGGAGAGGTCTGGAAGTTAGAGGAGCAGCTATACTCCCTTGTAGAACTGTGTGTTCCTATTCTGAGTGACAATGCGATTTTCTTTATTTTAAACTCTTATACAACAGGGCTTTCTCCTGCCGTTATGGAGTATCTCCTCGGCGTCATGCTTAAAAAGCGCTTCGGCGGAAAGGTATCAAGCTCGGAAATAGGATTACGTGTTACGGAAACAGGAATGACGCTGCCATGCGGCAGTACGGCAATTTGGGAATCGTACTGAATGAGGTAATGCTGCTTATGTCAGATATAATAACTGTTAATGACGTTTACTATAAATATCCCTCAGATGATTCAAACAATATAGTTGAGGCTTTGAACAAGAATGTCCTCAGCGGAGTTTCACTGAATGTGGGGGAGGGCGAGTTTCTCGCAATTCTTGGTCAAAACGGTTCAGGTAAGTCTACTCTTGCCCGAATGCTGAACGGACTTATAATTCCCGACAGAGGCAGCGTAACCGTTTGCGGAGTTGATACAGCTGATGATGAACATAATTTTGACATAAAGAGCAGGGTTGGACTTGTTTTGCAAAATCCAGACAATCAGCTTATCACAAGCATCGTAGAGGAAGATGTTGCCTTTGCACCCGAAAACCTCGGCATAGCTCCGATAGAAATACGTAAGCGTGTTGATGACGCACTAATGGCTGTTGATATGTATGAATTTAGGCGCAGCGCTGTACACAAGTTATCAGGTGGTCAAAAGCAGCGTGTCGCCATTGCGGGTGTTTTAGCTATGCTGCCATGCTGTATCGTTCTTGATGAGCCGACCGCCATGCTCGACCCTAAGGGCAGGAGAGAGGTTCTCCGTGCGTTAATGCGTTTAAACCGCGAGCAGGGAATAAGTATTGTTATGATAACACACTATATGCAGGAGGCGACGCAAGCTGATAGGATTGTTGTTATGGATAAGGGCAAAATTCTGACTCAGGGAACACCGAAGGAAGTTTTTTCTCAAGCGGAATTGCTCATATCACACAATCTGTCAGTCCCTCAGTCAGCCGAGCTTATTTATAACCTTCAAAAGGCAGGCATTTCTATGCCTGACGGAGTCATTTCTGACGATGAGTGTGTAGAAGCGTTGCTTGCTTTTATTTAAGGAAGTGTATTATTGTCTATACTTGAGGTTAAAAATCTAGTTTTTGAATATGGTACAGGTAAATATAAAAATCGTGCGCTTGACGATGTTTCATTCTTGTTGGAGAAAGGAGAGATCCTTTCTATCATCGGGCATACCGGCTCAGGAAAATCTACTCTGGTTCAAACCCTAAATGGGCTTTTAAAACCAAAATCCGGTGAAGTTCTTTTCAATGGCGATAATATTTTTAAAAATAATTTGCTGCTTCATCAGATAAAATTTAAAGTCGGATTAGTTTTTCAGTATCCTGAATATCAGCTTTTTGAGGAAACTGTTTTTAAGGACATTTCATTCGGTCCGCACAACATGGGACTTTCTGAGTGCGAGATAAAAAAGCGAGTTATGTTTGCGGCTGAATTTGTTGGCTTACGCAATGACCTTTTGCAAAAATCTCCGTTTGATTTATCGGGAGGTGAACGACGCCGCGCCGCCATTGCGGGAATCATCGCAATGAAACCCGAGATACTTATACTTGACGAACCTACTGCGGGACTTGATCCGGGCAGCGGAAGGCGTTTGCTTGACAATCTCATACGACTAAGAAAAATGAACAAAACGACAATAATAATTGTCTCCCACAGCATGGAGGAGGCAGCACGTATTTCTGATAAAATCATGGTTATGGATCATTCAAAATGCGCTATGTTTGGAACGCCGAAAGATGTTTTTTCCGAAGATAAAAGGCTGACAGAGCTATCTCTTGAGCTTCCGCAAATTACAAGAATTATGAAAATGCTGAAATCAAGGGGATGTGATATACGAGATGATATTCTGACTGTTGACGAGGCTGTTTCAGAAATACTTCGAGTAATTGCAAGAGGTGAGAGACATGAGTGATATTACGATAGGACAATATGTTGAGGGCTATTCCGTTGTTCATCGCATGGACGTTCGAGTCAAGCTCTCTCTCATGCTTTTTTATATTCTTTTTGTTTTCATTGCTAATAATTATTTTGCACTTATGCTCATTATATTGGCGACTATATTTGCGACGCTTTTGACTCGGATCAGTATTTTTCAATATATTAAAAGCACTAAGGGTATAATAATAATAGTCCTTTTGACATCTATGCTCAATCTTTTTTACGGCAAAGGAAAGCCGATTTTTAAATCAGGTTTTTTGGAAATAACCGAAGCGGGAATAAACAATGCCATTTTTATATCGGTAAGGATCATTTTACTCGTTTTTATAAGCGGTGTGCTGACCTTTACAACAACGCCTGCCGACCTGACTGACGGACTTGAACGAATTATGAAGCCGCTTAAAATATTTCATATCAAGGTTCATGATATTGCGATGATGATGTCAATAGCGTTAAGATTTATTCCGACATTTTTTGAAGAACTTGATAAGATAACAAATGCCCAAAAATCCCGCGGTGCAGACATCGAGGGGGGTAACTTTATCGCGAGAATTAAAGCGTTTATTCCTATACTGATCCCGCTTTTCATATCCTCCTTTCGCCGTGCAAATGACCTTGCAGCAGCTATGGAGTGCAGATGTTATAATGGCGGCGAGGGAAGAACACGAATGAAAGTTTTGACGTTGCACAGGTGTGATATTGTAGCAATAGTTTTCTCTGTCTTTACTTTTTCGGGGGTGATACTTTGCAGTATACTGTTGCCGAATCCGATAATGTAAAAAATATTTTACTTTCAATTGCATATGACGGACGAGCCTTTCACGGCTGGCAAATCCAAAAAAACGCTTTGACCGTACAGGAGGAGTTTCAAAAGGCTCTTTACAAGGTTATCGGTGAAGCTGTAGATATAAAGGGTTCAAGCCGTACCGACGCGGGTGTTCATGCCTATGACTATTGCATCAGCTTTAAAACAACTCATTCTATTCCTCCCGAACGCCTGGTCGCGGCTCTTAATACATATCTGCCTAAAACCATATCCGTAAAAAGAGCGCGGTATGTTCCTTTAGACTTTCATGCGCGATATTCTTCGATTGGTAAGGAATATGTATACAAGATATTGAACTCTCAGATAAGAGATCCGTTTCTCGACGGATATGCACTTCACTATTGGTACAGGCTTGATGAAAAGCTTCTTAATGAAGCTGCAAATGGTTTTATAGGATACCATGACTTTACCTCTTTTTGTACGCTTGATTCACGTGAACCCGGAGATTTACGCAGGACGGTGAGAAATGCTTCCGTTACACGTGAAGATGATATGGTTTACTTTACGGTTGAGGCGGACGGCTTTCTGTACAATATGGTAAGGATAATGGTAGGAACGCTGCTAAGGATAGCTCAAGGGAAATTTAAAGCAGACTCTATACCATCAATTATCGAAACGAAGGACCGAAAAAGTGCAGGCCCTACGGCGCCTGCGGAGGGTCTTTATCTTAACCGAGTTATTTACCCTGAAGAAATTTTAAAATCATTGTCATAATTACGGTTGACAATCTTCCGAATTTTTGATATTATAGTCGCATAATATAGAATCTCGTGGGGGAGTAGTAAGCGCACCTGTGCGTAGCAAGTCAACATCATGACTTTACAGTCTGGCTTGTTTTAAATTACGAGACTCATGTATAACTTTCAAGCTATACATGAGCCTTTTTTATTTACTTATTATGATACAGCCTGTTGGTGTGCAAGGATTTTCCTATTATTGATGAGAGGAGGCTATAATGGGAAAGCTAAGCTCTAAGAACAAATAAATTTCAGGAGATGATTGGTTAGTAATGAAAAAGCAAAATAATGTAGAAACGCTTTCTGCACAAAAAACCTGTGAGGCTTTTGAAACAGATAACGTGAACGGCTTAACCGAGGAGGAAGCCGCTAAAAGGCTTGATCTTTTCGGTAAAAACAAGTTAGAGGAGAAGAAAAAGAAGCCCTGGTTTCTTGTTTTTCTGTCACAGCTCAATGACCCGATGATTTATGTATTGTTTGCGGCGATCGCCGTAACTATCGGAGTATCTGTTTATGATACAATAAACTGGATCAAGGCGGGTAATCAGTTTGACTTTATTCGGTCGGGTGACTGGCCTGATGTTGTGATAATCTTGGCAGTTATCATTATCAATGCGGTTATAGGTACGATCCAGGAAATCAAAGCACAATCCTCGCTTGATGCTCTTAAAAAGATGTCAAGTCCCGAATCAACCGTTATTCGTGGCGGAAAACGCATGAAGATCAAATCAACAGATCTTGTCCTTGGAGATGTCGTTGTTTTGGAAGAGGGCGACACTATAGGAGCCGACCTTCGTCTTATTGATTCTTATAACCTAAAGGTCAACGAATCGAGCCTTACCGGTGAATCTATGCAGGTCGAAAAGAATGCCGATACCGTTTTCAGTGAGCCTGTCGGAGTAGCTGACAGAATAAATATGGTTTATATGTCTTCACCTGTAACATACGGACGAGGAACAGGCATCGTATGCGGTTGCGGCATGGATACGGAAATCGGCAAGATTGCTTCCGCCCTCGACAACGAGGCCGATGAAATGACACCGCTTCAAAAGGTTCTTGCAAAGCTGTCAAAGGTTTTGGGATTTATTACGCTTGCCATAGTCATTCTTGTATTGGTCGTTGACTTGATATGGATATTTGTTGACGGCAAGGGGTCTGATATTGAAGCATATATTGAAGCTATTCTTGCGTCAATTTCTCTCGCAGTTGCCGCTATCCCAGAGGGCTTGCCGGCCGTTGTTACGATAGTCCTCGCTATCGGTGTACAAAAAATGGTTAAGGCTAATACTATAGTAAGAAAGCTGCCCTCCGTTGAAACTCTTGGTGCGGTTTCTGTCGTATGCTCTGACAAAACAGGAACTCTCACACAAAATAAAATGACAGTTGTCGAGGCATATTGCAACGGAAGCGTCATAGCTGACACGGAATTTGCCGTACAAAAAAACGATGAATTTACCTTGCTTGCAAGAGGCTTGAGCCTTTGTTCAAATGCAACTGTTGATGAGGGTATATATGGCGACCCTACGGAAATTGCCCTCGTCAACTTTGCTAATGTAATTGGGCTTCACAAGAGCGAACTTGAGGCGGCATCTCCGAGAATTGACGAATTACCTTTTGACAGCGACAGGAAGATGATGACAACCGTTCATAAGGACGGTAACAGAAACATCGGTTATACAAAGGGCGCCCTCGATTCAATTCTAAAGCATACTACACAAATAATCGAAAACGGAGCTGTAAGACCTATAACAGAAGATGACGTCAAAAAAATTTATGAAACGAACTCATATTTTAGTGATAAGGCTCTCCGAGTATTGGCGCTTGCGTATAGAGTTACCGATAAGCCTGATGAGGAAAATCTTATTTTTGTCGGACTTGTTGCAATGGTTGACCCTCCACGGCCAGAGGCGAAGGGGGCAGTAGATAAGTTTAAGCATGCGGGAATTGTCACTGTAATGATTACCGGCGATCACAAAGATACCGCCTTTGCCATTGCTCAGGATCTCGGTATCTGCGAAACTAAGGAGCAATGTAAAACAGGCGCGGACGTTGACGCAATGACTTTTGATGAACTTAAGGAATGCTGCAAAACTGTCAGAGTTTTCGCAAGAGTTTCTCCTGAAAATAAAGTTCAGATCGTCAAGGCGTTTAAAGCAAACGGTAATATTTGTGCAATGACAGGTGATGGTGTAAACGACGCGCCAAGCCTTAAAGCAGCAGATATAGGTATTGCTATGGGCATCACAGGCACAGACGTTGCTAAGGGAGCGGCTGATATGGTTTTGACGGACGATAACTTTGCATCTATAGAAAAAGCCGTTGAAGAGGGCAGAGGTATTTACGCAAATATCAAAAAGACTATTATTTTCCTTATCTCTAGCAATATTGCCGAGGTTTTGGCTATGTTCTTTATTATTTGCCTCGGACTTCCCGCACCGCTTATCGCAATACACCTCCTTTGGGTAAATCTGATTACAGACAGTTTGCCTGCGATTGCGCTAGGCATGGATCCTAAGTCGCCTGACATTCTTGATGAAAAACCGAGAGATCCTAAAAATGGGATTTTTGCTGACGGCGGTATTAGGCTGACAGCAGGCTACGGAATAGTAATTACGTGTGCTGTACTTTTAGCTTATTTCTCAGCGGCATGGCTCAACGGCGGATATTCTCTGTATGATATGAAAAACATCTTTGAGACAAACTCAAGTGTTCTGCATCAGGCGCAGACAATGGCATTTACGACGCTTGCTTTCTGTGAACTGTTCCATATGCTTGGCATGAGCAATGTCAAAAAATCCTTTGTGAACATTTTTAAAAATAAAAACTGGATGATGGCAGTTGCATTTGCCGCAGGTATAATTTTACAGCTGTTTGTTATTGAGATCCCGGCAGTCAGCACTGTATTCTCGACTGCTAATCTGACGGTGAACGAATGGTTGATAACGGCTATATGTTCTGTTTTACCGCTTATTGTTCATGAGATTTCAGCGTTTATTTCATTTCTTAAAAAACGCGCTAAGGTATGATACACTTATTTAAATAACAAAAATTAAAAGCAAAGCAGATAAAAGAATTGTCGGCTTTGCTTTTAATATTTCATGTATTTTTATAAAATTATGATTTCATTTTCCGTGTAAAAATAACAACTGATATAAGTAAGAGTGCAGCGGCATAGCCTATTACCCATAGCAGATGAGGCAAAATTGCCGAATAATCACCCGATAGAGCCGCCCTTCCAGCATCAACCGCATGTGCAAATGGGAGCAGATACGCAATATTTTTAAAGGTATCGCCAAGCAAATCAAGACTGAACCATGTACCCGAAAGCCATGCGCTGAGATTAGTAATTAGAGCGCCGCACAGTCCGCCGACCTGTTTGTCGTTTAGGACGCTGCCGCACAATAAACCGAGAGCTATATAAAAAATTGCTGTCGGAATCGTTACCGCTATAGCAATAAGGACATTTAGGGTTATTTCTAATCCCAAAAAAAATGCAACAACATAGCAAATTAAAACTTGAAGAATAGAGATAGGTATGAGTGGAATAGTGTATCCGAATATAAAATCGCCGGAATGCATAGGAGAAGTGAACAGTCTGTACATAAATGAGGTTGCTCTGTCCTTTGAGATAAGCATCGCTGAAAACAGCGTTATAAACGAAAGACCGAACACGGTTATACCCGGGGTTATTTGATCTATTTCAAAAAGTGATACTGGTATATTTGACTGCATAAGCGATAAAAGCAACAAAAGAACTATAGGAAAGCCCAATCCAAAGATTATTGTAAGCTTATCACGAAGAATTTCCTTAGTGTTTCTTGATGAAAAGAATAGAGTTTTCATTTTTCGTTTCCTCCGTTTTCACAAAGAGTGATGAAAGCATTTTCAAAATTGTTTGTATTGGCTATCTTCATTAGTTCATCAGCAGTACCGAGAGCTACGAGTTTGCCCTTGCTCATTATCCCGATCCTATCGGAAAGAGCTTCTGCCTCTTCAAGGTAATGCGTTGTAAGAATTATTGTTATTTTGCCTTTAAGCCTTTCTATTATTCTCCACAGTTCCTTACGAGCCAGGACGTCAAGACCGAGTGTAGGTTCATCAAGAAAAAGAATTTTAGGTTCTGAAATAAGAGCCATAGCTATTGAGAGTCGTCTCTGCCATCCACCAGACAAAATACCCGCTTTCTTTTTCATGATTTCAGATAAACCGAATTCTTCAATAACCTCATTTGCTTTTTTTCGAGCTTCTTTGTGATTCCTACCATAAATACCCGCGATAAGCTCAAGATTTTCTCTAACGGTAAGGTTAGGAGCAACGGCGGTTTCCTGTGGTGAAACATTGATTTTTTCCTTTACTTTCTCGCTCGCCTCAGTTATGCTGTCACCGAGCAGCTCGGCGTCACCGCTTGTCGGTCTGACAAGACAGGAAAGCATTTTAATAGTTGTGCTTTTCCCCGCGCCATTGACACCTAGCAAAGCAAAAAGCTCACCATTTGCGACAGTTAAATTCAAATCATCTACGACGGTTTCTGACTTGTATTTTTTAGTAAGAGCGCTTGCTTTAATTGCTGTCATTATCATTAGCTTCGATCTCCTTTATTTTTTCAGCGAATGCAACAGAGTCCTCTTCGCTTTGCTCGGGATAGATCTCCTTAGCCTTGCCTGCGAAAATTGCATCGGCAATCTTTGAAAAAATACCGTATTTTTGAAGTGCAATACCTTTGTCAGAATCAGCGAGCAGCATCAAAGTATCTCCCGGTTCTATGCCGAACATTTCGCGCACCTCTTTAGGAATCACTATCTGCCCCTTTGCACCGACCTTTACGGAGCTCATAAATTTATTACTCTTTTTCTTAGATTTCATATTTATCACCTCAAATAGTAAAAGTATAACTTGTATAACTAATATTATCACGGTATACCGAGTATGTCAAGTGCTATAAAAGAAATTTGATACAAAAATCAATCTGTGCTGTAAATCGATATAAACCATTTTGGGAAAAATAAAAAAATATGGTATAAATCTTTCAAAATCATACTTTTACCCTTACAAAATTATATTCATTTGTGATAGCTTGCAAATTTTCCCGAAAGATGATATATTTTATTTACCTTATTTATTCAATAAGGGGTTTGCCGCGTCATGGAGTGTGGCAAGTGCAGCATAAGTTGCGTTAATAACCAATAGTGGATTCGATTACCCACTGATTACGGTAATGGCACCAACCGCATAAAATGCGGGCGAGAGACATCTTGCCTAAGTTTATAATAAGGGTGTGTAATAAAATGTCATTATTATCTGTTAATTCCTTGGAAATGGGATTCGGTGATGACGACCTTTTTTTTGATATGTCATTTGAGATCCAACCCGGTGACCGTATTGGTCTTATAGGTGTAAATGGCAGCGGAAAAACGACGCTTTTCAAGCTGCTTATGGGTACTTATAAACCAAGTAAGGGAACAATAAGCATTTCAAAAAACGTTAGAATCGGTTATATGGAGCAGCACGTCTGCCGAAATCTTGAACGCTCCGCATATGATGAGGTGCTTTCTGTCTTTTCACATCTTTCCGATATAGAGAATGAGCTTGATGCGCTTAACCTCAAAATCAGCGCAGGCACAGAAAATACTGATGCACTTGTCGAAAGACAGTCCGCGTTACATGATGAATTTACCCGTGATGGGGGACTTACATATAAAAGCCGCGCGCGGTCGGCTCTTTTAGGCATAGGCTTTGATGACAGCCGTATGAGCTTACCTGTCGGTTCTTTGAGTGGCGGTCAGTGTGCAAAGCTGCAGCTTGCGAAACTTCTTCTTTGCGGTGCGGATCTTCTTCTGCTTGACGAGCCAACCAATCATCTTGATGTCACTTCGGTTGAATGGTTAGAGGAATATCTATTAAATTCAAGCAGTTCATATATCGTAATTTCGCATGACAGATACTTTTTAGATAAAGTGACTAATAAAACATTTGACCTTGAAAACAAACATCTTACAGTATATAAGGGCAATTACTCTGTTTATTTGCCTCAAAAAGAGGAACGCGCTCTAGCGAAACAGCGTGAATATGAAAACACCATGCGTGAGATCAAACGACTTGAGGGCATTATAGAACAGCAGAGACGTTGGAATAGGGAGAAAAATATAAGAACTGCTGAAAGCAAACAAAAAATTGTCAATAAGCTTCAACGCAATCTTGAACGTCCTGAAAATACTTCGAGCGCAATTCGTTTTTCACTTTCGGCTAAAGAGAGAAGCGGCGATGATGTTCTTTTAGTTGAAAATCTCTCGATCGGATTTGACGGAAATACTATTTTGAAAGATGTCAATATGGATATTAAGCGCGGTGAACGTGTATTTTTAATAGGTCCTAACGGCTGCGGAAAAACCTCTCTTTTAAAAGCACTAATGAAAATCTATAAGGCACAAAACGGTAAAATAACTTTCGGAGAGGGTGTGACAATAGGCTACTACGACCAAATTCAGCAAAATATTGACAGCAGTAAAACTGTTTTCGATGAAATTTCGGATAAATATCCCGCTATGACAGGGACGGAGATTCGAAATACCCTTGCACGATTTATGTTCCGAGGCGATGATGTGTTTAAATATGTTTCTGAATTAAGCGGCGGTGAACGTGCTCGCGTACTGCTTATGGAGCTTATGCTTTCAGGAGCTAATTTTCTGCTTTTGGACGAGCCTACAAATCACCTTGATATAAGTTCCTGTGAGACTCTTCAAACGGCATTGCTCAATTATAGCGGAACCCTTCTTGTGGTTTCTCATGATCGTTATCTAATAAATTCTCTCGCAGACAGGATATATTATTTCACTGATAGGGGAGTAGAGGATTTCAGGGGCGGCTATGATGAATTTATAGAACAAATGCGTCAAAATAAGTTACAAATTCCGCATAAAGAAAAGCACGACAGTGACAACAAGGCTGAATATAAAAATAAAAAGGAACGAGACGCTCTGCGTAGAAAAGTAAGGGCAGACCTTAGCCGAATTGAAAACGATATTGCTTTGACCGAAGCAGCCATATCTTCTATTGAAGAAATGCTGCAATCGCGGGAGGTATCAACCGACTATGAGCGTGTGACGGAGCTTTCCGAAGAATTACGGAAAAATAACGATAAGTTAGATGCCCTTATGATAAAGTGGGAGGAGTTTTCGGAATTTTTAGCTGATGCCGATAGCTGACGTTATCGTTATTATATAAAATGCCAAAATTCGCAGAGATAATGAGAATTTTATCAAATTACACAGAATATACTTAAATTTGTTCAGATAATTTTAGTTGACCTATTGAGAAAATATTGATATTATTAGTGTGTAGAACATTTATTGATATAGAGCGGTTTTTGAGCAAATTATTCTTTATTTTAATATTGAATACGGAGGTAATTTAAATGTTTACTACAGATATTTTTTTGCCAAACCTTGATGACGTGAAAGACTTTGTGAAAATGACATCTAAGTACAAAAGGCTTCCTATCAGCCTTATATCTGACAAATATGTCATTGATGCACACTCGATTATCGGGATCATAAGCCTTGATATTTCTAAGCCGATACAGCTTCAAATAACTGAGGAGGATATTCCTTCGTCATTTATGGTGGATCTTGAGCCTTATTTATACAAAAAATAATTTGTAGTTGTAGCTTCGTATCTGTGTCATCATATACGAGGCTGCTTTTTTGTTTATTAACGGGGCTGACGCGTTATGTTTTAAAAAGCTTAGATATTATGGTTCTGAAATACTACACTAAATAAATATCGCCGACACAGGCGGCGAGGCGAGATATTATAAACCGTCAGCAGGGACACCCTATATCGCAGGCGGGTCTCTATTTCAAAAACAGACCGGAGGACTGTTTTTGAAATTCACCCTTGTGGAACGATTTCGCCGCCCGCAGACGGCGAACAAAGGCAGATCCTTAGGAAACCGCAAGCCTTTTTCAAAAGTTTTGACCTAAAACTGAATTTTGACTTCATTTAGTACGTTTATTCCTATAATCTTAGTGCGACAACCACATTATTTTTTATAAAAGTATGCCTCTTGCTTTTGAATCCAAAGTAATAACTTATCTAATTGCGGTAATACTTATAATAACATATAATAGAAAGGTTTATATAATCATGGAAAATTTACTTAGAACGGTTTTAGCTACACCAAGAGTTCATATTGGAAATGTAAGAAAAAATTGCGATGAAATAAAGTCAATATATGAAAAATATGCGGATGGGGCAGACGTAATCGCAACTCCGGAATTATCTCTTACAGGATACACCTGTGCGGATCTTTTTGAAAACAGAAATTTGATAGATAATGCATTGCGGGGCTTAGAGGACTTAGCAAAATATACAGAATGCTTTCCTAACGACAGCGCCGCTTTAGCAGTTGGAGTTCCTTATGAAAAAGGAGGTGAAATGTTTAATTGCGCAGCGTTTATTCATGGAGGAAAAATAATTGCCATAGTACCGAAAACATATTTGCCGAACTATGGTGAGTTTTACGAAAAGAGATGGTTCAGCGCAGGAGAACATGATGTTGAATACGTCAAGGTAAACGATCAAGATGTGCCGTTTGGCAATAATATAATTATTAGTCTTGGGACAAATGACAAAAATGTAAAGCTCGGCATTGAAATATGTGAGGACGCATGGACGCCTGTTTCTCCGGGCAGACTTCTTGCATTAAACGGTGCAGAAATAATTTTGAATTTGTCCGCCTCTAATGAGGTAATAGGCAAGGAGCAATACAGGCACAGTCTCGTCGGAAATATCTCATCAACCTGTATCTGCGGATATGCATATGTCTCAGCAGGAAGATACGAATCTACATCAGATGTTGTGTTCAGCGGACATAATCTGATGTATGAAAACGGCAAGCTGCTCGGTGAAGTAAAGCCCTTTACAGATGAGATTTTAATAAGAGACTTTAATCTTACAAAAATTCGCCATGACAGAATCGCTAACAAATCCTTTGCGGATTGTAAAAAGAGCTTTAAGAACAGAAATTATTTGATTGTTCCTTGCAGAAAAAAATTGACAGATAAGCATGATATAAAAATAAAAATTTCCATAATGCCTTTTGTTCCGTCTAAAAACAAAGCCGAAAGGTGTACTGCCATATTCAATATGCAGGTTGCGGGATTACAGAGGAGGATAGAGACAACCAAAGGCAAATGTGTTGTAATAGGAATTTCTGGAGGGCTTGACTCTACGCTTGCGCTTCTTGTTGCTGCTCAAGCAGTAAAAAATTTAGGTTTGCCTTCAACTACTGTCATGGGGATTACAATGCCCGGCTTTGGTACAACAAAACGCACTAAAAATAATTCAATAAGGCTTATGGAACTGCTTGGTTGTGATATAAAGGAAATTTCGATTGTGAAATCGACACTTCAGCACTTTGAAGACATTGGTCACGATGAAGGTATACACGATATAACGTATGAAAATTGTCAGGCAAGAGAGCGCACACAAATTTTAATGGATATGGCAAATAAGAATGGTGGGTTTGTTGTTGGTACCGGAGATTTATCGGAGCTTGCTCTCGGATGGTGTACCTATAATGGAGATCACATGAGTATGTACGCCGTAAATACGAGTATTCCAAAAACTTTAGTCAGAACACTAGTTGATGAAATCGGACATTTACTTGACAGAAACGGATTTAAGGGTATTGATGCCGTGATTGAGGATATTATAGATACACCCGTAAGTCCGGAACTATTACCTCCAAATGATGATGGAACTATTGCACAGAAAACAGAGGATACAGTAGGCTCATATATTTTGCATGACTTTTTTCTTTACTATACACTTAGATATGGAATGTCGCCAACCGAGGTTTTTGAGCTTTGTAAAAATGCGGTCAAGCAGAGCGACGAGTATAAATTCGATGACAATGAAATAAAAAAATGGCTCAATGTTTTCTATACTAGGTTTTTCAGACAGCAATTTAAAAGAAATTGTATGCCTGACGGAGTTAAAGTCGGTACTGTCTCCGTTAGTCCGCGTGGCGATTTGCGATTGCCGTCTGAAGTAGAATTTGAGGAATTTTTAGTTTGACTTTTAGTTAAGAAAATCATTAAATTAGTTCATATCCGGGAGAAGGAGTAAGCAACTCGGTTTGAACGAATATGTAATTATACAAAATCAATATTTTGTATAATTCGGGGAAGGTATTTTTTTAATAAAAAAATCAAGAGTAATTTTTTTATTACTCTTGATTAGCTCTTTTGCTTTTTACTTTATTTCTTCGTCTATTTTTTCTCTTAACCATTCCGTTCTTGTTTGATTTTTTTCTTCCAGTTTTTTATCGAGTTTTTCTATTTTTTCTCTTTCAAGAATGAAGCTGATTTGTTTTTTCTTTTTTCTTCTTTCCCTAAAATATTCTGCTCTGCTTTTTGCCATTTTATTCCTCCTCTTATATCCATCCTTTGATTGTTGATTCCCATTCGAATATTCCTTCCGGATCATCATCGTCCATATTTATGTCAAATAATTCGTATGCTTCCTCTTGTGTTAATAATTCTCTTTCTCTAAAGTCATACTCTTCCGTTTCTAACCATTCCCATGCTTTGTCTAAATCGTAAAATATATAACCTTTATTGTCCCACTCACCAAATTGATATTTGCTACTTACTCCATAGATTTTACCATTTTTTTCAAAATACTCTTTTACGTCTTGTGTATACATATTTTATCCTTTCTGGTGTTTGCGATTTTCCTTTCGCTTTTTCTGTATTTATTATATCATGTATCTCGCTACTTGTCAAGTTTTTTGATGTAAAAAATCATTATTATTTTTTGTGTAATTTGCCTTTTATTTATAAAAAAACATCGGATTGTACTCCGATGTTTAGACTTTCATTTTTTTATTATTTTTTTTAGAGTAGCTATTAGCAATATAGCTATTAAAAATATTATTACTGCTGGTTGTGTGAAAAACCATATAAATGTTTGTATCATATTATGTATAAACAATGTCATACTCTCGTTTAATGCGTCTTGTATTATTTTGTTATTTGATGATTCCATTTAATCTCCTTTTAGTTTATGTTTATATTTTTAATGGTATTACCATTAAATTCTATTTTTTGTGTTTTCCAGTTTGCTTTTTTTGTGTCTGTTAATCCTAATAAATAATCTACAGATACGTTAAAGTATTTTGCTATATATATTAGTGTTTGTAAATCTGGTTCATATTTTCCAAGTTCGTAAAATGATATGCTTCTCTGATCTATACCTATTTCGTTTCCTAGTTTTGTTTGTGTAATATTTTTTTCTTCCCTTAAATCTCTTAATCTTTTTGCAAAATTTATGTTTACCACCCCAAAATAATTTTACAATATTTGTGTGATTTGTATTGACTTTTACTAGCAAACTTAGTATAATTTGATTAGTTTACTAAGATAATTAGTAAACAATAGTTTAAAGCCGTATAGGCAGGAAGGAAATGCATTATGGAATACACACTTGTAGGAGTAAAACGTGGTGAATTTACAAACCAAAATGGCGATAATGTTAAGTTTTCCCATCTCTTTTTGGTTGGCGAATTTGAGGAAGGTACGGAGGGTTTTGCAGGTATGGAGGCCCTTAAAGTAAGTTTTGATTTTGACGCTGTCGGTGATTTGTTGGGCTTGACTTACCCTCAACAAGTCGATCTACAATTTAATGCTAAGGGTAAGTGTACTAAGCTTATATTGGTGAACGCTGATAATGGACGCAAATAATGTTGATATATTGCTTAACTGTATGTATATTGTGATAGTCGAGCTTGGTGTTTTGATAGGCTTCGAGATTGGCAGAGCTATTAACTGGTGGAAGTGGTAAGTGTATGCAAGATATGTTTTTTGTTGTGCTTATTGGGATTGCTTTTGGACTGTTTTTGGAAATTGCTCTGTCTTTGCTCGGTGCGAGTATATACAAGATGGTTAAGGTAATGTCTGCTCCTGTTGAGTAATGGAGGTTATAACATGTTGATACCTTATCACGATAATACTTGCGGTGGCATTACAACACCGAGACTGGAGAGTATGATATCCAATAGGAGTTTGGGATAGATGAGCAGCTTGGAGGATACGTTGCCGAGGTTATAAACGGGATGGGCTACTACGATGATAACGGTAAGTATCACGCGCAAGTGCTTGATATATACTAATACCCTGTAGCCTATAAGTATCAAAAACAAAAAAGGTAAAGAGCAAAAAACAAAAATTATCAAAAAACTAAACAAAAGCAGTGTTTCGCTAATTTTTTTTAAAAAAAAATTAGCGGGACACTGCCCACCGTCGGTAGACACCCACAACAAAAAAAGAAGATTAAAAGCGGGACAAGAACATACTAAATGAAACGGACAAGACCAAAAAACGGTCGAGAGACATAAAAAAACGTAGCTTAACAACTCCTCCGTCCGTGGATCAGGACAGCAGAAAGCCCTGGGGGTAGGAGGGTATAGCGGAGAGCGTTGGAACGGTTGGAAATTTTAATTTTCAACGGTTTCAATGCTTGGAGCTTAGGGGGGGAGGGGCACGGGCTTTCTCTCGTCTTTAACCCCCTCCCCCCCTCTCCTCGGTCTATGATGGTCATACCCTTTATATGGTATGTGGATTGAAATAAAACAATTTAAACTTTTGGTTTTGAAATTTGAAAGGAGGTGATGTATATGTCTATGACTTTTTTTAAGGATAAACTTAAGCGTTTTGTTGGCAATAACAGGCGTCTTGTCGCTATCTCCTCGGCTGGCGCTCTGTCTACTGCTGTCGGTATGTCCGCTATGTTGTCTTGCTTTGCTGCTGGTGACGAGGAAATTAAATCCGCCCTTACAACTGGTATTTCCGATATGTCTACTACGATTATTGGTTATATTGGTATGATTTTGCCTTCTTGTCTTGGTGTATTTGCCATGATGATGTCCATCGGTCTCGCGGTCAAGTTCATTAAGAGGATCATTAAGTAATTGTTCCCGCTTTCTTCTTTTTGGGTATGAGTCTTGTATTCATACCCATTTTTTGTTCATTTTGACGTTTTTTATGTTTAGCTGCATATCTGTTGTTTGTGCAGTTTGCTATAATTTGAGGTGATTATATGTCTATCAGCTTGTATACTGGCACTCCTGGTTCTTACAAGTCTTATGCTGCAGTTTGTGAGGCTCTCTCATGGCTCTCTCTCGGTCGTAATGTTATAACTAATTTCCCGCTCGATTGGAGTAAAAAATTGCGTAAAATTAAGGGTGATTATCAATACTGGTCTAATAGTGATATAACTCCTAATAATTTGCTGGCATATGCGGAGGATCACCATAGACGATCTTTTAAAGCGCAAACATTAGTTGTTATTGATGAGGCTTCTATTTTATTTAATTCTCGCGATTTTGCTCGTAAAGATCGTATTGATTGGATTAACTTTTTTGCTAATCATCGTCACTTTAATTTTGAGTTTATCCTTATTTCTCAAAATGATAAAATGCTTGATAAGCAAATTCGCGGTTTGGTCGAGTATGATATTAAGCATCGTGCTCTGTCCAATTATAATTTATTAACTCTTTTGTTGTCTAAGCTTTGCGGCGGCGTCTATTTGACTGTTTCTTATTGGTATCCTTGCAAGGCGAAAAACGGTGTTTCCGTCCATAAATTTTCTAAGCGTAAAGCAAAATGTTATGATACTATGGCACTTTTTTTTGACAAACCAAATGTTAGGGATAAGCAAAGTAAAAAATCTAAGGTTGTAATAGTTGGAGTTGGTAATAATGATATTGAGATTGTCTCATCTCCTGATCAGCAATCACAAGACACTAATACAACGTGTCTTGCTGGTAATCTTAACTATGATAATAACACTGGTGTTGTTGTCTACGGTAATAGTCCGTCCGATAACTGTTAATGCCGTTGTTGCTGCTGATCCTATTACATATGTTGTGCTTACTATCCTTAATAGTATGGGTATTACTGTAGCTACTGATGACGAGCTGCGTTCAGATCTCGCTAATGATTTTTGGCATTGGGTCGATGATAGGGCTAAGTCTTTGTCTGGTGATCCTTTATATGCTCCGTCTGATGGTCTTGATTTAGCTGTTTGGACTTGTAGCAGAGCATTGCAGGATGCATATAGTTATTGGACATCTCAACAAGCTGCTGATGATTGGCTTAATGGTGCAAGTGTAATTGTTAACTGGACTGGTGAGCAATATAATGCTATTAGACATTGTGTCTATGAGTGGGTAACTGGTAGGATAGAGCAAAATCAGACAGTAGCTAACCTTAATTTCCATGCTCAATCGAGCGACGGAATTATTGGGTGGGATCCTGATCATGCTTTCGACGTCACTTTTACTGATGATACATTGTCACATGGCGTTATATCTATCCCTACGCCAAGTGGTAGAACTATAAATTATCATACTTTTAACGATTGTTACTTTTTGGATTATGATCCTTTTAAGCTTGACTATGATTATGCTAGAGCAGCTGTAGCCGGTGATCTTGAAGCTAAAGATTTGATGTCAGAATGGATTGACGTTGACCTTGGAGACGGCTACCATCTGTACAATGTTATATATGCCACTACCGATGTCAATAGAGTTACGCAGCTTAATAATACTACTTATTTTAGCGGTTTTTCTGATTCTCAAAATGGTAATTATTATTTATATTCTGTTCCTGGTGATCAGCGTATAAGCCTATTCCCTTCTAGTTATCGATTGCCACGATCTTTGTTTATTTCTTACAAAAATCGGTCTCAAGGTTTTATTACAAAAGATGGTCGATATTTATATTTGAAAGAGCCGTCTCCAAATAGTCGTAATCAATCTTTATATTTTGCCGATGATGGCACTCTTGCACTCGATCTTAGTACACAAATCTCCTCTGATTACTCGCTTAATGATTGGATTATAACCCGTCTTGGTTATGCTCTCCCTCAAGGTCGAGGGCTTGCCGGTGATGATTATACTCCTACTCCGTCTATCCCTCTCACTGGTGATTTTGATTGGGTTAATAGTATTGATAAGGATTATTTTCCTACTAAGTCTACTGATGTAAGCGGTCAAGATGTCTATTCCGGCGATGTAGCCAACAATGCGTCCGTTAGTGTTAGTGTTCCCACCACTGACGAAGGTATGCGTGAGATGGTTGACTCTGGTGCTCAAGCTGCTATTAAGGTCAATAATAGTACTAGTAAGCCTGATGATTTGCCTGACATTGACAGTAGTGGACTTTTTGATAAGTTTCCTTTCTGTTTGCCTATTGATATTTATAATATTTTTGCTGGTTTTTATTCTTCTGACGCTCAACCTCCAAAATTTGTTATACCAATGCGTATTTGGCAGCAGTCAGACGGGTCCTATTTGCTTGATTATGACTTAGTTATTGATTTTTCAATCTTATCTCCTATTGTTCCAATTTTTAGGTTTTTTGTATCTTTAACTTTTACAGTGTGCCTTATTATGGTTACTCGTAAACTTATTGGTTCTCAGTAAGGAGTATTTTTATTATGGATGTTTTTAAAGAAATTTTTGACTGGCTCGGTGGTTTTTTAAATGATGTTTTAAATTGGGTTCTAGCTTTTTTGCCGGATAGCCCCTTTAAGGCTTTGTCCATGTCCCCTATCGCTCCCTATTTGCCGTACATCAATTATTTTATCGATGTGAAGTATATTATTGATCTACTTGTTGCTTGGGTAACTTGTATCGGTATCTATTATGGCTATCAAGTTATATTGAGGTGGACTAAGGCTATTAACTAACGGTAATGCAACCGCGCGTTTTAGCGCGGTTGCACCCCCGTTTGGTAACACGGGGGTACAATCTACATTATTTTTGGAGGTACATTATCATGGATGTCAAAAAAAATCGTATACTTATTGATTGGATTACTTTTACTTGTCGCAAAGATAGCTTAAGCAAGGTATTTGAGCTTATTGGCGTTGATTTTAAGCATTTTGTTAAAATGGATACGGGGGTAAGAGGTTATAAGCAACGTTATTATTTCGAGGGTATTACTGTTGCTTATGATGGGTCATCTTGGTTTGATAATAAGGGCGTATCGCATGATATGGGTATCATGGTAGACATTTGTGGTAAGGGTTGTAGAGCTTTTGAGAGTTATTCATCTGTTAGTTTTTTCGGCCTTATCAATTATCTTGTATGTCATGCTGACGATTATAACATAACTCGTCTTGATGTAGCCTTTGATGATTTTGTTGGTGTTTTGGATATGCAGCGTTTACAGCATGATGTTATGGCTCATAATTACGTGTCTAAGTTTCGTTCCGTCAAAATTGAATTTTCTCGCGTTGATGATATAGAGGGTTATACTTTATATTTTGGTTCTCCTAAATCTGCTATTATGTTTCGTATTTATGATAAAAAAGCTGAGCAAAAAATTATAACACCAGATGATCACTGGGTTCGTTTTGAAATGCAGCTTCGTGACGATCGTGCTTCGTTTTTTTGCGACTGTCTTAATAATGGTGTTGTTATTGACGAGTTGTTTTTTAACGTTGTTAATAACTATTTGCGTTTTGTCGTGCCGTCTGATACTGATAATAATCGTAGTCGTTGGGCAACTGCTGATTATTGGTTTAATTTCTTGGATTATTATGGTATACAATCTTTGTATGTTTCTCCTGGGCAAGAGTATTCCGATGATAATTTAGTTAATTATCTTAATACATATGGCGGTGCTCTTTATACTCTTTGTTCGCTTTTTGGTTTTGAGTATATCCTAAGGTATCTTTATAAGCGTCCTGACGGTAAGTTTAATCCAAAATATTTGAGCTTGCTAAAGTCTAAGGGCGTGCCTTTACGACATTTGATGTCTGATATTAGTAATTTGGGGTTGATAGATCTTGATTGATTATCAGTTACAATTTTTACTTGAGTATATGGCTAATAAGTATGACTTGTATAGCTATGATTTAGATCTGGTCAAAAATCGTATACAGCTATATAGTATATCGTCGGATGATCTGCTCGATCTTATCGTTACCAGTACACGTGTTGATACTGCGTCAACTATTTTTAGGGAGATACGGGAGCTTTTGCGCTGATTTTGTGCAATTTGCTGTTTTATATATATGTGCTGCTTATCTGTTGTTTGTGCAATTTGACTATAAAATATCAAAACATATATTTTGTATAATTCGGGGAAGGTATTTTTTTAATAAAAAAATCAAGAGTAATTTTTTTATTACTCTTGATTAGCTCTTTTGCTTTTTACTTTATTTCTTCGTCTATTTTTTCTCTTAACCATTTAATTATTTTAAAATCGTCCCAGTCGCACAAATCCTCTTCTAATTTCTCGTCAGTATATCTTCTTAAAATTTAACATTTCTGCCATAGTGTTTTTTTCTACTGCTCGCAGATAATTTAATATCACTTACGATTTTTGAGTAACAGAATGAAACTATATTACTCATAATTTCTCATACACTGAGTTATTTATAACTCAAGTTCATTATAAAATTTTCTTAATGTCTCGCAGGAGTTCTTGAATTTTTCGACCTCTTCATCGTTAAGATTAAGTTCAAGAATATCCTTTATACCATTTCTGTTTACTATTGTGGGAACACCTATCGTGACATCTTGTTCACCGTATTCTCCGCAAAGCATTGATGAAACTGTAAGCACGCTGTTTTCATCTTGAAAGATAGCCTTGGTAATGCGTGTCAGAGCCATACCAATGCCGTAATATGTGGCTTTTTTAGCCTCGATTATTACCTGAGCGGAGGTACGCACCTCTTCTTGGATCGCAATGAGCTGGTTCATTGAGTATTCACGATTTTGGTTGACTACATCTATTACGGATTTAGTTGCGATAAGAGCTTTAGACCATGGAACAAATTCACTGTCACCATGTTCGCCTATAACATATGCATGAATATTTCTCGGGTTAATTCCAAAGTATTCTCCAACGAGAAAACGAAGCCTTGCGGTATCGAGAGTAGTCCCGCTTCCTATAACCCTTGCCGCAGGAAATCCGGAAAGCTTTCTCGTTATATATGTCATTATGTCAACAGGATTTGTCGCAACAAGGAAAATACCGTGAAAGCCCACAGCAACGATAGGTTCGATAATAGTCTTAAAAACTGCGGCGTTTCTGTTAAGCAGATCCAAACGCGACTCACCCGGTTTTTGAGCGACACCTGCGCATATGACGACAATATCCGCATCACCACAGTCGCTGTAATTTCCAGCATATATTTTCATCGTAGACGGGGCAAACGCGAGACCGTGGTTTAAATCCATAGCCTCCCCTATTGTTTTTTTCTCGTTTACGTCAATGAGAACCATTTCGTCGCATCCGCTTTGGTTAAGCATTGCATACGCATAACTCATTCCCACCATACCTGTTCCAACGATTACAACCTTTTTACTGTCTGACCTTAGCATAATTACTACCTCCTGTTTTTACTGAAGCGAGCAAAAGAAGTTTTCGTAAGCATCGTCCCAACCTTCAATCCCGTCAACACCGCCGCCGTTTACACTTCGCAGCTTGCTGTCATTCATATCTTGACCGAGGGCAAATAGCCCGCCAATAGTAATATTATATCCCAATATACCTGCAACATTACAAAATTCATACATCGGATCATCCGCTGTTCGTGTTTTTAGAAGCTTATCCCTTAATTCCTTATTGTGTCGGGCGTCCGATAATAGTCTGTCAAGTTCTATTTGAGTTTTATCCGTTTTAATTCACCTCGTTTTAAGCCATAACTACGTTTTGCGGCATACCGTTTAAAAATGATTTAAGGTTGTTATAAACTATACTGACAAGCCGTTTTCTTGTCTCACGAGGCGCCCATGCTATATGAGGGGTTATAATCAAATTCGGCGCGCCAATAAGAGGACAATCGTCACGCATTGGCTCACTTGTCAAGGTATCTACTGCCGCACCTGATAGATGACCGCTTTTTAATGCATTTGAAAGGGCTTTCTCATCTACAATGCCCCCGCGAGCCGTATTTATAAAGTATGAGCCGTGTTTCATTTTTGAAAATGCTCTTTTATCAAACATTTTCTCAGACTGTGAATTAAGTGGGCAGTGCAGGGAAATAATATCGCTTTCCGCAAGCAACTCATCGAAGGAAACAAATTTCTCAGCGCTGTCCTCTCTGACAGTTCTTGTGTTGATGATTACATTCATTGAAAATGCCTTCGCAGCATTTGCGACCGCTTTTCCGATATTGCCGTATCCTACTATACCCATAGTCTTTTCAGCGAGCTCTACAGTATTATAAATAAACGGAGAAAAAACTTCACTTTTACACCAGCCTTTATGTTTTGTGAAGTCGTTATATTCTGAAACACGGTTAGTCATTTCAAATAAAAGTGCAAAGGTATGCTGTACAACTGCGCTTGTAGAATAACTGCCGGCATTGCATACGGTTATCCCGTGAGCGTTCGTATATTCAAGGTCAACATTGTTATACCCCGTCGCAAAAAGCCCTATGTATTTTAACTTTGGGGCGGCGGACATATTTTCAGCAGTAAGAGGAGTTTTGTTGCATAGAACTATATCGGCGTCCTTAACAGCATCAGCGACCTTGTCCGGAGTAGTAAGCGGAAGATAAGTTACATTGCCGAATTTCTCAAAAGCTTCGAGTGATACATCTCCTGTTGTGACGGTCTTATAATCCATTATAACTATATTCAATAACATCGATCCCCTTATACGCACAAAAAGCGACGCCGAACGGCACCGCTTGGCAAATGTTTTACGTCTAAAATCAAACAGCGTGGATTTTTTTCTTTAAATCTGCATTTTTAGAATCGATACCGTACTTTTTATCTCTGCGTTTCTTGAAAAAGTCTAGAGCAACCTTCGGGAACTGTGCATAGGAAAGAACGTCCTCCTCCTGCTCGATCCACTCAGCGATCTCCCCTCTCAGGCTTTCAAGCTCAGGCTCAAGAAGATCTGCGGGACGGCAATCGATAACTTTCTCATCACCAATAATTTTTTTCCTGAAATCCTCATCAATAGGAACAGGAGTTGTTCCATACTTACCTGCGACAAGATCCTTAAATTGGTCGTTACACATTTTGTACCGCTCACCCGTGATAACATTAAATACTGCCTGCGTACCGACAATCTGTGATGTCGGAGTAACAAGCGGCGGATAACCGGCATCCTTACGTACACGAGGTACTTCCTCAAGAACCTCAGTCAGCTTATCTGCTTTGCCAGCCTGCTTAAGCTGTGAGAGAAGATTTGAAAGCATACCTCCGGGAACTTGATATATGAGTGCCTTTGCATCCGTTGCGAGCATTGACGGGTCAAGAAGTCCGCTGTCGATATACTTCTTTCGTAGTGTCATGAAGTACTCCCTGACATCTGAGAGAGCCACAAGGTCAAGACCCGTATCGTAATCTGTACCGCTGAGAGCCGCAGCCATTGACTCAGTCGGCGCGTGTGATGTCCCGAGAGCGAGCGGAGAAATAGCTGTATCTATTATATCCGCTCCGGCCTCAATACCCTTCATTAGACACATTGAGGCAAGTCCCGATGTATAGTGTATATGAAGCTGAATCGGCAAATCAACAGCTTTCTTTATCTCCTTGACGAGGTCATATGTTTCATAAGGAGTGAGAAGTGCCGCCATGTCCTTTATACATATGGAATCAGCTCCCGCATCAGCAATTCGCTTCGCATAGTCTACATAGTACTCATGAGTAAATACAGGACCAGTCGTATAGGAAATCGCCACCTGTGCGTGCGCTCCCTCTTTCTTGGCTGCCTTGATTGCGACCTGAAGATTTTTTATATCATTCAGAGCGTCAAAAATTCTAATAACGTCAATACCGTTAGCAACGGAACGTTGTACGAAATATTCAAGGACATCATCTGCATAATGGCGATATCCGAGCATATTCTGACCGCGAAAAAGCATTTGCAGCTTTGTATTGGGGAGCTTTTCACGGAGGGTTCTCAGTCTTTCCCACGGATCCTCGTTCAAAAAGCGCAGACAGGCATCAAACGTTGCTCCGCCCCAACATTCAATGGAGTGATAACCGATTTTATCCATCTTATCAAGTATCGGAAGCATATCTTCTATCGGCATACGCGTAGCAATGAGCGACTGGTGAGCGTCTCGAAGAGCTGTTTCCGTAACAAGTATTTTTTTCTTAGCCATAGTCATGCCCTCCCGATTAACCTATTGTTACGAGCAGAGCACCGGATTCCACGGCGTCTCCCTTATTTACATTGACGGAATTGATCGTGCCGTCCTTGGGAGCCTTTATCTCATTTTCCATTTTCATTGCTTCAAGAACAACGAGGACATCTCCTGCCTTTACAGACTGACCAGACGTAACGGCAACAGAAACTATAGTGCCTGGCATAGGAGCGTTGACAGGCTCACCGCTTGTCGGCACGGCGGGAGCGGGAGCTGAGGGTGCAGCAGCCGCAGTTTTTGGAGCTGGAGAGGAATCCGGGGCAGAACCGTCGAGTTCCTCGACTTGAACATCATATGCAACACCGTTTACGGTAATTTTAAGATTTTTCATATTATTGACATCCTTTCTGAAATCTGGATAAAATAATCAAATAAACAAGTTATTGTGCTTTTTGGGAAGTCTTTGGACTCTCTTGCCGATTAGCATATCAATCGCGGATGCAACCTTAGCTCTTGTAGCGGCAGGGGCTATAATATCCTCGACATAGCCCTTGGCGGCTGCGTCGAGTACAGAGCAATTTTCATCTTTAAACTCTTGGATGAGTGAAGCTCTGTCCGCCTGAGGATTTTGTGAACCTTGCAACTCTTTGCCAAAATCGTCTCCAAGCATAACTACAGCTTCCGCGGCGGGACTGAGCGGAGAAACGGAAGCGTTCGGATACGCAAATGTAATATCTGCGTTTGAGCCTGTACCTGCAAGGGCTACATAAAGAGCGCCGTACGCTTCACCGGAAATGATAGTTATCTTGGGAGTTGTTGCTTCCGAATATGCGCTTGAGAGTTTCGCGGCAGATTTAATACAACAGAATTTTTCTGCGTCAACGACTGTTATGACAGGCAGTGAGAATGCGTCGCAGAAGCGAACGAAGCGTGCCGCCTTTGTGCAGTCATCGCTGACGAGCTCCTTATTTTTAGTTCCTATCATACCTACAGTAACGCCCGTTATCGTCGCAAGAGCCGTAACTGCGCCCTCGCCAAATTCAGGGGACAGTTCTATAAAGCTGCCCTCATCGGCGATAAGCTCGGGAATTTCACACGCGGCTGTTTTATCTGTAACAGTCGCGTTAGGGTCGGCAAATTCAAAGCCTGCGGCAGTTTCAATATTATTCGCTGGGAGCATTGATACAATATCACGGGCAAAGGCGATAGCCTCTCCCTCATCCTCCGCAAGGATATGTGAAGTACCGTTTTTCGCAGCGGCTGCGGCAGTTGTGCCTGTATTGACATCTAGCGAAAGCTCCGCACCTTTGGAAATAATAACAACATCTCCGCAGGCAGCGATGAGCGCCTGTGTTCCGAGACACGGACCCAAAACAACGGAAATTTGCGGAACTACTCCCGAAAGCGCTGATGACATCTTGAGAATATCTCCGTAAGCCGTCAGAAGCTGCGTCCCCTCTGTGAGCCTGCCGCCAATAGAATCATAAAGCGTCACAATGGGAACACCCGTCTTTAACGCAAGATCGTAAACCTTTTTAATTTTTGCGGCCTGAGCCTGTGACATTGCACCTCCGCTGAAATCGCTGTTCTGAGCAATAGCATAAACGCCTGTGCCGTTGACATATCCATAACCCGCAACGGCCTCGGCATATCCACTCTCTGACTTTGCAAAAGTGTCCACCTGAGTAAAGGCTGCATCGTCAAAAAACTCCTGCAAGCGTTTATAGCCTTTAGATGTTTCTACTTCACCGATTGCTTTGGAAAGAACATCATTTTTATTTACGATTCCCATCCCTTTTCCTCCATTCATTTGCAAAAACAAATTTATACCTAACCATTATAGAATAAATTTACTAAAATATCAAGTCGCAAAATCAAAAAATGCGCGGCTTACGTATGAAAGTAAATTCTCAATTTTGCGTACATTGCGTACATTTTATATTGCATAACCGCCTTGAAAATTTTAATTAAATCTGCTATTATAATTTTATGCAAGCTTTGTATTATAAATAAAATGACGGTGATCATAATATATGGATTATTTTGCTCTCATTGATAAACTGTATAGTACACGATGTCTTGATAAATATGAGTTCGCCGAGCTTATCAAAAACCAAACACAGTATCTCTCAGAATATCTTTTTGAGAAATCGCGAAGCAAAGCTTATGAATATTATGGGAATAATATTTATTTGCGCGGACTTATTGAATTTACAAACTACTGCAAAAACGACTGTCTATACTGCGGCATAAGGCGAAGCAACTCTAAAGCGCAGCGCTACCGTCTTACCAAGGAGGAAATTCTGCTGTGCTGTCATGAGGGTTACGGATTGGGTTTCCGTACATTTGTGCTTCAGGGCGGAGAGGATATGTATTTTAAGGACAAAATAATTGAGGATATAGTTTACTCAATAAGATCCGAATATCCCGATTGTGCTATAACGCTTTCCATCGGTGAAAAAACGAAGGAAAGCTATCAAAAATACTTCGACGCAGGAGCGGATAGGTATCTGCTACGGCACGAAACGGCCAATCCCGCTCATTATGAAAAACTTCACCCACCTGATCTGTCACTCAAAAAACGCAAAGAATGTCTGTATAACCTAAAGGAGATAGGCTATCAGGTGGGATGCGGATTTATGGTCGGTTCTCCGTATCAGACCGCTGAAAATCTCGCCGAGGATATGATGTTCATTAAAGAGTTTGAGCCGCATATGGTTGGAATAGGTCCTTTTATTCCACATACTGATACGCCTTTTCACGACAGGCAGCAGGGAACGGTCGATGTGACTTTATTTATGATAGGTCTTTTAAGGCTTATGCAGCCGAATTTACTGCTTCCCGCGACAACAGCTCTCGGCACTGCCGATCCTCTCGGTCGTGAAAAGGGCATTAAGGCAGGCGCTAATGTTGTAATGCCCAACCTCTCGCCTATTGAGGTGAGGAAAAAGTATATGCTTTATGACAACAAAATCTGTACAGGTGACGAAGCCGCCGAGTGCCGCTTCTGTCTGCAGAGGAGAGTTGAATCTATCGGTTACAGGATAGCGGTCGATAGAGGAGATTGTAAAAAACTTTAAAACAAGAAAGAAGTATAAAAATGTATGATCCAAAATCTTTAAAAGCTGAGGAATTTATCAACCACGAGGAAATCCTGGAAACCCTTGCCTATGCGGAAAAAAATAAAAGTAATGTAGAACTTATAGACAAAATCATTGCTAAGGCTAAGAAACGTAAAGGACTCACACATCGTGAAGCTGCGGTACTGCTCGACTGCGATATTAAAGAAAAAAACGATGAAATTTTTGCACTTGCCGAGCAAATAAAAAAGGATTTTTACGGCAACAGAATAGTTATGTTTGCTCCACTGTATCTATCAAACTACTGTATCAACGGCTGTGTATACTGTCCTTATCACCTTAAAAATAAGCATATCGCGCGCAAAAAGCTGACTCAGGAGGAAATCAAGCGTGAGGTCATAGCTCTGCAGGATATGGGGCACAAGCGTCTTGCTCTTGAGACAGGCGAGGATCCGCAGAACAATCCTATCGAGTATGTACTCGAGAGCATCAAGACTATTTACGGTATCAAGCACAAAAACGGCGCTATCAGGCGTGTAAATGTAAATATTGCCGCGACGACCGTAGAAAACTACAGAAAGCTGAAGGAGGCAGGAATAGGCACATATATTCTCTTTCAGGAAACGTACCACAAGGGAAGCTACGAAAAGCTTCATCCGACAGGTCCAAAGCACAACTATGCATACCATACAGAGGCCATGGACAGAGCTATGGAGGGCGGTATTGATGATGTAGGGCTTGGAGTGCTCTTTGGGTTAGAACTTTACAGATATGAGTTTGCGGGGCTTTTAATGCATGCCGAACACCTTGAGGCTGTACACGGAGTGGGTCCGCACACCATAAGCGTCCCCAGAGTCAAAAAAGCCGACGACATAGATCCCTCGACATTCGATAATGGCATTGACGATAATACCTTTGCTAAAATTGTCGCATGTATAAGGATCTCCGTACCTTATACGGGTATGATTATTTCTACACGTGAGAACGCAAAGTGCCGCGAGAGACTGCTTCATCTCGGAATATCGCAAATCAGCGGCGGCTCAAAGACAAGCGTCGGCGGCTACGCAGAGCCTGAACCCGAGGACGAATGTTCCGAACAATTTGACGTCAGCGACTCGCGTACACTCGATCAGGTCGTCGCATGGCTCATGGAAAAGGGATATATACCGAGCTTCTGCACCGCATGCTACCGTGAGGGCAGAACGGGAGATCGTTTTATGAGCCTATGTAAGGCAGGTCAGATCCAAAACTGCTGTCACCCGAACGCGCTCATGACGCTTAAAGAATATCTCGAGGACTACGCTTCACCGGAAACCAGAAAACTCGGTGACGCTCTTATAATCAAGGAACTAGACAACATACCAAATGAAAAGGTTCGTCAAATAGTTCAAGAGCGTCTCGGCAAAATCGAAGCCGGAGAACGTGATTTCCGTTTCTGATAACTATAATTTTTGATGAAAGGACTTGATAATGTGAGCATGAACTCAACACCCTCATCCGACAGGATTCATATAGCATTTTTCGGCAAAAGGAACGTTGGAAAGTCAAGCGTTGTTAATGCTGTTACATCGCAGAACCTCGCCATAGTTTCAGATGTCAAGGGCACTACGACAGACCCTGTACTTAAGGCTATGGAGCTTCTCCCTATCGGTCCGGTTGTAATTATAGATACTCCGGGTATCGACGATACAGGCAGTCTCGGTGAGCTTCGTATCAAACGTACTTACCATATCCTTAACAAAACTGATGTTGCCGTCCTTGTCATAGACAGTACGGAGGGCATGACTTCCGTGGACAGAAGGCTCGTAGATAGGTTTGAGGATAAGAGTATTCCGTACATCATTGTACATAATAAGCTTGATATATACGATGGAGGTATCGAATGTCCATACAACGAGATATTCGTAAGCGCTAAAACAGGTGAAAATATAAACGAGCTTCGTGAGCTTATCGGCAAGATAGGAAAGCCCGTAGAAAACGGCAAACGCATAGTCGGTGATCTCTTGCAGCCCAATGATTTTGTCGTCCTTGTTGTACCTATCGACAGTGCGGCGCCAAAGGGCAGGATCATTCTGCCGCAACAGCAGACTATCAGGGATATTCTCGACTCAAACGCTGTATCTATCGTTGTCAAGGAGACCGAGCTGTCCGCAACACTTAAATCACTCGGTGTCAAACCGAAAATGGTCATAACCGACAGTCAGGTATTCGGCAAGGTAAGCGCTGTCACACCCGAGGATATACCGCTGACATCGTTTTCTATTCTATTCGCAAATTACAAGGGCAATTTGAAAACGGCTGTTGAGGGCGTTACCGCCCTTGAAAGGCTCAATGACGGAGATACCGTTCTCATTTCCGAGGGTTGTACGCACCACCGTCAATGCGATGATATAGGAACGATAAAGCTGCCGAAATGGATAAGCGAATATACCGGTAAGAAGCTAAGCTTTGAATATACATCCGGAACAGAATTTCCAGACGAACTTTCAAAATACAGTCTTGTTGTGCATTGCGGCGGCTGTATGCTCAACGAGCGCGAGATGCAGTACAGATTAAAATGCGCCGTTGATGAGAATGTTCCTATAACAAACTACGGTATTCTCATTTCCTATGTACACGGCATACTGAAGAGAAGCGTCGAACTATTTCCCGACATATATAAACTTCTTTGAGTTAATTCAAGGAAGTGCTTTTGTAAATGAAAAAATCTAAGGTAACATCTATATTGAGCTTGATTGCTTTTTTGTCTGTCTCTGTATTTTCAGGCTGCGGACAAATTCAGGATGGTAACGGAGCAGGATCTTTGATGCCTAAAGCTCAGTCAACTGACAATAATCGCCTTGAAGATCGATCAGGCGCTTCGTACACATCAACAACACGATCCAATGATGAGGATTCGTCTGATGATACTGATGATATAATCGAGAATCTTCTCAGCAAAATGACGACAAAAGAAAAGGTCGGACAAATGTTCTATGCACGATGCCCTGACAGTGATGTCAAAGAGAAGATTTCCGAATACCATCTCGGTGGGCTCATACTTTTCGGAAGAGATTTCGATGACAAATCTAAGGATGAAATTGCTGCGGCCATAAACAGCTATCAGGAGGTTGCTGCTATACCTATGCTTATAGGTGTTGACGAGGAGGGCGGGACTGTCGTCAGAGTAAGCAGCAATCCCAAGCTTCGTCAGACACCTTTCCTCTCCCCTAAGGAAACCTTTGCTGTAGGCGGCTGGGAGGCGATAGAAAGCGACGCCGCTGAAAAAGCTGAGCTTCTTCTGTCGTTAGGTATAAACGTAAATATGGCTCCCGTATGCGATATTACATCCGATCCGAATGCGTTTATGTATTACCGTTCATTTAGCGATAATGTAAAGGACGAAAACCAATTTGTAAAGACTGTTGTCGAAAAGTCAAAGGAAAAGGGTATTGGCACGGTTTTAAAACACTTCCCCGGATACGGCAACAACAAGGATACCCATACAGACATCGCATATGACAACAGAGAATATGAGGAGTTTCAAGGTACAGACTTCGAACCATTTAAGACGGGAATCTCCGCCGGATCTGACTGCATCCTTGTATCTCACAATATAGTAAGCTGTATGGATGAAAAATATCCCGCATCACTCTCCGAAAATGTACATAAGATCATTCGTGAGGAGCTTAGCTTTGACGGCGTTATAATGACCGACGACCTTTACATGGATGCGATCAGAAATTACATCGGAGACAGTAAGGCAGCCGTTATTGCGGCAAAGGCGGGAAACGATATTCTGTGCTGTACAGACTTTGAAGTTCAATATCCTGCTGTTTTAAAAGCGGTAGAGGATAATGAGATTCCGATTTCTCAGATCGACGAATCGGTAAGAAGAATCCTAAAGTGGAAGATAGATCTAGGACTGATAAAATGATATTAGCGAAAAAAACGCGGGGCTTTAACCTCGCGTTTTTTGCTATAAATGTATATTAAAGAGAATGAACAGCGTCGGCCATTTTTCTCACATAATCCGCAACAGGCTGCACACTGTTGCGTCCGTATTTTTCAATGATTCGTTCGACAGCGCTGCCAACGATCGCCCCGTCAGACAGCGACGCCATTTTTGCAGCCTGCTCAGGCGTTGATATACCGAAACCGACAGCGCACGGTATGTCCTTTGCCTGCTTAATTAGGCTCACCATTTCAGCTATATCTGTTTTTATTTCGCTTCTTACACCTGTTACACCCAGAGATGAAACAACATAGACAAATCCCTCCGCATCCCTTGCAATATCGGAGATCCTCTCATGTGATGTCGGAGCAACAAGCGATATAAGACGAATATCATGCTTTTTACATATATCTGAAATTTCCTCTTTCTCTTCAAACGGCAAATCGGGAACAATAATAGCATCGATCCCGCATTCCTTTGAGGTTTTAATAAAACGTTCGCAGCCGTAAACAAAAATCGGATTTATGTATGTCATAAATGCAAGCGGTATGTCGGTTTTATCTCTGAGCGATCTGACCATATCAAAAACCCTGTCAGTAGTAGTGCCGCTTTTAAGTGCACGAACATCCGCCTCTTGGATAACGATGCCCTCGGCAATAGGGTCAGAAAACGGAATGCCTATCTCTATAAGATCCGCTCCTGCCTCAGCCATAGCAAGTATTATTGCTTCTGTTGTCTCAAGGTCGGGATCACCCGCCGTAACAAACGGGATAAACGCCTTGCCGTTTTCAAATGCTCTTTCAACTCTATTCATGAATGTCAATCCCCCTGTATCTTGCTATTGCAGCAACGTCCTTATCCCCGCGCCCCGAAATGTTGATAACTATTATTTTATCCTTTGGCATGGTTGGCGCAAGCTTCTTTGCATACGCGACCGCGTGTGCGCTCTCGATTGCGGGAATGATCCCCTCTATTCTTGAAAGATACTCAAAGGCATCAACTGCTTCATCATCGGTTACAGGCACATACTCCGCTCTGCCAATATCGTGAAGATGAGCGTGCTCGGGGCCGATGCCGGGGTAGTCAAGTCCTGCAGAAATTGAATAAACCGGTGCGATTTGCCCGAACTCATCCTGACAAAAATATGACTTCATCCCGTGGAAGATTCCAAGACTTCCCTTAGAAATAGTTGCGGCAGTCAGTCCTGTATCAACGCCGCGCCCGGCGGCCTCACAGCCGATTAGACGAACGTTATTATCGTCAATAAAGTTATAAAAGGCTCCCATAGCGTTGCTTCCGCCGCCTACACAGGCGATGACCGCATCGGGAAGTCTGCCCTCTTTTTCAAGCATCTGACTCTTGATTTCTCTGCTGATGACTGACTGGAAGTCACGAACGATAGTCGGGAACGGGTGCGGTCCCATGACAGAGCCGAGAACATAATGCGTGTCCTCTATTCTCGCCGTCCACTCACGCATCGTTTCGTTTACAGCATCCTTTAGGGTTTTTGTGCCGCTCGTTACAGGATGCACCTTTGCGCCGAGAAGCTCCATACGATAGACATTCAACGCCTGGCGCTCCGTATCCGTCTCGCCCATATATATCTCACATTTCATGCCCATAAGCGCGGCGACGGTAGCCGTAGCAACACCATGCTGCCCCGCTCCCGTTTCGGCTATGACGCGTGTTTTGCCCATTTTCCTAGCAAGCAGCATCTGACCGATTACATTATTTATCTTATGTGAGCCTGTATGGTTCAGATCCTCACGTTTAAGATATATTTTTGCTCCGCCGAGGTCGCGCGTCATATGTTCGGCATAATAAAGAAGAGACGGTCTGCCCGCATATTCATTAAAAAGCGTTTGCAGTTCTTCGTTAAATACTGGATCATTTTTGTACTTATTATATGCCTGTTCAAGCTCAATAACGGCATTCATCAGTGTTTCGGGAATATACTGCCCGCCGTGAACGCCAAACTTTCCTTTCGACATTATTTTACACTCCTAACAATATCTATTATATTTTTAATTTTTTCTCTATCCTTAAATCCATCAGTTTCGACGCCGCTGCTTATGTCAAGGCAAAACGGATTTATCCTCGCCGCCGTAGCTATATTTTCCTCCGTCAGCCCCCCCGCGAGAAAGAACGGCTTGTTTACCTTGGGTATCATACTCCAATCAAACGTCACACCGCTCCCGCCGTAACTGTCCTTGACAAATGTGTCAAAAAGCATATAATCGCACGACAGTCTCTCGCAGCTATATATATCACTTACTGTTTTTACTCTGACAGCTTTAATGATCGGCGCATCTGTTTTTTTACGCAAATGGCGGATGTACTCCTCGCCCTCATCACCGTGAAGCTGAATCATATCTATTGTTCCCTCGGCTACAAGCTTCAGAACAAGATCCGTGTCGGCATTAACAAAAACTCCGACAGCCTTCAACTCAGGAGAAAGGTTTTGTTTCAGTACATGTGCTGTCTGCGGTTCGATATATCGCTTTTTCCCGGCAAATACAAAACCGATATAGTCGGGTTTATATTCGTTGACGGCTTCAACATCCTCTATACGCTTTAAACCGCATATTTTGATTTTCGGCATAGCAGTATATCTCTCCTCTGCAAAATTCAGCCCCTTAAGGCTTCAAGCATAGCTTTTTTGTCATCGGCACGCATGAGCGTTTCACCGATAAGAACTGCATTGACGTTTGCCGCGCGGAGACGCTTTATATCATCGGTCTTTTTGATGCCGCTCTCGGCAACAAAAACAACGTCATCGGGCACTATCGAGCGCAAACGTATACAGTTTTCAATATCTACTTCAAAGGTTCTCAGGTCGCGGTTATTAACTCCTATTACCCTCGCCCCCGCCGTTAGTGCCGAATTGACTTCCTCAGCGGTATGAGCCTCGACGAGAGCGGAAAGTCCCAGACTGTCACATACCTCTATATAGTGCTTTAATGTGTCTGTATCGAGCAAAGCGCATATGAGAAGTACGGCGGAGGCTCCCATGATCCTCGCTTCGTAAATCATATACTCATCAACCGTAAAGTCCTTACGGAGCAGCGGAATTGAAACGGTCTTGCTTATCTCATGAAGAAAATCATCGCTGCCCTTAAAATATTCAGGCTCGGTCAGAACAGAAACAGCATCCGCACCCGCCTTTTCATATTCTGAAGCGATCTCAAGGTAAGGAAAGCATTCCGCTATTATGCCCTTTGACGGCGACGCCTTTTTTACCTCACATATAAAAGCAATGTCTTTATTTTTCAGTGCGTTTTCAAACTCAAAGCCGCCCATTCCGAGCAGAGAGGCTTTTCTTTTCAGCTTTTCAAGCGGAGTGATAAGTTTTCTCGCCTCAATGCGTTTCCTTGTTGACTCCGCCAGTGTGTCAAGAATCATTTTACCTCTCCTTAATACTCATTTGTAAGGCTTACATACTTTTCGAGCTGTACTCTCGCCTTACCGCTGTCTATTATTTCGTTCGCCAGCACTACGCCGCCTTCTATCGTTGCGGTCTTTCCTGCGATATAGAAGCTAAGAGCAGAATTAAGAACTATCGTATCACGCTTCGCGTCCTTGAGCTTTCCGCAAAGAATATCGCGTGTGATCTGTGCGTTATCCTCAGGAGTACCGCCGATTATATCGTCAAGAGCTGCTTTCTTAAAGCCGAGTGTTTTGGGCTCAAGAGTAAACTCCCTGATCTTTCCGTCCTTTATCTCACAAATAAGGTTATCACCCGTAACAGTTGCCTCATCAAGTCTGTGGTCGCCGCAAACTACCATACCTGATGTGACGCCGAGATTTTTCAGTACCTCTGCCATAGGTCTGACAAGCGAATCCTCATATACACCCATAAGCTGCAGCGGAGCAAAAGCGGGGTTTGTAAGAGGACCGAGAATATTAAATACTGTCCTTATCCCTATTTCCTTTCTGACAGGCGCGGCATACTTTAACGAAGCATGATAGTTCGGCGCAAACATAAACGTAAAGCCGCAATCTGCAAGTACCCTTTCGCTTTGCTCGTGAGAGAGGGTAATTTTCGCGCCGAGATTCTCAAGAACATCCGCCGCGCCACTTTTGCTCGATACACTTCTGTTGCCGTGCTTTGCAACGGCGACACCGCCTGCGGATATGACGAAAGCTGATGTGGTTGAGATATTAAACGTTCCAACCTCGTCGCCGCCTGTACCGACAATTTCAAAGACGCTGTCGCTTGTATTCAGCTTAACAGCCTTTTCACGCATAACGCTCGCACAGGCAGTAATTTCGTCAACAGTTTCACCCTTGATTCTCAAAGCGGTGATGAATGCGGCTATTTGTGCGTTAGTTGCCTCGCCTTCCATTATCTCGCGCATAACCGTTTTAGTTTCCTCAATATCAAGATTTTCTCCCAAAACCAGCTTATGAATTGACTCTTTGATCATCTTGCATACCTCCAAAATTTAATTAGTTTATTCTTAAATAGATAAAAAGTTTTTCATGATCGTTTTACCAAGAGGCGTTAAAATAGACTCAGGGTGGAACTGCACACCGTAGACATTCTTCTCCTTGTGTTTAACAGCCATTATCTCCCCTATCGAGTCACGTGACATGACCTCGAGACACTCCGGCAGGGTATCGTCATCTGCAATAAGCGAATGATAGCGCGCAACTTCTATTTTGCTCGGCAAGCCCTCAAAAATCGGACATGAGTTATCAATATCAACAATACTCATCTTGCCGTGCATAAGCTGCTTTGCGTGGACTATTTTTCCTCCGTATGCCTCGCATATAGCCTGATGACCGAGACAAACGCCGAGTATCGGAAAGTCTGAAAGCCGAACCGCGACCTCCTCGCATATTCCCGCATCCTTCGGATAGCAAGGTCCCGGTGAAAGTATTATGTGCGACGGAGCAAGCGCACGAACCTCATCGACTGTAAGCTCGTCATTTCGTATAACCTTGACGTCGGGATCAAGTGAACCCGCGAGCTGAACAAGATTATATGAAAAGCTGTCATAATTATCAATAAGAAGTATCATTTTATCACCCTTTTTAAAGTTCTTGAGCATTTCTGACCGCATTCATTACGGCGGCAGCCTTGTTCGCCGATTCCTCATATTCGTTTTGAGGGATACTGTCGGCAACTATGCCTCCGCCTGCCTGGATATAAACGTTATCGTTTTTCTTAACAGCCATTCGTATAGCAATGCAGGTATCGAGATTACCCGAAAAGTCCATATATCCGAGTGCGCCGCCGTAAATATCTCTCGGAAGTGACTCTTGCTCCTCGATTATTTCACAGGCTCTTATTTTAGGCGCGCCCGAAAGCGTTCCCGCAGGCAGAACCGACTCGATAGCGTCCACGGCGTCACAGCCGTCCCTTATGTTCGATTCCACCTGGGAACATATGTGCATTATCTTGGAATATCTGTGGATATCCATGTACCTTGTGACCTCAACCGAATCAAACCTTGAGATTCTGCCGAGGTCATTTCTGCCGAGATCAACGAGCATATTATGCTCGGAAAGCTCCTTAGCGTCGCTCAAAAGCGATTTTTCGAGAGCTGCGTCCTCCTCATCGGTTTTTCCTCTGGGTCTTGAACCGGCGACGGGGAATGTATAAAGCCTGCCTTCCTGTAAACGAACGAGTGTTTCGGGTGAGGTGCTGATTATCTCATCTCCGTCAATATTCATGAATACCATATACGGTGATGGGTTTATCGTTCTTAAAAGGCGGTAGGCGTTTATAAGACTGCCCTCATATTTACAGGTAAACTTTCTAGAAATGACCGCCTGAAAAATATCGCCGTCACAAATATATTCCTTTGTTCTCTCGATAATATCACAGTATTCGTCACGTGTAACATTGCACTCAAATTCGGATTTCATTCTGCCCTTCATCTCAGGAAGCGGTGAAACGTCGTTTATCAGGTTTATTACTTTTTCTATTTCAGCAGTAGCTTTTCCATAATTTTCTAAAATCTTATCTGTTGACATATTCACTATGACACAGATTTTTTGCTTCAGGTGGTCATACGCTATGACCTTATCAAAAAGCATTACGTCATAATCGTTGAGCTCACCGCTCTTGATTTTGAGTTTCGGTTCGGCATAGCCTATCATTGCGTATGAAAAATATCCAGCAAGCCCACCTGTAAACGGCGGAAGCTCCTTTAATCTTGGAGCCTTGTAATTCTTTAGAACTGAACGAAGAACCTCAAGAGGTTTTTTAGTCTCTATGCTTTTCCTCTCGCCGTTTTTTTCCGTGACAACAACAGCATTTTTGCAGCTTATGCGCATGATAGGATCATAGCCTATAAACGAATATCTCCCCCATTTTTCTCCGCCCTCAATACTTTCAAGCAGGAAAAAGCGCTTTTTCGAGGCAGCTATCCTGCGCAGAAGTGTGATCGGCGTTATAACATCCGCTAAAATCTCCTTACAAACAGGAATCGTATTATAGCTTTTGGCAAGCTCTACAATCTCATCACATGATGGCTTTATCATATTATATACCTCACTTTAACTTAAATAATAAAGGCTTTTGTCCCAAGGAGATTACTCCTTGGGACAAAAGCCATAAGCTTCTGCGGTACCACCCAAATTGGCAAAAATGCCCACTCATTTTGCGTACTTCATACGTACCCCACTGATAACGGACAGGGTTCCCGTCAGCCATTACTCCCGAAAATTCGGTTTCCTGCTGCCCTTACAAGTCCATTCGGGCAAATGGATACAGCCGGACTCGCACCAACCGCCGACTCTCTTGGCATATCACAAAAGCCTTACTACTCTTGTTCATCGGTTTTAACTATATTTAGAATTATACTACTATGCTTTTTCAATGTCAATAGTAATTTTCTAATTATATAAGGTGAGTCCTTATATTACCTTATATCCCTTGTCTTCGACCGCTTTTTTCAAAGCGCTGTCTGGTATTTCGCTGTTTAGAGTTACGACAGCCGTGCCTTTCTCATGGCTTACGACGGCCTCGTCAACCGCAGACAACGCTTCAAGCGCATTTTTTACGGTTGCCTCACAGTGCGAACACATCATGCCCTCAATTTTAATAGTTTTTGTCATTGTTTTTGTCTCCTTTTTTGTTTTAGATTTTCTTTTTATATCATGCCTGGGGTTTCTTATATTGAGAAAATTAAGCCTTAGTGCGTTTGTAACAACACAGACGCTTGAAAGGCTCATCGCTGCGGCAGCGAACATCGGGTCAAGCTTCCAGCCAAATAAATTTATAAATACTCCCGAAGCAAGAGGAATACCTATAACATTATAGATAAATGCCCAAAAAAGGTTCTGATGTATATTACGGAGAGTGGCACGGCTCAATCTTATAGCAGCTGCGGCATCAGTAAGCCTGCTGTTCATGAGGACAATATCCGCTGAATCAATAGCAATATCCGTCCCTGCTCCGATAGCTATGCCGACATCCGCTCTCGTCAGCGCGGGCGCATCATTTATGCCGTCACCTACCATAGTGACCTTACCGTGTTTTTTAAGTCTTTGTACAACAGCCTCCTTACCTGTGGGCAGAACACCTGCGATAACCTCATCGACACCGGACTGATTGCCTATCGCCGCAGCAGTTTTTTCATTATCTCCCGTAAGCATTACCACACGGATGCCCATATTTTGAAGCTCCTTCACCGCTTTCGGGCTGTCCTCCTTAATAACATCGGAAACGGCTATCATGCCGAGAAGTTTATCTCCCTTTAAAAAAAGCAAGGGTGTCTTTCCCATATCAGCGAGAGCTTCAGCAGAAGAAAGTATTTCCTTCGGGACATCTATGTGTTCTGATATAAGTTTTACATTACCGCCCAAAATATTCTCACCGTTGAGCATTGCAGAAAGACCGTTTCCCGCGAGAGCCTTAAAGTCGGTCGTTTCATAGGCGATGACTCCCATCTCCTCAGCTCTCTTGATTATTGCCTTTGCAATAGGATGTTCACTTTTTTTCTCAAGTGAATAAGCAAGCCGCATAAGCTCATCTTCGGCAGTACCGTTAGTTATAATATCGGTTACGCACGGTTCGCCTTTTGTGATTGTACCTGTTTTATCAAGTGTAATAATTTTCGTTTTTCCTGTTTCCTCAAGTGAGACGGCGGTTTTAAAAAGTATTCCGTTTTTTGCCCCGACGCCGCTGCCGACCATTATTGCAACAGGCGTTGCCAAGCCGAGCGCACATGGGCAGCTTATAACAAGAACAGATATTCCTCTTGCAAGTGCAAATCCGACTCCGCTCCCCGCAAGAAGCCATACCGCTATTGTTACTGCCGCTATAATTATGACAGCGGGAACAAATATGCCGGAAACCTTATCCGCCGCTTTTGCAATAGGTGCTTTCGTCGCGGCAGCATCGCTTACCATTTTAATGATTTTTGATAGAGTCGTATCCTCTCCGACGCGCGAAGCCTCGCATTTTATAAAACCCGATTGATTTATTGTCGCAGCAGAGATCTCGTTTCCGACAGATTTATCCACGGGAATACTCTCACCTGTTAGTGCCGACTCGTTGACTGCGCTGCTTCCCTCGACTATTATACCATCAACCGGTATATTTTCACCAGGTCTTACAATAAAAATATCGCCTTTTTTAACCTCCTCGATTTGAACCGTTTCCTCCTTACCGTCACGTATAATATTCGCAGTCTTAGGAGCAAGTCTCATAAGTCCCTTCAGCGCATCGGTCGTTTTGCCTTTTGAACGTGCCTCAAGCGTTTTACCTACAGTAATAAGAGTTAAAATCATCGCCGCAGATTCAAAATATAATTCATGCATATACCCCATTACAGCTTTCATGTCTCCGTTTACCTGTGCGTCAGTCATGGCAAAAAGCGCGTAACAGCTATAAACAAACGCCGCGCCCGATCCGAGCGCTACAAGCGTATCCATACTGGGTGAACCATGCAATAAACTCTTAAAACCACTTATAAAAAATTTCTGATTGATGACCATAATAACAGCTGTCAATAAAAGCTGCACAAGCCCCATTGCAATATGATTCTCAGCAATAAAGGATGGGAGAGGCCATCCCCACATCATATGTCCCATCGAAATATACATTAGTATGACGAGGAACACAATTGATGCAATCAATCTTTTTTTGAGCAAGGGTGTTTCATGATCATAAAGTATACTGTCATTCTGCGAGGAGGCGGTTGTTTTTGCACCTTTTTTAGATGCGTCATATCCTGCGGCTCTTACAGCGGTAATGATTTCCTCATCAGAAGCTGTACCGTCAATGCTCATGGAGTTTGTCAGCAAGCTCACAGAGCATGAATTTACGCCTTTTACCCTGCTTACGGCCTTTTCGATTCTTGCAGCGCAGGCGGCACAGCTCATTCCTGTAACATTAAATTGATCCATTGGATCACCTCATTTCATCAGCTTTTGCAAAACAGCTACAAGCTCGTCAATAGTTTCATCCTTGCCGCTACGAATATCATCTGCAACACAGGTTTTGATATGATTGGTAAGAAGCTCCTTGTTAAAGGCGTTTAAAGCCGCATTAGCTGCCGCGACCTGTATTAAAATATCAGGGCAATAAGCATTGCGCTCAACCATGCCTTTTATACCGCGAATCTGCCCCTCAATTCGGTTCAGCCTGTTAATGAGCAGCTTATATTCTTTTTCAGAGCGTTCCTTAATCCTTCGACAGTCAGGGCATTTCTTTTCTTTGCTTTCCATCGTTTTTATCCACCTTTCATAAATTTTTAAGATACCCTATATAGGTATTTTAATTATATACCCCGCTCGGGTATATGTCAAGTTTTTTATCTTACGCAGAAAAAATTTTCTCTGCGTTGTAAATAGATATAAACTATTTAAAGTAAAAATAAAAGCAACAATATGGTATAATGGTTTTCCCGCCTTTTCCGTTCCGCTACGCTCCACTCCACAGGCGGGAAAATCGGCGGTTCAGGCTGTGAGCTTCTCTGCCAATAACTGATTAGCACTTTTCCATCCAAGTGTCCTCATGGACTTGTTATTGCTCCATTTAAGATGTTCCTTCAGCTACCTGTTTAACTCATCGACACTTCTGAATGTTTACCAATCGTAGAAATATCTTTGATCGATCCTCTTTTACTGTGTGTCCTTCAGTGATTGCCATGTTCCGTCGTATCTTGCACACCACCGTTTTACACTTGATAGACTTACTCCATATTGACGACTGGCATTACCTTTTCCTGTTTTTATTACACATTTAACTGCTGCTTGCCTTTTCTTTGCTTCTTGTGTGATCATGTTCATGAGAAGTAACTCCCTTTTCTGGTTAATGTCTTTTTTGGTGATTCCATTATACCATATTTTGAAGTTGCTTCTCTTTTTATTGGTTCATATCGTTTTAACACATACATACATTTTTATTGTAATTTACAAATTTCATCTTGACTTTTTATTGTAATTAAGATATTATTATATAGCGTCTTAATGGAAGTTATACGACTGCTTTTTAAATATTGCGATGGTTTAACACAAGTAGGTTAATATTAACGAAACTGACACTAAAACGGAAACCACTTTGGACAGTTGCGCAGAAAAATCTTAATTTTACAATGGTTTTCGGTTATCCTTGAAAAGTAGATATGTTGTAGTTCTCTCCATCAGTTCTCTCGCTTTTCCAAAGCACTTTTGAGAGCCGATGTTGAAGATTAACACACGGAGAGTTATCGAAGTGGTCATAACGAGCCGCACTCGAAATGCGGTTGTCCATTCTGGGCACGTGGGTTCGAATCCCACACTCTCCGCCAAATAAGAACCCTAATTCTGATACAAAGTGTATCGAAGTTAGGGTTCTTGCTTTATGCCCGAAAAAGGCTTGAAAACAGGGCTTTTCGCCGCTTTCGGCGTCCGTGCGCTTACGATTATTTAGCCGCCAGCAAGTCGAAACGCTCCTGTTTTCATCCTCTTTCCCGGCTGTTTTCAAGCGTATAACCGTTGAAAGATTAGTAACCGTTGAATTTATGGGGGCAATCGTTGAACTTATGGGTAATCGTTGGATTTTTGGGTGTAATCGTTAAACGACCGCCGCCCCATTCACAGCAGATCGTTCAAAAGGTTCATGCATTTGATTTTCTGTTGTAGAT
>CANQUS010000001.1 GCA_947627055.1 uncultured Clostridia bacterium | reverse complement strand
TCATATGTAATAACACTCGTATTATTTGTTGTTACCAAGATATAAGGACGATGCTTTATATCTGTGTCTGAGTACAGCTCCCGTATCACGTCAAGCCCGCTGCCTCTGCCCTCATGAAGCTCAAGGTCAATAATAGCCGCACGAGGAGATAGCCTCCTTATATCTTCAACAGCATCCTCGGCACTATTTGTAATACTCACAATAGCTATATCGTCAAACTTGCACGCATACCTCTCTAATGCCGTACACTCGTCAAAATCATCCTCTAAAATAAGAATCGTAAGCGTATCCATTTTATTAAATCACACGTATAATAAAAACCATTTTGAAAGAGGTGGTTTTTATTATTTTCTCCTTTCGCCTTAAATACATCAAAATAAGTATATCACTTTTTTAAACAAAAAGCAACGCCAAATTGCAGCGGCACATTAAGTTACCGAAACCGCAATATAAAGCTATTGAAAAATGAGAACCTTTATGGTATTATAAATACATAATAAGGTTTTTCAGTTAGTAAATAAATCCATTACTACTGCATATTAAAAGAAAAGATAAAGTAAGCAATGATTTTCAAGAATGAAAATCAAAGTATAGATGGTTAAACGTGTTAAAGCCTCTATACGCTGATACTTTATTCAGATACACTGAATGATTCTTTTCCTTGAGGAACTTTATTATTTTTTAACAAGATTTAAAAAATAAAATATAAAGGAGTAATGTAATGAATATTCTTGTTATCAATGCGGGCAGTTCTTCTCTTAAATATCAGCTTATAAGTATGGAAGACGAAAAGGTACTTGCAAAAGGAAATTGCGAAAGAATAGGTCTTTCGGATAGTGTCTTCTCCTTCCAGTCATACAAGGGCGAAAAAATTCAAGAACAGTTTGATATGAAAAATCATACCGAGGCTTTCAATAGACTCACTAAAGCACTTCTCGACCCTGAGCATGGTGTTATATCGGATGTCTCAGAAATTTCCGCAGTCGGTCACAGAGCTGTTCAGGGTGGTTCTCGTTTCAGCAAATCGGTTATTATAGACGATGATGTCATTAAGGGGATCGAATCCTTTATACCCCTAGCACCGCTGCACAATAAAGCTAACCTTGAGGGTATCAAAGCTTGTTATGAAGTATTTGGCAAGGATCTTCCCGAGGTGGCTGTATTTGATACTGCATTCCACTCAACAATGCCTCCAAAGGCATATATGTACCCCATTCCGTATGAATTTTATGAAAAGTACGGCATCCGCCGCTATGGCTTCCACGGAACATCTCACCGCTATGTTTCGGGACGTGCGGCTGAAATCATCGGCAAGGACATTTCAGAGCTCAAACTGATAGTATGCCATCTCGGCAACGGTTCGTCCATCGCTGCTATTGATGGAGGCAAGGTTATAGATACAAGTATGGGTCTTACACCTCTCGACGGTTTTATGATGGGTACACGTACTGGAACGCTTGATCCCTCAGTAGTAACATTCCTTGAGGAAAAGGAAAACCTCACGCCCGAAGAAATGAACGATATACTTAACAAAAAATCCGGACTTCTAGGTATTTCCGGCATTTCAAGCGACGACCGCGAAGTAATAAGCGCACTCAAGGAAGGCAATCCGCGTGCAAAGCTTGCCGCAGATATGCTTGAGTATGAGATCCTCAAATTCATCGGCAGCTATATAGTTGCTCTCAAGGGTTTAGACGCTATCGTCTTAACCGGCGGTATCGGAGAAAATTCGTTTATCCACAGACGCTCTATCTGCAAAGGTCTTGAGTTCCTCGGAATAGAGCTCGACGAGGAAGCTAATGAGAAAATGGTAGGGGGCGCCGAGGGCAAGATAACCAAGGACGGCTCAAAGTTCGATATTTATATCATTCCTACAAACGAGGAGCTCCTCATCGCAAGAGATACAAAGGCACTTATTGAGTAATTTTATTTACTGTAATACTAAAAAGCCGCGGATCTGCCCGCGGCTTTTTTGCTGCCTATTTTTTTAAGCGTTTGAGCTGTGCCTCTGCGGCTCGCTGGTGCTCTCATCTTCATTATTTCTGAAAAGCAATGAAATACACCAGATAGCGGAAAGAGCAACGAGTGTATAGATGATTCGGCTGACAATGCCGGTCTGACCTCCGCATATCCATGCAACTAAATCAAACTGAAAAATGCCTATCGAACCCCAGTTAAGACCGCCGATTATCAAAAGCAGCAGGGCGAGCTTGTCCATCATAGATAATTCCTCCTTTTTACGAAGCATATTTAAGAATGCTGCGCTTCAAATTCCTAATAATAATATTGCCGCTACGGTTCAAAATATACATTGAAATAAATATTCAAATGCTTTTTTATTGTTTTCAAACCATTTCGGATATGCTTGTAAACGGTTGCTTTTTTGATGCAAAGAATGTTTGAGATCTCTCTTACATTTTTATTTTTATAAAATCTTAAAGTGATACACTCACGCTGTCTTTCCGTCAGCTCATTGCTTATTATTTTACGAACCATGTTTTTATATTCATTCAGCTTTGAAATATTATTTTTTCCTTTATAATAATTTTCCAATGACGTAAGCTCGTCAATTTTGTCTGTAAGTCTTAATACTTTAGTTTTCATTGATGTTCTCTCCATTATTTGCCGTTTTATGACCGTTCGATGCTCTGGCATACATTACCTTTGCGGTAAAATTACAGTCAATATACATATCCTCAAGAATTTTAATTCTTCTCAAAATGTCCTTCAATGCAGTACCGTATGAATTTTCTTTTTGAGTTTTTAGATCTGTAATTTTTTTTAAAATTTCTTTGGCACTTATTTCGTATTCCCTAGCCATTTCATTATAATTCATATTCCGTTCTCCTCGTACACATATCGTGTTATTATTTTTTAAAATATAAAGAGAACAAAATAAAGACGTTTATTTTATCAGAATATTTGTTCCCTCTATATTTAAAATTATAATACAATATATATATAAATTCAAGTTAAAAAGAAAAAATGTTCCGTTTAATATTGGCATTGTCCCAAATATTGCCCTGAATAAAATCAGCTATTGCAAATACACACATTGTGTGTTATAATTTTATCAACAAAAATCTGAAAATAAATCATTAACCGTCACAGTTTGCGGGTATAATATATTAAGAGGTGTCCTCAATGAGCGCATTTTCAAAAAGACTCAGAGATTGCAGAAAGAAGCTTAATCTGACTCAACGGGAGCTTGCGGAGAGGCTCGGTATCGCTTCCTCTGCGGTAGGAATGTATGAACAAGGCAGGCGTGAGCCTGACAGCAATATGCTCCTGAAAATTTGTTCTGTTCTTGATACTACAACAGATTATCTCTTGGGATTGGACAGCAGACCGTCGGAAAAAACCTCCGAAGAACAGCATGATGTAAGCAACATAATTGATGAGTTTACATCAATGCTTGAGGAACAAAGCGGATTGATGTTTGACGGAGAGCCTATAAACGACGCAGACCGACAAAAGATAGTTGAGGCGATTAAAATAGCTGCCGCGGTGGTCATAAACAGCCATCGGAGAAACGGAGGTCAGGTATGAAAAATATTGCAAAAATCGTATCTAACATCTCTCGGAAATATCGTACTGCCTCCCCGTTTGAACTTTGTGATTGTCTCGGAATCAATGTAATATATGAGGAGCTCCCCGACAGCGTCCGCGGCTTTTTTGTGAAAATACTCAAGGATTTTGTCATTGTTATCAACAGTTCCGCTGACGAATATGAATCTCGCGTAGTTTGCGCGCACGAGTTGGGACACATAATGCTTCACAGCGATACAAACTCCATAAGTCTGAACAGCAGAACCTGCTTATGTACGTCAAAATACGAGCGTGAGGCGGACTTATTCGCAGTTACCTTACTGCTTGAGAGTGAAATGCCCTCAATTACGGATATGTATGAGAATCTAAGCGCTGAGGAGCTTTCACACATCACACATATTCCGCTGCGGCTTATCAAGCTAAAGTTCTTTCCCGAATAATACTGTTATTCCTTAATATCGGGGGTGGTTTTGTGAAATACTTTATTATACGTGACAATTCTGATGTTGATTCTCGCCTTTCCGTCTTTGACCGTTTTGGCGAAAATATTTTTACTGTTTCCGGAGTAATCTCCGGGAATAACCATACTCTTACGATTTCCGACAACTCAGGAAAGGTGCTTGCTTCAATCACTTCATCCCCCTTTGCTTTTCCTCACTTTCGAGTAAGATTCGGTAGAAAACACGTTGTATTTATGATGACACCCAATGGAAAATCCCCTATGTCAATATACGGGATTCACGCTTCCTTTGACGGAGAGCTTTTAACCGGAGAATACATCTTGAAAGGTCCCGACAAGGAGATGATAGCTTATCAAAATCACGGCTGGTGCAAGCACGGTGAGTGCCATGAGCTTGAGATACTCGACGAGAGATATACTCTCCTTGCTTTGGCAGTATCTGCCGCAATAAGCATATATTACGGGATATACGGCGGCAAGGATATAGCGGGAGACCCGACAGGGTAAAACGAATATTGGCTTAAACTCCTCACAAAATAAATAAAAAACAGGTGAGGAAGCTATGAGTAAAATTTTAATAGTGGTTGATTATCAAACCGAGTTTGTTACAGGCAAATTCGGTTTTTTTCAGGCTCAAAAAATCGAAAAAAATATAGCGGACAAAATCTCACAGTACCGTAATGACAGTTCAACCATCGCGTTTACCCTCGATACTCACAACGATACAAATTTATTTAAATTCAGCAGTAACGCCTATTCGGCAAAGGAATGTGTCGGAAAAAATCATTCATGGCAGTTGTTCGGCACTGTCAACAGGCTGTGCCATGAGGGTGATATTTGCTTTATAAAATCCACCTTCGGTTCATGGGAGCTTTTTGATTTTCTGCGCGAAAAAGGCTTTGATACCATTGAGCTTGTCGGCGTGTCGGCAGACGTTTGTGTCCTCTCTAATGCTGTTATCGCAAAGACTGCCTGCCCGCGTTCGGAAATAATCGTAGACAGATATTGCATTGCAAGTCCTGATGAAAAACTTTTTGACAGTGCTGTCACAATAATGAAAAGTATGAAAATAACCGTAATATAACTTAGTCAAGACGTCGCCGCCTCTTATGCGGCAATATTCATCGTTCGGAGGGATCGCCGCGCCCCTCCACCTGCATATAAACCATATATAAAATAAAAAGACCTTGCCAAAAAAGGCAAAGTCATAAAATACTTTTAATTAAAATTAAATCAATTCAAAATCTACTGTTCCCAACGCAGTGCTTGCCGCAGTTACCTTTATCCGAACCTTATCACCAATAGAATAGCTTATACCTGAACGCTTGTCGGTAGTAGTTGTTGTTCCGTTATATTCAAAAAATGCGTTTTCGATTCGTGTGAGGTTTACAAAGCCCTCAATTCCGCAGGGGATAGAAACGAATATTCCTTTTGCAGTTATACCTTCGACAATTCCGTGATATTTCTCTCCGATATGGGCCGTCATATATTCGGCCGCATAGCATTTTTCGGTATCACGCTCGGCATCTACCGCTCTAACCTCGCGTTCGGACGACTGCTTTGAGGATTCCTCCGCAAAGTCCTCGTATTTTCTCTTGATCTCCTCGATCGAAACACCGCTCACAAGCTCCGAAAGAATGCGGTGTATAGATGTATCGGGGTAGCGTCGAATAGGCGACGTAAAGTGGCAGTAATCCTCAAGCGACAGACCGAAATGTCCCAGCGGTCGGAAATCGTAACGCGCCTTTGCCATTGTACGAAGCACCTGCATCGACATAAGTTTTTCATATCTTGTTTCCTTAGAAGCGTTAAGCAGCTCTGCAAGATCTCTCTGACTAAGGCCGGGCTTAATCTTATTAACTCTGAAGCCGCACGCCTGCGCTAAATCTGAAAGTGTGGCGATACGTTCGGCTTCAGGCTTTTCGTGTACCCTATAAACGAATGGTATCCCCTTTTCCTTCGCAAGACGTCCTGCCGCCTGGTTTGCCATGATCATGAACTGCTCAATCATTTCCTCTGATTTTCCTCTGTTTCTGAGGGAAACATCGATGCAAACTCCCGCCTCATCAAGTACGAATTTTAACTCGGTAGTTTCTATTTCAAGCTCACCGCGCTTTTTTGCATTTTGTTTCAGCACATCAAACAGAGGCACTGCTTCATCAAGCGTTTTCTTGACAGGTGAGTATTTCTCAATAAGCTTCGCGTCGGCATCTCCCGCAAGGATTTCATTCACCTCGGAATAAACTCCCCTTACCTTTGAGTTTATTATGCTCTTACAGAACTCAAAATCACAAAGATTTCCGTCTCTGTCAATATTCATAAGCGCCGAAAACGTGAGCTTATCCGTACCACTGTTGAGAGAACAGCAGCCGTTTGAAAGCTCCTCTGGGAGCATAGGAATAACTCTGTCCGCAAAATAAACAGAGGTTCCCCTCTCGAATGCCTCCTTATCGAGGTCGCTGCCCTCCTTGACATAATGCGATACATCGGCGATATGTACGCCGAGAAGCCAGCCGTTTTTTGTAGCTGTGACAGAAACAGCATCATCGAGATCCTTGGCGTCCGCGCTGTCGATCGTGAGAATATCCCAATCCCTGAGGTCTCTGCGTCCGGCGATCTCCTCATCTGTTATCGGCTGTTCGGAAAGTCGGCGCGCGCTTATCCTCAGTCCCTTGGAAAAGCTGCTCGGTATGCCGTATCTGTCGAGAATAGCATCAGCGCATATCCTTGCACTGTTGGCTTTTCCGTAAATATTGAGAACACGACAGTACAGCTTTCTCTCGTGATAGTCATACATAAGGGCAGCGCGAACCTTATCTCCGTCACGGGCTTTCAGCTCTCCGCCCTTAGTGATCGGTATACTGTATCCGAAGCTGCCGTCGGGTATAACGGAAAGCTTGCTTTTATATCTTTCTACCATTCCGGTAATTATTCTGTCGCCTTTTTTTACGATTTTGAAAACTCCCGCCGCAGGACCCTTTTCCTCCTCGTGAATATCATTCAACAGAACAATATCACCCGGAATAGCATCCTTCATCTTTTCGCATGGAATAAACAAATCCGCTGAACCGTCCTCAGGTCTCGCGAACGAAAAATAACGTGAGCTGCGAAGGATAGTTGCCTTGACATAGCCAAGGGCTTCACTTAAAACAACGGTTCTGTTTTTTATCAGGATTATATCGCCTTCACTCTCAAGCTCCGATACGGCGAGGTTATAACTCGTCCTGTCATTTATATGCGTAAGCTCAAAAAGGTCGTCACGAGAAATTTCTCTGTTTTCCTTTTGCAGTGTATCTAAAACTATATCTTTTGTTTTAATTTTCATATATTTCTCCTTGTTTTTTATTTCCGAATAGCATCAGCTTTAATTTTCGGTCATAAAGAGCAGACCAAGCGTATTCGGACCACAGTGAGATGATATGGTACAGCCCGCCCGTGAAACAAGTATCTCATCAAAAACCTTTTTACTCTCAAGGTAATCATAAACAAGCTTCAATCTTTCGGAAGCAATACCGGAATGTGTGATAAAAGCCCTTTTAGGTTCTATGCTCTCATACTGACTGATTTTATCATCTATATACTGCATAAGAACCTTTTCTAGCTTTCCTCTGTATTTTTTCCCAACAGTCATTGAGCCGTCCTTGTTATTAACCTCAATACACGGCTTCAGGCTTAGCAGATTTGCACCGAGCATCGTAATAGTAGAGCATCTTCCGCCCGCGCGAAGATAGTCAAGTCTGTCAACTATAAAGCTTCCATGCGTTCGCGTCGTCATAGCTTTGATTTTTTCGGCTATTTCCTCAGCAATCAATCCCTGTTCTATCATTTCGGCTGCCTCTAACACAAGGAGACCTGTCGCCGCAGAAAGGTTAGCGGAATCAACAGGATAGACATGACCAAGCTGTTTTGCCGCAATACAGCAATTTTTATGTGATGCGGAAAGCGCGGAGCCTATATTTATGTGGACAATATCATAGCCTTGCTCAATAAGGGGTGTAAACGCATCCACATATTCCTGAACATTCACAGCCGATGTTTTAGGAAGTGTTCCTGTGGTTTTAAAGTTACTGTAAATTTCGTCGGGAGTTATATTAACACCATCATCATAGCAAGTTCTGCCTATGGTAATATGAAGCGGATATGTCGTAACATTGAATCTCTCTTTTTGTTCCCGTGTTAAATCACAGGTGCTGTCCGCACTTAAAAAAACCTTTCTGCTCAAAATAATCAACCCTTCCTCATAGAATCATCATATTTTTTTTGACGAATATCGCTGCCTATAAATTCAAGTCTTGTCGTTTCACCAATAATACGTGACACCATTCTCATAGAATATAGCTTCTGAAGCTGTGTCAGCGAAAGATTTGTACTTATTATTGTCGGCTTTTTTGTCATCATTCTTGTATTAACTATATTATATATACACGCTGAAGTAAACGGTGTATTAAACTCGGTTCCGAGGTCATCTAGAATCAGCAGATCACATTCTTTAAGTATCCTTTCCGTTTCATTGACAGCCTCATCACGCAGTCTGCCGAATTTTTCCTTTTCAAGCGTAGAAAGAATATCTGGCGCGGAAACATATATAACACCGTAACCCTTTGCTATAACCGTTTTTGCTATCGCAAGAGACAGATGAGTTTTTCCGAGACCGGGTCCTCCCTGAAGCAGGAGACTGTTTGAGCCGTTCGGAAAATTAAAGGCATACTCCCTGCAAAACGCAAGGATTTTCTCCATCCTCGAATATGGGGACACCGTTTTCGTTTCATCAGGAGTCCTGCTGTAATATTCAAGCGAAAAGCTCTTAAAGTCCGATAGCGAAAGCGGAGAAGAATTATTCAGCTTATCATAAGCCTTTTGACGGAGAAGCGTTTTCAAGCAGGAGCACATTTTGCCGTCAATATACCCCGTATCCGAACATTGAGAACATTGATAATGAACCTCAAGGTAGTCACGCGGGTATCCGTTTTTCAATATAATCTCTCGATACTCCTCCTGAAGCCTCAGACTCTGCTCCTTCATCCTCTCAAGTGCAGTACGCAGATCGCTCTTTTCAGAAAAAACCGACCTTGCCGCCATAACTGCTATCTGAGCAATTTTTTGTTCCAACTCAAGAGCCCGAGGATATTTTTTGAAAAATTCTCTGCGAGTTACTTCATTTTCATTCTCGGCACGGTTTCGCCTCACCATAAGCTCCGCAAGAGCCTCGTCATAAACATCTTTTGAATATCCCACTCATTTCACCCGCCTCACTCGTCAAAAATACTTGAATTTTCATAAGCTTCAAGATTATATGTAGGCTCATATTCATTGACTGCCTGCTGCTTTTTGTTTTTTTTGTCGGACATCGCCTGTTCAAGCGTTTCTATTCCGCTGTCATGCCACCGCTTCAGAATAGAGTCAACGTATTTTGGGATGTACTTACCTTTGGCATCGACACATCTCTCGTATGCCTCACGAATCATATCAGCCGCAAAATGCCATTCGTTGACCCAGCGTTCCGCGCGTGTGATCTCATTATCCGTGGGGGAATGCGGCTCCAACCCAAACGTCTGCTCTACAATACGAGCGGCGTTTCTTCCCTGAGTCAGACGGACTATCTCATGTTCGGCACGTTCAACAGTCGTGATCTCCTTATCTCCCCACGAGGATGCAACCTTCTCAATGTATTTCATATTTGTTTTTCCTATGTCCTGCAAATATTGTAATAACATTATTATTACCTCAACAGGCAGTCCATCGTATTCGTTTATCATTAAAAGCGTACACTTATCGCTGTTGCTTGTAATCCTTCCAAGTATTCCATCAGCCTCACGCATCAAAAATGCTATTGATTCATCGCTTGCCATACGCTCCGCAAGATGTGTCGGATCTGGCTTTTGCGGACGGGAAAGCAACTTATGCTCTGACTTCTGAGCCGGTGCGGCATCAGGTAAATTCTGCTCGGTTGCCGGCGGTAGAGAGGAAGGTTCTGATTCTCTCTCAACGTTCACTCCAGTAAAGCCCGATGCAGGTATTGTATCAGGAGAAGCCGGAGCTATAGCGCCGTCATCGACAGCAATTATCCCCGTTTCTATCCAATACTGCATACTGTCGCGAGCATCGGCTTTGCTCATAGCTAAGGCGCGCGCCATATCATCATCGGTAAAGTCGTCACCAGCATGGCGAAGCAGCCACAGCAGAACCTTTAACTGAGCTGCCCCGGCTAGCTTTATGTGATTATCGACAATGCTGCATGGAACCGCAAAAACACTGTTCCAAGCGCCGAGGTTTATTCTGTAATTCATTTCAATGAAATCCTCTTTCAGTTCATTTATCACTTTTTTATAATACCATAATTTTATCAGACAAAAAAGAGTAATTTTACCTTAACGGCTGTACAATAATTTAATTTATAGGCAACATAACAGGCTCACGCTTTTCAAAAACAGTAACATAAGTAAATCCGCATCTCTCGGCAAGCTCATATCCGACCTCTATCCCCGAGCCTACATCGCCCCAACGATGAGCGTCAGATCCTATTGTGATAAATTTACCGCCAAGCTCCTTAAAGCGCGACACGATAGCCTCTCCCGGAAGAGTAGCGCCTATACGCTGCCTTAATCCGGAGGTATTTATTTCGAGAGCCTTATCATTTTTGACGAGAACCTTTAATACCTCATCTATCATCTGCTTATATGTATCATATTTAATTTCTTTTGTTACTTTACCGTAAATATAACGTAAGGGATATGTAATATGTGCAAGAGTATCAAAGCGATTGTCAACAGCAAGCTCGTAAAGCTGAGTAAAGTATTTTTCAAGGATCCCGTTAACATTTTCATCTTCGTATTTCAAAAAATAAAAATCCTGCTCGTTTTTGAGGTTATGAAGAGAGCCAATTACAAAATCATAATCGCAAAGTGATAAAACCTCATTCGCCGCCAGTTTATTTTGCGTAGGCTGTCCCAGCTCAATACCTGTATATACTTTTATTTTATCACCGTAAGCCGCCCTTGCCTTTCCTGAAGCGATGATTGATGCCTCGGCACTTTTTCTTACATTGTTTGCATAGTACTCATTGCACTCGCAGTGGTCGGTTATCGCAATGCTGTAAAGTCCGAGCTTTATTGCCTGCTCACACAGCATCGCCACAGAATCGTTTCCGTCAAATGAGTGTTCGCTGTGCGTATGACTGTCAGAAAAAAAGCGATTATTCATTCTCTGAGCATCCCTTCAAAGTAAAAAATATGCAGAACTGTTCTATTATCCGCCATTATTATACTATGTATTATAGCATATGGTCTTTTAAAAATATACCGACATAACAACACAAATATCTATAATATTTCAGAGGAAATTATATAAGTTTAATGATGTACAAAATTCCGGCAGCTTAGATTTTAACAAAGTGTATACTGTTATTCATTAAAATGTAAAAAAAACTTGACAAGTCAGGTTTTATATCGGATAATCAAATAAGATTCAAAAACTCAGGAGGAATAAAGCTATGCGTGCTGTAATCACTGTTATCGGACAGGATAATGTCGGTATACTCGCAAAGGTCTCAAACGTATGCGCCGATGCCGGAGCAAATATAATCGAGGTGACACAAAGCGTTCTTCAGGGAATGTTTGCTATGATAATGTTTATTGATATAGATAAGCTCACTGCCCCTTATTCCGAGCTTGCCGACAGGCTTGTCGCGCTCGGGGACGCTCTCGGGCTTAAGGTCCATGTCATGCACGAGGATATTTTCAATGCTATGCACCGCATCTGATCAAAAGCATATTTGAAGGGACTGATAAAATCAAAAATGATAAACTCACATGATATACTTGAAACTATCAATATGATAGACAACGAAAATCTCGATGTCCGTACTATCACAATGGGGATCTCGCTGCTCGATTGTATCGACTCAGATATTGACAGGGCATGTGACAAGATATATGACAAGATCTGCAGATATGCAAAGGATCTAGTCAAAACAGGAGAGGACATAAGCAGGGATTTCGGTATACCTATAATACACAAAAGGATAGCAGTCACTCCCATAGCACTCATTGCTGCAGCCTGCCCGACAAAAAGCCCTATAAAATTTGCGAAAATTCTCGATAAAGCCTCAAAGACTGTCGGCGTAAACTTTGTGGGCGGATATTCATCTCTGGTCCATAAGGGCTTCGCTCCCGGCGATTATGCGCTGATCGAAAGTATACCCGAAGCCCTTGCGGTTACTGATAACGTATGCTCGTCCGTCAATATTGGCAGTACAAGGGCGGGTATCAATATGGATGCGGTTGCCAAGATGGGACGTATAATCAAGGAAACAGCCGAGCAAACTAAGGACAAAGACTGCATAGGTGCGGCAAAGCTCGTTGTATTTTGCAATGCTCCCGAGGATAATCCGTTTATGGCGGGTGCGTTCCACGGAACAGGCGAGCCTGACTGTGTGATAAACGTAGGCGTTTCAGGCCCCGGAGTTGTACGCGCAGCACTCGCAAAGGCGGGCGACTGCAATATCACCGAGGTAGCCGACATAGTTAAGCGCACCGCGTTCAAGATAACCCGCGCCGGACAGCTCGTTGCACAGGAAGCCTCAAGGAGACTGTGCGTTCCATTCGGCATTGTCGATCTTTCACTTGCTCCAACGCCTGCGGTTGGCGATTCTGTCGCATATATCCTTGAGGAAATGGGACTTGAGCAGTGCGGAGCGCATGGCACGACAGCCTGTCTTGCTTTGCTCAATGACGCCGTCAAGAAGGGCGGCACTATGGCTTCGTCGCATGTAGGCGGTCTTTCCGGAGCATTTATCCCTGTAACCGAGGATGCAGGAATGATCGAGGCGGCAAGGAGCAAGTCACTTTCTATTGTTAAGCTGGAGGCTATGACAGCGGTGTGCTCCGTAGGCCTTGATATGATAGTAATACCCGGAGATACCGACCCTGATGTCATCTCGGGTATTATCGCTGACGAGGCGGCGATCGGAATGGTAAACTCAAAGACGACAGCTGTAAGGCTGATCCCCGCGATCGGAAAGAATGTCGGAGAGGAACTCAGCTTCGGCGGTCTGCTTGGCGGAGGTCCCGTAATGGAGGTAAATACTAAGTCTCCCTCAAGACTTATAGCGCGAGGCGGAAGAATACCCGCTCCACTCCAGAGCCTTAAAAACTAATCAAGATTTCAAATACCTTTAACGTGGGAAAATAAAAGTTAAACAATTTAATCATATATATGTTGAGCCAAATTGTCGAAAATTCAACTTGAAATTACAAACAATTTGTGATATTATTTAGCAGAACACAGGGAGGTGTGGAGGAAACAAGCTATTGTATAGTTGTTTCTCCACACCTATTATTTTTACGGAGGTGTACAGATTATGAATGATATGATCTCAAAAATAGTCGAGATGGATGAAAAAGCTCGCGACTTGAACGATGAGATCCTCGAAAGCAAGCTCGACTACGAGAAAGAAGTCGCTGCCGCCAAGGAAAACATAATCAACGACTATCTTGAACGAGCGAGAAATCGTATACAGCTCAACACACAGTCGGAACGTGACGCCGCTGAAAAGGCACTTGCCGAAACTCGTGAAAGTCATGCGAAGCTCGAAAAAAAGCTTGATGAGATTTTCGCCGCCAACTGTGACCGTTGGGTCGATGAAATATTTAAGAGAGTAATATCGGGGTGATTTTATGCTTTCCTCTATGTCGTCAAACGCGATCCTTGCCAAGGCAAGGACTATGTACGGCAGAAGACTTACCGATAAGGATTATGAGGATCTGCTCGCCTGCAAGACCGTAGCTGAGGTCGCTGCTTATCTTAAAAATCAGACGGTTTATTCCGAGATACTTGCCGGATTAAACGAAAACGAGGTTCATCGCGGTCAGCTTGAAACATTGCTGAAGAAAAAAATATTCTACGAAAGAGCATCTCTCGCAAGATTCGATATGAATTCCGAACAGTTTCTGACAAGGTTTTTTATCAATCGTTTGGAAATTGAACAAATTATGAGATGTATCACGCTCATGAGCATCGGGAGGGCATCCGAGTATGCCTATGAACTGCCCGTTTTCTTTGAAAAATACACCAAGCTCCGACTTAAACAGTTCTCCGACGTAAGCAATCTTGAAGAACTGTGTGATGTTATAGACAACACGAGGTATTCTAAAATCGTCAGAAGGTTTATTCCTAAAGGCGATGAACCCCTTGACATTCCTAAAATCGAGAATGCTCTCTATATATATAATTATGAACTGATTTATGACGCCGTCAACAATCACACCAAGGGCAGCGAAAAAAAGGAACTTTTAAATCTTATGAACGCGTTTGTTGATTTCAGGAACTTTGTCAAAATTTCGAGACTCAGATTCTCCTACAATGCTTCAGAGGAATATACAAGGAGTCTGTTGCTGCCATTCGGCAGACTAAAAAAGGCTCAAATCGACTCAATGCTTCAGGCAAATGACAAAAACGAGCTTTTTAAAATACTTGGATCCACCTATATAGGAAAAACCCTGACTAAAACCGAATATTCTACGCAGGCACAGATCGGTTCTGCCCTAAAAGCCGCTTACAGCAAGCGCAACATAAGGCTTTCGGTCAACTCCTCGGTAGTCATGTTATCCTATGTAACGCTTGCTGAAATAGAATTTTCAAATATAATAAATCTCATCGAGGGTGCTCGATACGGATTGTCCGAGGAAGAAAAAGAAAGACTTCTAATAAGATGAAATGAGGTGATTATGTGTCCGTAATGCCTGTTAAGGCGATCAGTATTATCGGTCTTACTTCGGAGCTTGAAAGGGTCATACGATATTGCGGCGAATCGGGAATATTCCACCCGGACGATGCAATGACATTCTACGAAAACACCGGAGAGTTTGTTCCGATCAACGAAAGAAATCCATATCAGGAACCGCTGTCCGAGCTTGTCTCCTCTGCGCAGGCAGCAGATATAGAGTTAAAGTTCAAAAAAGTCAAGCGATTCACGGTAAGTGAAAGCGGTATCCGCAAATATGTTAAGTTTCTCTCCTCTAAGCTTGACAGATTTTCAGCCGAGAAAATTAAAATAAAATCGGAACTGAACGAGTGCCTGAGAAATCAGGAGGAGCTTAACCATTTTATCGGGAGTAATCTCGATATGAAAAAGCTGTTTTCCTGCCGATACGTCAATGTCAACTTCGGACGTATACCAAAGGAAAGCTTCGACAGACTGAAAGAATTAAACAACAACCCGTATGTGCTGTTCTTTCCATGTTCTAATGACCAAACGCATTATTGGGGAGTTTATTTCTCCCCTCTAGGCAGCGAGGACGAGATAGACAGGATTTTCGCGAACCTTTATTTTGAGCGTTTGAAGCTTCCGTCGGATATTACCGATCCCGATAAATACATTGAGCAGCTGAAAATGAAGGAGATCACACTCCGACAGAGACTAACAAAAATAGAACAGCAAATTTCGATTTTTTGGGCGGCTGAGGAAGACAAATGCATGATGTATTACAGCAGGCTCAAGGAAATGAATACCTACTATACGATAAAACGATACGTCTATCAGTACCACAAAAATTTCATACTTGTAGGCTGGATACCCGCGGAATATGAGAACACGTTTGCCGAGGGACTAGATAAAATATCAAGTATAGAGTATTCGCTCAGCGACGGCAATGATGAAATAAAACACTCTCCCCCCGTTATACTCAAAAACCCCGCCTTTTCCAAACGGTACGAATACTATGTCAAGATGTTCGGGCTTCCGAATTATAATGAGTTAGACCCGACAATGCTCGTTGCTATAACCTATACGTTATTTTTCGGAATAATGTTCGGAGATTTCGGTCAGGGTATACTCCTTTCTATAGTCGGCGGTCTGATGTGGAAGCTAAAAAAAATGGATATAGGCAAGATACTCATACCATGCGGAATATCCTCGGCGATTTTCGGGTTTATATACGGGTCGTGCTTTGGGTTTGAGGAAGCCTTTAACCCGATATACAAACTGCTGTTCGGTATGGACGAAAAGCCCGTTGACGTCATGTCGCCTGCCACCTCAAACATGATAGTCTATGCTTCTGTGGGAGTCGGCGCTGTGGTAATCATGATTGTAATGCTGATGAATATATTCTCATCACTCAAACGGCGTGATTACGAAAGCGGTTTATTCGGACCTAACGGTATCGCGGGCTTTGTGTTCTATACCTCGCTAGTTGTCGGACTTGTGTGCCAGATGGTCCTCGGTATTCAACTGATGAACGTCATATATGTGATAGCCCTTATAATAATACCGCTCATTCTCATATTCCTGCGTGAGCCGCTCGGCAAGCTCGTCTCCGGCAATAAAAACTGGCAGCCGCAAAAATGGGGAGAATATTGCGTGCAGAACTTCTTTGAGCTTTTTGAAACGTGCTTGAGCTACGTTACGAACACAATGTCGTTCCTGCGTATAGGCGCATACGTCCTTGTTCACGCGGGCATGATGCTCGTAGTATTCACACTTGCAAATATGTCTGGCGGCGGAGTTATGTATGTGATAATAGTAGCAATAGGAAACGCCATCGTCATGGCTCTCGAGGCACTCCTTGTTGCGATCCAGGTTTTAAGACTCGAATATTACGAGCTGTTCAGCCGATTCTATGTCGGTCAGGGCAGAGAGTTCAGACCTGTAAGGCTCGAATGAAACAGGCTATGATTTTATACGGCTCTTCCGTATGAAATTATAATATTATTTTAATTAAATTTGTGGAGGAATTGAATCATGGAAATTATGGAATTTGTATTACTCGCGGTACCCGTTGTATTCTTGGTAGGCTCTGTTGCCCTTGCTTATAAGGCTGTAAAAAGCGGAGCAAAGCGTAAAACAGCCGTTTGCACTCAGATCGCTTCGTTCTGCATCGTCGGTCTTGCCTGCCTTATCTTTCCTATGACCGTAAATGCAGCCGACGCGACAGCAGCGGGTATGGACTCAATGGCAAGCGGTATGGGTATGCTTGCTGCCGCGCTCGCGACAGGTATATCAGGTATAGGCGGAGGTATCGCCGTTGCCGGCGCTGCTCCTGCCGCTATAGGCGCAACAAGTGAGGATCCTAAGGCATTCGGTAAGTCTCTTATCTTCGTTGCGTTAGGTGAAGGTGTTGCTCTTTACGGACTTCTTGTATCTATCCTTATTCTCAACAAGTTCTAATAGATTTCATATAATTTACATATTAAGGTCAGGTGAGCTTATGCGCTTTTATTTAATCAGCGATAATGTTGATACGGCAATGGGTATGCGCCTTGCGGGAATTGACGGCGTTGTCGTACACAAGGACAGCGAGGTTCGTGACGCTCTCACAAGGGCAATGGACTGCGATGACGTAGCGGTCATTCTTATGACAGAACGCCTCGTTTCCCTTTGTCCCGACCTTGTTTATAACCTAAAGCTTAACCGACGTCAGCCGCTTATTGTCGAGATCCCCGACAGACACGGCAACGGACGTGCTAAGGACAGTATTACTAAATATGTCCGCGACGCGATAGGCGTCAAGATATAATTCGCTTTGGAGGTGACATCATGTCGGAAACACAGAGCAATGCAGATAATTTTTTAAAGGCTATTGAAAAATATGCCGAAGAACAAAGAAACCAGCTTCGCCTTGAATTTGAAGCATATAAAAAGAAAGAACTTGAAAGCGCGGAGTCCGAGGGCTTGCGCGAAGCATATACCCTCATTCAGAGAGAAATGTCAGCAATAAAGAGGGACATCTCGGGCAGGCTTTCACGAGATGAGATGGAGAGCAAAAAAAAGCTCTTTGAGAAGCGCAACGAGATGGCGGACAAGGTTTTTCAGAAAGCGGCACAAAAGCTCCTCACCTTTACAAAAACCTCGGAGTACGAAAAGTTCCTGCTTGACAGTGTTAAAAAGATAGCCTTGGCCCTCGAGTCCGATGACGTTGTATTATATGTTAAAAGCGAGGATCTCAGATTTTCAGAAAAGCTGAGGGCAGCTTATACAGCAGAAAGAACCAAAGAGAAAAAGCTTGCCGATAAAATAAAAGCGGCTTTTTCTCCCTCATGCGAGATCAAAGCGTCAAAAGAAATTAAGATCGGCGGTATCACAGGCAGAAGCGCAAGTCTCGGACTTATCGCCGATGATACTCTGGACACAAAACTCGACGGTCAGCGGGAGTGGTTCTACAAAAATTCAGGTCTAAAGGTCACAGAATAGGTATGACACTTTAAATCGGAAAATGAGATGAAAGCATGGCAAACAACAATGTTATTTACGGGATCAATGGTCCCGTCGTCACAGTCAAGGACACAAGAGCATTTTCTATGATGGAAATGGTTTATGTCGGTGATGAGCGACTTGTCGGTGAGGTCATCGGTATCACGGATAAATTGACTACCATTCAGGTTTACGAGGAAACAACAGGCTTAAAGCTTGGTGACGCGATATACGGTACAGGTGAGCCTATGAACATTCTCCTCGGTCCCGGTATCATCGACAACATATTTGACGGAATCGAGCGTCCTCTTAAAGCTATTGAGGAAAAAACCAACTCATCGTTTATATCGAGGGGCGCCTCCGTTTCATCACTCGATGAAAATAAATATTGGAATGTAAAAATCAGAGCCAAGATAGGCGATTATCTTAAAGCCGGCGAGATATACGCGACCTGCCCCGAAACCGCTATCATAGAGCACAGATGCATGGTCTCCCCAAAGCTGAAGGGCGGAAAGGTCGTAAGTGTTCAGCCTGACGGAAAATATAAGCTAAGGGACACTATCGTAGTAATTGAAGACGATGAAGGAGTAAAGCATGACCTTACTCTATGCCAGGAGTGGCCCATAAGAACGCCCAGACCATCGGCTCAAAGGCTTTCCGCGGATGTACCGCTTATAACCGGTCAGAGAGTTATAGATACTCTTTTCCCAATATCAAAGGGCGGCACAGCGGCTATCCCCGGAGGCTTCGGTACAGGCAAAACAATGACCCAGCATCAGCTCGCAAAGTGGTGTGACGCCGATATAATCGTTTATGTCGGCTGCGGTGAACGCGGCAACGAAATGAGTCAGGTTCTTGAAGAATTTACCGAGCTTGTCGACCCAAAGTCAGGCAGACCCATGACGGACAGAACTGTACTTATCGCTAACACCTCAAACATGCCCGTTGCGGCTCGTGAAGCTTCGATTTATACCGGTATCACGCTTGCCGAATATTATAGGGACATGGGTTACCATGTCGCTATAATGGCAGACTCGACGTCACGTTGGGCGGAGGCTCTCCGTGAAATATCGGGACGACTTGAGGAAATGCCTGCTGAGGAGGGGTATCCCGCATATCTGCCCTCGAGGCTCTCAGAGTTTTACGAAAGAGCAGGTCGTATCAACACATTGAGCGGTTTCGAGGGATCCGTCACCATTATCGGTGCTGTTTCTCCTCCCGGCGCTGACTTTTCCGAGCCGGTCACTCAGAACACAAAGCGCTTTATTCGCTGCTTCTGGGCACTCGATAAATCGCTTGCTTATTCAAGACATTATCCGGCGATCAACTGGATGACAAGCTACAGCGAATACTTCACCGACCTTGACCCATGGTTTCGCAAAAATCTCGGTGAAGATTTCATCAAGTACAGAAGTAAGGTAACAGCGCTCCTTCACGAAGAAAGCGAACTTATGGAAATAGTTAAGCTGATAGGCTCAGATGTTCTTCCTGACGACCAAAAGCTTGTTATCGAGACAGCCAAAGCTATCCGCGTCGCTTTTCTCCAGCAGAACGCTTTCCACAAGGAGGATACCTTCGTACCCCTTGAAAAACAAAAGCTGATGATGAAAACTATTCTTCATCTATATGAAAAGTCTAAGCATATTATCGGCGCACAGATTCCTATATCACAGATACTGGATCTTCATCTTTTTGAAAAAATCACCAAGATGAAGTATGACATTCCCAATAACAAGCTCGAAATGTTTGATGAACTGAATAAGAGCATTGACGAGGCTCTTTCAACCATATCTGTTATTTAAGGGAACATACACTTAAATAATTTCCACGGCAATATTACTTAAATAAGGAAGTGAATTGAATGGTTCTCGATTATGTCGGCGTAAAGGAGATAAACGGCTCGCTCATCGTTCTTGACGATGTTGAAAATGCTTTCTTTGAGGAAATCGTTGATATTCGTCTTGATGATGGTACGATTCGACACGGAAGAATAGTTCAGACTCAGGGTAAGCGCTGTGTAATTCAGGTGTTCGAGGGAACAAAGGGTATGTCGCTCGACAATGCCCGTACACGTCTGAAGGGACGTCCGATGGAGCTTGCTCTCTCTCCGGAAATAATGGGTCGTGTATTTAACGGAGCGGGAATGCCTATAGACGGGCTTGGCGAAATCTATCCGCAATATAACGCAAACATCAATGGCACTCCGATAAACCCTGTATCAAGAGTTTATCCAAAAAACTATATAAATACGGGTATTTCAACGATAGATACACTTATGACGCTTATCCGCGGACAAAAACTCCCTATTTTTTCAGGCTCTGGCATGAAGCACAATGAGCTTGCTGTTCAGATAGTCAGACAGGCACAGATAGCCGGAGCGGACAACAAATTCGGAATCGTCTTTGCCGCTATGGGTGTCAAGAACGACGTTGCGGAATATTTCCGCAAAAGCTTTGACGAAAGCGGTGTTCTCGGCAGGGTTGTTATGTTCCTCAACCTTGCAAATGACCCAATCATTGAGAGAACACTTACACCACGCTGTGCCCTCGCCGCAGCCGAATATCTCGCGTTTGAGCTGGATATGCACATACTAGTTATTATGACTGATATGACCTCATACTGCGAGGCTCTGCGTGAATTTAGCTCGTCAAAGGGCGAGATACCCGGCAGAAAGGGTTATCCCGGCTACCTATACTCAGACCTCGCGTCTCTCTATGAGCGTGCGGGTATGATAAAGGGTAAAAACGGTTCTGTCACTCAGATACCTATACTTACTATGCCAAATGATGATATTACGCACCCTATCCCCGACCTTACGGGCTACATTACCGAGGGTCAGATAGTTCTCAGCCGTTCTCTCGAGGGCGCCGGTCTCTATCCTCCGGTTTCCGTTCTCCCCTCCCTTTCCCGTCTTATGAAGGACGGTATCGGCGAAGGCTACACCAGAGCCGATCACTCACCGCTTGCGAATCAGCTCTTCGCCGCATATGCGAAGGTTATGGACGCACGTTCGCTCGCCTCGGTTATCGGCGAGGAGGAGCTTTCCCCTGTAGATAAAAAATATATTGAATTTGGCAAGCTCTTTGAACGCTACTTTGTAAATCAGGGCTATAACGAAAACAGGACTATCGAGCAAAGTCTTGACCTCGGATGGAAGCTTCTTTCGACTTTGCCGAGAGAGGAGCTTGACCGTGTTGATGACGAGATCCTCGACAAATACTACATTGAGGACACTGACTCGATCACGTTTGAAACCTTTGGAGCAGACGAGAGTGACGACAACAGCAACGATGAGGATATTGCTTAAAGCTTGTGGAGGTGACGCTATATGGCAGTTCAGGCTGTACCTACAAAAGGAAATCTGATGGCGACAAAAAAATCGCTTGCGCTTGCCAAAAACGGCTTTGAGCTTCTTGACAGAAAACGAAATATTCTCGTGCGTGAAATGATGACACTGATAGATAAAGCCACAGAGATCCAAGACAAAATCGACATAACCTATAATAAAGCATATAAGGCTTTACAGTTTGCCAACATCACACTCGGCTTTTGTGATGAATTTTCAAAGACAGTCCCCGAGGAAACAAGCCTGAAGCTTTTTTATCGGAGCGTTATGGGGGTTGAGATCCCTATTGTCACCATGAATGATACAGATGATGTAAAGTTGTATTTCAGCATTTACTCAACGAACGCCGCTCTTGACGAAGCGTATCTTCGCTTTCATGAGGTAAAAAAACTCACCGCAGTTCTTGCCGAGGTCGAAAACAGCGTTTATCGCTTGGCGGACGCTATCAAAAAAACTCAGAAGCGCGCAAACGCTCTCAAAAATGTTATGATACCTAAGTTTGAGGAGACGGTCAAATTTATCTCCGAGGCTCTGGAAGAAAAGGACAGAGAGGAATTTTCACGTCTTAAGGTTATCAAAAGTCAGAAAGCCTCTAAAAATTCTGAATAATTTTTTTGATCATTCAATATATTTATTACTAAACGGTATGGCGTCTGCTGTACCGTTTTTTATTGTCAAATTCACCCGTATTCCGACAAAATATTTTATTGCGTTACTTGCTTTTTTTAAGCTCTTATTGTATTATAATCATAACAATCGTCAAAAAAATAATTATACTCCCTTACACATATTAAGGAATCTGTTTAATGAAAAAAGCTGTTATTGTATTGTTTTTGTCAGTTTAAATATTTTCATCGTTTCACAGGCGATCGGAGCATACTTATTTCTGCCCATGGACGCATAAATATGATGGAAAAAATATATGTGCGCAATTCATATCTTTATAAGCTCGTCAGAGATAATGAATATGATCATCTCATGGTTTATGCTGATATTTCTGCTCGTGATCATATTATCGATGAAAAAACTAAGCAGGTTTTGTTGGGGAGTAAAACCAAGAACAAAAATATGAAATAAATTATGACCTTCATTAGACATAAAGGTATTTGTACAGATAAGATAAACGGTGCTATATCTCCCCTGTGTCCCAACTGCGGCAATCCTATATCCTTTTGATTCCTCCGACTATGCGGTTTCTGCCGCAGCGTGGTAAAAAAGTGACTACAACCGGGTCTTATCCGGTATTGAGGAAATAGATATAAATTCCAAAGGAGATTTTAAATTTAAAATGAAAAAACGTATTCTGACACTGATACTATCAATAATAGTTTTTATATCAATTCCTACAGCTATTGCAGGAGCATACTATAACCTCCCAATTGATGTCGGTAATTTTAATGACTACGGCGGCGGAGGTGATTGGGGCGGCGGTGACTACGGCGGCGGTGACTACGGTGGCAATGACTACGGCGGCAATGACTACGGCTACGACTACGGCGACAATTACACCACTACATACAGTGACCGCAGCGACAACAGCGATGACAATCCCGTCGTTTTAACGATTGCGATTATAGTAGTCATAGTTCTGGTTATCGTTCAGACACTGGTAAAACATTTAAAAGGTGTAAACCATACCAAAACCCATACTCCTACCCGTACACAGTCCTACAGCTCACGCGAAACCCCACAGCAGTTTATGCCGCTTGACTTTACAGCAAAAATCACAGAAACTATCAGGCAGTCCGATCCTGACTTCAGTGCAGACAAATTCATCGCATGGAGCAAAAATATATTTATCACCTTGCAAAATGCTTGGACGGCGCGCGACTGGGAGAAAATCAGAGTCCTCGAAAAGGAAGAGCTTTTCGAACAACATAATATGCAGATTCAAGAGTATATCCGTCTCGGTAGGATCAACGTTATAGAGCGCATCAATGTGAATCAGGCATTTCTGCACAAATACGTTCGCGATGAAAACTATGAACACCTGACAGTATGCATGAAAACACGCATGGTCGATTATATCATCGACGAAAAAACAGGCTCTGTCATCAAGGGAGACGCAAACGCGGACGTATATATGACGTATCTGCTCACCTTTATAAGGAGAAAGGGTATTAAGACCAGCATTATTAACGGTGTTATCTCCTCATCCTGTCCTCACTGCGGCGCGCCGGTTGATTCCGCAAGCGCGGGTAAGTGCGAATACTGCGGAAGCGTTATCCATACAGGTGAGTTTAACTGGGTGCTTTCAGATATGCAGGCAGTTAAACCCGGTTTCCAAAACGATGATCGAGGGATCGTAATTTTGGATAACGATAAAAACAATTAAGACTTAGGAGTTTAGTAGTAAAATATGAAAATCAAGGCAGTTCTGTTTTGTGTACTTGTATGCTTATTATTTTGCTGTTCAGCTTTTTCTGCCGCCGCGTATTCCTTTCCCGGATCTGGCATTGTAACCGAAATGCGTTATCGCTCTCATAGCTCAAATTCGAGCTCAAACGGTTTAACGGTGTTTATTTTCATTGCGGTGCTGCTTGTTGTGATAATATCTAAATATTTAAAATACAAGAGCGAATTTCCGAAGGATCAGGATACTGCCGCACATCGAAAGCTTCAAGCAATGTCACAGTGGCAGCCAACAGCATCGTCTTACGGAGAGCCAAAGAACTTTACCGAGCAGATAACGGGTCAGATACGCAAAAGAGATTTGAATTTCAGTGCGGATAAGTTCATATGGCTGATCGAAAATTATTTTATCGCATATATGGATGCCTATAACGAGCAGGATCTCGAGCTACTTGAAAAGCTAACGACAGAGGACATTTTCTTTATTGATAAGGCAGATATTGAAGACCAACTGCAAAACGGTGTTTCTCACAAGCGCAAAAGAATAAGCTTTCAGACTGACTATTTGTATAAATACGATTACAATGATAAGTATGAATATGTTTCCGCATATATTAAATCGCGTATGATCGACTATATGGAAAACAATCAAACTGGTGAATCGTATTACGGTAGTAAAAGCAAGGATGTCTTTACATTCTATACTATTACATTACGTAGAAAGCTCTCCGAAAAAACCATTATTTCAGAAAATGTAAAGTCGATCCCCTGCCCCAACTGCGGAGCGCCAATGGATGCGGTCGTAGCGGGCAGATGCTCGTACTGCGGTAAATCAAGCATGGTGACAGACTCCCCCTGGAAAATATCCGCTGTCAGAAAGACCGAGCTTGGCGATGATTTAGGACGATCAGGAATATTTAGGATTACATAACAGGAGGAACGAAGTATGTCTTTTTTAGGCGATTTATTAAACAATGCCACTGACACAGACCCATATGTCGAGAATCCCGATTTATATGATTCACAGGCAAAGCAGGAGCTTGCACAGCGTTTCAAGGAATTTGAGAAAATGCGTACAGAGACTCCCTCTGATATAGAACGGAATCGCAAAAGTCTCCGAAAAGAGATCATCTTTCTCTGTGTCATACTCGGCTTAGCCCTTATTTACGGCATATATTTTGCAATCATCTATATAAATCTTGACAGTATCTGTATGGCAAACAGGATTCCGTTATCCCGTGATGATCCTGACAGTATAAAGAGAGCTATAAACACGATACAGGCAACTCACTTTTTAGCTGCCTTGCCCTACTTATCCATTATCATTCTCTTAGGTATAGCAGCAATCTTGGCTTATTTTACTATTAAGCAAATGAAAAGCCCAAAAAACATCAACGACTACTTAAAAATCAATCCTGTCGAGGACGAATCCGTCATACGCGATGCCTTTACTCCTCAAAATTTTCATCCCGTATCCTTCGCTGATCCCGATGAGCGTCCCTCTCCCTATATCTCGCCTAATAACTACACGAGCGAGATCACCTCTTTTCTGAATCATTCAGACTCCACCTTTGATGCAAACGAGTTTATTGATTGGTGTAAAAAATCGTTTTTCATTTTTTGGGAGGCATGGTCGCAAAATAACCTTGAGGCGGCTCGTATCTTCCTAAATGATGACCTTTTTGACAAAATGCGTTCGCTGCTTGAGGATAATATCGAACACAACAGGAGAGATATTTACAGGATAAGTCATATTGCAGGCTGTTTTATCAATAAATATGAACGTGAGTCCGGCTTCGAATACTTAACGGTATATTTGACGTCTATACACACACATTATGTACTTGATGCATCAAGCCGATCAAATATTCCTATTGAGGGCAGCTCTACCGAAAATATCAAAACCAGGTATCAGCTTAAATTCCTGCGGCGTTTTAACCTCAACCAAAAAACAAATATAATAAACGGCGTTCAAACGATCATATGCCCAAACTGTGGAGGCGAGGTAACCGCTCTTAACGCAGGACGCTGTCAATACTGCGGAAGCGTTATACGCTCAAGTGAGTTTTCATGGGTGCTTTCCGATATTGACGAATATCTGAGAAACACTTCACTTGTAGACAACCGCGGCGTTATCCTGCGGAGCGGCAGATTTTAAATTTATTATTCCAAATTCAAAACAAAAGGCCGGACGTTTTTCTGTCTTGAAAAAACGTCCGGCTTTTTTTGTCAAATAAACTATTCAAAGCGGTTGCGAACAGCATTGTATCTATAATCTATTGACGCAAGCTTGCTTTTGATTTCATCCGTATCCACACCGAGAGATTTCCCCAGTTCCTCTAAAGATGGGTAAAAATCCCTAAGCTGAGTATTTATATATGACAAAAGTATCATAGGATCATTGGGAACAGGCATACATATTCTCCTCGTTTATTTTTTCTTAATTATACATCCTGTAAATGCATCGGTCAATACAGTCAGAAAACAAAAATCTTGAAATAATATCCGAATAATGATATAATTTTAACGGAGTGAGGGTTATGGTAAAAGATATTATTGAGCATAAGGTCAAGTCTGCGTTTAACTACATAAAAACGTTTGTTAAATGGGTGACAATCGCTTCATTTACGGGCGTACTTGGCGGATTGATAGGCTCATTGTTCAGCACACTGATACAGTACGCGAATCAGGCGAACAATTCGATTTTTTGGCTTATTTTTCTGCTGCCTGTCGGAGGAGTTATAATTACCGCGATGTATAAGCTTTGCCGCCTCGAAAACGATCCGGGGACTAACTGCGTAATAGAGTCTATCCGCAACAAACAAGACGTCCCGTGGGTGTTATCCCCGTTGATTTTTGTCAGCACAATAATAACACATTTTCTCGGAGGTTCGGCGGGACGTGAGGGTGCGGCGCTTCAGCTCGGCGGCAGCCTTGGTTCTATAATAGGACGACTCTTGCATCTTGACGAAAAAGATATGCACATTTCGATACTCAGCGGAATGAGCGCGCTTTTCTCGGCATTATTCTGCACTCCAGTCACTGCGGCATTTTTTGCGCTCGAGGTAATAAGCGTAGGTATAACGTACTACTCCGCTCTTGTCCCCTGCTTTGTTTCAGCTATCGTGGCGTATTCTATTTCTGTCAGCTTGGGAATATCACCTCTATATTTTAATATTTCCAAGCATATACCGACCATGAGCTTTATCTCGTTAGCTCAAACAGTAGGGCTTGCAGCTGTTGCAGCACTTATAAGCATCATATTTTGTATGATCATGCAGCAATCTCACAAGCTTGTAAAAAAATATATTAAGAATGAAGTTTTTAGGCCGATCATAGGTGGACTTGCGATCATTGCCCTAACATTTATCGTCGGGTGTCGTGACTATAACGGTGCCGGTACCGCAATAATAGCCGATACTTTTTCAGGAAAAGCAAGACCTGAGGCATTTGTTTTAAAAATAATTTTCACAGCCTTGACTATCGGTTTCGGCTTTAAGGGCGGCGAGATCGTTCCTACGCTGTTTATCGGTTCAACCTTTGGCTGTGTATTTGCGCCATTGCTCGGCATGGATCCTATTTTCGGTGCGGCAATGGGTATGATTTGTCTGTTCTGCGGAGTTGTAAACTGCCCTATTGCATCTATTCTTTTAAGTATTGAAATTTTCGGCTCACAGGGAATTATTTTCTTCACATTCGGATGTGCCGTCAGCTATATGCTGAGCGGATATTACGGCTTGTACAGCAGTCAAAAAATAGTCTACTCAAAGCTGAAAGCAGAATTTATCAATATAAACGCAAAGTAATATTTATTTAGAAAAATAATTTTAATCAATTTTCCCGTTAGTACGCATATACTATCAAGAGGGAGGATTGATTTTATGTGCGGAATCGCAGGATGGTATGACAACAAGCTGAATTTCACCGACGAAGAACAGACAATAAACAATATGAGCAAGTCAATGGAGCGTCGAGGTCCTGACGAGCATGGCGTTGTCATTAAGGACCGCGTATGTCTGATACACAGACGTCTGAGTGTTATTGATATAGAGAGCGGAAAGCAGCCTATGACAAAATCCGTTCAGGGCAGAATATGCACTATCGTCTACAACGGAGAGCTTTACAATACGCCGAAGCTTCTGACGGAGCTTCGCGCAAAGGGCTATACCTTTTTCGGTCACAGTGACACAGAGGTTGTGCTGACAGCATATTTTTGTTGGGGCACAAGGTGTGTAGAGAAGTTTAACGGGATATTCGCGTTTGCTATCTGGGACGAGGATGAACAAAGGCTTTTTATGGCTCGTGACCGTATCGGTGTCAAGCCTTTTTTCTATTACGAGTATGATAACGGCTTGATTTTCGCTTCCGAGGTAAAGACTCTGCTAAAAAATCCTATCGTTAAGCCCATAATAAACGAACAAGGTCTGTATGAGATTTTTTTATTAGGACCGGCACGAACCTCGGGGCTTGGCATAATCAAGGGCGTAAAGGAATTACTCCCGGGAGAATGCGCGACATATAACGGCAAAATCCTTAGCAAGAGAAAATACTTTACACTGAGGGCATATGAACATAAGGAAAATCAGGAAGAAACTATTGAACACGTTCGGGATCTGTTGACGGATGCTATCGAGCGTCAGCTTGTATCAGATGTTCCCCTTTGCACATTTCTTTCGGGTGGGCTTGACTCGAGCATAATATCATACGTCGCGTCAAACTATTATAAGAAAAACGGACTTCCTCAGCTAACGACATATTCCGTAGACTACGAGGACAACGATAAATATTTCCAAAAAAGCCTGTTTCAGCCGACGCCTGACAGCGACTTTATTGATTTGATCGCGAGTGCGATAGGCTCAAACCATAAAAACGTAATTCTCAACAATACCGATTTATTCAATGCACTTTATGATTCGGTAAAGGCGAGGGACTTCCCCGGAATGACAGACGTCGATTCGTCGCTGCTTCTTTTCTGTCAAAAGGTCAAAGAAGATTTCACGGTCGTATTATCAGGCGAGTGCGCCGACGAAATATTCGGTGGTTATCCGTGGTATCACAGGCAGGATATTCTGTTTGAGGATACATTCCCGTGGTCACGTTCTCTTGATATAAGACATTCTATTCTCCGTAAGGGTTTATTGAAAAACGGCGACGAATATGTTCACGAAAGATACGCCGCCACCTGCAAAAGAGCCGACAAGCTACCCGGCGAAAGCAAGCTTGACAGCCGTATGAGAGAAATGTTTGTTCTGAACCTCGATTGGTTCATGCAGACATTGCTTGACAGAAAGGACAGAATGTCCATGTATTCCGGTCTTGAAGTAAGAGTTCCCTTCTGCGACTATCGTATCGTAGAATATGCCTATAATATGCCGTGGGAGCTTAAAAGCCTCAACGGACGGGAGAAGGGCATTGTTCGGAAAGCGTTTGAGGGTCTGCTTCCCGACGAAATAATATGGCGCAAGAAAAGCCCGTACCCGAAAACACATAACCCTCAGTACTTTACTCTCGCCGCTAAAGCCGTCCGCGATATATTGGACGACAAAAGCTCTCCACTATCTGAAATTCTTGACAGAAACGGTATAGAGAGCATTATAAACGATCCCGAAAGCATCTCGTCACCGTGGTACGGTCAGCTCATGCGCGCCCCGCAGATATTAAGCTATATCGCACAATGCGACTTTTGGATGAGAGAATATAATATCGTAATCGAGTAAACCAATATATATATAATAAGCTCGACAGTTTCGCAAACGGCGGCAGACTGTCGAGCTTATTTTTGTGATTTAATTTAAAAGATATATCGCAAGGTTTAAGTATCCCGCAAACGTGACCCAGAGCAAATACGGAATCATAAGATACCCTGCGGGCTTAGAAATAATATAAAAAAGAACCGTTGTTATCAGGATCAACAGCCACAGTATTACAAGCCATATAAATGATAATAAGTACAGCTCAAGATTGAAAAACAGTATTGGCCACAAAAAATTAAAAGCAAGCTGAATGCCGTATACCGTCAGCGCGGTACGGTTCATCTTTCCCGACGTCAGTACCAAGTATGACGCAACTCCCATGAGGATATACAGAATCGTCCACACTATCGGAAAAAGCCAGCCCGGCGGCGACAAAGGCGGCTTGTTTACCGAAGCAAACGTTTCCATGCTGCCGCGTGTCAAAAGTGCGGAAACACCACCAACGATAAGTGGTATCGCGATACAGCTTATCAGCTTCTTCCATTCTATCTTCAAAAAATCATCTCCCTTAATCCATGTTTATGACGTACCGAATATTTTTATTCTACGCTCATAGCATGAAGTAACAGGGAGATCATCTTATCCCGTGATTTTTAAACCGATATATTCATAGTCAAGCTCATATCCGAGGCTTTCAGCAAGCCTTAGAGAAGCACTGTGCGCCGCGTCCCATGAGGGAAGCTTTCCGCGCCTGATTGTCTCCATTATAAACTCGCGGGCGGCTGCCCTCGCAAAGCCTCTGCGGCGATATTCGGGCTTTGTGGCAACAATCACCTCGTAGCCGCCGCTGTAATATGTATATGAAGTCACGCCGCAAACCAATTTATCACCATATACTATCCCATATCCTAAACCATTTTTCAGAAAATCCTCACAGCTTTTGAAGTTCTCGCAAAAATCCTTTGACCATTCCTCATTTAATGACTGCTTATACATATCTTCATTAAAGCATCTAAGCTCAAAGCCGTCGGCTAAGGGGGAAATATAGTCTGTTTTGGGAAGTGACGGTATTTTCTTAACAGTCTCAAAGCGATGTTGAATTGTACATCGTTCACCATAATAATCAATAACCGAAGATTGGATCCTTTCATTTTCCGTTATTATCACAAATTCTTTACCTTTCATCAGTTCAAAAAGATCTGATAAAAATTTCTCATTGTACTCTCCGCCGATAAAAATATATCCGAGTACCGCCGCCGCTGTTTTCGGGCTTTCTCCGTCGCCGTAAACAACTCCCATTATGCGCTCAAGGCAGCTTTTGAGCGTGGTATCTGTTATCCCTCCGAACAGTGAGGCTGTTTTATTGATCTGTTCTCCGTTCAGCCTTATCATTGTGATGCTCTTTCCAATGCAAAAATATCATTTAGCATTTTTATCCCCGTTTTGGTTTTAAACAGCTTATCGCGAGCATTTATGATAGATTCCTTTGACAAGCTATCCTCATAAGCATTTACAAGGAAATCCGCTTCGACAAGGATCTGATAATCTGCTCCGTCAATCATATTATATGTATGATGATGTCCCACAAGATAGCAGACGCGTTCAATAATATTGTCTTCAAACGACAGTGACGAAAGCAGCTTTTTCGCCTCATCGGGGCCTAACATTTCCTGATATTTTCCCGAAGATGTTCCGTACAGCTCCTCTGACCTTTTTATTCCTATATCATGTACGACAGCGGCGGTTTCCAGTATTTTTTGTTCGGTTTCCGTCAAACTCTCGCACTCACCTATTGTTTTAGAAAAGGCGTAAACCTTTAAGAAATGCCCTATACGTTTAGGATCACCGGCATAATATTTCGTCATGGCGGAAATAACGCTTGAAATGTTCATACTGTCACCTGCTCTTTAAATTTACAAAAACAATGCCTGCCGTTACTAAAAGAATTGATATTATATTTACAAGCGAGAAAATTTCCTCACCTAAAATAATACCTGACGTTACCGTTCCGAATACGGGGATCATAAGCAAAAACGTGCTGATGATACTTACATCATTATGTTTGAGTAAAACTGTCCATATTGCAAACGATACGCTTGAGATAAATGAGAGATAGCCCATGATAAGACAGCACTCATATGACGTGAATACAACGCTGCCGGAAAAGACAATCCCAAACAGTATCAAAACAGCACCGCCGACAGTTAACTGCACCGAGGAAACAAAAATAGGTTCACTGTCTACAGAGAGCTTTTTAGCAAATATATTTCCTAACGCTCCGCATAAATTAGACAGTATAAGGAATCCGTCGCCAAGTATCGTAAAATTGCCAAGCGTCCCGCTCCCGCCTATATTTATCAGCAATATCCCGCAAAAACCTATCACACAGCCCAAAAGCTTTTTAGCGGTTATTCTATCTCCCTTGAAAAACAAGGGAGCAAGCAGTACACCCAAAAATGCGGCAAATGAAGAATATACTGAGGACTTAGTACCTGTGACAAAAACAAGCGCGATATAGAGAAATATATATTGCAGCGCGGTCTGTATTATCCCAAGAAACGAAATATTCAGCAGCTCTCTGCCTTTTGGTACGATCGGCTTTTTCTTTATTATAAAAAGCGTAATATAGACGAAAATTCCCGCGGTAAAAAATCTTATGCCCGCGAAAACGAGAATAGAGGGAATATCATTATCTTGAATAGAAAAAATTTTGTACCCCTGCTTGATCGCGGGAAACGCAGTTCCCCAAAGTGCCGTACATAATAACGAAAGAACAGTGACGATAAATTTATTTTTAAATAATCGATTACTGTTTATCATCATTTACTCCGAGTTTCTCCAGTAAGGTCGAACAGCCTTCAAGCTCCTTTCGCAGCTTCTCGGCTTTTTCACGCTCATTAAAAAGCTCCGCTTTAATTATCATTTCATTATACAGACGTATAAGCATCCTCAGCAGAAACTCATCACTCACATATTCGTTTATTTTATCCTTCAGAATCTCAAAGGCTTTTTCAAACTCTCCATATTCCTCGAAAGCCGATACATAAAGCCTCAGCGAATTTCCTGTAAGCCCATCCTGACTGACGCTGTCGAGAAGCTCTCGTCCTTCTCTGCGTCTGCCCTGCTTGCTCATCAGAATTGAACGTAGTATTTCAATTTCTTCCCCGCACTCCGTGGCATCCGTATCAAGGATATGCTTTTCAGCGCGCTCTATATCTCCGATCCTTATCAAAAATTCAATACAGAGCAGCCTTACCTCGCTGTCATAGCTTATAAAGGCGGAGGCGTCATTCAGGTAAATTTCAAGATATTTTGGATTTTTTCGTGTTTCCACAGCGGTAAAAAGCTTTCGCTTAACTAATTCTAATGTTTCTCTGTTATCCATCGGACGAACCTTCTTTTCAAATAATTCTACTTATTTTTTACCGACACAAATTCGCCGTTATCGTCTCTCACAAAAATCGAACCCGCAGGAGAACCAAGCAGCGGTATGACCTTTTCGTCATAGTTACATATAGTATTTAAATGATATATCCCCGACTTGTCAACATTGTTCATGTACTCCTCGTTTTCATCACCTGCCATGAACCGCCATCCGCTGTCCTTCTTATCGAGAGGCTTCTCACGATACATAAACCCAATTTTTGCTCCGTCAACGATAATTCTGTCGGTCGCGAAACATCCTGCCGCGCCGCCACAGCTAATAACCTTCCTCATTGTTGATTTCGGTATCTTATATTTTTTACGGCTTGCTATACAAAAATTTTTGCGGTTTATATCGAGAACAGGGTCTATATCGCCCATAAGCTCAAACAGGGCTTCCTCTCCATACTCAAGCTTATAATTTATCTCTTCCTCATATAAGGGGATTATCTGATAGAAATTGACCGTTTCGCCGTTTGGTAGCTCACAGACATTCTCCTCATCAATCAGCGGTGATTGCCCGAGTATCACTCCTGACAGCAACGTGTTCTCATAGCACGGCTTTCCGTTTGAAACGGTATGTCCTACCCCGAGCCACGAATCCTCATTTATGGGCAGATTTGCAAGCATCTTCATCATTTTTATCGGCCAAAACCATTTTTCGCTCGTGCTTTTGACGTGCCAATTCGAGGGCAGGCAAAGCATCAGCTCAGCACGCTCAAGTTCCTTATCTCTAAACTCCTCAGGCACCTTCATTCTATGCGCACCCATTCCGCAAGTCACAAGGGTATAATAATCTCGCTCATCTGTCGGAGGGATCAGCAAAATATCGCAAGCAATATTGGCAGCTGAAACATCGTGCAAAACATTATTGTATTCTCCGAGTTTACTTTCTATAAAAAGCTCTATACAGCCTATTTCCTCGTCTGTATATCCCTCCTTGATGACCGCTTGAGAGTTAAAATATGAGTTATACAGACTTTTGTCAAGTTTTTCAAGTCTATGAGAATATTCCTCAAACAAATCCTCGCGCCCGTCCTCACCTGTGCAAAAGCAGAGAAACAATAGAGTTTCCACATCGAACGGTGAAAGCTCGTGCGCTCTTTCAAAAGCCACTAACGCTTCGTCATAATTTCCATTGTAATAATTAGCATACCCTACGCTGAAAAAATACTCCGGGTCGGCAGAGCCTTCATCAACTACTGAATCTAAAACCTCGAGTGCTTCCGCGTATTTTTCCATATTCACATACGCCCCGGATAGTATCATGTTTAACTCATAGCCTCTCTGTTCGGAGGACATTTCGGTCAATGCATCAATAATTTTTTCAAATTCTTCGTTTCTGTTCCACATTTCAATTTGTCTTAAAAATTTATTGTATTGAAAGTCGTCCAAGGATATAATCATTCCTTTCCTCAGCATAGCTATATCATATATCAGGCATTAGCTACATTTCCTCAATAATTTCGGTTATTTTATCCTCTGGAATTTCAAGCCCATATGCGTTTTCACCAAAGCACATAACGTCGCCGATCTCCTTTTGGAAAACGAATCTCAGCTTGCCGTCACGAACCTTTTTATCAGTGTACAGTTTTTTGACGAGCGCTTTTCTGTCAATATATTCGGGGATCTCAACAGGCAGTCCCGCTCTCCTGTAAAGCTCGACAACGCGGTTCATATTTTCGCTCGATATAAATCCAAGATTACGTCCGAGCCTGACCTGAGCCGTCATTCCTATTGCAAGAGCCTCACCGTGAAGCAGTCTGTATTCCGATAGAGTTTCTATCGCTCTGCCGACTGTATGACCGAGGTTGAGAATTTCTCTTAAGCCGCTCTCGCGTTCGTCCTTCATAACGACATTATATTTCACACGGCAGTTTCTCTCAGCAATATACTCACATGCCTCTATATCATTTACAAGTATTTTTTCGATGTTTTTTTCAAGATAGTCAAACATCTCTTCGTCGCCTAAACAGGCGTGCTTTATCGTTTCAGACAGTCCGCTTGATAGCTGTCTCTGCGGAAGCGTTTTCCATGTGTCTATGTCGATATAAACCTTTTTCGGCTGATTAAACATTCCTATGAGGTTGGTCGCGAGCTGAGTATCAACAGCGGTTTTCCCGCCAATAGATGCGTCAGCGGCAGATAGAAGTGTAGTAGCATAATTGATAAACGGTACGCCTCGTCCGAACGTCCCAGCCGTAAAACCCGCCAAATCCGTTACAACACCGCCGCCAACGGCTACTACACAGCAATCACGGCGGTAACCCTTCTCAAGCATCGAATCCTCAACAAACTCTTTCATCTGTCTTGTTTTTGACTTTTCGCCGGCAGGTATGACAAACATATCAGCCTTATACCCCGCCGCAATCAGCTTATCAAGTATGTCAGCCGCATATAGAGCTTCCACTGTTTTATCTGTAACAACGGCGAACTTTTTTATACTTCCCGCTAAGCCGTTCTTAATATCATTGATTAGAGTATCAGAAAGCCTATGTCCGATTTCTATATCATATGAGTCGTCAACGACTTTTTTGAGTTCGCAGTAAAATTTCATCCATACCACCCTTAAATTCTTTTTCAGCTTTTACAGTATAACATATTGCTGAAGATTTTAAAAGATATACGACTGCTATATATTTTCCTTAAATTTACGGTTATTTTCTACAAGCTCTTCAAATGTAACAGGCGAAAAGCCGTTTATGTCAACGCCCGCGTTAAAGGCGTTATCCATTGATTTGAGCAGCGACCAATAAAAATCCGCTGTATTATTATGGATATGACCGTAAATAAGAAACGCACCTTGACCGACATTGTTCCATGTCATCATAGGATAGTGGCACAGCGTGAACCTGCGGCGGTTGTCTTTAAGCTCCAGCATAGGTGTGACGCTCTCAAAGTACCGGTTCAGATCTGTTCTTTTCATCCATTGCTTGTCGTGGTTGCCTATGATCAAATGCTTTTTACCATTGAGCGTTTGCAAAATTGAATCAATACAATTTGATGAGTAAAAAAACATATCCCCTACTATATATACAGTATCACTTTCTCCAACACGGCTGTTCCAGTTTTTTATCAGGGCATGATCCATTTCATCAACGCAGTCAAACGGGCGGTCACAATGCCTGATAATATTAGCATGACCAAAATGCAGGTCGCTTGTGAAGTAAACCATAATATCACCCCTCACTTGTCATAATATGGCGTATCCTCATACCCGCGGGATCGCAGTCTTAAAATTATTTTGTCAAGTATGATTTTCCAAAAATGTCTGAACCACATTTTGCTTCCGAATAATTTTACCACCTTAGGGCTGACGGCATAATATGTACGGATAAAAAGCCTGCCGAACACGGACTTAGCGAGGCGGTAATCCCTGAAACGCCTTAACGTCCAGACCTCGGGACAATCATATGAACCGTAAACACAGGTCGCGACATAACAACCTTCTGAGCTTTTCTTCGCACTTTCCTTACTGTGGGCTATCCTCTTAACAGGAAGTGAGGAAAGCGTTTCCTCAATTCTGCGTCTTATATAATCCCTGTTGACTCCGTATGACGTCCATAGGGTTATGATCGGTATACCAGCCTCTTCACAAATATTTTTGACCTTTTGATCACGTTCCCTTCGTTGAGGCGAATTATGCGAGGAATCATTTATTTCAATAAATATCAGAGGTTTAAGCTCAGAATCAGTGATCAGAAAATCAATATTTCTGAAAAGCTCATTTTGAAAATGTGAATCACTAAACTTTTCTATTGCTGCGGCTAAATTTATCTGAGGGAAAACCTGTAACCCGTCGGGCAAAACAGATATGATGGCAGAATAAAATTTCTTTTCGCATTCTGTCAACAAAGATTCTTTTGCGTTATACACAAACTCCGATGAATTATCAACAGGTTCGCTGTTATCGACCTCACCGCACGGAACGTCAGCCTGATGCCACTTCCCGCATTTTTCACACTTAGAGAGCTTCCCGTCCTTTGTCAAATAATAACATTTTTTACATAGCTGATATTTTCCGCTCTCAGACCCGCAAACCTTACAATTCATATGATTGTTTAACCTCAATTATCCATTTCGGAAAAATCCACAAATTCGCTCCTAAGTCCCATTACATCGCTTATCGGCAGACTGAAAACTATGCTCCTTGCTTCGGTTTTCATTCCAGCACGCGTCATGATTGCCTTCATAATACCGTTTTTAGAGACGACATCAGAAACAATGAAAATCATGTCCTTTTCCTCGGCAATTGAAACGCCGAAAAATTTCTCCGCCTGTTTCTTTCCGGTACCTCTCGCGTGTATCGCAGTACCTCCCATCGCATTTGCACTTCGTGCAGCGTCCATAACGGTATCGACATATCCTCTGTTTGTAATCGCTATAATAAGCTCGTGACTGCTTTCAGCGTTCATTTTCGCTCTATTCTCCTTATTATATTCTTTAGTATTATTATCGCCAAGAAGATACCTCAGCGTACAGGCGCCGCCGACGCTTGCCACGGGAATAGCGAATGCTATTCCGTTTCCCGGTATGTCAAGATCCATTTTTGCCATAAGAATTTTCATTGCCGCTTTCATCGTTTCATAAGGCAGTACCGATAGAAGAATATCCTTCTCGGGCTCCGCCAAACCAAGGTATTTTCTTATATCGTCGCTTGCCGTACCTGTGCCGTGGGCAAACAGTCCGAAAAATATATTTTTCTTTTTGAAAATATTTTCAACCTTAGTTCCCTTTCCTCTATCGACTACCACAGTCAAGAATGTTAATTCATTCATAGTGTTCCCCTTTTTCGCTTTACGAACATATCGGTTTATAGCTCAATGATCTCATCGTCCTCGGCTGCTTCTTCAACAACTGCCTCTTCGGGAGCGGTTTTCTGCTTGAGCTTATAGTACAGCCCCATGATCTGAATCGTGATAAGCGGTGTCATCGCTACCATTGCAACAACACCGAACGCATCGTTTGCAATATTGCCGCCTACCGCCGTGCAGGTCCCCATTGCAAACGGCAGCAGAAAAGTCGCCGTCATCGGTCCTGACGCAACTCCGCCTGAATCGAATGCTATCGAAGTAAATATACTCGGCACCAAAAATGATAAAATTATTGCGAGTGCATATCCCGGTACAATAAGCCACATAATTGATATTCCCGTAAGAACTCTGATCATAGCTAACCCAAGAGATATAGCAACGCCGATAGAAAGGCATCTGCCCATTGACTTCGGTGAAATAGCACCGTCGGTTATCTCCTCGACCTGCTTGTTGAGGACATGAACGGCAGGCTCTGCCGCGACTATAAAATATCCTATTATCATGCTCAGCGGCACAAGTATCCACTTGTACGGCAACTTTCCGATAGCCTCACCGAGATAACTGCCCAAGGGCATAAATCCGACATTAACGCCTGTCAAAAACAGCACAAGACCGAGATATGTATATACAAAGCCAATAAAAATTTTTATGAGCTGACCTTTAGAAAGTTTTAATATTGCAAAATCATATAAAATAAAAAATGCAAGAATAGGCGAAAGTGAAATTGCAACCTCAATTAAGTATTTCGGAAGATTATTCAGAAAAACGCATATAAGTTCTCGCGAATTACCGCTCATAACAGCCGAATTTTCAGAGGTGTATGAACTGCTGTCAGGATTGTATATCATTCCGAGTATCAGTACAGCCAGTATCGGACCAATCGAGCAAAGTGCAACCAGACCAAAGCTGTCCCTGTTCGCGTCCTTATCGTTTCGTAAAGACGAGACGCCAACGCCGAGAGCCATAATAAACGGAACCGTCATAGGTCCTGTGGTTACTCCCCCAGAGTCAAACGCGACAGCGAGAAAGTCCTGCGGCACAAAAAACGTCAGAGCAAAGGCTATAATGTAAAGTGCAACAAGCAGTACCGTAATCGGAATCCTGAAAATTATCCTCAGCAATGCCATTACAAGGAAAAGACCTACTCCCAACGCTACTGAAATAATAAGCGTCATGTTCGGAACACCCGGAACCTGTTCGGCAAGAACCTGCAAGTCGGGTTCAGCAACGGTAATAATGATTCCGATAATAAACGATACTATGATTATGACTGTCAGCTTTCGTGATTTTGTCATGTGCGCGCCGATACGTTCGCCTATCGTTGTCATGGACAAATCAGCACCGAGCGTAAAAAGTCCCATACCCACAACAAGCATTACGGCGCCTATTGCAAATCCAAGCAGTATATCTGATGAAACAGGCGAAATTGTAAACGTTATGAGCAATACTATAAGCGTAATTGGCAAAACAGATTTTAAGGATTCCTTAACCTTATCGACCAATAATTTGTTTTTCCTCAAAAAAATCTCTCCCTCCCGCAACAAAGTATGCCGCAATACACACTTTCTTTTATCTGCTAACAAATTTCCCCTTTCCTAAGTTAATGTAAAAAATTTCCGCTATATTACTAAGAGCTTACTATTTATATTACATAAAATAGTATCATATAATGTAAAGAAATACAAGATAATTAAAAAGTTAAATTTGCTTTCGCGGGATACTTTAATATATAAATTCAAAAGCCAAGACCGAAATTTTTTAAAAAATAGGGATGCGTTCCTGTATTGAACCACACCAATTTGTGTAGACAGTACAAAAAGGGGCTAGTGAAATTTCTTTCTTCTTACTACCGATAACAAATTATATTTTTGCATTACTCGCAGAACTGTTTTAGGATAACAATATATTTTTTCTCTTTGCAACCAAATATGAACTCTGCGATATCCATAGGTTCTATGACTTTCAACTTGACATTCCGCTATTTTATTTGCAAAATACAAATCCTTTGCAGGAATATCTTTCCTCTTAAGGTATTTGTAATATACGCTTCTTGATACTCCAAAGAACCTGCTCATTTCGCTTATGCTGTATTGGTCTTTATGTTTTTCGATAATCTGATATTTGATTTATGGCTTCACTTCCTTTCTGTGAGCGAGAGAAAATCCCTCATCAGTTCATTTTCCATTTCCAATCTTTTGATATATCTTTCTTTACTTGCTAACACATATCGCATTTGTGCAAGCTTGTCCAACCGCTGGATTGACGGTGGCAGTTCTCCTTCTTTTGTACTTGGACGTCCTCTTCTGTGTAGTTCTTTTCCTGCTTTTATCATGCGTTGCCTTTTGTTATATCGTTCTACACATTTTTTTACTTGTATATATCTAAGCCCTAGTTTTTCTCCGATTTCTCTGTGTGTGGATCCTTGGCTTTTTAACTCTAATATCATGTTTTCATACTGTTTAATGTTTTGATATTTTTTCGACATATTAAAACCTCCTATGGTTGCTTCTTTAATTATACCATAGGAGGTCTCTTTTTTCTATTGTCTACTTTTTACGGGGCTGTGCAGTAATTGACACATCCCGAAGTATAATATCATTTTTTACGGTTTAAAAGCTCTACGGCAAAATCCCTGAGCCCGACCGACTTATCCGTCCCAAAAACATCAAGGGCTGTCAAAGCCTCATCAGTCAGTACAGCGGCGATTTCTCTGCATTTTTCCTCACCATACAGTGACATAAAGGTCGTTTTTTCGTTCTGCTCATCACTTAATACGGGCTTTCCAAGAATATCTGTCGTTGAAACTACATCAAGCACATCGTCAATTATTTGAAAAACAAGACCTATTTTCCCGCCGAAGATCTCAGCAGCCCTTATCTTTTCCACGTCAGCATTCGCAGCGATACATCCGAGCATACACGACGCCTTGAGCAACGCGCCTGTTTTCTTTCCATACATCTTCTCAAGAATATCGGATTCAACCTTTTTTCCCTCTATGCTGAGATCGATAAACTGACCTCCAACCATTCCCTGAACGCCTGCGAAATTTGCAAGAAGCCTGCCTGCCCTCGCGACGGAATCAGGCGATGTCGCACGCACAGCATTTTCCGAAAGCACCGTCTCAAACGCAAGCGTCAGAAGCGCGTCCCCCGCCAGCAGCGCAGTATCTTCACCGAACGCGCAATGATTCGAGGGCTTTCCTCGACGCATATCGTCATTGTCCATACAGGGCAGATCGTCATGTATTAGCGAATAGGTATGGATCATCTCGACAGCACAGGCAAAATCGAGCGCATTCTCGGGCTCTCCCCCGCAGGCTCGGCAAAACTCAAGCACCAGCTTAGGACGCACTCGCTTTCCGCCAGCCATAAGGCTGTATTCTATGGACTTAACAAGACCACCTATATCCTTATCCTTCACAAGGAACTCTGACAGTGCTTTCTCTATCATATCGGAATATTCATTCATTATCGCCATCGCTGTCATGCTCCTTTTCGATCTCGGAAAGCTCCGTTATCCTTTGTTCGGCCTTTTTAAGAGTTTCATAGCAGGAGGTTGACAGCTTTATGCCCTGTTCAAACAGCTTTAACGACTCCTCAAGGCTTGCATCTCCGCTCTCAAGCTTTTCAACGATTTCACGCAGCTTTGTTATATTCGTCTCATATGATGCTTTTTTCATAAAAATCATCCTTTCATTCGTCATCGGCACTGTCCTTTATTGAAACTGCCTTTACCTCGCACAATACTTTTCCGTCCTCGAATATCACGTCAACTCTGTCGCCCTTTTTTAGCGAAGCGGCATTTCTTACAACTCCGTTTTTGTTTTCAGTTATACTGTATCCCCTCGACAATACAGCCATCGGACTCAGCGTTTCAAGCTTTGACGCGAGGGACATAAGCCTGTAACGCTTTTCCAAAACAATATTGGTGAAAGCTCTCGTCATATCCGCATAAAGTACGTCAAGCTCACTCTTGCGTACGTTAATGTATTCTGTCGGTGAAGATAGTATTTTCGAGGATGTCAGGCTATCAAGCTCCTGACGGTATAAATCTATGCGTCTTTGCATTATTGACGGGAGAGAGGAGCTTATACTCTTAAAATACGCCAAAAGCTCGGAACGGTTCGGCGTTGCAAGCTCCGCCGCAGCAGACGGAGTCGGTGCGCGCAGGTCGGAAACAAAGTCGCATATGGTAAAGTCGGTTTCATGTCCTACGGCAGAAATAATAGGAATATCTGAAGCGGCGATCGCTCTTGCAAGACCCTCGTCATTAAACGCCCATAAATCCTCTATGGAGCCTCCTCCCCTGCCGATAATTATAACATCGGCAGCATTCGCCCTGTTAAACCTCCGAACAGCGTCTATCAGCTGTGCGGGCGCTCCCTCGCCCTGTACAAGCACAGGACAAAAAACCACCTCGGATATCGGATAGCGCCTGCCTAATATGTTGAGTATATCCTGAACAGCCGCTCCCGTCGGTGAGGTTATAACTCCTATCCTGTTTGGAAACTTTGGTATCGGCTTTTTTCTTTCATCGCTGAACAGTCCCTCTTCCGCAAGCCTTCGTTTAAGCTGCTCATATGCAAGGTTGAGCGCGCCTATGCCATCCGGCTGCATATCCTCAATATAAAGCTGATACTGTCCTGTCGCCTCATAAACGGAAACCCTTCCACGGGCTATGACCTTCATACCCTCTTCGGGTTTAAAGCGCAGTCTTTTCGCGTTGCCCGCGAACATAACGGCTCGCACGACTGCCTTATCATCCTTTAGAGAAAGGTATATGTGTCCTGAACGATAATGGTCAGTTAGATTTGAGATCTCGCCTGATATATATACCTCACGCAAAACGGTATTTTCATCAAGCAGTGACTTTATATAAAAGTTGAGCTGGGAAACAGTTATAACGGAAACTCCCGCCATCACACTTCCTCCTTTTTGCTGAGCAGGCTTGCAAGTATCGCCGTACCGGCAGCATTGTCGCTCGAAAACGCAGGCTCGGCAAAATACGCGCCGTATTTTGCCATAAAATATTTACGAATAAGTGAGTTCGACATAACTCCTCCCGCAAACACGAGAGGCAGATCGCCGTATTTTTCAGTAAGAACGTCACACATACTGTCGAGCGTCTGTCTGATATTCATAAGGCAGGCATAAGCGACCTTTTCCGATGCGGCGCCATCAGCGAGCATACGGGCGCAAATATTTTCCACACCCGAAAGGCAGCAGTCTGCGCCTTTCAGCGTCGCTCGCGCCGTCAATGTTCCTTCGTACTTTAACGCCAACTTTTCAAGCTCCGCTCCGCAAGGAAAATGAAGTCCGAGCATTAAGCCCACTCTGTCAACAAGCTGACCCGCGTTAAGATCGAGCGTTTTTGCTATTATACTAATGTCAAAAGGATACTCAGAGCCCTTCTCGACAAGCAAAGCCTCTGTCGTGCCGCCGGAAACATGAAATGCTATAAACCTGCTGTTTATCAGATCCAACTTTCCGGCGGAATAAAGCGCCGCGGCTATATGACCCGCCTGATGCGAAACAGTATAGAGCGGAACTGACAGCACTGATGACAACAGCCTCGCGGCATTAACTCCGACCATAAAGCAGGGCATATATGAGCCGTCAACATCACGCGGTCTTGATGAAACGGCTATAGCGCCGATTCTGCCGTCAAATCCGTCAATCGCATCGTCAAAAACATTCGCAAGCTGATTGGTATGGTGAAATACAGCATCGCTCTGACGCAGACCTCTCGCGCCGCCCTTTACGGGCAAAAGCTTTTTTGAATTTTTGATGATCCGCTCTCCGTCATACAGTGAAACCGATGTCGTATAGTTGCTCGTATCTATACCCAGAGTAATCATTTATTCCTCACCGTTCTTTTTCTCATGTGAGCGTGCAACACTGCCGAGGACTCCGTTCAAGAACGAGGCGTCCTTATCGCTTGCGTACTTTTTGCAAAGCTGCACTGATTCGCTTATAGAAACACTCATCGGTATATTATCCATAAACAATATTTCATATACAGCTATCCTAAGTAGTGTTAAAACGACACGAGAGATCCTGTTTTTCTTCCATGACTTCAAGTTTTTTTCAATTTCCGCGTCAATAGTCTCAATATTATTGTAAACACCGTTCACAAGGATTTTCGTGAAATTGCTTATCTCGGCATCGCGGGCATCGACCGCACTCTCGAACACCTCGTCAACTTCATCATCCTTAAACATACGCTCAAAGACCAATAGAAACGCTTCCTCACGTTCCTTACGTCTATGTGAGATTTTATTCATCTCGCTGTTATTTTCCATATCGTTGTTTCCTCAATTAAGAATTATTTTATGAAATACCTTTTTACCCTTTTTAATGACGATATATCCCTTATCAAAGTCCTCAGGCTTTACCGTATAATTCGGGTCTGTTATCTTTTCTCCGTCTATCGAAAGTCCACCCTGAGTTATAACACGTCTGCCCTCAGCCTTAGATGGAACAACAGCTGCCCTGACAAGCAGATCGAGAATACCGAATACACCATTGCTGAAGTCCCCGCTTGTGATTTCAGTCTGAGGCATATTATCTGTACTGCTCCCGCTTGCGAAAAGCGCCCGAGCGCCCTCAAGAGCCTTTTTAGCCTCATCCTCACCGTGAATCAGCTTAGTCACCTCAAAAGCAAGTATCTCCTTTGCCTTATTAAGCTCCTGACCCTCGAGCTTTTCAAGCTCCCTGATCTCATCTAAGGGCAGGAACGTCAGCATTTTTAGACATTTGATAACATCGTCGTCGCTTACATTTCTCCAATACTGAAAGAAGTCGTAGGGGCTTGTTTTTTCAGGGGAAAGCCATACAGCACCCTTTTCCGTCTTACCCATTTTTTTGCCCTCAGAGTTAAGGAGCAGCTTAATGGTCATAGCGTGTGAGTCCTTGCCCAGCTTCCTGCGGATAAGTTCCGTACCTCCGAGCATATTGCTCCACTGATCATCACCGCCGAATTGGAGGTTGCAGCCGTATTTCTTAAAAAGTGTGTAGAAGTCATAGCTCTGCATTATCATATAGTTGAACTCAAGGAAGCTAAGCCCGCGCTCCATGCGCTGCTTGTAGCATTCTGCCGCAAGCATACGGTTTACGCTGAAGTGCGCGCCGACCTCTCGCAAAAGCTCAACATAATTAAGGTCAAGAAGCCAGTCGGCATTGTTTACTATTATAGCTTTATCCTCACCAAATTCAATAAAACGGCTCATCTGCTTTTTGAAGCACTCGCAGTTATGCTCGATAGCTTCCTTTGTCATCATCTTTCTCATGTCTGTTTTACCAGTCGGATCGCCTATCAACGCAGTACCGCCGCCAATAAGCGCAATAGGCTTGTTGCCAGCCATCTGCAATCTTTTCATCAGGCAAAGCGCCATAAAGTGACCGACGTGAAGGCTGTCGGCAGTCGGGTCAAAGCCAATATAAAATACCGCTTTTCCGTTATTAACGAGCCTCCTTATTTCTTCTTCATCAGTTGTCTGAGCGATAAGTCCACGCTCTTTAAGTTCTTCGTATACTCCCATGTTTTTCTTTCCTTTCGTCCTAAAAAAGCCCCCTGCAAACGCAGAGGGCGAATGACCGCGGTACCACCTCTTTCACCGTTTGACTGGTCAAACGGTCTTACAGCAAAGCCGTTGCAACGTAACGTGCGCCAAACGTCCCAAGCTACACGACCTGTTATAAAACAGACTTTCACAGGGGATACTCGGAGATGTATTTCATGCGCTGCTTCACACGGCTCTCACCAACCGCCGATTCTCTGACTGAAAGCGTTTCGCACTACTTCTTCCCGTCATCATATCAGTTATATTTATGTTGCCATAAGTATACACAAAATTTCCTGAAAAGTCAAGTTTTGGGCTTTGCCATGCACCCTATTCAGAGAGCTTCTTAAAAAGGTTCACTAAAAACTCTCAAAAATTTTAGTATGAATAATCATATTTATTATCACCCAAACATAGATTCAAGTATAAATCTTAATTCATTACAAATTCAAATGGCAGTTTTCTTTCTATCACTTTTTAATTTTATATTTTCATCTTTGGGTTCGCCGCAAATATTTACATTAAATCAAAAAGCCGACGGAAATTGCTTCGTCGGCTCATAAATTATTTATCTGTTAAAAATTGACATTATATCGTAGAATGAATCGTCGTCATCATTAGGAGTTGCCGAGGATTGTTGAGCAGCGTTCTGCTGTTTTTGCGGCCTTTCCTGTTGTACAGGTGTTGTAGTCTTGGAAGACCTCTGTGACTTAGGCTGAGTAAAGCTCTGCTGTACAGGCTGTGCGGACTGTACAGGTTCTGCAGTCTTTTGTCTCGGATCACCCGGTGTTGCGCCGAGCTGATATGGAGCCTTACTGCTTATGGGAGCAGTACCGGAGGGCTTTACATCGTAATCCTCCGCTGTCGGGAAACCCGTAGCGATAACAGTAACGCTGATCTCGTCCTCCATATCGTCGCTGAATGCAGCGCCCCAGATAATATTTGCGTCCTCATCAGCCTGCTCAGCTATCATAGTTGAAGCAGTCTGAATTTCATCAAGGCCAATATCTGGTGATGATGTGATATTGATGATAACACCCTTAGCACCGTCTATTGCAGTTTCAAGAAGCGGACTTGAGATAGCATTAGTAGCCGCGACCTTCGCCTTATCCTTGCCTGATGCTCTGCCGACACCCATGTGAGCGTATCCCGCGTCTTTCATTACTGCTGTAACATCAGCAAAGTCAAGGTTGACGATACCTGGAAGAAGAATAAGATCTGAAATACTCTGTACGCCTTGACGGAGAACATCGTCGGCAGCCGCAAAAGCGTTCTGAAGAGTTATAGCCTCTTCGCTTACATATTTAAGCCTTTCATTAGGGATAACAACGAGAGAATCCACCTGCTCTCTGAGTGCGGCTATGCCCTGCTCCGCCTGAATCATTCTGCGCTTACCCTCAAACTGGAACGGCTTTGTAACAATACCGATAGTAAGGATGCCAAGCTCTCTTGCGACCTCTGCGACTACAGGGGCAGCACCCGTGCCAGTACCGCCGCCCATGCCTGCGGTGATGAACACCATGTCAGTATCCTTGAGAGCGTCCGCGATCTCGTCTCTGCTCTCCTCAGCAGCTTTTTGACCTACACCGGGCATAGAGCCTGCGCCCTTGCCGTGAGTAATTTTCTCACCTATTTGAATTTTCTGTGTTGCCTTGGAGCGGCCGAGTGCCTGATGGTCTGTATTGATGGTAATAAACTCAACACAGCTTACGCCCTCGTTAACCATGCGGTCAACAGCATTTCCGCCGCCTCCGCCAACACCGATAACCTTTATATGCACAATATTGTTCATTTCTTCTTCAAACTCGTAAGGCATTTTTATGCTCCTCCCAATTCGACATCATGTATTTCTCTGCGACGTTTTTCGCTAATCCAGTCTATTATATAATTTACCACCATTTTAAAAAAATTTCAATATAATTACGGTATTTTATCTATCTTTGTGAATGATATATTTTTCATTACGCCATTTTTGTTTATTTCCACTATGCAGCACAATATCTTCAGCGAAGCCGTCAAGACGATATTGATATAGTAATCCCTCAACTTTCAGGTGCGCCGGATGGGTCGTAGTAGGAATACTTACCTCCCTCTGCGCACATGGAAACATCTACTGTTCCTTTACTGTCCTTTTCAAGCTTATCATTGATAAGGATCTTTGCTGTCTTAATTTTATAATCAATATTATCTGGCATACCGATAATGACTGTAAGGCGCTTATCATAGCTGAGCTTTATATTTGACGGATTTGTCACATCTATCGTCGAAACATTGTTTATCTCATTACTTTTTAGAGCTTCGGTAATACTATTTATTATTTCATTCATACCATCGAGCTTATATTCAATCGTTGCGGAAAGCTCTGTTTTTTTCAGCTCCGCCCCCTTTATGAGAGGGACATTATATTTATTGGTATCGAGTATCTCAATGATCTTCCCGCCCGCACTCAGGATATAAAACTTTCCATTTGTCTCGATAGCTGTTGTCGGTTTAGCTTCCTCAACAAAAATCGTAACAGAATTAAAAGGGTTTTTCTTGATCGCCACATTTTCAATATACGGGAATTTCTTTTTTATATCATCTATGCCTGAGTCAGTATCGCAAAGAATCATATTAGTTCCTATTGAGATCCCGCTGGCATCAACAATTTCATTACTTGAATATCGTGTTTTTCCTTCAACCGATATACTGTCTATCTTGAAGAAAACCGTCAAGCACAAGAAAGCCGCTATAACCAAAATCACCATAACCATAGAGCTATATATTGCAAAAATTTTTCTACGTCTTTTCCTTGCGGAAAAAGGCTTTGCAGACTTCTTTGTCTTGACCTTTTGCGGATTTTTATTTATTTCCGAGTCTGTTGACTGTTCTGTTTGAGGCTTGCTTGCATTTTCAGAGGGTTTGACGTCATTCGGCGATGCATCTTTATGTACAGGTGCATTGCCCTTAGACTCCTGATTATGCTTTTTCCTTTCACCAGAAATAGTATGCTCATTCTGCGAATTATTATAATTATTGTTTCGACCTTGCGGCTGCTGCCCGCTTTGGGAATTTTTCCGCTGAGGCAGCTGAGCACGTTGTTTCTTATCGTCCTCAGATTTTGTCGATAACGAAGTATTTACACGTTTTTTCTTCTGTGTCTGTTTCGCAGGACGTTTTTCATCAGGATCACGGGAGCTTTTTTTCGTTTTTGGATTTCCGTATGTTTGCTTTTTCTTTTTTTGTTCGCTTTCCGACCTCGCGCGAACTTCACGGTAGCTCATAGCAGGCTGGGAATTACTAGGTGCGGAGCCTTTTCTCCGCTTTTGCTGCTTTTTTCGCTCAAAAGATTTATCATTTGCTTTTTTTTCTTCCATCTTTTGATCCATTCCTTTCGCTGCCGACTTTTAAACTCTTTTAATTTTTGCTCCCATTGACGAGAGTTTGTTCTCAATATTCTCATATCCTCTGTCGATATGATGTACTGACGATATTTCTGTTCTGCCCTCTGCCGCGAGAGCCGCTACGATAAGAGCGGCTCCTCCGCGCAGGTCTGTCGAATCTACACTCGTGCCTGACAAGCTGTTCACACCCTCAACAATAGCGACTCTATCCTCTATCTTAATGTTTGCACCCATACGGCGAAGCTCGTCAACGTGCCTGTATCTTCCTGAGAAAATAGTCTCTACAAATATGCTCGTTCCTCCGCAAACAGTCGCCACAGCCATAACTATCGCCTGTGCATCTGTCGGGAAACCCGGATACGGCATAGTTCTTATGTATTTAACCGCTCCTAAACGTTTGGGCGCGGTCAACCTAATAATACCGTCATGCGAAACAATATTGCAGCCCATCTCCTCAAAAATCGGAACAACCGCACGAAGATGTTCCGGAACTGCTCCGCGCAATTCCGCAGAACCACCTGAAGCAGCCACTGCAGACATATAGGTCACCGCTTCGATTCTGTCGGGTATTATTCTGTGATATGTTCCGTCAAGCCTCTCAACACCCTCGATAGTAATAGTGCTTTCCCCTGCTCCGCAAATCCTTGCACCGCAATTCACAAGAAAACACACAAGATCTGTTATCTCAGGCTCACGGGCAGCGTTTGATATTACAGTCGTTCCTTTAGCCGTTACAGCGGCGAGGATTATATTCTCGGTCGCACCGACACTCGGAAACGGGAGCGAGATCGTTGCGCCTTTTAGTTTACCACGAACAGTGCAATCAATCAAGCCATGATTTTCCGAAACGGTAACACCCATTTGTCTGAACGCGGAAATATGGAGATCTATCGGGCGAGGTCCAAGCTCACAGCCGCCCGGAAACGATACAGAGGCATGCCCTGTTTTCGCGATCAATGCTCCGAGGAAAATTATCGACGAGCGCATTTCACGCATAAGACTTTCGGGAATATCATACCTAGATATGCTGCCATCGCCGATTATAACACAGTTATCCTCCCGTCGGACGCCGCGGCCGAGATACCTTATAATATCCATCGAGGCGTCGCAGTCTGAAAGACGCGGGCAACTATCTATGCAGCATTCACCGTCACAGAGAATAGTCGCCGCAAGTATCGGTAATGCGCTGTTTTTAGCTCCCTGAAGCTTAACACTGCCGCCAAGCGGAAAACCGCCGTCTATAATCAGCTTTTTCAAAATCAACACCCTTTTTCTAAGAAATAGCTTTACAACTATATACTATGTGGATGATTGATTTAAAGTGACTGTTTAACACTTAGTTTAGCAAAAATATCTTATAAAATTACTTTATTAAGCTTTATTTTTCCTGACCTTAGCCATGGAAAGCACTTCAACAATGACCGAGTATATCCGTTTTGCCGCGTCAGTTATAGCCATTGCTTTTGCGTTTTTGGCAAATTCCGCGAGACGCTTGCTGTCTGAGGCAAGCTTATCAATTTCTGCCGTCAGTTTTTCAGGTGTAAGCTCACTCTCCTCGATAACTACCGCCGCATTATTTTTCGCCAGAGCCATGGCATTGTGATATTGATGATTCTCAGCAACATTAGGAGACGGAATCAATATTGACGGCTTCCCCTGCGCCTGGATCTCGCTCAGTGTTATTGCACCCGATCTTGCGATGACCAAGTCTGCGGCGGCGAGACAGGTCGGCATATTGTTAATATATTCTCTTATGTCTAGGTTGGCTGCCTTTTTGAGATCCACTCCCTTTTCCTTCAAAAGTTCGGGAAACCACTTGCCATATTGACCGTAAGCGTGAATGTGCTGATACCTGCCATCATTTGCGCTTCTCGTTATTATTTCGGCAAGGGATTCGTTTATGATCCTCGCGCCCAAGCTGCCCCCGAACGAAAGAATTACAGGTCGGCTGTCAAGGCCGAGCTCGCGCCGAGCTGCTTCTCTATCTGCTGTAAGTATTTCTCCTCTGACGGGATTTCCTGTATCGACAAAGGCACAGCCTTTTTTGAGATACTCCCTCGCACTCGGAACAGCAAGCATAACACGGTCAACATGCTTAGAGAGCATCTTAGTTGTGACGCCCGGAAAAGCATTTTGCTCATGTATTATCGTCGGTATGCCCATCTTAGCGGCAGTTCTTATTACAGGACCGCTGACATATCCGCCCGTTCCGACACAAATATCGGGCTGAAACTCAGCAAGAATTTTCTTTGCTTCCCTGCTTGCGGTAACAGCCTTTTTTACTGTTACAATATTTGTCTTAATACCTGCCGGAGTAAGCTTTCTTGAAAAGCCTTGAATTGAAATTGCTTTAAAGTCATAACCCGCCTGTGCGACAAGTCTTTCCTCCATACCGCCTTTGTTACCGATATATAGTATCTCTGTATCGGGCTGACGGCTCTTGACATATCCCGCAACAGCGAGAGCGGGATTGATGTGTCCGGCAGTACCTCCACCCGCAAAAACTATTTTCAAAATTCACCACTCCTAAAAATCCGGTATAATAAAATAGATCTCATGCAGCGGTCGAGTGCCTCGACTCGCAAGTCGCGTAGCGTTTTTGCCAAACGGCAAAAAACTTCGACACTGACTGATTAGGCTTATGTAAGCGTAGAGAAGTAATTTCCGTTAACTACCGTATGCTAATTCAGTGCTAACTAAATCCTGCACAGTACACATACGTCACATAACATCGTAAAAGCTTTTGCCGCACGGCGAAAAGCGACCACGCGTACTGCCTGCGGAGGCACTCCGCTATGTTTTTTCAATGTTAGCGGTTCTTGAGATTGAGAGTACAATTCCCATCTGTGCTAAAAGCATTATCAAGGATGAACCGCCGTAGCTGAAGAACGGCAGACTGATACCTGTATTCGGCAGCATATCTGTTATAACCATTATGTTGAGTACAACCTGAAGTCCTATCTGCGCCGTAAGTCCTATACCCAGAAGTGAACCGAACTTATCCTTAGCGCGCATAGATATGGTAATACCTCTCCATACGAGAAGCGCAAAAATAAGTAAAATGATCAGCGCTCCGATAAAGCCCAATTCCTCGCAGACGACAGCGAAAACAAAGTCGTTCTGAGCGGCCGGCAAATACAGGTGCTTTTGCCTCGACTGTCCGAGACCTAAGCCCCAAAAACCGCCCGAACCTATGGCATATAGCGAGTTTCTCGTTTGATATGTATCCTGCCACTGCTGGTCACTGACATAGTCAAGAGCCTGCCCCCAGCCTCCGATTCTGTCAATAGCATATCCGAGACTGTCCGTAGCTATAAGAGCAAGAACCGCCGCAACAATAATACCCCCTGCTATGACAAACCAGCGGAGCTTGACACCACTCAGGAACATCATGACCGCAGCAAGCGCAACAATGATTACTATGCCCGAAAAATGCGGCTCAAGAATCATAAGCCCGACTGTAATCAAGAGAATGATCAATCCGGGCAAAACGCCTATCTTGAATGTTCCCATCTCATTGATATGTACCGAACCCCAGTGAGCGAGAAATATTATTATAGCGAGCTTAGCGATTTCTGACGCCTGTATACTGAAAATACCGAGCGGAAGCCATCTGTGAACTCCCGTTGATGACGGTATAAACAGGACCACCGTCAATAAAACGAACGATAAAACAAGTATCGGAAACGCGAACTTGTGCAGGTGATGATAGTCAAAGTATGAGAAGAAAAACATACCGACTATGCCTATCCCCGCGAAAATAGCCTGCTTAACAAGATAATAGTAGCTGTCGTTCTCATAGAAATATGCAGCCGGATAGCTCGCTGAAAACATCATTACAAGACCTATAAAAAGAAGCGCTATAACCAAAAAAAGAAACGGCATATCAAGACCGAGACGAACCGAAAAAAACTTTAGTCTTTTTCTTACTTTTTTAGGCTGAGAAGTATGCGGCTTAGACTCAGTTCTGATATCACCATATTCTCTGTCGTTGGCCCGGGCACTCGAATTTTGATTTGGCAAAAAAAGCACATCCTTTCATAAACAGGAGCCTGTATCCGTTATGTCACCTGCATTGAGATAGGGCAAAAGCCCCTATTCCGCCCAAAACAGATACAACCGAAAACACAATTACAATCTTTATCTCCGACCAGCCGCACATTTCAAAGTGATGATGTATCGGAGCCATCTTAAACAGACGTTTTCCGTGAGTCAACTTAAAGTAAATAACCTGAAAAATATCAGAGAACATCTCTATAATATATACGATACCAAGAGGAATAAGAAGTATCGGCATATCCATACCGAATGTCAAAGCGCAAATAGCTCCGCCTAAGAACAATGAACCCGTATCACCCATGAACACCTTTGCGGGGTGAAAATTCCAAAGCAAAAATCCGAGGCAGCCGCCTGCAACGGCAGATGAAAAAATACTCATACCCATAAGCCCGCAAAAGCTTGATATAATCATGCAGAAAATAGCCGCGAAAAACGTTACAGAACCGCAAAGACCGTCGATCCCGTCCGTCAGATTGACTGCGTTTACCATTCCGACAATAAGTATAGCCGCAATCGGCCAATAAAAAATTCCTATGTCGACCATTCCGACAAACGGGATAAAGGTCACACTTGTACCGCCACTGAGATATATAGAAAAAAGATATGCTATTGCAACCGCAAATTGAAGAAAAAGCTTTTGTCTCGCCTTAAGACCAAGATTTCGCTTTTTGACAGCCTTGATATAATCGTCTATAAAACCGATCGCACCAAAAGCGACCGCCATTATAAGTCCCGCAAATATTTTTATTGAGGCAAGCCGGGTTTCAGCGGGTACGTCGTTGCTGCCTGAAAACGAATAATACAGAAGTACACAGACGGTCGTCGATACTATGATTCCCGCTATAAACATAAATCCGCCCATTAACGGAGTCCCTTGCTTGTTTTTGTGCCATTTTGGCCCTATGTCAAGTATTGTTGAACCGAAATGTACCTTTCTGAGAAACGGAACCAGCCAAATACCTGTGACAGCAGATATTCCAAACGCTGCCACTGCCGAAATAACGGTCCACATTCCTATCATTATTATTCCACCCTTCAAAATTTTGCTTTTTTCAACGTCAAAACGTTAAAGCCTATTTATTACGTTAAGCACTGAGGCAAGCGGCACTCCCATGGCGATAAGAGCGGAGGCCGCGGCAAGCACAAGCTCTACTGAAAATCCGCTTGTTCTTGAAAACTTGGCACGACCAATAACTCCGGTTCCGAGCAGTTCAAAAACCGTTCTGTCCTCCCGTAGGTTAATATTTTTGGCTATCAAATCAGCCTCGTTATTATCTATTGAATAAAAAAGCATATTTCTTTTTCTCTCGGTTATGCTGCCGTTCATGGAATAAGGCAAAACAGCATTTTTAAACTTGCTTAATCCCTCTTCATCAATGTCTTTAGTCTCTCCTATAACCAATGCCGTTTCAAGAGAGAATTTATCCGTGAGCTTTATGTCAAACAGTTCGGTATCCAGAACCACAAAGTCACAGACATCACCTGCAGTTTCAAGGGCTTCCTCCCACGCAGGCTCATTAAGGCTTAACTGTGAAGCCCTGAAGCCACAGGTACTCAAAATCATTGTGAGAAGCTTTGCGGCATCCTTAGCCGCTTTTCCCGAAACAGCAATGAGCTTTACTCTTTTATTAACAGCAGTCGATCTCATTTCACTCATCTGAAGTGCACCTCACATTCTATGCCGTTGTGTTATACCTACATGATATTATCCTTTTGTTCAAACGTAACGGTCACAACTGTTCCTCGGGCAACGTTTTTCCCTGCCTCAACGCTCTGCTTTGCCGCACTCACGGATTCATCGCTCGAGAACGTACCCGATATAGTGATATTTAATCCCGAATCCGCAGCAAGTGTAGACGACTGTGCCATAGTCAATCCCGTAAAGTCAGGAACCGTAACTATATCGCTTTGTGCCGAATCGTCCGTATAGAGTACCACAGTTCCATCCTTCGGGATTTGTGAGTATGCTTTCGGGCTTTGAGATATAACATTTTCTCCATCACCCTTTATTATCGGAACAAGCTCAGCCTTGGTTACAGCTGCGGAGGCCTCATCAACCGTCATGCCGACATATGATTCCGTCTGTGCACTCAGATTAGTAAGCTCTTTTTCACTGTACTTTTTCTCTACTCCGAGATACGGGAGAACCTCCGACATAATATTTCTAAAGCATGGTCCCGCAACGGCAGTACCATAGTAGTTATTGCCCGTAGGAGTATCAAAGTAACATATGAGTGCGACCTCGGGATCATCCGAAGGCGCTATGCCCGCAAATGAAGCAATATAGTCATCCACCTTATCACCGTTGTAATCACGGTGCGTTTCCGACGTACCTGTCTTTCCGCCGATCCTGTAGCCCGCAACATAGCCGTTTTTAGCGCCGCCGCTTATCGCATTCTCCTGAAGCATACCGCAAATTTGTTTTGCTATATTCTCGCTTATAACCTGACGCTTGACCGTAGGCTCTGTCGATTTTACTACATTTCCTGCAGAGTCGGTGATCTGCGCGACAACATACGGCTGCATAAGATTGCCGTTGTTTCCGATAGCAGCGAGAGCCATGACCATCTGCATAGGAGTTATCTGGAAGTTCTGACCGAACGATGCTACGGCAACGTCAATGTCGTACATTTTTCCCTCTATACCCTCTTGGTCGAAGAAAATATCCTCGCTTTCTCCGGGAAGATCTATACCTGTCTTTTCAGAAAAACCGAATGCCGTATAATATTGATAGAATTTCTCCGCGCCGAGCAGGAAGCCCATCTGAACATATGCAGGGTTGCATGAATTCATGAGAGCTTCACGGAGCGTTTGAGAGCCGTGACCCGGGACACCGACATGACATTCGATTTTTCTCTCGCCCTCATACGGGATAATATATCCTGTACAATTAAAACGAGTGTCGTCATCAACAAGCTTTTCACTCAGAACGGCTGCTGTTGTTACCGGCTTAAAAACAGAACCGGGAACATACGTATCGGCGACCGCCTTGTTTCTCCACTGCTTGGCAAGAGCCTCGTTAGTCGCCTCGGCTTGCTTATCCTCAGGAAGCTTTTCAATTTTCTTTTTAGTAGCCTCGTCCGCGATCTCAAACGGCTCATTCGGATCATAAGAACCCTCAACCGCCATACCGAGTACAGCACCCGTTTTAACCTCGACCATTATTGCACAGCCGCGGTTAGCGACCTTGTTTTCTACTATCGCCTGTTTTACGTATTTTTCCATAATACGCTGGACCGTTTCATCTATCGTCAGCGTCAGATTATAACCGTCCTGCGCATCGACCTTCTGCTGATACTGGAACGGCATATCCGTACCGACAGCGTTCTGAGCCGTAATAATGCGCCCCGGTCTGCCTGTGAGGTACTCGTCATACTGAGCTTCCAGACCCTCAAGCCCCTGCCCGTCACTTCCGACAAAGCCGAGAACATTTGACGCAAAGGAGTTCAACGGATAGCTCCTCTTAAAGTCCTCTATGGTGTTTATAGCTTGACTGATGCCGTTTTTCTCCTTTATTTTCTCGGCAAAGTCAAGAACCTTTTCTCTCGTTTCCGTATCTACCTGTCTTTTCACTTCTATATAGTATGACTTTTTAAGGGTCTTTTTATAGATTTCATCAGACTCAAGACTAAGTATTTCAGCAAGACCGTCGGCAACGATATGGCGATCCTCATCGGTTTCCAAATATATGGGAGCAATTACTATTTTCCAGACAGTCGCGCTCTGTGCGATCACCTTGCCGTTTTTGTCATAAATGCTCCCTCGCTTCGCGCTTATCGTCGTGTCGGCAAGCTGCTGATTTACCGCTCTCTGCTGAAGATCTGATGCCATATATGTCTGAAGGTAAAGCAATCTCGCCACTACCGAACCAAAACCGCCTATGAGTATCACGAGCAACACAATCAATGACCTGCGCCAAAGCATTACGGTTGGACCTTTTTTTGCCATATTGTTCCTCCTCGATAAGCTAAAATAGGGTTGTAACAACACACAGTCAGCAAAATTAGCAACCGCTTTGTTACAGCCCCGCCCTACTCTCCACTCAAGAAAATACCGTTAAAATAACAGCTTGCGGTCGTTATCTCCGTAATCATCGTTTTATAAGTCTACAAATTTCACGGCAACACGCACCAAAAACTATGACTGCAGATCGGTACTTCCTTAAATTTATACTTATTATATACCTATTTTTATAAACTCACTGTTATGACCAAAGACTTGTAAATGCGTCGGCTATTATCTCAAAAACATTTCTGTTGCTGTCATCAGCAAGAACCTCGCCCTTATCCTCTCCGGACATAGTTATAAATTCTTTATCCATGTTCTCTGCCTTAGTCATTCCGAGAACATCCTCAGCATAGCTTTCAACCTTTTCGGCGGAAAGCTTACTGTCTATCTGAACCTGATACTGCGTAGACTGAGCCTCAAGCAGATTCAATTGTTCCTCAGCGGTTATTATCTCGGTGTTAAGCTCATTGATGAGAACATTCGACTGTACTATCGTAATGGAAACAGCAGTAAATATCACAACGAAAGCGGATATTACCGCAACATAAAAGCGGTTGTGTTTCCGTCTTGCTTCTTTATTAACACTTCCGTCAGGAAGCACTATCATATTATTCTTTTTCCGCTGCTGCTTTTTCTTTTCAAGTTCCGGTGCAGTCTCAAAAAGTGAAAGATCATATGCACGGTTTGCTTGTTCCTTCATTCATTATCTTCCCTTCAGAATATTTCCTTATTTTCCTTTATTTTTTCACAAACTCTCAGCTTTGCGCTTCGGCTTCTCGGATTATCCGCAAGCTCGTCACGCGCCGCTTCGATAGGCTTTCGTGTTACAAGTCTTGCGCTTGGCGTTTTACCGCATACGCATACCGGAAAATCCTTTGGACAGATGCAGCCCTCACACCATTTTGCCATTCTCTGCTTGACGATCCTGTCCTCAAGTGAATGGAAAGTGATCACGGCAAGCCTTCCTCCGACCTTTAACAGCGAAAACGCTGCGTCAAGCCCCTCCGAAAGCCTGTCAAGCTCACCGTTTACGGCTATTCTCAATGCCTGAAAGGTCTTTCTCGCAGGGTGACTGTCACGCCTTGCCTTTGCAGGATAGGCGTTTGCGACGATTTCCGCAAGCTCGAGAGTGGTTTCGATCGGCTTTTGTGCTCGTGCCTTTTCAATAGCTCGAACGATGTTTTTTGCAAATTTTTCCTCGCCGTAAAGCGTTAAAATTTTACAAAGCTCCACAAACGAAAGCGTATTGACAAGATTAGCTGCTGTCGTGCCGTTTTTGCTCATTCTCATATCGAGTGGAGCGTCGTGATGATAGGAAAAGCCTCGTTCAGGTGTGTCTAGCTGTCTTGACGAAACACCTATATCGAGCAGGACACCGTTGACTTCGTATATTCCGAGATCAAATGCCGCTTCTCTCATATGTGAGAAATTCGTTCTATATACAGTTACGTTATTATCATTCTTAAAGCGGTTCGTGAGCGTTTCTACAGCCTCGGGATCCTGATCTATGCAGACAAGCCTGCCGTTTACAAGCCTTCTTGCTATCTCGCTCGAGTGACCGCCGCCGCCCGCCGTTCCGTCAATATATGTACCATCGGAAACGACGTTCAAATTCTCTATCGTTTCTTTTAACAGGACAGGCTTATGTATAAACTCCATATTATCAAATTCCGAGTGATGTCATTACATCAAACATATTGTTCTCCGTAAGATTATTGTTGTACTCATTCCATCTGTCAAGATCCCAAATCTCAACCTTAACTCCCGTGCCGATGATCACAACATCCTTTGTAAGACCTGCGAAATCCCTCAGCGGCTGTGGGATCAAAACTCTGCCCTGTTTATCAGGCTCAAGCTCTGCGGCTCCTGAGAAAAGGAATCTCTGGAGATCCTTTGTCTGTGAACTTGGCAGTGCTCTCAGCTTTTCACCGAGAGTATCCCAATCACTCTGCGAAAGTACGGAAAGGCAGTTGTCAAGACCGCGCGTAACATAAAACACCCCACCAAGCTCCTCTCGGAACTTAGCCGGCATTATAACGCGACCCTTTTGGTCAATATTATGTTGGTATGTGCCTATCAACATAGCTTCCACACTTAAGGGATGTATGCTCAGTGTTCGCCACTTCGCTCTACTTTGCCCCACCTTTCACCACTTTCTGTATCCATTATAGTATACATACCCTAAAAAAGCAAGTCTTATGCAAAGAAAAGAATAACCAAATTTTTCTCGTGAGAAGATCTCGCATATCGTATTATATTAAGAGAAAGTGGAATAATGTGGTTTTGACAGGAAAACCACCACCCCCTATATATAGCTTTGCGGTAAAAAGAAAAACACAAGCAAAACTATATTTCGTGGTTGTATCTATATTTTATCACAACAGCTTGCAAAAAGCTACAAAAAATTTATTAAGATTAAATTTTTGTAACAATTAACAGATAAATTCATTTCATCGGTGTTTTTATTTAAAGAAACACAAATATAATTCCAATTTACAATAATGATCACACCGGGCGGCAGAGAGTATTTTGTTCCACTGCACTGAAAAAACATACGCCTCATCTATATTTTCTTAAATTTTTTGCCTTTTGTACCCTAAACAGGCAGTATTACCGTTCTTTTTCGTCAGACTTCACCCACTTTGAATAAAAAACAAGCTTTTTTCCTTAAAATAATATTTAAATAAATCTATGAAAATATCTTTTGTGCAAATTGACTAAAGATTTGATCAACAACTCATTTTTAACCTTTTTATGTTGGAAAAATCTACAAATTTTAGCCTTATTTAAGATATAACAAAATCTATATGAATACATCACCGTAATTATAGATAAAGAAAAAATACAATTACTATCGTTGATAAGCTAAAAAGCATACGATAAAATTAGTTGTATATTTTATGCAACTTTATATTGACTTACTTTTCTCATTGTGTTATGCTTAAAAAAACACCGAACGGAGGATATTTATGAAACATATACTTGTTTCGGGAATGCTCAACATAGAAACCACTGCGGAAGTGAACTCCTTCCCTGTAGAATATCAACCAATAGACTACAAATTTTTCGGAGTGAGCAGCGCGCCGTCAGGAGTCGGCTTGAACATAGCATTAGCGCTTACCGCACTCGGTGACAGTGTATCATTGCTTTCGGTATGCGGTAATGATATATCGGGAAACGTCATAAAGGAAAGTCTTGTAAATCAAGGCATAAACACGGATCTTATCCTTCCGATATTGGAGGAAACACCGCAGTCGGTCGTTTTGTATGATAAAAACGGAAGGCGCAGAATAATATGTGACCTTAAAAACGCTCAGGACATCAAATATGATATAAATATATTTAAGGCTCAAGCAGAAAAATGCGACTGTGTCTGTCTTTGCAATATAAATTTTTCCCGCGATATGCTCGCAGTCGCAAAAAGCATCGGTAAGCCGATAGTGACAGACGTTCATGTTATATCGAGCTTGAACGACGAGTATAATTCCGACTTTATGTAATATGCCGATATACTTTTTCTAAGTGATGAAAACCTCGGAAACACAAGGGAATTTATTAAAGAATCAGAAAGAAAATTCGGAAACAAAATAATTATAGCAGGCATGGGTCCTCGCGGCTCACTTTTATATACAAAGAACGATGATACATTCCGAGAAGTTCACGCTTACAGTACGCGCAAGCCGATAAATACAGTTGGCGCGGGCGACGCTTTGCTTTCAGCGTTTACGCATTTTTATATAGGCGGCTGTTCGCCCGTTGATTCTTTACGTCTTGCTTCAGCCTTTGCTTCATATAAGATCGGAGATAAGAGTGCGTCGGCAGGATTTTTAAGTGAAAATAAATTACTCGATTTATTCAAAACACTTTAGAGAAAAGTTGCATAGCTTATGGGAGATAATATGGATAAAGAAAAAATGATAGTATGCCTTAAAAACCTCGGATTTTCTCGCCTTGAGGCGGAAATTTATATAGTGCTTCTTGACGGCGCAAAATCGGGGTATCAAATAGCAAAAAAAATTGCCATATCCCGCCCATCAGTATACAACGCGCTTGAGCATATGTACGATAAGGGCATCATACTGCAGCTTCACGACAGCGGCTCGGAATATATCGCTCAACCGCCCTCGGTTATTTTTAAAAGGCTGCGAGAGGAATATACCGCAAACACAGAGCTTGCAGAAAAAATTCTGACTAAATATTCCGACAACCGATTTGAGGAGCGGCTCGCGACCTTCAAAGGCTTCAAGACAATAATCGCCCGTGCGGAGGAAATGATAGCTGACTCTAAGAGCGAGGTCTTTATAAACACCGGCATTGATATTCATTGTCTAAAGGATGCACTTAATAAGGCTGCAGACATTGGTGTTAATGTAACTGTATTTTCTTTTTATGAGCTAAACACCGACAACATAAGCTGCCGCGTCTTTTCTCACGGCCGCAAACCGTTCGGAGACTGCTCGAGGCTGATGCTCTCATGCGACAGCAGGGAAATACTTGTCGCAAATCAAAATAACGAAAGCTGTGAATGGATAGCTTCCGTTACTAATAACCCGCTTATAGTCGATATAATTACCGAACACATACATAACGACATATATCTTTTAAAGCTTCGTGACCGTTTCGGCTCAGAAATATATAACGAGCTGAAGATAGGCTCTGAATTTGAGGGCCGTGACAGAATAATAAAATAATAAATTTTGGAGTGGATAATTATGTATATAGAGCATATTGCAATGTATGTGAACGATTTGGAAAAAGTAAAGAAATTTTTTGTTAAATACTTTAATGCTGAATGCAGTAAACTTTACTGTAATTTTAAAACAAATTTCATGTCATACTTTCTGTCATTTGACAATGGCGCTCGACTTGAGCTTATGACAAGACCTGATATGGAAAACTCACAAAAGCCGCTAAACAGAACGGGATTTATACATATAGCGTTCAGTCTGGGCAGCAGGGAAGCCGTCGATACGCTTACAGAGAAACTCAGACATGACGGCTATAATGTAATAAGCGATCCGAGAACAACGGGTGACGGCTACTATGAAAGTTGCCTGCTTGATATAGAAAACAATCAAATCGAGCTTACCATATAAAAAAGCGCGTGTACCGTATATCAATACGTACACGCGCCTAACTCCTGTAATTATTGAATTGAACAGTCAAGATAATGTTCAAGTTCTTCCTCATCCTTTTTCTTTTTGTCCTTGAAGATAAGGAATGCGGTAACAGCGGCGGTAACAGCCGCGACACCTGCTACAACAGCAATGATCCAACCAAAATTCTTTTTGAAATTCATTATAAAAGCACCTCCGTTATTTAGTACGATTAACTTAACTTTATAATAATCTATTTTAAACAAAAAGTCAAGGGATATAATCGGATTATTGCACAAATCGGTTTTTCTAAAGGCTCTAAATGTACTTCAACACAAAAATCAAGCAGTTTTGTCCCGCATTTGCGGTCTTAGACGATAATTTTACCCATACAGTAATCTCCCTTGACATCCGTCAGCTTAGCAAGAATTGTACATCCGCACATATCTTTGTCACAATCTATAAGAACGGGGGTATAATTTTTCGTATAGCCCTCGAAAAGTCCGTCCTTCGTGCGAGTTTCGGGCAATACCTCCTGAACCAGACCAACCTGTGACTGCAGAAATGCGCGCCTGCTTTTTTCGGCTATTCTTGACATCGCGGCGGCGCGCTGCTTTTTGATTTCGTTCGGGATCTGATCCGGCGATTGGTCTGCGACCGTACCCTTTCTGCGTGAGTACGGAAAGATATGTACCTTTGCAAACGCGATTTTCTCCGCAAATCTAAGAGACTGCTCAAACTCCTCCTCGGTTTCACCCGGAAAGCCTGTCATAATATCTGTCGTGACAGACGGGTTATCAAAAATCGAGCGTATATTATCAACGATTTCGGCATAATCGTCAGTTGTGTATTTGCGATTCATTCGCTTTAGCGTTTCGTCACAGCCGCTTTGAAGTGACAGATGAAACTGCGGACAGAGCTTCGACTGTTTTTTCAAGCGATTCAAAACGTCATAACCCATCAGCTCAGGCTCAAGCGAGCCTAAACGGACACGACTTATCCCCGAAACACCACATACCGCCTCAACTGCATCACAAAGGTCCAAGCCAATGTCGCTTCCGTAGCAGGACAGATTTATGCCGACGAGGACTATCTCGGTATAACCCGCTCGCGCGAGAGCCTTCACCTCACTTGTAATATCATCAAGTGAGCGTGAACGCACTCTGCCCCTGGCATAAGGAATTATGCAATATGAGCAAAAGCGGTTGCAGCCATCCTCAATTTTTATGAATGCACGGGTACGCTTTTGGTACGACGGAACGCTTAATTCCTCATACCTGTCCGACTTGCCGTATTCTTCAATCATTACAGACCTCATATGGCTTTCAAGGAACCTCTCGACAGCGGGTACAAGAGCGGAGCGGCTCTTATTGCCGAGTATTATATCAGCCTCGAGGTACTTATCGCCTATATTGGGGAACGCCTGCGGAACACATCCCGTCAAAACTATCACCGAATTTGGATTATTTCGTCTTTCGCGCCGAACTATCTTCTGAGTTTTCTGTTCACTTACGCCTGTTACAGCACAGGAATTGATAACTATTATATCAGCGTGTTCATGATCCTCCGCCGTAGAAAATCCTGCGGCGTTGAGACTATTTAGCATAGCCTCCGATTCATATTGATTTACCTTACATCCGAGGGTTATAACCTTTGCCAACATTTACGTTCACCTTTTGCAATTTGATCTTGTTTAATAATATCACACAGCAGGCTTTTTCACAATAAAAAATCGCAATTCAATACTAACCTGCGGCTGTTATTTTGATTTGAGCTTAATTATCTTGTGTATTCGACCTTTTCGAGCTTTATCGGTTCGGGATTGGAAATAACCCATTTCACCGTAAGTTCCGTAAGCCTGTATAGCTCGTCCCTACTGCTGTCTGCACAGACACCCGTTGCCGGTTCCACGGCTTCCTTATCCGAAAAGTTGTCCATATTAAAGTATTACGGTAGAGCCTGCGTCAGCTTTTCATATTCACTGTCCCAATTTATAGAACCGTTATCAAGGATCTCGCGGGTAACCTTGCCTACGATCCTGATCACTTCACCCTGAACAGTAAATGCGTGACCTTTGTCAGGTACGAGCATTTTCCAAAGTTCATCAAATTGCTGTGTCCATCTTTTAGATTTCACGAATATAGGCGAAACACCGTCATAAGCCTTTCCCTCGCGCATAAAGTCTCTCCTCTCATATAAGCAAAATCGATCCGCAACACTTAGAACAACATACAATTATAAAAAATCTTCTTTTAAAGTCGAGAATGTCTAAGTCTATTCAAAAAGGACTGCACCTATCGTGCAGCCCCTTTAAACGCTTAATCCTTTAAGCTCGTATAACCCATAAGATATTCGTCAACATCAGCGGCGGCATCTCTGCCCTCTCTTATCGCCCAGACCACAAGAGATTGACCCCTATGCATATCACCGGCTGTGAATACCTTGTCAACATTCGTCATATATTTGCCGGTTTCCGTCGCAACGTTGCTGCGCGCGTTCGTTTCAACGCCGAACGCTTCAACAACGTACGGCTTAGGTCCTAAAAATCCGGCAGCGATCAGAACAAGCTCCGCTTCAATATACTGTTCTGAGCCTTCTACTGTCTGCATTACGTTTCTTCCCGAATTTTCGTCCTTGACAAACTGAACATTTACTGTCACAACACCCTTGAGATTTCCATTATCGTCCTTTACAAACTCCTTGACCGTTGTTTGATAGCGGCGAGGATCCGAACCGAATAGGGTGATCGCCTCTTCCTGACCGTAGTCAGTCTTACAGACGCGAGGCCACTCGGGCCATGAGTTGTTTTCAGCTCTTGTATCCGGCAGCTTAGGCATCATCTCAAGCTGGACGACCGATTTGCAGCCGTGACGAATAGATGTGCCTACGCAGTCGTTTCCCGTATCTCCGCCGCCAATAATCACTACATTCTTATCCTTAGCGGAAATATAGCTGTTATCCTCAAGATTTGAATCAAGGAGACTTTTTGTTGTCGATGTCAGAAAATCGACCGCAAAGTAAATTCCGTTTGCATCTCTGCCGGGGGCGTTGATGTCGCGCGGATTGCCCGCTCCGCAGGCGAGAACGACCGCATCATATTCGTCCATTATTGACCCTGCGTCAATATTTCCACCTACATTAGCGTTTGTAACAAAGCTTACTCCCTCGGCTTTCATCAGCTCGACACGTCTGTCAATAACGTGCTTTTCGAGCTTCATATTCGGTATACCGTACATGAGCAGTCCGCCTACACGGTCGTCTTTTTCATATACGGTCACACTGTGGCCTCTCATATTGAGCTGTGCCGCGCAGGCAAGGCCCGACGGTCCCGAACCGATAACGGCGACTCTCTTGCCCGTTCTGACCTTTGGAGGATTTGGCTTTATCACGCCCGTACGAAACGCATTTTCGACAATGAAGTTTTCATTCTCCTTGACGCTTACCGGTTTTCCGTTGAGCCCGCAGGTACAGGCAGCCTCGCAAAGCGCGGGACAAACCCTCGATGTAAACTCGGGAAAATTATTTGTGATCAACAGACGGTGGGCGGCAGCGTCAAATTCACCTGTGTATACAAGCTCGTTCCACTCGGGTATGAGATTGTTGAGCGGACAGCCTGAAACCATTCCCATTATCGGCTGTCCGTTCTGGCAAAACGGCACACCGCAGTCCATACACCTTGCCGCCTGCTGACGGCGCTCGTCAGCAGACATAGGTGTGTGAAACTCGTTAAAGCTTTTTATTCTCTCAAGAGGCTCAACGCCCGGATTGTTTTTTCTCTCATATTCCAAAAAACCTGTTGGTTTAGCCATTTTATCCGCCTCCCTTACTTTCTTGTGCTTGCGTAAAACGCTTCGATTTTTGCCTGCTCAGGACTCATGCCCTTTTCTTCCATCACGAATATAGCCTGAAGCATTTTAGCGTAATCATTCGGAAGAATTTTCTTGAATTTCGGCAGATACTGCTCAAAGTTTTCAAGTATCTTCTTGCCCTTGGGTGAACCTGTTGCCTCGACGTGCTCCTGAATTATCCCCCTCAGCTCGGCAATATCGTACTTGCTCTTGACACCGCTGATAGTGACAAGCTCCTTGTTCATCTTCATGTACAGGTCGGAGTCCTCGTCCAGGACATAAGCAATACCTCCGCTCATGCCCGCGGCAAAGTTTTTGCCTGTTTTGCCGAGAACGACTACCCTGCCGCCGGTCATATATTCACAGCCGTGGTCGCCTACACCTTCTACGACAGCGATCGCTCCCGAGTTCCTTACACAAAAACGTTCGCCGGCGACACCGCTGATAAATGCCTTACCGCTCGTCGCGCCATATAAGGCAACATTACCGATAATGATATTCTCATCTCTTTTAAAGCTCGAACCCTTGGGAGGATATACACAGAGCTTGCCGCCCGAAAGTCCCTTGCCGAAGTAGTCGTTGCTGTCTCCCTCAAGCTCAAGCGTAAGTCCCTTGGGAATAAATGCGCCGAAGCTCTGACCGCCCGCGCCGTTGCATTTTACGACATAGAAGTCATCGTCAAGCGTGTCGTCATGATAGTGCCTTGTGATCTCCGAGCCGAATATAGTACCGACAGTACGGTCTGTATTTGTGACATCTATTTCTATAGTCTTTTTTGTTTTATTTTTAAGCGCGGAAGCCATCTTCCTCAGTATGACCTTTTCATCTACGGTTTTTTCAAGCTCAAAATCATACTTGTCAGCAGGCACAAAGGTTCTCGCGGCGTCAGACCCGACATACGGATTGTTAAGGATATTGGTCAAGTCGAGCTTGCTGCCCTTTGATTTTAACTCAGATTCCTTGACCCTGAGAAGATCCGAACGTCCGACAAGCTCATCTACCGTTCTGATACCGAGCTTTGCCATATATTCACGCAGCTCCTGAGCGATAAAGTGCATAAAATTGATAACATACTCGGGCTTGCCTCTGAATTTCTTGCGAAGCTCCGGATTTTGAGTAGCTATACCAACAGGGCAGGTATCAAGATTGCATACACGCATCATTACGCAGCCCATTGTGACAAGCGGAGCGGTAGCAAAGCCGTATTCCTCCGCGCCGAGAAGTGCCGCGACAAGAACGTCGCGTCCGGTCATAAGCTTACCGTCTGTTTCTATAACTACCTTAGAACGCAAGCCGTTCATTATGAGCGTCTGATGTGTTTCCGCCAGTCCAAGCTCCCATGGCAGACCGGCATTGTATATAGAATTTCTCGGAGCGGCGCCCGTACCGCCATCATAGCCGGAGATCAATACAACACCCGCTCCTGCTTTCGCGACACCGGCGGCTATAGTACCGACACCCGCCTCGGAAACAAGCTTAACGGAGATCCGAGCGTTCTGGTTAGCGTTTTTGAGGTCATATATAAGCTGTGCAAGATCCTCAATAGAATATATGTCATGATGAGGCGGAGGAGAAATAAGACCTACACCCGGTGTCGAATGTCTTGTTTTCGCTATCCACGGATAAACCTTTTTACCGGGGAGATGGCCACCCTCGCCGGGCTTCGCGCCCTGAGCCATTTTGATCTGTATCTCCTGTGCGCTGACAAGGTATTCGGATGTAACGCCGAAACGTCCTGACGCGACCTGCTTAATAGCGGAGCAGCGGTTGATGCCGTCCTTACCTACGGTAAGGCGTTCTATATCCTCGCCGCCCTCGCCCGAATTTGACTTGCCGCCGATAATATTCATGGCGATAGCCATTGTTTCATGAGCCTCCTGAGATATAGAACCGTAGGACATCGCGCCTGTTTTAAACCTATGGCATATACTCTCCACGCTCTCGACCTCGTCGATAGGAATACCGCCGTCATCGGGGTAGTTAAACTCGAGAAGGCTTCTAAGGTTCATGTGTCGGTCCTCTCTGTTGACAGCCTCGGAATACTTCTTAAACATTTCATAGTTGCAAGTTCTCGTAGATTCCTGGAGAAGGTGTATAGTTTCCGGATTGTAGAGATGATCCTCCTTACCACTTCTCAGCTTATGGCTGCCGGCGCTGTTGACCTCAAGAAGCACATTGAGGTCAAGCGGGTCAAAAGCGGACGCATGGAGCTTCTCCGAGCGTTTGCTTATATCGTCAAGCGTGATGCCGCCGACACGGCTTACCGTGTTTGTAAAGTATTTGTCGATGACCTCTTTGGAAATACCTATAGCCTCAAAGATCTTAGAGCCGAGGTACGACCTGATAGTTGATATACCCATTTTAGAAGCTATCTTGACAATGCCGTGAAGAATAGAAGCGTTATAGTCATATACAGCCGCATAGTAATCCTTATCGAGGGCGCCCGTATCGACGAGACTGCGTATAGTCTCCTGAGCGAGATACGGGTTGATAGCTGCAGCGCCGAAGCCGAGAAGCGTTGCAAAATGATGGACCTCACACGGCTCCGCACTCTCAAGGATCATTGAAACAGAGGTCCTTTTCTTAGTTGAAACAAGGTGCTGCTGAAGCGCCGAAACAGCGAGAAGCGATGGGATAGCGACATGATATTCGTCAACATCCCTGTCGGAGAGGATAAGTATATTCGCGCCGTCTTTATACGCTCTGTCAGCCTTGAGGTAAAGCTGTTCAATAGCCTTGGCAAGGTTTGTATTCTTATAATATGTTATCGGTATTACCTCTGTTTTAAGTCCCGGTATGTTGAGATTTTTAATTTTTAGCATATCCGTATTTGTGAGAATAGGATTGTTTATCTTCAGAACATGGCAGTTTTCCGGCTTTTCCTTGAGGATATTACCGTCGCTGCCGATGTATACGCTTGTATCGGTGACTATCTCCTCACGAATGGCGTCAAACGGAGGATTTGTGACCTGCGCAAAGAGCTGCTTAAAGTAATTAAACAGCGGAACATCGGCATTTGAAAGCGGAGGCAGCGGGCAGTCCGCTCCCATTGCCGCGATAGGCTCAGAACCGTTCTTAGCCATAGGAAGAATGCTTGTTCTGATTTGTTCATATGTATAACCGAATGCTTTTTGCAGACGTACAAGTTGTTCGTTGTCAAACTGAGTGACATTCTTGTTAGGGATCTTGAGATCCTTGAGATAAATCAAATTGTTGTCCAGCCATTCACCGTAGGGCTGCCTTTGAGCATAGTGATCCTTAATATCCCCGTCGTCGATAAGCTTTCCCTTTATAGTATCAACAAGGAGCATTCTGCCCGGACGCAGACGTTCCTTGACGAGGACCTTCTCGGGCGGAATATCTATACAGCCGACCTCAGACGAAAGAATGAGGAAACCGTCTGTTGTAATATAATATCTCGACGGTCTCAAGCCGTTTCTGTCGAGGACAGCTCCCATAATGTCGCCGTCAGAGAAAATGATCGACGCGGGGCCGTCCCACGGTTCCATCATCGTCGCATAATATTGATAAAAATCGCGTCTCGCGTTTGATATAGTCTTGCTGTTTTCCCACGGCTCCGGGATAGTTATCATAACCGCAAGCGGAAGCGGGACGCCCGCCATCATCATGAACTCGAGAGAATTATCAAGGCGCGCCGAATCCGAACCGTTTGTATCGACTATCGGGAACACCTTGTCGATATCGTCGCCGAAAACATCGCTCGATATAGATTCCTCTCTCGCAAGCATCCTGTCAGCATTGCCCGTTATAGTATTTATCTCGCCGTTATGGACGATGATGCGGTTCGGGTGAGCCTTTTGCCAGCTCGGGTTCGTATTCGTACTGAAACGGCTGTGAACAGTAGCTATAGCAGAGGTATATTTCTCGCTCTGCAGGTCGCAGAAAAAGCTGCGAAGCTCCTTGACAAGGAACATACCTTTATACACGATAGTCCTGCTTGAAAGTGAAACTACATATGTTTCCTCGTTGCTCTGCTCGAATACGCGTCTCGCTATGTAAAGCTTTCTGTCGAAGGGGAGTCCCTTTTCAACATTAGCGGGGCGCTTGACGAATGCCTGCATTATGCAAGGCATACTCTCAAGTGCTTTCTGCCCGATAACAGATGGGTTGGTCGGGACATCTCTCCACCCGAGAAAGTCCATGCCCTCCTTCTTAATAACTATCTCAAAGAGCTTCATGGCCTGCATTCTTTTGAGATTATTTTGCGGGAAGAAAAACATACCGACCCCGTAATCTCTTTCTTCGCCAATGTCAAAGCCAAGCTCGGCTGTCGCATCCTTGAAAAACTCATGTGAGATCTGCAAAAGAATACCAACGCCGTCGCCTGTTTTACCCTCCGCATCCTTGCCGGCACGGTGCTCAAGGGTTTCGACAATGCTCAGGGCATTATCGACGACCTGACGTGACTTTATTCCCTTGATATTGACTACAGAACCTATGCCGCAGTTGTCATGTTCGAAACGCGGGTCATAAAGCCCCTGCTTAGCAAAGGGCTCCTGATTTCTAAAATTATCCATCAGTGGTCTCTTCTCCTTTAAGCTTATTTATCGGCAAAAATGCGTCCACCACAAAAGCCCATCACTCGCAAGAGATAATGAACCATAATTGGTGAACGCCTTTATTCCCAATATTCTGTCACTTGATTAGATTATCATATTCATTATGATTTGTCAAGTTTTTTGCAACAATTCAGAGTGAAATTGCAGAAATAATCATATAAAATTGATTTTTTCACAAATTTTTCCTTTACCAATGCAGGAAATCAGAATTATAATTTCATAAACCAGCAAAATCGCATTTTAGTATCTGAAAAAAATTTTCTTTCGGAAGCTTTAAAAAATATGTATATTCAGCATATCCTCCGTCAATAATAATTTTCAGAAGGGGGTGAGCCAATGAGCAACCAGAACCAGCAGAACAATCAGTCTCAGAACCGTCAGAACAGCAACGGTCAAAACAAGAACAACAATCAGTCTCAGAACCGTCAGAACAGCAACAGCCAGAACAAGCAGGACAACAACTACAACAACCAGAACAATAACAATAACTTCCAAGACTGATAGTCAAAAGCGTAAAGCAGAAAGGAAACAATATCCTTTCTGCTTTATTTTATTCAATATGGGACTTGCTCCGGCATTAAACGTGGCAAGCTTATTACTCAAACGACGCCAGTCGCATGAGAGACGAATTAACATCACGCCTACGTCATAAATGCCGCGGGCAAAAGCTCTCCCAGTTTCATGAGCTTATAGTTTGTAACGCTTTTAGCAATTATAACACAAAAGTCACGATCGCAAAACTCGCTCAAAAGCTGTCTGCACATCCCGCACGGAGAGCAAAAGTGTGTAAGCTCCAGTGCGTCAGCAGCCTCTTCTCCGCCTACTACGGCTATCGCTTTAAAACGTGTTTTTCCTTCTGACACAGCCTTAGTAAGAGCTGTTCGCTCGGCACAGTTCCCGACAGGATATGAAGCGTTTTCCACGTTGCAGCCCGTAAAAATCTCACCGTTTTCTGCAAGGATCGCCGCACCAACAGCAAATCTCGAATACGGGGCATAAGCGTTTTTCCTGACCTCAAACGCTTTAGATATAATAATTTTAATAATAGTATCGTCTATCATAGCTTATCAATCCATTATTATTCGGTAACGATTATCGTTCCCTGCGGAGTATCCTTTATCGTGATATTTCTCGCTTTCAACTCATCTCTGATTTTGTCGGCTGTCGTCCAGTCCTTATTTTTCCTTGCCTCGTTACGTTTATCTATTAGAGCCTGTATTTCATCGTCAATACTGTTTTCTTTCTTAGCATAGAGAAGTCCGAGAACATCCGCAAGCTCATTGAATAAATCGAGCGCAAAACAGCACAGTTCTTTCGACGGCAAGGTCTGCGAATTAAGATTTGAATTTATATCTCGTGTAAGCTCGAACAATGCCGCAATAGCATCTGCTGTATTGAGATCGTCCTCCATAGCGCTAACAAAGTCAGTCTTATGTGTAATGAGAAGCTCCTTTACCTTGTCCTCGCCGTCCTTTTCCCCTGAATCAGCCTTTTCGGTAAGGAAGCTCAGGTCCTCACGGCAGTTATAAAGACGCTCGAGCGACGACTTGCACTGCTCGATAATATCTACGGAATAATTGATAGGTGTACGGTAATGAGACGATACCATCAAAAAGCGGATAGGCTCATAGCCGTATCTCTCAGCTACATCTCTGACGGTAAAAAAGTTTCCCAGCGACTTCGACATCTTTCTGTTGTCAACATTTATATATCCGTTGTGCATCCAATAATTCGCGAACGTAACGCCGTTGCAGCATTCGCTCTGCGCTATCTCATTTTCATGGTGAGGAAATATCAGATCTTGACCTCCGCAATGAATGTCGATAGTATTGCCGAGGTATCTGCGCGCCATAGCCGAGCACTCAATGTGCCAGCCGGGGCGTCCCTTTCCCCACGGGGTGTCCCATGATGGCTCGCCGGGCTTAGCGCCCTTCCATAGAGCAAAGTCCATCGGATCCTCTTTCATCTCTCCGATGTTAATTCTTGCTCCTGCCTCCAGCTCCTCAAGCGGCTGATGAGAGAGCCTGCCGTATTCGGGGAATCTGCTCGGTCTGAAATATACGTCGCCGTTTTCAACCGCATATGCGAAGCCTTTGTCTATGAGATTCTTGATCATGCTGATGATCTCATCCATATTTTCCGTGGCTCTCGGATGAACTGTCGCCTCACGGATGTTAAGTCCCTCAGCGTCTTTTTTATATTCAGATATAAATTTTTGGGAAACAGTCATATAATCCGAGCCTGTTTCGTTAGCCTTGTTGATTATCTTGTCGTCAATATCGGTAAAGTTTTGAACAAAGGTCACTTCATATCCTTTGTATTCAAGATAGCGGCGAAGTATATCAAATACGCAGATAGGTCTTGCGTTTCCGATATGAATATAGTTATAGACTGTCGGGCCGCAAGCGTAGATCCTAACCTTTCCGTCCTCTATCGGAACAAATTCCTCCTTGCGCCTTGTCATTGTGTTGTAAATCTTCATAAATGCTCTCTCCTTTATAATCCTTTATATTATACTCTCGTAAAAGCTTGTCTATACTTGCTTTAAGAAGCTCATATTCATATTCAAGCTTGCACAGTTTCATGGATATTGGATCCTGTACATGGATTTGGTCAAGGCTTGAGGTTTTGACGCCGTTGATCCTGACTACTCTTGCGGGAACTCCGACAGCTGTCGAGTTTGGCGGTATCTCGGTAAGAACTACGGCATTTGCCGCTATACGAGCATTATCCCCGACTTTGAACGGTCCGAGTACCTTTGCGCCCGATCCAACCATTACATTATTTCCCAGCGTGGGATGTCGTTTGCCGTGATCCTTGCCTGTTCCGCCAAGCGTGACGTTTTGATATATTGTACAGTTGTCCCCTATCTCGGCAGTTTCACCTATTACGACGCCCATACCGTGATCAATAAAAAGGCCCTTGCCTATTTTTGCTCCCGGATGGATCTCTATTCCTGTCTTGTGACGTGCGCGTTGTGAGATGTATCTCGCTATGAATTTCATGTTATGGCGATAAAACCAGTTTGCTTTCCTATACGCTTTAACCGCTTTAAATCCCGAATAAAGAAAATAAACCTCATATCGGCTTCGCGCCGCAGGATCACGCTCCATAATGGAATCTATTTCTTCCTTCGTCCTTTTACGCAATTTATTCACCTCGATATAATAGAATACCTCGCTCCTGAATAACTCAGGGGCGAGGTTATGTTCGCGGTTCCACCCTTACTTCGACAGACAATGTCTGACCTCATGCCGTCAATATCAGACAGCGGCTCTTAACGCAAGCCATACGCACAGAAATACTCGACAATACTTTCCTCCTGAGTGCTCACGAGTGCATTTCACACCGTCGTATAATCGGAGCTTTTCAGCTTCCGCCCCGTCTCTGCTACTATCGTGCAGGTGCTACTTCTCTCGGTCACTGCATCATTATGCTATTATATTATATACGAAAAAACAATATTGGCTATTATTTATTTCGGCATATCTTTTATACTATTATGAATAATACCACAAAACCTCCTGTTTTTCAATAATCTATCAATCATTTTGAAAACTTCTGTGATTCTTTCTTGAGCTTTTGCTTACGATCTATTCTGTCAAAAATATAGTTAAACAGCTTAGTAAATCCCCATAATATAACGGCGCAAATAACCGATATTACAATCATCGGTATGAGCATCTTTAGAGTAAAATTTGTCAAAGAGAAAAACCGACGAAAACAAAGTATTCCAACAGTAAGTCCGATGATCATACAAACAAACAAAGCAATCCTGGTTTTATTAAACGGCATGCACTTGGTATACAGAACCATAATTCCCATCATGGAGGCTATCGAAACCGCAAGGGTCACATACTCCTCATGCTCCAAATTTAAACAGTTTTCAGATAAAACGACAAGCATGAGACTCAAAAAAGTCGCAATTCCACCAGAAAGAGCCGACCTCATTATATTGTTAAAAAACGAGCCGTTTATTCTGTTTTTATTTGGTTCAAGCGCAAGGATAAAAGATGGAATACCTATTGTAAAAGCGTTGACGAGCGTCATCTGTATCGGCTCAAACGGAGCTGAAATATTGACAATAATGAAAACTATCGCAAGCATAGTCATATAAATCGCCTTGACGAGAAACAATGACGCAGAACGCTCTATATTGTTTATCGACCGCCTGCCCTCAGATACGACCTTCGGCATTGACGAAAAGTTTGAATTAAGTAGAACGAGTTGTGAAACATTTCTTGCCGCATCACTTCCGGATGCCATAGCTACACTGCAGTCAGCCTCCTTCAGCGCAAGGACATCGTTTACCCCGTCGCCCGTCATTGCAACCGTGTGTCCGTGCAACTGGAGAGCTTGAACAAATTTTTTCTTTTGCGCGGGCGTAACCCTGCCGAATACGGAATTTTTGATTATAGCCCTTTCTATGTCTGCATCAGTTTCAAGTGTGGAAGCATCAACGCATTTATCATAATTTTTAACCCCCGCGCGCCTTGCGACGTCGGAAACGGTCAGCACATTATCCCCTGATATAATCTTGATGTCAACATTCTGCTCCTCGAAAAACTTTAGAGTCTGAGGAGCCTCCTTACGGATCTTATCTACTAAAAGCAACAGTCCGCAAATCTCAATATCGTCGGGCAAATCGCGCTCGTTAAAATCATTCTTTGAATGAGCTATTATAAGAGAACGGTAACCTTTTGAGTATTTTTCAAGAAGATTTGATAAATCCTGTGGAATATTATCCTTGAGTATGAACTCCGCCGCACCTATAATGTACGCGCCTTCTTTTTCAAAGTAAGCTCCCGACCATTTTTTTTCCGAGGAGAATGGCATTATATTACTGCATACCCAATCGGAACAGTTAGGAAATTTTTCCCTGATAGCCAAAAATGTCGCGTTGTTGTCATCAAGCCCCGACGTAAGAGCCGTCAGGGCAGCCTCGATCTGTTCATTTTTATTATCACCGTACGGTATAACATCGACAAGCTCCATACAGCCCTCTGTGATCGTTCCCGTTTTGTCAAGACACAGTACATCTACCCTTGCAAGAGTTTCTATGCAGTACAGCTCCTGTACAAGCACCTTACTCTGTGAAAGTCTTACAACGCTGACAGCCAAAACCGTACTCGTGAGAAGAATAAGACCTTCGGGTATCATTCCTATAAGCTGTGAAACGGTCGAAAGCACTGTACCCTGAATATCTCTGCTGACTTCATACTGATTAATCGCAAGAAGAATGCCTATCGGAATAATAAAAAATGTAACGATCCTTATTATCCTTTTCAGCGTTGTCATGATTTCAGAGTTGACTTTTTTTATGTATTTTGTTTGAGCGGAGATAGACGAAACATAGTTATCGCTGCCGACGCACTCGACGCGAGCCCGACATTTTCCGCTTACTATAAAGCTTCCCGAAAGGAGCTTATCACCGATTTTTTTATGTATAGAGTCAGATTCTCCTGTAAGGAGTGATTCGTTTACATCACAGCTTCCCGAAAGCAGTATACAGTCGGAGGGCACTTGATTGCCGTTTGAAAGTTCTATAATATCGTCAAGTACAATGTCGTTTACGCCTATCTCCTGAAGCCTCCCGTCCCTGACAACGTGCGCTTTGACTGATGATATAATAGATAGCCTGTCTATTGTCATTTTCGCTCGAATTTCCTGAAAAATTCCGATAGCTATATTGCAAAACATAACGCCTAAAAACAGAAGATTTTTATATGAGCCAACAAAAAATACCGCGATGCCTAGTATCAGATTTAAAATATTAAATAGGGTTAGCGTATTGTCAAAAATAATCCTCTTTATGCTTTTTGTCGGAACATCCGTATTATAGTTTACCTGGTCACACTCGATTTTCTTTTGAACCTGCTCAGAGGATAAACCCTTTTTCGGGTCTGATTTTATACGATATTTTATATCTTCCTCACTCATAGGCATTCACCTCTGTTAAACTTATAGTTAATTGTAAAATAAAGAAAACACTTATTATAAATAACGGGCACAGATTTTGTATATAGATTTTTACTTTTAGATTTTATTAAACGATCTCAATCACACCGCCTTATGTTGAAAAAACTCAGTACAAGACAGTGCAAAAGGTTCAAGCAGGATGAGTACCAAACCATCAGTCGATAATCATTTAATGTTTCCTAAATTATATCAACATAAATATTTTGTGTCAAGCTATAGAATGTCTACGATTGAAAAACAGTAGTCTATTTTTAAAATGTATATAAAATTTAGCGATATTGTAACACAGCATTAACAAGCTTTCAAAATTGCAAAGCAATTTTAAGGGTTTTAGAGTGAAAGCGTACCAGCGCTGAAACAACAGATCCCCCACTGTAAGGCAAACATCGTACAGCGGTCATTATTTTGTTGACATATCATAGGATATGATTTATACTAATCTCAGACAGTTCATTTGCACCATCCTGTCTATAAATAAAACTCGGGCTTATTCAATAAGCGGTTTGCCTCGTCATGGGGCGTGGCAAGCGCGGTGTAGGCTGTATGAGAAGACGGGGACATACTGCCTAAGTATGTTGAATTTGAGCCGCGTATGGTTCATTTGCGGCTTCGGATAAATTTAAGGGGGCAGGATTTGACTGCTCTTTTTTCTATATTGGGAGGAAAATCATGTATACAATAATTTCCGAACAGAGCTTTGACTCTGCTCACTTTCTCGCGGGATATACAGGCAAATGCGGCAATATCCACGGTCATAGGTGGCGTGTCATCATTGAAGCAGGCAGTAACTCGCTTATCAACGGTGATAAATACCGCGGTATGGTGGCAGACTTTAAGGATTTAAAATCCGACCTTAAGAATGAGGCGGACAGACTTGACCATGCACTGATAGTCGAAAAAAATACGCTCCGTGAAACGACCGTCAAAGCCCTTGAGGAAGAGGGATTTCTCTTGATTTTTGTGGATTTTCGACCTACTGCGGAGAATTTTGCAAAGTATTTTTACTCGAAAATGAGTGAAAAGGGATATAATATAATCAAAGCCACAGTTTTTGAAACACCCGAAAATTGTGCGACATACAGTGAGTGAGGAGCGCTATGGCATTTTATGATGTTGCTGAAATATTTAGCAGTATTAACGGCGAGGGGATTCTCGCGGGACAGCTTGCTGTGTTTGTACGATTTAAGGGATGTAATCTTGACTGTTCCTTTTGTGACACAAAATGGGCGAACGCACCCGACACAATCTCTACACGCATGACAGAATATGACATATACAATGCCGTCAAAGCAGCGAAAATCACTAACATCACCCTTACTGGAGGAGAACCGTTACTTCAAAGTAATATTAAAAATCTTCTAGAACTTCTCGGAAACGATACTTCGCTCAATATCGAAGTAGAAACAAACGGAAGCATAGACCTCAAAAATTTTGTCGGACTTCAAAATCCTCCGTCATTTACAATGGACTACAAGCTTCCTTCAAGCGGCATGGAAGATTTTATGAATCCTGATAATTTCTCGGTATTAAGCGAAAAAGATACAGTCAAATTCGTTGTAGGCTGCCTCGAGGATATGGAACGAGCAAAAGACGTTATTGAAAAATATGAACTGATTAAAAAATGTCATGTTTATCTCAGTCCTGTATTCGAGGGAATAGAGCCATCTGAAATAGTTGAGTATATGCTCAAAAATAATCTTAACGGAGTTAATTTGCAGCTGCAAATGCATAAGTTAATATGGGATCCAAATGCAAGGGGCGTTTAAATACAGAAAGGAATGACTTTATTATGAAAGCTATGGTATTGGCAAGCGGCGGTGTTGACAGTACAACATGCCTCGCAGTGGCTGTTGATAAATACCGTCCCGAAAATGTGATCGCGCTCTCTATTTACTACGGACAAAAACACAAAAAAGAGATCGAAGCAACGAAAAAAATCACAGCTTATTATAAGGTAGAGCATCTCTATCTCGACCTTGAAAAGATTTTTATGTACAGTGATTGCTCCCTGCTGTCACATTCAAACAAGAAAATACCTCAAGAATCCTATGCTGAGCAAATAAAGCACTCCGACGGCAAGCCTGTAACAACATATGTACCTTTCAGAAACGGACTTTTTCTGTCATCTGCGGCAAGCATAGCTCTTTCTAAGAAATGTGATATTATCTACTACGGCGCTCATGCAGACGATTCCGCTGGGAACGCGTACCCTGACTGCAGCAGCGTATTCAACAATGCTATGAACGAAGCGATTTGGGAGGGAAGCGGACATCAACTTAAAATCGAAGCTCCGTTTGTAAATTTAACAAAAGCTGACGTTGTAAAAATCGGATTGTCATTGAATGTCCCGTATGAGCTTACATGGAGCTGCTATGAGGGCGGCGACGTTCCCTGCGGAAAGTGCGGAACGTGCCGTGACCGTGCTGCGGCATTCGCGGCAAACGGAATAACCGAATATATATGAGAGGAAAAACAGTATGGAAAACTCAAGAATACGAGAAGACGATATTTCGCTGCTTGGCAGTTCAGAAACTAAATACCCTGCAGACTATGCGCCTGAAATACTTGAAACATTTGCCAACAAGCATCCCGAAAACGATTATTTCGTAAAATTCAACTGTCCGGAATTTACAAGCCTTTGCCCTATTACCGGTCAGCCCGACTTTGCAACAATAACGATTTCATATGTCCCGTTTGAACGTATGGTAGAGAGCAAGTCACTCAAGCTGTATCTTTTCAGCTTTCGCAGCCACGGCGATTTTCACGAGGATTGTGTAAATATAATTATGAAGGATTTGATCGCGCTAATGGATCCGAAATACATAGAGGTTTGGGGTAAGTTTACTCCACGCGGCGGAATCTCGATAGATCCGTACTGCAACTACGGCAAGCACGGCACACCTTGGGAACGCATTGCAAAAAAACGCCTTATGTTCCATGACCTCTATCCTGAGAAAATAGATAATCGCTGACAGAATATTTAATCCCGAGAAACTGTCGCGAGACTTCCCGAATATACGGCTATTCTATATTTTATTACTATAAACTGTTGCGGGAATTGTTGGGATGCGGTTAATGTTATCAGTTCGGTTGAATTTTGTCTGCAAAGTCCGATGTTCCCATGCGGCAATAAAAATGAGACACCCTCCGTAAGGAAGGTGTCTCAAAGGGGACATCTTTTCTTGATAGTATTACAGCTTTATATCGCTCTTGTAACCTTTCCTGAACGCAGGCAACGGGTGCAGGCATATATTCTCTTAGGTGTACCGTTTACAATAGCCTTGACCCTTACGACATTCGGCTTCCAGGTTCTGTTAGATCTTCTATGTGAGTGAGATACCTTGATTCCAAAGGTAACTCCCTTTCCGCATACATCACACTTTGCCATGATATGCACCTCCTTTAGGTGTTGGCAAATACGGGCTGTTTATCAACCCGATTTGCGAAAAAACAAAGATCAAATTTATTATTTAATCTCGACCTCAGCACCAACCTCAGCGAGCTTAGTCTTGATAGCCTCAGCGTCATCCTTAGACACAGCTTCCTTAATAGCCTTAGGAGCGTTGTCAACGATCTCCTTAGCTTCCTTCAGACCAAGACCTGTGATCTCACGAACGACCTTGATAACCTTGATCTTCTCAGCACCGACATTCTTGAGAACAACATCAAACTCAGTCTTCTCCTCAACAGCGGCACCTGCGTCGGCAGCGGGACCCGCTACAACAGCGGCCGCTGCGGATACACCAAACTCATCCTCAACAGCGTGTACAAGCTCTGAAAGCTCGAGAACTGTTAGACTCTTTAACTCTTCAACAATAGCAGTAACCTTTTCTGATGCCATGATTATTTACCTCCAAAAATATAAATTTAATACATTAAGCCTCTGCGGGTTCTGCGTTCGCACCATCGTTATTTTTATCAACAATGGCCTGAACGGCACGGGCAAAGGATGCGATAGGAGCGTTGAACGCGCCAAGTACATTTGCAAGCAGAATCTCTCTTGAGGGAAGCTTTGCAAGGCTCTGGATCTTTTCGAGGCTGATAACCTCGCCGTCCAAATAGCCTGACTTGATTTCAAAAGTCGCATTGCTGTCCGCATATTTGGAAAGAATCCTCGCTGCAGCTACATAGTCGGTCTCGCTCGTGGCGATAGCCGTTGTACCGTTAAGTACATCATCGAGACCCTCAAGACCCGCGTTATCGACAGCGAACTTGATGAGTGTGTTCTTAATAACAGAATAATGTACACCTGCTTCACGAAGCTCCTTGCGAAGCTTAGTATCGTCCGCAACAGAAATACCGCGATAATCAACGATGACACCTGCTACAGAGTTTTTGATCCTTTCGGAAAGATCGGCAACTATCTGCTTCTTTTCCTCTAAAACCTTTTGGCTGGGCATAGCATTTCACCTCCTTGAAAATTAGGCACAAAAAGCGCCCTTCCCGTTTTCCGAAGAAAGGCGCAGAAATCAACAATTTCACGCTTTTTCCTCGGCAGGTGGGAAAACCCGTTACGCAATACCTGCTGTCTTAGGAACAGCTTGATAATAATATCATGAATTAAGCCTTATGTCAAGCACAAAATCAAAAATCACTGATATTTAGCGGTGTTAATTCTGACTGACGGACCCATTGTCGTTGTTACGGCAATGCTCTTGACATACTGACCCTTTGCGGCAGCCGGCTTAGCCTTGATAATAGCGTCAAGAAGCGCGTCGAAGTTCTCTGATATCTTCTCCGCACCAAAGGAAACCTTACCAATCGGGCAGTGAATGATGTTCGTCTTATCAAGACGATACTCGATCTTACCTGCCTTAGCCTCCTTGATAGCTTTAGCTATGTCAGGAGTAACAGTACCGGCCTTGGGGTTAGGCATGAGTCCGCGGGGACCGAGAACCTTACCGAGACGACCTACGAGACCCATCATGTCGGGAGTTGTGATGAGGACGTCAAAGTCCATCCAACCCTCGTTCTGGATCTTAGTTGTGAACTCCTCTGCGCCGACATATTCAGCGCCTGCTTCCTCTGCTAGAGCTACATTGTCGCCCTTGCAGACTGCAAGTACGCGGACAGTCTTACCTGTACCGTTCGGAAGAACCAGCGCACCTCTGACCTGTTGGTCTGCGTGACGGTTGTCAACGCCGAGTCTGATGTGAACCTCAACAGTCTCGTCAAACTTAGCCTTACCTGTCTGAACGCAAAGTGCGATAGCCTCACTTGCATCATAATTTTTTGCCTTGTCGATAAGCTTGAGCGAATCGACATATTTTTTACCGTGTTTCATTGGTTTGTCCTCCCTGTAGAGTGGTAAAATCGGATTATTTCCTCCCACCCGGGTATGATCAATCGACTACTTCTACGCCCATACTGCGAGCTGTTCCCGCAATCATGCTCATAGCCGTCTCAATGTTTGCCGCATTGAGGTCGGGCATCTTCTGCTCGGCAATCTTCTTGACCTGCTCACGGGTAATTTTTGCAACCTTTGTTTTGTTCGGAACGCCCGAACCGCTTTCGATTCCGCAAGCCTTCTTTATAAGAACGGCTGCCGGCGGAGTCTTAGTTACGAAAGTAAACGAACGATCGGCATAAACTGTTATAACAACGGGGATGATCATACCCGCGTCATTTTTAGTGCGTTCATTAAATTCCTTCGTAAACGCCATGATGTTGACGCCGTGCTGTCCAAGTGCAGGACCGACAGGCGGCGCCGGGGTAGCTTTTCCAGCAGGTATCTGAAGCTTAATAAAGCCTGTTACCTTTTGAGCCATTTTCTTTGCACCTCCAAAATTCGTGGTATAAATGCGGAAAACGGTTTACCGTTTCCTCCCACGAGGGCTATGCCCTCAATAACAACGGAACAGGCGGCTTGCACCTTTTCCGTTATCAGCGTGATCATTCGATCGGCTCGACCTGATTAAGTTCAAGCTCGACCGGCGTCTCGCGTCCGAACATATGGATTATAACGCGGACGCTGTTTTTCTCAGTGTTAAGCTCGTCAACAATACCGACAGAGTCATCGAACGGACCGTCTATTATCCTTACAGAATCCCCGATATTGTAGCTGACCTCGACACTTCTGGTCTCAACTCCGAGTCTTTCAACCTCTTCATCCGTGAGAGGGACGGGCTTTGAGCTGGGGCCTACGAAGCCGGTGCATCCGCGGATATTGCGAACGACATACCAGCTGTCATCATTCATAACCATTTTTACAATAACATACCCGGGAAAGATCTTTCGCTCTACCTCGCGTGTTTTATTGTCCTTGATCTCTGTTACCTTTTCCGTAGGAACTCTGATCTCCTGGATCAAATGTCCGAGACCTCTGTTTTCTACTGTTGTTTCGAGATTTGACGCTACTTTGTTCTCATAGCCGGAATAAGTATGGACAACATACCATTTTGCTTCGTTGTCAGCCATATTTCCTCCTTACGACCGTATCAGTGTGAAACGTTCATAACCAGACCGAGCAGAGCATAAAGTCCGCTGTCAAGTCCGAATATAAATGCACCGATTATGACGATTGCCAAAAGGACGATACCCATATTTTTAAAGGTAGCCTTAGGCGTAGGCCAAACGATCTTTTTAATCTCGCTTTTTGTGTCACGGAAGAATTTCTTAATTCGCCGACCCGCTCTCACGAAGATATTCGGCTTCTTTTCGTTATTACTCTTTTTAGCCATTTTTTACCTCCGTAACGCGATCATTTTGTCTCTTTATGAAGAGTGTGTTTCCTGCAAAATCTGCAATACTTGTTCATTTCAAGTCTGTCGGGGTCGTTCTTCTTGTTCTTCATTGTGTTATAGTTGCGCTGTTTGCACTCCGTACAGGCTAATGTAACTTTTACTCTCATGACGGCACCTCCCGGTATTTCGGAATAATTTAGCCTCCCTCTTGCGTAAAATTCCGGCTTTACGCAATCAAAGCATAACAAATATCAGATATTCATACTGCTTCATATCCGCGACGGCAATTTACGATTTACAGCGTCAGGATAAAGGGCAAAAAAATAAGCCCCTTTGTGAGGTATTAACAATATACCATATATCGTGTTTTTTGTCAATCCCTTTTCATAAATTTTATGGGAAAAAAATCAAACGTATATTCAAGTGAATTTCACAAACAGGCAGTCTTTCCTCGCCCGATATTTCTCATATTATGTCGGAAAAGATGGTACTGATATCGCGTTTCCGTATTCTATCGGATCTGCTAAACGACTGCCGGCATACCATAGGGCTGTATTTAGTATTCTCCTAAGCCTCACCCGCAAAAGAAAGCTGTTTTTAATTCAAATACCTTCATATAATAAAACACCTGCAGTATACTTCAAACCGCAGGTGTTTTCTATGTTCTTACACTATATTTCTTCAGGCTTTAATTTTTTTATGCCAAATATTTTTCTTAGGAAAAAGGAGAAAAATTTCGGTCTGTCGACTACGACGATTTTCATAAGCAATACCTCCAATAATTCAGCAGCATTTTGACAGCGCTATCGCCAAAACTATAATGATTACAGCCGCGATAATCAAAAGGCATCTTTGAGGAAAAAGCAGTGAGACAAGCATTCCGAAAGCAAATGCAAGAGCAGTTCTTCCATTACAACATCTTTTTCGATTACTAACCATAAATAACACCGCCCTTTTATGTACTTGAGCCTTTTGTGCGCTCTTAGTACATAATACTCGGCGGTGTAAAATTTGTTACTCAGTCCTTTGAAAAAATAATAGCTGACGTTCCGCTCAGGACCTTAACCACAGCCCTGTCAGAGGTTATCACGTTACTTATTCCGACAGGCGAGCCAATATTCAATGTTCCCCTTTCGAGTGTGTACTCAAAGCCCGTAAGTGTGACAACGCAGCTTTCACAGCCAAACGGGAAAATAGAAAAAAGCTCTCCGCTTCTGCCATCTATATTCATCTCCGCCTCGGAAAGCATACAAATCTCATTTTTTGCGTCAAGGAGAGTTCCCCTTGCGCCGTGTGAGATTATATAGTAAAGAACTGACATATTGGCATAGGTGTGATCCAGCCTGCCGCCGATACCGCCAAAAATCACTATATCGTCAAAACCTCTGACAAGTGCCTCCTTAACACAGCGAAAGGTGTCCGTATCATCCTTTTTCACAGGAAGCACCATTATCTCCGAAGCACAGCTCTCAGGCGGCTCCGCAGAATCGAAGTCACCGATAATTATATTCGGCACAAGGCTCGCCGCATACGCATATCTATAGCCCCCATCAGCGCAGATGATAAAATCATTACTTTTCACACTTTGCGCCAAAAATGATATATCAAGCTCTGGTGATGATGAAATTATTATACAGCGATTCATATAGTTCCTCCAAACATCAACTTTTTAATAACTGTTATCTGTCCTTATTTTGCCATTCCTTAAAGTCCTTTACCTCGTCATACATAGCGACATAGCTGTCATGACGGGAACGGCTGATTTTGCCCTCATTTACAGCCTCAAGTATACCGCAGCCCTTTTCCTTTACATGGGCGCAGGATGTAAACATACAACTGCCGAGATACGGATCAAATTCAGGGAAACATTTGGGCAGCTCATCTTTTTTGATCAGCTCGTAACGCTCAATATCAACTGTCGAAAAGCCCGGCGTATCGGCTATATAACCGCCGTGTATTTTATAAAGCTCCGTGTGGCGCGTAGTATGCCTTCCACGCCCTAATTTAAGGCTTATGTCGCCAGTTTCGAGAGCAAGCTCAGGCAAAAGCCTGTTGATAATAGTAGACTTGCCGACACCGGAATTTCCGGTAAATGCACAGATTTTTCCACTTAAAAGTGAGCGAATTTGCTCATCACCCTCCGTACTGTCTGAGCTGCATTTGATCAGCTTAAATCCTGTGCTTGAATAAATATCAAACAGAGCCTCCGCTCTTGCAAGATCTGTTTTGGAGATAACTATAACAGGCTCTATCCCCTTAGATACAGCGGCGGCGGTCATTTTATCTATAACGAGCATATTAGGCTCGGGCGCGGTCGTCGCGGCAACAATAAAGAGCATATCAAGATTTGCAAGCGGCGGCCGTATCAGCGAATTTCTGCGCTCTGATATTTCTTCGATCGCACAGTAGCCCTCATCGGGGACAGAGATCGTTACATTATCACCAACATATGGAGAGATCCTCTGCTTGCGGAAGCTTCCTCGAGCTTTGCACTCATAAATTCCGTCAGCAGTTTCAACATAATAAAAGCCTCCGAGAGCCTTAACTATCAATCCGTTCAATGTTTTCATATTATATTACTCAGCCTCTGTAATATATTACTGAGGAAATACCGTTTAAATATAACGTTCAAATCGTGCAATCATATTTTTCGTACATCGTGCTGAACAGACGATAATAACAATCGTATGACTGTGGTTTATATGCGATATAGCAGAAAAGTCGCATGCACTGTAAAAGGCAGTCCGTCCTGCGGTATTTATTCAGTATTTCCATATATTGCGCAAAGGTCTGCCTTGCATACGACCGCAAAACAGACCAAACCGCATATGTTAATATTTAATTTTTACTCAGATGTATCCGTATCGGAGAAATCCAAATGGATAGTGTTGCCATTGACACTAAAGTTGACAATTACACTATCGTTTGAAGGGGTTCCGGAATATTCGAACCAATACATAGATCCATACTTTTCAATAGCCTCGGAAAGCGTCATTCCGATAAGGTCATCCATCTGTGACGGTTCAGACGACGGTTCAGACGACGGTTCGGACGATGGTTCGGATGACGGTTCGGACGATGACTCATCCATACCCGAGCTTACATAAATGACAATATCCGAATCGGTCGGTACTGTTGAACCCTCCGCCGGATCCGTTCTTATTACAAGACCCTGATCCACTGAATCACTGGCTTCATGTTCTACTCTGATCTTCGATTCGCTAAATCCTGCCGCAACAAGTTCAGCCCTTGCATCGCTCTCAGACTTGCCGGCAACACTCGGAATAAGTATCGATTTGATCTTATACGGATTTTCCTTTGTAAGCGTTACGGTCGGAGGATCCTTTGTAAAGTCAACAGTGAATATCTTGTATTCATTGTCGTCTATATTTATCTTGACCTTGACATCAGAATCCTTGCCTCTGATCTTTATTTTACCGTAATCGGGCAGATAGACTGAATCCTTTGACAGTTCATCATATCTTATACCGTTGATAAACACTTCGACGCTTACCTTAGCGGACTCATTTGGCCAGCCCACATCAATCAGTACTTCTCTCTCGGAACCTGCGGGAAGCTTGCCGTTGCTTACATAAACCGTAACAAGTGAACCTTTCAACACTTTGTTGCCCTCATAAGGCTCAATGTTGAATACAATGTTTTCTTTCTCTGTTGAAGCCTGCTCTATAACCTCAGTTTTTAGTCCCAACTTATTAAGCTCAGCTACGACCTCATCCTGTGTCTTACCTACTAATTCCTTAGGTATGAGTACAGTTTCACCCTCGGCGCCGTCACTTACAAAGAGCGTTATCCTTGTGCCTATCTGCTGCTCCGAGCCCTCCTCGGGGGAACAGTCTACAACATAGCCCGGATCTATTTCGCTGTAAACCTTTTTTACCTCACAGTAAAGATTTGCCGCCTTGATCTTATCCTCGGCATCCTTTTGGGTAAGACCTTTAACAGTAGGAACATTGACCTTTGACTCGCTGCTGTTGACAGTCAGTATAATCTCGGCATTTTCCTTAACCGTTTTTGTACCGGCCTTAGGATCCTGGTCAAGAATCATCATCAACGGCTTTGTCGCATCATATTTGACCTCGATCTTAAAGTTGAACTTGTAATCCTTATTGGACTGTACGTCGTCAAGCATTTGTCCTATAAAATCAGGAATTTCAACATCCTTTGCCGATGTATTCTGACACGACTTGGATGTAAACATAAACACTAAAACCGCAATGGCAATAACAACTACGATCGAGATACTTATAGTGACCCATTTTATTGCTGTTCTTGAACGGCTTTCGACTGCCGCATCCTCCTCGTAGTCGTAGTTATCATCATATGAAACTTTAGCCGCAATCGGGGTTCGATCTGCGGTACCAAGTTTACCGACATATTTTGTATCTCCGCCGACGACATCGCTGTTATATCTGTACTCAAAATGTACTCCCGGATTTCTGCGAAAGGTCTCGATAGCCTCAAGCATTGCGGCTGCGGATTCGTAACGCTGTGACGGCTCCTTTCTCATCGCCTTAAGAGTGATCTCCTCAAGCCCCTCGGGGATCTCCTCGTTAATATCCCTCAACGGACTCGGTTCGGTTTGGAGTTGCATAATAGCAACCGAAACAGCGCTGTCCGCCTCAAACGGGAGCTTGCCCGTCAGCATTTCATAGAGCATGACGCCGACCGAATAAATATCAGCCTTGCCGTCGGTAAGGTCTCCCCGCGCCTGCTCGGGAGCGATATAGTGTACCGAGCCTATGGCGGTATTAGTCATCGTGCGTGTTTCACTCGTTGTCAGGCGGGCTATGCCAAAGTCTGTGACCTTTATAGTGCCGTCCTGAAGAAGTATGATATTCTGAGGCTTTATATCTCTGTGAACCACGCCCTTTTCGTGAGCGTGTTCAAGAGCCTCAAGGATCTGAACCGTAAAGTGTACAGCCTCTTTCCAGTTTATTACCTTTTGGTGCTCGATATACTCCTTGAGTGTAATACCGTCGATATATTCCATGACGATATACTGTATCCTATCCCCGAAGCTGACGTCAAATACCTTTACTATGTTAGGATGAGAAAGCACCGCTATCGCCTTTGACTCATTTTTGAACCTGCGAATAAAATCATCGTTGCCGAGGAACTCGTCCTTCAATATTTTAACAGCGACTATCTTGTCGTCAATAGTGTCATATGCCTTATATACAGTCGCCATGCCTCCGACTCCGATAAGCTCCTGAAGCTCATATCTGCCGTCAAGCCTTTTGCCTACATACTTATCCATAAACATTTAACTCCTTCCGACCGATCATCGGTTAATAACGACAACAGTAATGTTGTCACCTCCACCCTGCTCGTTTGCTTCCGCAACGAACGCCTCGGTTAGTTCATCACCGTTAAGGCTTTCTGCCAACTCAACTATTCTTTCGGGGGTAATATAATTCGTAAGGCCGTCAGTACATATCAGAAGCATTGAATTTTCCGGAAAATCCGAAACGGTGAAGTCAAGACGTATTCTCGGTTCAACGCCAAGTGCACGCGTAATTATATTTTTTCTCGGATGTACTCTCGCTTCCTCCGGTGTTATCTGACCTGAGTTTACCATTTCCTGAACAATCGAGTGATCCTGTGTAAGCTGTATCAGGCTTCCGCCCGTTATAAGACAGGCTCGACTGTCGCCCGCATGAATAATATAGAGCTTATCGCCTCGAGCGAGACACGCGACAAGCGTTGTTCCCATACCGCTTAACTCATCTACGCGTGACGACATTTCAAATATCGCGTTGTTGGCGATAGAAGAAGCCTCCGCCAAAAGCCTCTTAATATCATCCTCGCCAAAATCCGGCATATAGTTTTCTGTAATATGCTTAGATATTTTTTCAACCGCCGTGGTGCTTGCGGTGCTTCCGCCGTTTGCTCCGCCCATACCGTCGCAGACGACAGCCCAAATGGTATTTTCGTCGAATATCCCTGTTCGGCAGTTATCTTGATTTTGCTTTCTCACAAGTCCCGTATCACTTTTGCTGGATACCCGCATCTATCCCACCACCCTTTTTATCGGTTTTTCACCCCGCCTAAGCTGTCCGCACGAGGCATTGATGTCACTTCCGAGCGTTCTCCTGACGGTAACTGCTATTCCGTTTTTTTCAAGAACCTCAGAAAACGCCCTCAGCCTTTCCGCCTTGCTCTTTGTGTATTCTGAACCGCTTACAGTATTGACAGGTATCAGGTTGACATGAGCAAGCATCCCTCGGAGCTTTTTCGCGAGCTCACGGGCGCAGGCGTCAGTGTCATTTACATTATCTATCATCGCATATTCAAATGAAATGCGTCTGTTTGTCATTTTTATATAGTACCTGCACGCTTCGAGAAGCTCGTCCGTTCCCCATCTCTTGTTTACAGGCATAGTACGGCTTCTTATCAGGTCGTTAGGCGCATGAAGGGAAACAGAAAGCGTGATCTGTAATTTTAAGTCGGCAAGCTCATATATCCTCGGCACGATACCGCACGTAGAAAGCGATATGTGGCGCATTCCTATGTTCATTCCTTTATCATCCGAAACGAGTCTGAGAAAGCGTATCACATTATCAAAGTTATCAAGAGGCTCACCCATGCCCATAAGCACAATATTGGATATACGGATATTTCCGTCCTCCTGCTCGGCTTGGAGCTGGGCGAGCATTTCACTGGCGGTCAGATCGCGAACAAAGCCTCCCATTCCTGTCGCGCAAAAGGTACATCCCATCTTACATCCTGCCTGTGTCGAAATACAGCTCGTATATCCGTGGTGATATTTCATGAGTACGGACTCAACGGTTTCTCCATCGCGGAATGAAAAGAGATACTTTACTGTATCATCATAATCCGAAATGAGTTTTTTTTCAATAGTTGCGGAGGATATATAGCACTTTATATCAAGTTTTTTCCTCAGTTCCTTAGAAATATTGGTCATTTCATCAAAGGATTTTACACCCGAATGCAGCCATTTGAAGATTTGCCCCGCTCTGTACGAGGGCTGTCCCATTATACTCAGTTCTTCTTCCAGTTCGGGAAGTGTAAGAGATTTTATGTCTATCACGATTCATCATCCTTAAAAGGTTCGTACCGCATCAGCTTTGAAACCCTACGACGTTCACTATGTAACACGCTTAAACGCGGAAATGAAAAATCCGTCTGTCCCGTTTGTATGCGGGAAAAGCGTCAATTGATTTATAGGCTCGTCAATTCCCCGCACAATATTCGGAGGAGAAATCTCATACGGCTCAAAGTCCTTATGCTCACGTAGAAACCTGTCAGCGTTTTCTCCGTTTTCCTTGGGGTTGAGCGTACAGGTTGAATAAACGAGAACACAGCCGCTTGCGGTAAATCTTGCCGCATTACACAATATAAGGTACTGCAAATCGGGCAAAGTGTCAAGTCCTATTACAGCTTTGTAACGAAGCTCCGGCTTTCTTCTTATAATTCCAAGTCCTGAGCAGGGTACGTCGCAAAGTATCCTCTGAAACCTTTTCCCGTAATCGGCGTTTTTTGCGTCAGCTTCCATTGTCTTTATTATTTTAACGCAGGCCCTGTCCGCATTTTGTTTTATAAGCTCAAGCCTCTGCGGATAAAGGTCGCAGGCGAGTATATCGCCCTCATCGCCCATCATCTCCGCCATAGTTACGCTCTTTCCGCCGGGTGCTGCGCAGACATCAAGAACGGAATCTCCTTTTTTCGGCGAAAGAACCTCACAGCAGATTTGGCTCGATATATCCTCCATGTGAAACAGACCGTCCTCAAATTCGGGCAGTTTTGAAACAGCTCCCGAATTTTCAAGTAATATCGCATTTTCAAGAACCTTACTTTTTTCCGCTCTTATTCCCTTTTTCGAAAGTATATTTATAAGACTGTCAGGGGTCGTTTTCAATATATTGACCCTCGCGCAGAGAGGTGGTCTGCCTATCTGCGATTCAAGAAGTTTTTCGGTTATCTCCTCACCATAATGATCGATCCATAGTGTAATAATCTCCTGAGGAAAGGAATACTTCACCGATAAGTACGATAATTTGTCCTTATCGCTCGGCAGCTTTGGCGCGCCGTTTCTTGCTGCCGCACGCAAAACCCCGTTCACAAACCCGCTTGCGGAAAACAGCTTATGCTTCTTGCACAGCTTGACGCATTCGTTCACCGCCGCAGAATTCGGTATTCTATCCATATAAATTATCTGATATATCCCTATATACAGGATTATCAAGACTTGCCTGTCGATACTCTTTATTGGTATTTTAGAAAATTGTGACAGTACATATTCAAGCGTCAGTTTTCTCTCAAGTACGCCGTAAAATATCGCGGCGGCAAGATTGGCTTCCCTTTTGTCAGCGTTTGCTCTTGACAATATCGTGTCGAACGCGATATTAGAGTATGCGCCGTCCGACAGAACTCTTGACAGTGCGTCAAACGCAAGCGAACGGCCGTTAAAATTATTTTCCATATTATCTCCGCCTGTCGCTTGCTATAAGGATTATTCTCAAAAGATTGAGAAGTGCCGAAAGAGTTGCGGCAACATAAGTCATAGCTGCGGCACGGAGAACCTTCTTTGCTCCTGCAAGCTCGTCTTGAGTAAACAACCCCGAATCGGAAAGAGCTGTCATAGCACGACGGCTCGCATTAAACTCAACGGGAAGCGTCACTATTGAGAACAGCAGCGCAACACCATATAAAATAATTCCAAGATCAACTACAAAACTGTATTGAACCGGCAGTATCAGACCTATTATAACCAACGGCCACGCCGCCATCGAGCTGATTTGGGTTATCGGAACAAGCGCACTTCTTATAAACATAGGGCCGTACTTTGTCGCATATTGTACTGCGTGACCTGCCTCATGTGCCGCGACACATACTGCCGTAACCGTAGTCTGCTCGCATACCGGATCAGAGAGGTTTATAGTGTTGCTGCGCGGGTCAAAGTGATCGTTCATGCTTCCCCTTATATGATTCATCGGAATCACGGGTACGTTATTCATTCTCAAAACCATTTCCGCAGCATTCCTGCCTGACATAGCCGCTCTGTTTCTAACTTGGGAATATTTATTGAACGCGGTTGAAACACAAAATTGCGCATATATTGAAATCAAAAGCGCAGGGACGACAAATAAAAAATAGGTATAATCAAAATAATAAAATCCCATATAAATTCCTCCTTGATTCAATAAAAAAATCAACTAAAAAATTCGTGCAGCTTTACACTATGTCCTCTCTGAAAATCATATGAGGTCATTTTCTTTTTTCCCTCAGGCTGAAGCTCCAATATTTCAACAGCTCCGCTGCCGCACGCTACCGTCAAAGGCTCAAGCGATATTATTTCACCGGCCCTGCCCGAGCCGTCCGCAAGCCTCGTCTTATGGATTTTGATTCTCTTACCGTTTATTACGGAGGTTGCCGACGGCCACGAATTAAGACCGCGAACCTTGTTGTGAACCTCCCGCGCCGAACGGCTGAAATCCAGGGGAGATATTTCCTTTGAAAGCATAGCGGCATAGCTTGACAGGCTGTCGTCCTGCTTCGTGCGGGTCATCGTACCGTTTTCAACAGCCTCAAGCGTTTCAATGATGAGCCTTGCGCCGAGAGCGGATAATCTGTCATGAAGCTCGTCAGCGGTTTCGTCCTCACCGATAGCAAGGGAAGCCCTTTGAAGCATATCGCCAGTATCTATACCCTCGTCCATATACATTGTGGTAATTCCTGTTTCCTTCTCCCCGTTAATAATAGACCACTGTATAGGTGCCGAACCGCGATACTTCGGAAGAAGCGACGCATGGACATTGATACAGCCGTACCTCGGAAGCTCAAGAATATTCCTTGGAAGAATTTTACCGTAAGCTGTAACAACGATCACATCAGGATCGATCCTTGAAAGTATTTCATATGCTTCCCCGCTCTTTAAAGTATCAGGCTGATATACTGGGATTTTATACTCCAACGCCGTTTCCTTAACAGGAGGAGAGGTGAGGATTTGTTTTCTTCCCTTTGGCTTATCGGGCTGAGTAAACACCGCAGCAACATCATGTTTTTCTATAATAGCCTTGAGACACGGGACGGCAAACTCAGGAGTACCCATAAAGACGATTCTCATATTATTCCTCCATTTCGTCCTTGTCAAGCATCCTTATTACATGAGCTTTAAACAGTATGCCATTAAGGTGGTCGTTTTCATGGCAGACAGCCTTGGCGAGGAAGTCACTCGCCTCAAGTGTAAACTCCTTGCCCGTTCTGTCCTGCGCCTTGATGGTCACAAACTTAGGGCGAATAGTAATTCCGTATTCTCCGGGACACGAGAGACAGCCCTCGCCTGTTTCCTGCCTGCCGCTTGTCTTTATGATCTCGGGGTTGACAAACTCGATCATACCCTCTCCTATATCGACAACGAAAACACGTCTTAAAACTCCTACCTGCGGAGCGGCGATACCTACGCCATTACTCGCAAGCATCGTCTCGTACATATCGTCAATAAGCGAAGCCAGCTTATCATCAAATTTTTCAACGGGACGGCAATTCTTTGTGAGGATCTCGTCCCCTTCTTTAACTATATTTCTAAGCGCCATAATTAAACACTCCTCAAGAGAATTTGTCTTAATATAATTCATAATAATTCATAATTTTAAAATATCAGAAAACTTTAGTCTACATTATGCTTTCAGGGTTTATATCTGCGAAAGCCGTTACCTCCGAACAGCTTCTGTCTGCTCCTATTTCACAAAGCAGCGATGACATAAGCTCTCTAAATGCTTTGTTATTTCTGAATTTAAGTATCAGCCTGTATCGGTACTTATTGCTTATCCTCGAAACCAGCGCAGGCGCGGGTCCCAGCACAACAAGGGGAATATTCTTAAATTCCTCCGATACCTTTTTCCGCAAAAGCTCGGAAAAGTAAACAGCTGCTTTTTCGACAAGCGCTCTGTCAGTTCCAATAAAGGCAACTACGCATATATCCGAAAACGGAGGGTATATCATAGACTTTCGCAGCATTATTTCACTGTTATAGAATTTATCGTAATCCTGCGCCGCCGCAAGAGCAATGACGGGATTTTCGGGGCAAAACGTCTGAATGATAGCCTTACCCTCCTTATCGCCTCTGCCCGAACGGCCCACAACCTGAGTCAAAAGAGAAAATGCACGCTCATACCCTCGAAAATCACCGACGTACAGCATCTGATCCGCATTTATAACACCGACAAGCGTTACATTTTTGAAGTCAAGTCCCTTGGCTACCATTTGTGTTCCAAGCAGTATATCGTATTCACCGTCAGCAAACTGCGACAGCTTTTTCTCATAAGCATACCTCCGCATAGTAGAATCAGCGTCAAGCCGCAGTACCCTCGCTGACGGGAAAAGCTCAGAAAGCTCCTCCTCAGCACGCTGAGTTCCCGTACCGCCGAAACGCAGTTTTTCACTTCCGCAGGCGGGACACGTTTTCGGAACGGGAACGGAATAACCGCAATAGTGACACATCAACCGGTTGTTGGCAGAGTGATAAGTCAGCGAAATCGAGCAATTAGGACAGGATATAACCTCCTTACACGAACGGCACGAAACAAATGTATTATGCCCGCGGCGATTCAAAAGAATAATGGATTGCTTTTTTTCCCTGAGATTTGCCTCTATTGACTCAAGAAGTACGGAGCTGTACGCGCTCATATTGCCCTGCTCCTGCTCAAGGTTCATGTCAACTGTAATAACCTCTGGAAGCTTTGCACTGCCATATCGGTTTTTAAGTATCTGAAGTCCGTATCTGCCGTTGTTTGCGAAGTAAAAGCTCTCGACAGACGGCGTTGCGGATGACAGCAGCAGTAAACAGTTATTTTTGGCACAACGGAATTTTGCGAGATCTCTCGCATGAAACCTCGGTGTCGCTCCCGACTTGTATGTGTACTCCTGTTCCTCGTCCATTACAATAAGCGACAGCCTTTCAAACGGTGCAAATATTGCCGAACGTGTACCGACGGCTATTTCAGCCTCGCCGCTCTTAATACGTTTCCATTCCTCAAGACGCTTGCCTATTGAAAGACCACTGTGAAATACGGCGATTCTCCCGCCGTAGCGTGATGTGAATTTATCGAGAAGCTGTGGTGTAAGCGAGATCTCGGGAACCATCACGATAATCCCGCCGTTTGCGTTGTTAATGGCATCATCAATCAGTTTCATAAAAACAGATGTCTTTCCGCTGCCTGTAATCCCATAAAGCAATGACACCGACGGCTTTCCCGAATTTTGCCTTTCCCGCAGTTCCTCGTATGCTCTCTGCTGCTCCTCAGTCAGTGTAATTTCCTTTATCCTGTCTTGAGCTTGCGCTTTGGGAATAATAAACCTTGGCGCTTCCTCCTCAAAATACTCGCAAATACCCTTTTTAACAAGTGCATCCGCAACAGAAGCGGTCACTCCCGTAAAATAGCAAAGTTCCTTAACTGAGCATTCCCCGATGCTCTGCAAAAGTGAAAGAAGCTCGCTCTGCTTAGGTGACAGCTTTGCGGAAATATCGGCATCACAGCATATCCGAATCATTTTTACGGAGGCATCGGCAAGCCGTTTTTTTACTGCCTCTGTTCTCCGAAGCAAGCCTAATCTGCACAGCTTAGTAAGTATACCGTCATCTGCAAGTCCCATGTTTTTGATGAGTATATCGTGACGGACAGGCTTTCTGCGCGCAATAAGAAAGTCTATCACTCTGCGCTCCTCAGGCGGCAGATCCGTTTTTTCCGCCCCCTCCTGCGTATAGGTATACGAAAATGTCAGCTTCATGCCAAGTCCGGCGGGCAGCATAGCAGCGCACGCCTCATACAGTGTACAGTAGTACCTTTCCTTCATAAACTTAGCCATAGAAAGCATTTCAGCAGAAAGGACAGGCTCACTATCAATAAGCTCACCAATATTTTTCAGACCTTTAACCTCGCCGCTTTCGTTTTGAATAGCGGTAATTATGCCCTGCCGCCTTTTGACGTTGCCGAACGGTACGATAACACGACAGCCGACTTGGGCACTACGGACAAGCATTTCGGGGATAATATATGAATACAGCTTGTCGAAGTGAAGAGCTGTTTTCTCGACCGCAACCTCTGCGATGATCACATCATCGTGTGGTTTATCAGTCATCTGCTTCAGACTCATATATAGCGTACTTGTGCCTTTTAAACTCGTCGTAAGCAACAAGGACGGGCTTTTCATTCTTTTCTATCTTGCCGTCCTCCATTTCCTGTGAGAGTTCACGGGCGCGCTTTGCGACCGCGATCACAAGAGCGTAACGGCTCTGTCTTCCCATCAGCATATCGTCAAGTGATGATTTTATCATTATACTGCACCTCTTAAAATAATTTATTATAGAAAATCTTTTTATACAGAAATAATTTTTATCTCTTTATCTGCCTAAGAGCTCACACATAGTTTCTCTGTTCTGAGCCTTGATATTCTCCGCCTTAAATATAGCCATAACATCAGCGGCACATTCCTCTATCGGACCGTTGACAACAACATAATCATATTCGCCTGCCATTTCAAGCTCACCCTTTGCCGCCAGCAGACGCTGTGCGATAACATCATCGTTTTCTGTTCCTCGCCCTCGAAGCCTTTTTTCGAGAATCTCCATTGACGGTGGCACAATAAAAACAGTTACCGCATCATCTCTCTTAGCCTTGATTTGACGACAGCCCTGAACATCTATTTCGAGAATTACATTTTTGCCCTCGGAAAGCCACGCGTCTATTTGTGCGCTGGGCGTTCCGTAATAGTTCCCGCAATACTGCGCATATTCAAGTACCCCATTGTGCTCCATCAGCTCATGGAACTTATCCACCGTTAAAAAGTGATAGTGGACGCCGTCGATCTCGCCCTCTCGCGGAGACCGTGTCGTTGCCGAAACTGAAACCTCATTTTCAGGGTATTTTAAAAGTTCCTTTACAAGAGTTCCCTTTCCGGCTCCCGACGGCCCGGAGATTATGAACATAACACCTTTATTCTTCAATTTTACCGCTCCTTTCGGTGTATCTTCCGTTAGTATCGTCGCTTTTACCGTTCACACGATTAGCAAGCGTCTCAGGAGGCAATGCTGAGAGAACAACTTGACCGCTGTCTATGAACAGTACGGATTTTGTCTTTCGGCCACAGGTCGCGTCTATCAGAATACCCTTTTCACGCGCATCCTGTGCCATACGCTTTATTGGCGCAGCCTCGTGCGATACTGCTGCTATGATCCTCTCTGCCGATATAAAGTTGCCGTAGCCGATATTTATAAGCATCATCGGAAACCACCTCTATTCAATGTTTTGAACCTGCTCACGGATTTTTTCAATTTCCGCCTTAATATCTACAACAACATGGGAAAGCTCTAAATCGCTTATCTTTGAACCGATAGTATTTGCCTCTCGGTTCATCTCCTGAACAAGGAAGTCAAGCTTTCTGCCTATCGGAGCACTGCTCTCAAGCATATCGGCAGCTTGAGCGATGTGCGAACGCAGTCGAACCGTTTCCTCCGCAACAGCGGTCTTATCGGCAAAAATAGCTGCCTCTGTCAAAATCCTCTGTTCGTCAATATCGACACATTCAAGTATCTCCTTTATTCTCAAAAAAAGCTTTTCACGATATTCCTCAACAACTTTCGGAGAGCGCTCCTCGACTCTTTCTACGAGAGCAATAATAGCTTTACCTCGCGAAAGAACATCTGTCCTTAGCCTTTCGCCCTCTTTCTCCCTCATCGCTATAAGTCCCGCAAGAGCCTTCTCCGTTCCCTCCTTCACCAACGACCAAACAAGCTCCTCATCTTCAGCCGGCTTGCGAACGCTTAAAACGTCGCTGTATTTTGAAAGCTTCGATGCAGAAACATCCTCTTTTATACCATATTTTTGGGAAAGCTCACGCAATGCCTTTACATAGCCTGCCGCAAGCGAATGATTGATTTCTACAACAGACTCTGTATTTTCATTTTCGGAAACTGTTACATATATATCGACCTTTCCTCTGAATATATGCTCCGAAATAAAGCTCTTTAGTTTTTCCTCAAGGAAGCCGTATCCTCTGTTTATCCTACAGGAAAAGTCGAGAAAGCGGTGGTTCACCGTTTTTATTTCTACGACAATGCTCCTGCCGCCGACTGTACCGTCAAATCTTCCGAAACCCGTCATACTTTTTATCATGCTCATCATCTCGTTTCTAAATCATAATTATGATCCCGAAGCAATCGGTTTAATAAATCTACTGTTTATTATCCGATATTACAGCGATTAAGTCAACACTCAGCCTTAAATCTTTGTGGAATATCTCCAAAATTTTAAGAAATTTTTGTTATTTCATACAACAATTTTTCTTTATATTTTATATATTGAGAAAAAGTCCGCAGAGTTAATACTGCGGACTTGGGTCTGTCTTGACATTTAAGACAACGCAAAAAATATTACCATGCGGATGTCATTCAACGTTCTTGCAGCTTTCCTGTTACCCTGCACAGGGTCTGCTAAAATACGTCAGCATTTTCTATAAGCTCAGAACGATCCCATCGCCATATAGATAATGCTTTCTTAATATTTCTCATTTATTTTCGGCTGCAAAAAACTCTTTTTCAGAAATTTCAGCAACCTTAAATATAGCCTGTGTATTCAGTATATAATTCTCCCTTATTTCCCGCAAATACTCTCTGCCACTATCCTCCAGATGATAGTACACACGAGTACGCCGAACACCGATTTTCTCAACATTGCTCGATATATATCCTTTTTCCATCAGCTTGTACAGTACAGGATACATAGACCCCTCTTTTAAATAAAGATAACCGTCACTCAGGTTTGATATTTCCTGTGAGATTTGGTATCCGTATTTATCTTCACTTGAAAGAAGTGTCAGCAAAAGCAGTTCAACAACACCGAACTTGAATCCATCCTTAGCAGCCACAATTTCCACCACCTTATTAAAGGAAACACCGATCAAATATTCCAGCGCGAACCCAACGATATTCACTTAGTGCTTCTATAAAATTTTACTACAGAAAATTTCTTAAATCAATACATAGAAATAATAGTTATTATTGTATTCATTTATTTCCGCAGTATAAAATAGGGGGCTGTTTTACATTAGTTCTTCACCTAACTGTGAAAATTACAACTTTGAAAATAAATCAGCATGGATATTGATAGAGAGAGGATCGTAAAATTCGTATGCCGCAACGTTGTTTATAAAAATTTTTATCTTTTTTGTTTTTAAGTCTAGTCAAACGTTGCATTATTTTTAAAAAAATGATATAATATGTTGGTATGAAAACGCACTTTTCCAAAGAAACTTCTCAGGAGGATATAACTATGAAAAAACTATTCACACTTATTATGTCTGTCGTTTCCGCAATAGCGGTTCTATGTACTTCCGCATCTGCTGCAACTATCGGAGACTTAACTGCCGATGCTGAGAATCTTGCAGTTGCAACAGGCGACGAACGCACTATTCTCATTATTGTTGCTGCCGTAGTTGCCGTTGCAGCTCTTGCTGTAATTATTATAAGTATCGTATCTAAAAAAAAGAAAAATAAATAATTCAGATACAAATAAATTTTGCTGAAAGTCTGTTGCTCGCCTTGTTTCTTGTACATAAACAGGACGAGCAATTTTTAGTTTAATGTTATATATTCGCCAATCATAATGGCTTTTGAATTATGTGAATGTCCGATTTCCTGAGTCCTTGCAATCGATATTTCAGCATTTCCTGTTTCACGGAGAATAATTTCCTCAACTGTCGGTCTGCAATTATTCTGTGTCATATATGTAAATTCCCCGAGCAGAACTCCATTGACTCTGTTAAAAACACCAAGCTGTCTGAGCTGGCTAATGCAGGCGACTGTACGCTCCGCTCCCCCGCCCAGACTTTCAAGAAAAATTATTTTATCTGTAAAATCCGGCATAAACTCTGTTCCCGCAAGTTTAAGCAGGCAGCGCATATTTCCTCCGAGAACAACACCCTTCATTTCCTCTCCACGGATAAATTTATACTCAAAGTCAAAAAGTTCCCTGCCGTCACTCATAACAGAATCTGAAAATCTCCGTTTTTGCTCATCACCAAAACTGCCGACAAGATTCCTGATTTGATACAGGCAAGACGGATTTCCCGTTTTACGATAAATCGCATTCATAAGAGCAGTTATATCGCTGTACCCGAAAAATGGTTTTTCATTTTTAGAAATTACATCGTAGTCGATTTTGTCAAGAATCTCATTGCACATATCTCCGCCTGAAATGTCAAAAACAGCCTTAATGCGATCATCTTGATAGAATCTCATAAGTTCTTCGGCCCGCTGCCGTGCGCCTGTCGAAAAGGCGATCTCCTTCTCATAGATACAGCTACTCAAAACAGGCACAAGTCCCATATCCTTTAACTCAAGGCAAAGTCTTTCAATTTTTTCACGTTCGTTTTCCTTTCTCGCATCGGAACAGACTGATATCCCGACATAATCACCTTTTTTCAGCATACTGTCACCTCATAAATTGTAAGTTATCTATTGTGTATTCTCTGCTCATTATATTCATGGGAACACCCCTTTTAAATGTGGAAATGTTTTCGCGCTAAATTCATTTTACTATAATTTTCCGCCTTCAAATATTATTTTCAGGAAAATTATTAAATGTTCGCTCAGCCGTCCGATGGTATAACGGCATTGGATCCAAAGCAAACGATATTGCGGTTTTTATCTTCTCAAACTGGCAGGTTCGTTTGAAGGCGAAATACTTTCATTGGCTGAAATAGGAAGCACTTTAGAAACCGATCGTCAAGGTTGACGCGTTTCCGCTATTTGAAAAACAAAACCGTCCCGATTACTTTTTACACAGATTCGGCTTTACACCGCAGGCGAATCTTGAATTGGCAAAGCTTATCCGCGACGCCATATATGATAACATTAAACTTTTTTAGCATAATTTAAAACGCCCTCCGTTTTCGGGATCTTACCGAAACGTAGGGCATTCGCTTATCATCTTTTGATTTAGGCTTTCTCACATGTGAAAAATTGTTAATCTCACACCACGAAGCCGACTTGATCACTGAATAAAAACGCACTCCAACAGGGTCATAAATTGTAGAGAACAGATTTAAGTCAGCTTTCAAACACGCTGCTTTGGAGCTTACCTATCTTCTTTTTTCTCGCCATTGTCTTTTCCTCGTCAACTTCTATAATGCCGTCGTCGGTGATTGTGATAACATCCCCCTCTTTTGCGCCCTTTACCATTTCTGACTTATCAATTGCAAACATCTTTTTTTCTTCATCCTCGCAAATATAGAAGTTTCCCTCCATACGGTCAATTATAAGCTCTCTCATTTTACTTTTTCTCCTTATATTTATATATTTTCTTTCCGTCCGAAGCAAGAATTATTGTTCCGTCCTCGTCCGTTCTCAAAAGCTCACAGCCAAAGCTCTCGATCCGCTCAACAGTGTCCCTGTTCGGAAGATATTTATTCGTATCGCCTACGGAAATAATGGCGATTTGCGGCGATACAGCCTTTAGAAAATTCTCGGTCGTCGCCGTTTTGCTCCCGTGATGCGATACCTTTAACACAGTTGACTTTATATCATTTTCTGATGCGATAATGTCCGCCTCCGCTTCCTCGCCTGCGTCTCCTGTAAGCAGAAATGAAACCTCGCCATATACTGCGCGAAAAACTATCGAGTTATCGTTATCCTCGTCATATACCCGTTTCGGAGAGATGACCTCAAGTATCATCCCTCCCAGCCTTATAACAGAGCCGCAGTCTAGCGTCTCCTTAGTTATAGCCTTTTCATTTAACGTTTGCACAAGCCGCTTTGTACTCCCTGTTACTTTTTCTTCAGCAAGCCGTGTTACATAGCATTTCTGTACATTGACATTTTCTATCACCGCTCTCATATCGCCGATGTGGTCATCGTCCCAGTGTGTACATAAAATAAAATCAAGCGATTCAATATTACGTTTTTTAATATATTTTGATGCGATACCGTCAAGTGAAAGCGCACCCGAATCTATAAGAGCGGCGTGTCCCTCGCACTCAATAAGAATACAATCGCCGTCCCCGACATCGATAAAGCTGACGCAAAGCGGATAGCCCTTTGCGGAATCGGAAAAGTCGGAAATCCCTAAAGCACCGTAGATTTCCTCCCAAGCATTGCTTCCAAAAGCACCGAAAGATATAACAGCAGATATTACAGCGATCACTCCGCATACAGATGCAGCGATCATCTGCTTGATTTTTCTTCGCCGCTGCCATTTCGCAACCTCTGTTAAGGAGGATTTATTCTTCGCTTTCATCGTTTTCGGATGGAGTATAAACTATTATCAGGCTGAGAATACGTTGGTCGGCAACCTTTCGAACCGTTATTTCAAATTCCTTAAACACAAACTGCTCGCCGGATTCGGGAATATCCGCGAGCTGCTCTAATGCCCAGCCGCCAACTGAATTGCTTTCCGTGTCAATATATCTTGCGGGCTTGTCAAAAAGCTCAAGCATATCAGGTATGGACATATCGCCGCTGACTTCATATTTATTTTCGGAAATCTTGAGGAACATCCTTTCCTCTTCCTCGTCCTCGTCCCATATATCGCCTACTATCTGCTCCAGAAGATCCTCCATAGTTACTATTCCGAGTATACCTCCGTAATCGTCCGTAACTACCGCAAGATGAATTTTATTATACTTAAAATCGGCAAGCAAGGCAGAAAGCTTCTTTGTCTTATAAATAAAATGAGCAGGCTGAAGCATCGATTCTATATCGGGTGTTCCGTCGTTGTTTATCAATGCTTCGAGGAAATCCCTCGTATGCAGAACTCCAATGATCTTATCTATATTGTCCTTATATACCGGTATACGGGAATATCTTTCTTTCAATACAAGCTCGGTGATCTCATCTATCGGGTCATCAATATCTATAGCTACCATATCTACTCGCGGAGTGATGACCTCTACGGCAGTCTTTTCGTCAAATTCGAGGGCAGATTGAACAAGCTCGCTCTCCTGCTCCTCAAGGACTCCCTCTTCCTCAATGCTTTCGATTATGTATTTAAGCTCATCCTCCGTTACCGATGGCTCGGGGCTGTCGCCTTTTTTTGAAAACTTTTCACACAGTTTGTTTATACCGATAAGTATAACGGTAATAGGAGTCAAAAACACCATCAATGCCCTGAGAACGGGAGCGAATGTCATACAAATACTTTCCGCATTATTTATCGCAAAATTTTTGGGTACAACCTCGCCGAATATAAGCACAATAATTGTAATTATTATCGTACTAAGCACCGTACCCTCTGCCTCACCAAAGAGGTTTACAAAAAATACAGTTGCCAACGCCGAGTTAGCAATATTCACGACATTGTTACCCACAAGGATAGTCGAAAGAGCCTTACTGTAGCGTTCGGAAACCAAAAGAGCCGTCTTTGCCCTCTTGTTGCCGTTATCAGCAAGATTTTTAAGGCGAATCTTACTTACAGACGAAAACGCCGTCTCCGTTGACGAAAAAAATGCCGAAAGCATAATAAATACAACGCAGATGGCGATCGTTAACCAAGGATCCAAAAATAATCACTCCGTTTTTTTACGAACCGCCTGATAAGGGCGGCAGAATTATTCTGAAGCTGCATATCACTTCACTGTAAAACTTCTTTTATTATATAAATTATCGCAGTAATTATATTTCTATTTTAGAACTATATCACAAAATGCAAACAAAAAAAGAAAATTTATATCTTTTATCAATTATTTCTGATTCATATAATATTATTTTCAGTTATAAATTCCTACGATAAAATCATTTTTAAGGCTGAACATACTGTATCTGTCATAAATACGTCAAAGTCAAAGCCGATCGGTCAGGTAATTTATTTAGTAGTTTCCTGATTGCCGCCCGTTACTTTTAACGATATACAAAAAGAAAGGCGCAGCCCGTCTGTCATTTCTTCTTTTTCAGTATTTCCCTGCGTATATATGCGAAGGTTTCCTTCTCACCTTTATCTTTAAGCATTATAAGCAGCTTTTCGAGAAGAGCAGCCGTTTCCGGGTGGATCATATAATGCTCTTTAGAGCGGCGATAGTAATTATAGGCATCGGCGTCTGTATAATTTTCTCCGTTGTAGTTCTTGCTTGCGGCGACACGGTCGCAGAACATCTCAATAACATACTTTACAGGCATTTTTTGTCCCGTCATTTGCTTATCCTTTTCGAGAGAATAATCTATCCAATACTCAAGGTGGTGCTTGTTTCTGCCCTTATGGTGAAGCCATGCGAGGCTCACGCCCTTATCCTCACGCTCGGCTTCGTTCGGACTCCTCATACCCTGATAGTACCTTACACCCGCTAAAAATTCAGTCGGAGAATATTTAGACATATCATGCAGAAGTCCCTGCTTATACAGTCCAACCTTAAAGCAGTGCTTCATAACAAGATATTTATGGTGATTTATTGTCCTCAAATGTCCCCAAAAACGTCCCATCACTAACCTCCGTGAAATAATAATTTGCAGTAAAGGACTATATGCGTTTTCACTGAAATACAGCAAAAACGGCACAGCCGATAAGCCATGCCGTTTAACAGTCGATCAAGTTCCGGCGGCACAAATACCGCCATATTCCGTTCGAATACTTATTTATTCATAAAGAACGGAATAGCGTTGAGAGCAATAACTACAAGGAAAAATACAATAGCGATGATTCTCGTCCATCTCGCAAGGAACGCATCGAGCGAACGAGATTTATTTTTCGAGTAAAATGTATCCGAGCTGCCGCCCATGATCGCGCCCATACCCTGCTGATGTCCCTCTTGAAGCATTATAACAATAACAATTACGACCGCAAGAAGGATAATAACCGAACCTAAAACAATTTCCCAAACACCCATATGACTTCCTCCGTAATATATGAAAAAATGTTAATCAAACTCAAATAGCTTTTTCATTTTACCACAACAAGCGCGTAAATGCAAGCGTTTTTTGAATTTATTTTTCGGAGAGCACAGTATGCTACCGTTGCATTTTTGTGTTATCGGCATTATAATATTATTCGGTGTTATTCGGATGAAAATATTTGGCGGTGATTTTTGTTGATAGATATAAGTTTTCCGTCGTCTCCGTCGCCATGCTATATAGTTGACGAAGGCGCACTGATAAAAAATCTTGAGCTTCTGGAAAGCATACGCAAGAGGACCGGATGTAAAATTTTGCTTGCACAAAAGGCTTTTTCAATGTACAGGCTTTACCCGCTGATAGGTGAGTACCTTGACGGCACTACGGCAAGCGGCTTGTACGAAGCAAGGCTGGGATTTGAGGAAATGGGCAGGGAGGTTCACGCATTCGCGCCCGCGTTTTCCGACAGCGACTTTAAGGAGCTTCTCAACTATTGCGGCCACATAGTATTCAACTCGTTTTCTCAGTGGAAACATTTCAGGGCATTGGCTCTTGAACACAGTGACATCGAATACGGTCTGCGTATAAATCCGGAATACTCCGAGATAGAAACAGAGCTGTATAACCCGTGCGCCGAGAACTCCCGAATGGGCATTACACTGAGCAATTTTGAGCCCGACGAGCTTGACGGAATATCGGGGCTTCACTTCCATACGATGTGCGAGCAAAATTCCGACACGCTGAAGCGCACAATAGCCAAAGTGGAAGAGAAGTTTGCCCCGTATTTAAAGCAGATGAAGTGGATAAACCTTGGCGGAGGTCATCACATGACCCGTCCCGACTATGACATTGAAACGCTGATAAAGTGCATAGAATATGTGCAAAATAAATATGATGTTACGGTTTACCTTGAACCGGGAGAAGCAATAGCACTGAATGCAGGTTATTTGCTCACAACGGTTCTTGATATAGTCCACAACGGAATGGACATTGCTATTATTGACGCTTCGGCGGCGTGTCATATGCCCGACGTCCTTGAAATGCCATACCGCCCCGAAATAATCGGCGCCGGTAAACCCAATGAGTTGGAGTATACATACCGTATCGGCGCGCCGACGTGCTTGGCAGGGGATATTGTCGGCGACTATTCCTTTGACAAGCCCCTGAAAATAGGTGACAGACTTCTGCTCTGCGATATGGCGATATATACTATGGTCAAAAACAATACCTTTAACGGAATGCCTCTGCCGTCTATAGCTGTATCACACAGTGACGGACGATTTGAAGTATGGAAGAAATTCGGATACTATGATTTTAAATCACGTTTGTAAGCCGCGCACTTTCATCGTGACGCGAAAGGTATTTTAATTAACAGGCGGAGGGCGGCAAAGACTCTCTGCCGTATGTTGAATTATAGTCGGGTGGGATAGGATTTATGTTGGACAGCTTTTTAACAGTAGGTCAACAGGTGTTGACGCTGTTTATTTTGATAGCGGTTGGTTTTTTATGCGGCAAGGGAAAGATGCTTGACGAAAGCTCCGTCAAGAAGATAACGGATATTTTGCTGTATATAGTAGTGCCGTGCGTTATCATACGTTCATTTGTAAGAGAATTTGACCAAAGTATGCTATTTGGTATATTGATAGTTACTGCGGCGGCGTTCGGCGTCCATCTGCTTGCATCTGTGATAGCCGCTCTCATATTCAGGAACAGAGATGAAGGTCGCCGCAGAGTTCTGCGCTTCGGCACGATCTTTTCTAACTGTTCGTTTATGTCGATACCACTGCAGCAGGAGATACTCGGAAATGACGGCGTTTTGTACGGTGCGACCTTTGTAGCTATTTTTAACCTGATCATATGGAGCTACGGTGTTATACTTATGCAGGGCAAGGGCAAGGGTCTTTCCATAAAAAAGATCGTACTTAACCCTTGTGTTATATGCGTCCTTGCGGGAATGGCGATATTCCTTTGGTCGATACCGCTCTCCGAACTTATCCTGACACCGCTCGGTTATCTGGCGGATCTCAACACACCACTCCCGATGCTCGTAATAGGCTACTATTTGTCAAAGGGAAAACTCCGTTCCGCCTTTACCGATGGGGCGGCATATATATCTGTAGTTCTGAGGATAGTTATAATACCTGCTATAGCTTTAGTATTGCTCTATCTTTGCGGTGTGCGCGGGGATATGCTTACGAGCCTTACAATATCAATTTCCGCGCCTACTGCGGCAATCACTACAATGTTTGCCGCAAAGTTCGAGCGTGACACAGAGCTTTCCGTAAAGCTGGTTACGCTGTCAACACTTCTTTCTCTTATAACGATGCCTGCCTTTGTAGCCATAGCTCAGCAGCTGTAATCATACGTCATGTGCAATGAATAATACAGTGCGGCAACGCGGTTTGACACTATTTTTAAATCATCGCTTCCTTAACAAAAAATCACCGAGGGTATGCCTTCGGTGATTTTTAATTTACTCAGGACTTATGCAGCTTCGGTTATTTTGATTTTATCAAAGGCGATCCCGCTTTGGCTGTGGACAATATCCTTGATCGTGATCGCGCCTGCGTTCGTAACACTTCCGGTTGATACTACCACGTTGCATGAATCATTTGAGATAAAGGCGATACACTCGGAAAAGCCCTTAGCTTTAATGAGGCTTTCTATGTTGCTTTGCTGTTCAATGCGCTGAGCGATTTCAGCAGCCTGCTTTACGGCCTCCGTTTTGGCGGCGTCACTCTTGTCGGCGTCCTCGATAATATCCTCAAGAAGTTCTGTTTCCTCGTCCTGAGTCTGCTTGCGCTGAAGCTCTGCCTGCGCAAAATATTCGCTCTTTGATACGTCCGCATTTACCGCTGTAGTTGAAGCTTCATCACTTGACTTTGAGCTTTCCTTTTTTGAGGACTCTTTCTTTGTATTGACATATGTAGCCTCTCCTATATCCTTAGACGCTGAGGTCTCCGCTTCCCCATTGGCCATAAGGGCGTCATTCGCCGAAAACTGCCAATTCAGATAAATCGCCGCACCGAGAGCTACTACAAGCGTAGCGATTATAAGCTGTCTTTTTCCAAATTTCATTTTAATTCCTCCTGTTAATATATTTATAAAATATTTTTGATTTGCAGGTTCACCCTGCGGGCTGGACGGTGATGCGTGATGATGAGATACCCAAGACTACACGAACGCTTTCGGTTATATTTTGTTTGACGACCGATGAGCCGGCGCCCTCACAAACTACGAGAACACCCTTTATTTTAGGCATTATCTGCGTCACTCTGATAGGCTCCTCGGTATTGTTAGCTCTCTTGACTATGACGGTCGTCTGCTTTGAGTCGATCAGCGAGGAGCTTGCTTCCGTTTTTGTCTGCGTGTCGCTGTCAGTCTGATAGACCTGTTCTATTTCACGGTCTATTGTTATGAGTACATTGGTTTTACCCGCGCCGTCTATAGCGGAGATCATCTTTGACAGCTCAGACTCGAGCCTGTCGGAGTATTCCTCGGCGGTCAGATTTGATTCCGCTGCGGTTTCAGATACCTTTTCGTCGCTTTTTCCTGTAAAGTTCGAAATGAATATCAATGCTATCCCCAATATTCCCGCAAAAATTATTAGATTTTTAAGATTGTCGCCCGTAAAAACGGACTTTAACTCAGGCTTCTTTTTTTCGGTCGACTTTTCCTTTTCTTCGTTTTCCATAGTATCAATCCTTTTCTTTTCGACATATTGATAATATCATACGAAAGCCAGAAATTTTGTAGAATAGCGTAGTTTATTCGTTAATTCTACATTCTAATCCAAGCTCCTCTTGAATCGTCTGCTTTACTTTGTCAGTCAGGTGCATATCCTCTGCTGATATTTTAAGTCTTACCGTTATCATATTTATGCAGTTGTCCTCATCAATATCCATATCAATAGAAATTTCCTCCGCCGTCACGGGTATTTTTTTGAGAGTACCCTCGACGAGGTTTGCTATACTGCTTTTTACATAGTCTATGCTTTTCTCATCTGACGCGATAGAACTTTCCGCTGACGAAACCATCTCCCCCACCTCGGGTATCGCAGAAAAGTCAAGATCAATATCTGAGAGCGGTATTATTATGGCGCACAGCATAAACCCTCCGAATACGAAACGTAGTATACCGTTCATCTTCGTTGACGGTGAGAGCAGCTCAAGAACACCGCATATTACCGCCGCGATGCATATCACAACTGCCCATGATGCTACCGAGCTCATGTGCTTTCACCTCCGATAATAAGAATGAGGACTGTTGTAAGGATGAATACTGTCATCACACAGAGGAGAACGGCTGTAATAGTTGAAACGACCTTTGAAGCGGAACGCAGCAGTGTGCTGATACCACCCGTTCCAAGAATATCCCCGACAGATGCGGATATATTTAACGATAATATCCAGAGCAGACACCGTATCAGTATCGGCAAAAACAGAAACGCGGAGCCGAATATTACGAAAACTCCCGCTCCCGATTTTAAAAGCTTAAGACCTCCCCGAACTGACGCGAGCGATTCACCGAGCGCACTTCCGACTACGGGTACGAACGAGCTTACCGCAAACCTCAGCGCACGCCCCGCCGCTCCGTCGCTTTTAGTGGTTATTATGCTTTGAAATGTGAGAACGCTTACAAATACTGACATACAGAATGTCATCATCCATTTGCATACCTTGTACAGCATATCACACAGTGACGACAGCTTCATTCTCGGAGAGATCGCCGAGGTAACAGAAACCCCGAGGAAAATATTCAGTAGCGGAAGAAACACATTTGACGAAACAGCGGAGATCACCTGGGCCGCCGTCATCATCGCCGTACAGTACGAAGCTCCCGAAATCGGTTCGCCCGCAGAGAGCATGAGTCCCGCCATGATCGGAATATACAACGTCACAAATCCGCACGCGCCTCGTATAATCTCGCATGTGTCGGATATTACCCCGCACAGCGGCACAACTATACAGGTGCAGATGCAAAGAGTACCGACAGTGCCGCCGACAGTCCCCATACTGCTGCCGAGGGACTGCTTGAAGCCCTCAACGAGCGAGCATAGCACCATTATGCCGATACATATCGGTATGGCTCCCAACGGAGATGAGGCTTCTCCGAGAGCGATATTTGTGATCTCGGAGAATATGCTCCCTATATTGAAGCTCGATAGGACGTCGGCATTCGGAGAGGTAATGCCTGCCCGCTCAAGTGATTTTTGCGTTTCCTCGGGAAGCTGAGAGAAAAGCTCCCCGATGCCGCTCTCATCATACTGCTCCTTATAAAGCCTGTCCTCCTCGGATATATTATCCTCGGCAAAAGCCGCAGGCGCAAAAGAAAGGACAGACAAAAATATTAAAAAAAACAAAATAAATTTTTTAAACATCCGTGACCCTCCCACAAAGGTAAGAACAGGCGAGACTCTTATCAGCAGGCTGACTTGACCGTTAATTGCTGATCAGGGAAACTGCAACATTTATCAGCTTTTCAAACATCGGCAACGCCACCACAAGAATTGCCGCGCGCCCCGCAAGCTCCACGCGTGAGGCGAGAGAAGATTGCCCTGCGTCACGACAGCAGTCGCCCGCAAATTGACACAGAAAGCATATCCCAACAGTCTTTATAAGTATGCCGCCGTACTGTGAGGCTTCACCCGCTGAGTTGATGAGTATTTGAAGCTCTGATATTATCGGCACTACCCTTGAGATAATTGCGGTAAAAATCAATGCTCCTGTGCCTATCGCAAGAACTGTGGAAATTTCAGGAGTGTGCTTTTTGATCGACAGTGCGGCGACAGACGCGAAAATCGCTATGAAGCAAATGCTTATAATATCCATAGCTAAAACCCGAACAGCGTTTCGATCTCGGTGAAGAGCGTCGCGATCTCTCTAACAAGCATAAGCAGAACAACGATAAGTCCCGCGAGAGTCGTCATCATAGCCTGCTCCTCACGTCCCGAACGACTTAATACAAGGCTTAGCACGGCAACTATTATTCCGATCGCCGCGATCTTAAAGATAAAATCGACATTCATTTTTATCCTCCGTTATATTACAGAATTATGAGCGAAACCGTAATTCCCCCAAAAAGTCCGAGCGTTCTGTATAGCTTGCCCTTTTGTGTAAGCTCCGAGCGTGCCTGAACGAGCCTGTCCTCGACGAGAGATATGTGCATATCTATGTGATTTATTTCTCCGTCAATATCACTTTGTCCGAACTCTATGCCAAATTCCGCTATAAGCTCTCGGTCGATGCGTGATATTCCGCGATCGGCGCAGGAATCACTGACTGCGGCGAGCCATGCATCTTTTACGCTTTCTCCGCCTTTCACACGGTCGGTAAAGTTATCGGTCATGGTGTCAAGCGGTTCATAGCCCGTGTTTCCCTTAAAAAGCTCCCGTATATCACAGGCTGAAAGACGTATCCTTGTTTTCGTTTCCTTTAAAAGAGTTATGTACCTTTCAAGAAACTGAACACGAGTTTTTAACTTTATTGATGCGCTTAAACCGAGCATTGCTCCAACAGATGATATAAGGAGCAGACCTAAAAGCTTAAGTATCATGCCGCACCTCGCAGTCGGATTATTTCGTTTATTTCTCCGGCGTGATCTCGTGATTTAAGTATGACGACTGTTTTAAACGCACCTGATCCCAGCAAAGCCTTGCCCTGCTTTCGTGATAAGACCTCGTGATAGCTTCCCGCATGGATCGTCGCGATCATATTTACTCCCGCGTTGATGCCCTGCTCTATCGCCGTCATATCGCTCGACGCTCCTATCTCGTCGCAGATAACAGCCTCGGGAGAAAGCGTCCTCAGCGCCTGTATTATCCCATCGTGCTTTGAGTAGCCGTTGAGTATATCTGAAAGTCCCAAATCGTTGCGTGAGATTCCCGCATATGTTCCCGAAAGTTCCCCCCGCTCGTCTATAACGCTTGTCCGCATTATGCGGCAGTTTATTCCGAGAGAAACACGCCGCGCGAGGTCACGCAGGATAGTCGTCTTGCCGGAGCAGGGAGCGCCGACTATAAGCAGCCCTCCGTCAACAGATCCTACCCGCCGGAGAAGCTCCTCGGATGCATTGGGCAGCTCACGCGCTATTCGTATATTCAGTGAAGAAATATCGCGTATTGACGATATTTCGCCGTGAGATGTCACCGCCGTTCCGCATAGACCGACACGGTGACCGCTGCCCATCGTAACAAAGCCGTTTTTTATTTCGTTCTGATGACTGTATACGGAATAGCAGCATACATTTTGAAACGTTGATACTATATCCTCATATGACGCTATAATTCCTTTGCTTGGGGAGTCGGAGGTCTGTCCGCTTTCTGTTACAAACAGAATATTCCTGCCGGACGACAGGGCAAGAGGCTTGTTTGCACGCAGACGGATCTCCTGAGTTGAAGCCTTCAGGTCGTTGGGAAGTTTGTATATGAATTTATAAAGTCGCTCGCTAAGTGCGCGGGCGGCTTCGTCAAATCTTTCGCTCATTATTATCATTCCTTTCGATTGGTTGTCCTTTGTGATAATATATGAGTGCAGGCTTAAATGTAGAACTATGATAATTTAAAAAATTCCCGCTTTATCAACTGCGATAAAGCGGGAATTTTGTCCGTCATAATATTTCAGTGCCTAAGACCATTTCTGTTCACGGAGAGATTTTATAAAATGTGAAACCTCTAACCTATCTCTTGCTGCTTCTTTTTACTTAAGCCTTTAAAAACCAAGTTATATGATTTATCGAGCATATCCTTTAACAATTCGTCGGGAACGCTTCCGTCGGGATTTATTGAATTCCAATGAAGCTTGTTCATATAATATCCCGGAATAATGTCGGAATATTGCTTTCTCAGCAGCTCGCCCTCAAGAGGCTCTAATTTCAGAGTTATATAATACGGCTTGTCATTATCGTCTAAGCAGATCGCCGCAAACATTTTACCACATATCAAGTACCTTATCCAATTCCATTCCTTTTTTAAGTCCTTTGAAACGCCTTTCTTGCTCAAAAGAAATTCGTCTATCCAGTCGTATTTCATAATCCTGCTCCTCTGATGCGTTTGTAAAATATTTTTAAATTACTATAAAAGCAGTAATTTAGTCGTCAGTCTGGTTTTCCGGCACGGGAGGGATAACCTTGTCCGAACCGAAGTAAATATTATACCAGATAAGAAAAACATATATCGTCCATATTTTTCTGCTGTTGTCCTCCTTATTGCTAAAATGCTCGTCAAGCATTCTGACGAGAACATCCGTATTAAAAAACATTTCGGAGGTTTCGGACTTAAACATTTCCTTGACAATGTTATAGTATTTTTCGTCACGAAGCCAAACTCTTGTCGGAACAGGGAATCCGAGCTTTTCCTTTTGAGCGGTTTCCTTTGGAAGATGACGGAGAGCTGCCATACGCATCGCGTATTTTGTATTCTTTTTGTTTACGCGCAGCTGTGTAGGCAGCTTGCGCGCAACCTCAAAAACCTTTCTGTCAAGGAAAGGAACACGAAGCTCGAGGGAATTTGCCATACTCATTCTGTCTGCTTTAAGGAGAATATCACCTACCATCCATAGGTTTATATCGAGGTACTGCATCTTGGTTACATCGTCATAGCCGCGAACTCTGTCGTAGAACTTCTTGCACAGATCCTGCGGACGTGTAACGATAGAGGTATCCTTGAGTAACTCCTTTTTCATATCGCTGTCAAACATGAACGCGTTGCCGATAAACTTTTCCTCGGTCACTCTCTCACCGCGCAGTATAAAGCCTCTGCCCTTTATATGCGGCATCCTGCGGGCTTTTTTAGCAAGAGCCGTTCTCGCCTTTTGGTTAAAAATTTTCTGGTACATTTTAAAAACGTGAGGCTCGTTATAGACTGTATATCCCCCGAAAAGCTCGTCCGCGCCCTCGCCGGAAAGTACGACCTTGACATACTTGCTCGCGAGCTTTGAAACGAAGTAGAGAGCTATGCAGGACGGGTCTGCAAGGGGCTGATCCATATGATACTGAACATGAGGCACGGCGCCCCAGAACTCCTCAGAACCTATCAGCTTAGTATGGTGGTCAACGCCGATTTTTTCAGAGAGACGCTCCGCCCAGCTTATTTCATTATATCGTTCTCCGAAATCGAAGCCGACGGTGAAGGTCTTTTGGTCGGCAAAGTACGTTGAAACATAGCTCGAGTCAACTCCGCTCGAGAGAAAACAGCCCACCTCAACGTCACTTATCTTATGAGCATTTACCGAATCCTCAAAAACTGCCTCTATCTCATCTACCGCCTTGTCAAGTGTAAGCGTTTCGTCGGGCTTGAAGGTTGCTTCAAAGTATCTTGTGGTAGTTGCCTTGCCGTCCCTGTACCAAAGATAATGTCCGGGGAGCAGACAGTATATCCCCTCAAAGAATGTTTCCGGCGGTACGACATACTGAAATGAAAGATAGTTGTTTAAAGCCTGATGATTAAATTTTTTCTGATATTTGGGATATTCGAGAATACTCTTTATCTCCGAGCCGTAGACAAACTCTCCGTCCACCAAGGCATAGTGCATAGGCTTTATACCGAAGAAGTCCCGCGCGATAAAGATAGAGCCGTCATTGACATTGTGTATCGCAAAAGCAAACATACCGCGCAGCTTTATAAGCATATCCTCACGCCATTCCTCAAAGGCGTGTATGAGGACCTCGGAATCAGTGTTTGTGTAGAACTGATGTCCCGCCTGTATAAGATCCTCACGAAGCTCCTTGTAGTTATATATTTCGCCGTTAAACATAAGGACAAGTGACTTGTCCTCGTTATATATCGGCTGATGTCCTGAGTCAAGGTCAATAATGCTCAGTCTGCGAAAGCCCATTGAAATTTTGTCGCTTGTATAGTAGCCGAAGCTGTCCGGACCCCTATGAGTGATAACATCAGTCATCCTCTTGAGAACATCGTCCCTGTCAACTATTTCTCCTGTGAAACCGCACAATCCGCACATATTTTTCATTCCCTTCATTTTTTAAAAGCAATTATCTGAAAAACTATTACAATATTAACACATGGGCAATCATCTTTCAACAGTTTTAGATACAGTTTTATTCTTATAAATATATTCAGAGCCTTTTAACTGATAAAGTTCGGCAGAATTACAACAGAGAAGCATAGCTTTATGCGCTTGATAATGCTGTTATGCAAGCTGCTATTTCTCAGCTGACAGAAAAAGAACTGCCTCACTAAGTTTCGAGGAACAAACGTACAAAATGCAGTCAAAATTCAGTTTTTCGGCAGGTCTTTTTCAATAAAATTGCAGGCACAGTACCTCCCTTGCACCCCGCCGGACCCGCAATATGCGTAGTCGCTCAGCAAGCGTCGGCTCGACGTCTGCAAGGGATACTTATGTCCGCATGCGGTAATTACCAATAAATCGACGTCCGCAGACGGCGAAATCTTTCTCGTAAAAGAAGGACGCCCTTCGATAGAGGACGTCCCTGCTGACGGTTTGTAATATCTCACCTCGCCGCTTGCGACGGCGAGGTGAGAGGTTTATTTTATGTAGTATTTCAGAACTATAACAAATGGGATATCGCTTAAGTTTATTAAAACTTAATGCGACAGCCCCTTTTAAATAGCTTTATGTAAGACCTTAGCTTAAATAATAACGAGATAAAAGGCAGTGAAACAGGACTCGCCAACGATATTATGACAAGGCGAACTAATCATAATGTAATTATAAATCAAAATTCAATGCTCCTCGCCCTTTTTTGAGGTTATCTTTTTCTCTGTCCCGTCAAGTATTCTCTTGATATTATCCTTATGTCTGTAAATAACAAGCACTCCAATGAATAACGTCACCGCAGTCGAAAACAAAACGAAAAAAAGCGATGCTGAGGGATGGTCCTTATTCGGTAAAAAATCTATAAAAAACTTAAAGCAGAAGGTGGTAACAGGGTACATTACCGCGTTTGCCAAAGCGCATTTTGAAATTATTTTTGTTGATAAAAATACTATCGCAAATATGACAAGCGCCGCCACGAGCGTCCGCCAATCCGTCATTAGCATCACAGATGCGGTCGTAACAACGCCCTTACCGCCGCGGAATCCGTAATAAAGGGGATACATATGACCCAAAACACACGCAAGTCCCGTTATATAGAATGTGTATGGCATTATAAGCTCTGCAACACTCCCACAAAAAAGCGTAAGGATCAACCATGCTATCCCGATCGAAACCACTCCCTTAAGGAAGTCGCCTACAAATGTGATGATCGCAGGACCCTTTCCGATGGAACGCAGTACATTTGTAAAACCCGCGTTTCCGCTCCCGAGTGTTCGTATATCCTTGTGTGCAACCATTCGCGTCGTTATAATAGATGTATTCACACTTCCTATAAGGTACGCTATGATAGCCGATATAAGAACATACGGCCAATATCCGACGAAAACAATTCCAAATTGCTCGATATCCATTAACAACACTCCTATCCAATATCCAATGAAAGAGATAACAAATTCACCGACATTCATTGACAGCACTTCTAATTATCGCCGCGTTCACGAACAATAAATCTGACGGGTGTGCCCTCTAAGCCAAAGGTTTCTCTGATTCTATTTTCAAGGTATCTCTGATACGAAAAATGGAACAAATCTGCAGAATTTACAAAGCATACAAAAGTGGGCGGCTTTACAGACGCCTGCGTCATATAATAAATCTTCAGACGTCTGCCCTTATCTGTCGGGGGTTGTACACGAGCCGTAGCCTCGGCGAGAATATCGTTGAGCATACCGGTCTTAATCCGCATGGCATTTGCGTTGGCGGCCGCTATAATATACTCGAAGAGATCATCAAGCCTTTGACCTGTTTTAGCCGAAATAAATATTATCGGCGCGTATGACATAAACGAAAAGTCGTTTTCGAGCTTTTCGCGCACTTTATTCATAGTCTTGCCGTCCTTTTCTACAGCATCCCACTTATTTACAGCAATAATGCACGCCTTGCCCGATTCATGCGCCAGTCCCGCTATTTTTGAGTCCTGATCCGCAAATCCCTCGGTCGCATCTATCATTATGATACAAACGTCACTCCTCTCGATAGCCATCTTTGCGCGTATTACGCTGTACCGCTCGATCTCGTCCTCCACCTTTGTCTTACGGCGAAGTCCTGCCGTATCGGTAAAGTTAAACTGACCGTGTTTATTGCTGACAAGAGTGTCAATGCTGTCTCTGGTAGTTCCCGCTATATTGGAAACGATACAGCGCTCCTCGCCTGTTATACGGTTAATAAGCGATGATTTGCCAACATTAGGTCTGCCTATCACAGCGACATTGATAACCTCGCTGTCGTCATCGTCATCGCTTTCTCCAGGAAGTAAGTCATAAACCGCGTCAAGCAAATCTCCCGTACCCGTACCGTGGATAGATGAAACCTGAATAGGGTCTCCCAAGCCGAGATTATAAAACTCATAAAATTCCGGATCGGGCTCTCCTATTTTGTCACACTTGTTGACGCAGAGCACAATAGGTCTACCGCTCTTTTGGAGCATTGACGCTACCTCCTGATCGGCTGCGACAAGTCCTGACTTTATATCTGTTACCAAAATAATAACATCTGCCGCCTCCATGGCAAGCTGAGCCTGACGCCTCATCTGACTGAGAATAATGTCGTTGGAATAAGGCTCTATGCCGCCTGTATCTATAAGCGAAACCTTTCTGTTTCTCCATTCACACTCACCGAAAATTCTGTCCCTTGTTACTCCGGGTGTATCGTCAACTATAGCGACACGTCTTCCGATAAGCTTGTTAAAAAGTGTGCTTTTCCCGACATTCGGACGCCCTACGATCGCGACTACAGGTCTTGCCATATTATCAACTCCTTAAAATTTAATATAACTTTTTTTACGGCTTTTAACAAAAAAATAGAGAAGGATCGCTCCTTCTCATACTAAAAAGAAGCAATCAAGCTTCCTTTTTAATAACTTCTCTGCCATTGTAATAGCCGCAGTTTCCGCAAACCTTGTGGGGCGCTTTGTATTCGCCGCAGGTGGGGCATCTCATAAGGGCAGGAGCATTGAGCTTCCAGACGTTTGAACGTCTTTTATCTCTTCTCGCCTTTGACGTTTTTCTCTTGGGTACTGCCATGTTTATTAACCTCCTTGCCTGAAATCTTTTACTGCAAAAGCGCTTTCAGCGCCGCCAAACGCGGATCAGGCTCGTTTTTGTTACAGCCGCATTCACCATCGTTTAGATTTTTACCGCACCTCTGACATAAGCCCCTGCAGTCCTCCCTGCAAAGAAGCTTGACGGGAAGTTCAAGAAATATATCATCTCTCAGCAGTTCTTCAAGCTCAAGGCTGTAGTCCGGCGCTTCTATATATTCGTCACCGTTTTCTTCCGAAAGCGATGGAACGAGTATATGCTCAAAGTGATATGTCAAAATCCTTGACGTATTTGCGGTACATCTGTCACAGTCAAAAACTACTTCTGCCTCTACATCGGCATCAAGCGTTACAAGTCCCGCCCTGTTTCTCACAAGGACATTCGCCTTGACAGGCTTGGGAAAGCTGCGAAGCTGTGTATCCTCATTCAAGTAAAATTCAAAGGAAATCTCGAATATTTCGCCTTCACTTAAAAATACCTTTTTAAGATCAAGAAGCATATGATCACCGCCGCGATTTTTTCGGAAAGCGTCGAGATACAGACGCAAATACATAGCGCTCACACAAAGCGCTAATGATAATTATATATATCTGCGCGTCTTTTGTCAAGAATTAAATCAGAAAAACTATTGATCGAATAATAAATTTTTAAATTTTCTTCGCTCAAATCAAAATTCACAGCCTTGCGACCCAATTCCAGAGCCATGACTTTTCTGCCTTACTTCTGTAAAATTTAAGAATATCTTCGGTACGAAAGTATTCAGAAACATCAGAATCATCGCTGTTGTACCATACCCATTTGTCAACATAATCCATAAACCAGTATGTTCGGCTAAGGCTCAAAATAGCGCTTCCAAAATGCGCAAAATCATTCTCGTTTCCTTTTTCAAGGTAAAAACCATTTTCCCCTTAAACGAGGTCAAACATTTTGAAAGCCTCATCTACTACCTTGTGTATCTCATCGGGAGTATAAATACCGCTGGTCATAATTTTCTCATCGTCGAGATAAACCTCACATTTTAACATTTTGTATACCTCCAATAAATCTTTACCTATATTATATAATGTCGCTCTTAAAGTCAACGTCCTCATATGCAAGCCACGAAATCAATTTTGTGCGATAATATTAAAAATCTATCGTTCTGATATAATAACTTCTTTTAACAAACTCTGGTGGTGATGTTTTTAAGGTATAAAAGCCAAAATTGAAAATCCTGCTCCGTTACAATTTCAATATTTATACTGAAAATTGATTTGCGTGTATGCAAGCATGGTCGATTTACAATTGATTTACTATCAATTTGCAGAAATCTAATTGCCGTAAATAAGCCGTTGACATTTCTTCAATATTATGATAGAATTATTAAGCCGCTTATCAGAGGCTTTTTAAGTGTGTGCGAAAGCGCCCCGCCTCCACATAGCGAGACTGAAAACAGGCAGGTGCCAAAGAGAAATGTACGCAGTAATCGAAACAGGCGGAAAGCAGTACAAGGTATCAAACGGCGATACTATCTACATTGAGAAACTTGACGCCGCAGAGGAATCAACCGTAGAATTTAAGGTCGTAGCCGTAAGCACAGACGACGGCTTTAAGGTAGGTACACCCTATGTTGAGGGTGCTAAGGTATCGGGTAAGGTTCTTAAAAACGGTAAGGGCAAGAAAATCACTGTCTTTACCTACAAGCCCAAAAAGAGCGAAAAGCGCAAGATGGGTCACAGACAGCCCTATACAAAAATTCAGATTGAAGCTATTGAAGCATAATGATCAATGCAGAGTTTTTTTCTCTACCGACAGGCGAGATCATCGGCTATCGCATTAAGGGTCATTCGTGTTTAGCCGAAAGCGGCAATGATATTCTTTGCGCTTTTGTTTCGAGCGCGGGTATCATGGCTGCAAATACTATATCCGAGGTCATCAAGGCAAGAGCCGACATATACGACCGCGACGGTGAGATCTATGTCATGATAAAGAGAAACGACGCGACCCTTTGCAAGGATATTTTTGAGGGCTTAAAGCTTCACCTTATAAGCACTGAGGAACAATACCCGAACAATCTGACTGTAAACTATACGGAGGTGTAACATAATGATCAAGATCAACATTCAGCTCTTTGCCCATAAAAAGGGACAAGGCAGTTCACACAACGGACGTGAGTCTGAGTCAAAGCGTCTCGGCACAAAGCGCGCAGACGGTCAGGCAGTTCTCGCAGGCAACATTCTTGTTAAGCAACGCGGAACCCACATCCATCCAGGCAACAATGTCGGACGCGGCTCTGACGATACTCTCTTTGCTAAGATCGACGGTGTCGTTAAGTTTGAGCGTGTAGGTCGTGACCGCAAGCAGGTTTCTGTTTACGCTGCTGACTAATGATCAGCAATCAAGCCGCCTAACAGGTGGCTTTTGTTTTATTCCAAAATATAGGATTTTTTCTGTCTATGTCATAAAACAAATTTTAGCATTCAACAAAAAGAGGCTCGCTTGAGCCTCTTTTTATGTGATTTATTTTCATATTAAAGCTTTTCCATTACTATTTTACGGTATGTATCAAAGCACAGCCATTTCGCAAAAAATTCTTTTTGACTTTGATCGTTGATTTTAGAATATTCACTGAGAAAATCCAAAATTTCTTTATCAGATGATGCTGCGACCTCGAATCCGCGGCCGTTTACAACCGGTACTTTATCATATTTATATTCCGATACCGGGATAATTTCTGTAATCCTTTTATTGCGTATCTTAACCGCGACATTATCGCGGAGAACAATAATATCAAAGCTTTCGGGATATTTATAGCTTTCACCCTGTGTAGGAATTTCGTCTCCTATTGTGTATGTGTTATGGACAGTTCGATATTTAAGTACATTTAAACTGCTTGTGTCATAATAAAATTCCTCAAAAATATCTCCTCTTGCTTCAAGGTTATTAAGCTTAAATGTGGCTCTGTCCGAAAACGCCCCGCCCTTTTCACTGAGATTTTCAACAACTCCGCAGGCAGAGGTCATATTTGTCACACGGTCGATCAATATCAGCTCGCCGAGTGTTTTATGAAGCGAAAACAAATCGGCTACTATCGCCTCGGCAAGCAGAATTTCGCAAACCGCAATACCGTTCTTTGACAGGACCTCTGTTTTTATATGCTCGCCTGTGTTTACATCAACGGCATAATTTATTTTTGTCAAAATACCTGAAATAGTTTTTGTCCCAAGCTTTACAAGATAATCCTTTCCTACTGTAAGAGGTTCATCATCCATCCACAAAAGCGATACGGTAAGCCTTTTGTACGGTGCTATGTTGGTGTCCTTGATAAGCACACAGCCTCTTGAAACATCAACCTCTTTGTCAAGCGTAATTGTTACGGGCTGACCCGCATATGCAGTCTTTACATTTTTATCGGTAACAAGAATTGACTTTACCCTTACTCTCTCGCTGCTCGGAAGAGTAATTATTTCATCGCCCGCGCTTATACTGCCTGATTCAATCTGTCCCTGAAATCCTCTGAATGTATGATCCGGACGGCATACCCTCTGCACAGGCATATAAAAGCCCTCTTCGTCATTTTCCGAATCAATATCGACCGTTTCAAGATATTCAAGAAGAGGTACACTGTCATACCATGGAATTTTATCGGATTTAACTGTTACATTATCGCCCTCGGTTGCCGAAAGGGGAATAATTTTTATGTTTTTGAGCGAAAGTTCATCTTTAAGCTTAACAATTTGCGCTTTAATTTCATCAAAACGGGATTTACTGTAATTTACCAAGTCCATTTTATTTACCGCAAATACAAAATAGCGAATACCCATAAGCCTGCAAATTCTTGCATGACGTCTTGTCTGAACCAAAACGCCCTGCGACGCGTCTATGAGAATAACCGCCAAATCCGCAAATGACGCTCCGACAGCCATATTTCTTGTATATTCCTCATGACCGGGAGTATCCGCTACAATAAAGCTTCTATTATCCGTTGTAAAATAGCGGTAGGCAACATCTATTGTAATCCCCTGCTCGCGTTCCGCCATAAGCCCGTCAAGCAAAAGTGAATAATCTATTTTCCCGCTTCGGCTTCCCACCTTACTGTCAAGCTCAAGGGCTTTTTCCTGATCCGCATACAAAAGCTTAGCATCATAAAGGATATGTCCTATAAGCGTTGATTTTCCGTCATCTACACTTCCGCAGGTTATAAATTTTAGTAAGCCTTTCATTAGAAGTATCCCTCCCTTTTTCTGCGTTCCATACTTCCGGCAGCCTCATTATCAATAACTCTTGAGGTGCGTTCGGATGATACCGAGCTTAGAGTTTCTTCTATTATTTCATCAAGCGTATCGGCAGTCGATTCGACGCCGCCTGTAAGAGGATAGCAGCCAAGTGTTCTGAAACGCACGGACTTATATTCGGGCTTTTCACCGGGATCGAGAGGAAATCTGTCGTCGTCAACCATAATTATATTTCCATCACGATAAACAACAGGACGCACCGCCGCAAAATAAAGAGGAACAATATCAATTTTTTCGCGCTTTATGTACTGCCAAATATCTTTTTCGGTCCAATTGGAAATTGGAAAGACACGAATACTTTCGCCTTTGTTTATTTTCGTATTGTATAGCTTCCACATTTCGGGACGCTGATTTTTAGGATCCCATGCCTGAGCCGCATTTCTGAATGAGAAAATACGCTCCTTTGCGCGCGACTTCTCTTCATCTCGTCTGCCGCCGCCAAATGCCGCTGTAAAGCCGTATTTTGAAAGCGCCTGCTTTAAAGCCTGCGTTTTCATAATATCCGTATATGCCGCACCGTGGTCAAACGGATTTATTCCGTTTTTTATTCCCTCCTCGTTGGAGTAAACAATCATTTCAATGCCGAGCTTTTTTGCGGTTTCATCACGGAATTTAATCATATCCTTAAACTTCCATGTTGTATCTATGTGCATAAAAGGAAACGGCGGCTTTTCCGGATAAAACGCTTTCATCGCAAGATGAAGCATTACGGAGCTGTCCTTGCCGATCGAGTACAGCATTACAGGCTTTTCGCACTCCGCCGCCACCTCTCTTATTATATATATGGCTTCTGCCTCAAGAGCATCAAGATGTGAAAATGTGCTCATAGGAATCCCCCCTAATATTTATTAGACTCTTTCTGATTTATCTCGATCTCGGAATTTTCACCGTTTGGATGTTCAAAAATCCATTTTAATATATATCCGTCCTTTTCTGTATGGGCAAAGGTTCCCATACCGCCTATATCCGCACCGAGATAAAATTTGATTGCATAAACAGGACACTCTTTAATACACGAGGTACAACCCCAGCAGTCTTTAGGATATTTTATGAACGCCTTTTTATCCTCTCCTATTTTTATCAGACTTCCCGGACATACAGTATGGCATTTCCCGCAGCCGATACATTTATCTTTATCAATAGCTATGCTCATATACTGTACCTCCCTCTACTAAATCCCTAAGTATTATTCTGATCTTCCCGTCCTGATAACGTGAATTGACATACTTCAGGAAGTTTTTATCGTCCTTATCGGGATAATCAAGATTTTCCGCAAAGCTGTGCCAGCGCGTTTCCTTTCTGGCTTTTAGATGCGCAATCACGCTTCTGCATACAATAAGTCTTTCACGAAGCTCATATATATACATAAGCTCCTGAAAGTCCTCGGCATACAGATTTTCGCTTAGTTTCAAAATATCAACTATTTTTTCATCAGCAATATCAAGCTGTTTTTCATTAAAGCGATAATTTGTTTTTATTCCGCCTGCATAGGAATCCATAACGGTCTGCATCGCTTCTTCAAGCTGTTCCGTCGTAAAGTGTGAATTATTATCAGTCAGGAATCTTTCCGCTTCTTCAATATGTTCTTCTATCAGAGCTTCGTCTATTGGCACGCTGTTATTTTCATTTACAAAATTTATTGCCGAAAGCGCCGCAATTTCACCCTCTGCCAATGCCCCTGTAACATATTTTTGCGGACAGCCTCCCGCAACATCTCCTGCCGCAAACAAACCCTTAACTGTGGTCGCTCTTTTTGTATCGACCCAATATCCGCTCGCCGTATGGCCACCTACGATATACGGCTCTGTGCCTTCGATTTCCACATTTTGCTCCGAAGGATTTTTTCCGCTTTCTATCCACTTTAATGTTTGTGAGGGAGCCATATTGAGATACGCCTTTTTAAGTGAATTATCCTGCTCAGCGGTAATTCCCTCTGTTTGCAAATAACACGGACCTCTGCCCTGTTGATTCTCATTTACTGTACCGTAAACACGCTGAGAGGTTGTAATACCGTATTTTTCTTCATATACTTCCCCTAAGGAATTTATCTGTTTTGCTCCTACCCCCTGTGCAAGAGTTCCCGTGGGAGCGATCGTATCCTTACACCTCAGAGCGATAAAGCGCATTTCAAACGTGGTCATCTCCGCCCCCGCTTTAATGCCCATTGCATATCCCGCTCCTGTATTAAAGGGAGGATACCACATTTTATGGCGTGAAAATCCCGGATTGTTAGGCTTGTAAAGTCCTGCCGCTCCGCCGGTGGCAACAATGACCGCATTTGCCTCAATTATGTAAAATGTTTCATCTTCTATTCCAAAGCCGAACGCGCCGTTTATACGGTTATTTTTAACAAAAAAATCCGTGATATTTACACGGTTAAGAACGTCTATATTAGGAAGCTTTTTTACTGCGTTCGCCAAAATAGGCTTTATATTTTCACCGTTAATTTTTAAATTTCTGTTTCCGCGAGTGACATACCTTCCGTTTTTATCCTTTAAAATAACAAGTCCCAGCTGTTCAAGTCTTTTTGTAACGGCATTCAGCCTCTCCGACATAGTGAGGAGCAAATCTTCTCTTACAATATTATCTGCGTCCTTTTTTGCGTAATCCACATAGTCCTGCGGAGTTTTCCCTTCGACAATATATGCGTTAAGCGCATTTACACCCGCGGCAAGACAGCCGCTTCGCTTTATATGCGCCTTTTCACAGATAAGTACCTTTGCATCGGAATTTTCGGAAATCGTCAAGGCGGCATAACAGCCTGCCGTTCCTCCGCCGATAATAAGTATATCGGTTTTGAGTCTTTCGGTTTTCATAAAATCACTCACTTAGTTTTGAAATATAATTATCGGCCGACATTATGCAGCTTGCACCGCCGCTGATCATAATTGTATAGTACATTTACCATATTACTAAGTTCTCTTTTTCAGCATTATTCCCCTCTATTTTAAATGAATTAAGCACGGGGTTTTCATTATCCATAAGCGATAAAATAAGATAACTCGCCTTACTGTCATAAGCAAGTCTTTTGTCCTCATCAGACGGTCTTGACGGCGACTCAGGATGTGAATGCCAGTTACCCAAAGGAACAAGTTCGTTAGAGCGCATATCCTTTATTGCGGCGAGCTGTTCCTTGGGGTCAAGTGAAAAATGCTCGTTTGAATGGTCAATATTTGTGAGAAAATAAACTTTTTCGATTATTTTATTATCTCCATCAAGCTTTCCCGCAATAAGTCCGCAGGCTTCATTAGGAAGCTCTTTTCTAGCGTGTTCAAGAATCGCTTCATAATCTTCACTTTTCATTGAAATCATAAGCCTACACCGTCGCATTCTGCCTGTTCATAGTCTATAAGCTCGGTTATAGTAGGATTAGCTCCGCAAACCTCGCAGTCATCTGTTTTTGTAGGAAGCTTAACTTTGCGAAATTCCATTTTTAGAGCATCATATGTAAGCAGATAACCTGTAAGAAGCTGACCTACTCCGAGTATATACTTAACCGCTTCCATAGCCTGAAGACTGCCTATAACACCGCCCATAGCTCCAATAACTCCCGCCTGTTTACAGGTCGGGACCGCATCCTTTGGCGGCGGATTTTTAAATACACAGCGATAGCATGGGCCTTTTCCGGGGACGTATGTCATAAGCTGTCCCTGAAAGCGGATAATACCTGCGTGTGAAAACGGTTTTTTCGCCATTACGCAAGCGTCGTTGATGAGGAATTTTGCGGGAAAGTTATCTGTTCCGTCAATGATGAAATCATAATCCTTTATTAAATCCATTATGTTTTCACTTGTAACAAATGTACGGTAGGTCTTTACGGTAACATCAGGATTCATTGCCTCCATAGTTTCTTTAGCCGAGAGTACCTTAGCCTTGCCTACATCCTTTGTTGCGTGAATGATCTGTCTTTGAAGATTGGAAAGGTCCACTTCATCCGCGTCTGCAATACCTATTGTTCCGACGCCCGCCGCCGCAAGATACATTGCGGCAGGCGCGCCTAAGCCTCCTGCTCCGATTATGAGTATGCTTGCATCAAGAAGCTTTTTCTGACCCTTTGCGCCTACTTCTTTTAAAATTATGTGACGTGAATATCGTTCAATTTGTTCATTGGTAAAAGCCATTATTGTCCACCTCCCATAAAATACAAAAACTCAACTATGTCTCCGTCCTTCAAGACTGTACTCTCAAAGGATCCGCTGTCAACAAATTCATCATTGATAGTAACCGTCACGTATTGGGGCGTTTCAACCTTTTCATCAATAACGAGCTGTGCAACCGTTAAATTATCCTTAACTTCCTTTTTTACTCCCGCAACTGTAATAAACATAATAACGATCTCCTCTTAATTTATTTTAGTTTTTCAATTATTTCGGTTATTTCGGATTTTTTCACTGTACCTCTAAGGCGTCCGCTTTCCCTGCCGTCCTTGAAAAATATCAGCGTAGGCGCTGCCAGAACCTCATATTTCTCCGCAAGCTCGGCGGCAAAATTTATATTTATTTTTGCAACAGTTATGACGCCTGCATACTGCTCCTCGATTTCAGCAAGCACAGGTGACAAACGCTTGCAGGGGACACAGCTTTCGGAATAAAAATCGGCGAGAACCGGCAGAGCCGATTTTAAAACCTCAGCTTCAAAACTCTCTGAATCAACTCGAACAGACATTTAATCACCAACCTTTTTAACTATAAGATCATATGTGCCATCGCCATTGTCAATTAGTTTTAGAATTTGATGTCCCTCTTCCTTTATGCTTCTCGGCACATTCTGAACAGGCTCTCCGTCATTCATCCTCACAGATAGGATCTGTCCTTCATCAAGCTCCTCAAGCGCTATTTTTGCCTTAACAAACGTCGTGGGACAAACCACATCGGTAATATCTACTGTATCGTCAATAATAAAATCAGCCATTGTATGCCTCCAAAATCGTGTTTTCAAATTTTTCTTTACCGACTCGGTCAATAGTAAACTTGAAGCGTTCTCCGGGATTAGCGTTATCTTCAAAAAAATGTATAGCTGCGTCACAAATCCGCATCAGCTTTTTCTTATCTTCAACAAACGGAATTATCGTATCTCCCTTACTGATGCTATTGCCAAACAGTCCGCCAAAAGAAACAATGTAGCCATGAACCGTATCCCATGCTTCAGTAGGACAGGCTTTATAGCATCGTCCGCAAAAGTTGCATTTTGTTTTATCGAGCTCTATTTTTCCGTCCGCCATACTTATCGCGCCGACTCTGCAAGCCTTTTCACACACTCCGCAGCCCATACAGTCATCTTTTCTCCAGCTCACTTTTATTCCGCCTTTAATGCCCAAGTCGTTTTCTTCGGCTTTCAGGCAGTTGTTCTGACAGCCTGTTATCCCGAACTTAAACTTATGCGGCAGCTCTCTTGCAAAGTAACGCTCGTCAAGCTCCTTGGCAAGAGCGTATGTATCAATGCAGCCGCTCGGACAAATTTCCTGTCCCTGACAGGCGGTTATGGTACGAACTCTCGGACCGCACACTCCCGGCTGAACATCACCCTCCGCAAGAGCGTTTTTCACTTCATCAATATCATCAAGCTTAATAAACGGTATTTCTACGCTTTGCCGTGAGGTTAGGTGAACGTGTCCGTCGCCGAACTTTTCTGCAACCTCTGCTATTTTCGCAAGCTGTGTTGCGGTAAGGTTTCCTCCGACGACCCTCAATCTTAATGAAAAATTGTTCTTTTGCTTCTGACGCATAAATCCGCCCTTTTTTAAAGTCGCATAATCTACAGCCATTTAGTTTTCCTCCCGAAGCTTTTCTATCGCTTGCCTGAAATCTTCTTTCAGGTCTTCTATATCCTCTATGCCAATACTTATTCTGATTGTATCATTATACACTTCCGCATTGATTTTTTGTTCCTCACTGCTGTGTGTATAAATAGTACTTGCAGGATGAATAACCAAAGTTCTCACATCTCCTATATTCGTAGCTACAAGAGGTAATTTAAGATTATTCATAAGCATGAACGCTCTTTCTTTGCTTCCTGCCCGTATTGTAATTATCGCACCGCCCTTTCCCGCGAAAAGCTTTTGTGCCAGCGGGTAATAGGGACTTTTTTTCAACATGGGATAATTTACGTCAATATCTTCAAAGGTATCAAGATACTCTGCAAGCTGTAAGGCATTGTCGCACAGTCTTTCCATTCTTAAGCCCATGGTATCCAAACCTATAGTATTTAAAAACGCATTCATAGGAGAAAGACAACAGCCGGCATTACGCAATATCCCATTTCTCAGCTTTGCAAGATAAGCAAATTTACCGTATTTTTTATATTCACCCACAGATTCATAGCGGCTCGTGTCCCACTTAAAATTACCGCTGTCGATAATTATGCCACTTATGGCATTTCCGCCACCGTTTATATACTTGGATGTAGAATGAACTACAATGTCCGCGCCGTGATCTATAGGATGAATAAGGTATGGCGTCGCTGTAGTGCTGTCAATAATCAAGGGTATTTTATGCTTATGCGCAAGCTCCGAAACCTTATCAATATCTACAATATCAAGCGCGGGATTCCCGATAAGCTCAGCAAATATCGCCTTTGTTTTTTCTGTAATAAGAGGTTCTATCTCATCGTTGCAAACACGCTTAACAAAATTGGTTTTTATTCCAAATGCCTTTAAATCTTCAAATAAATCAATCGTTCCTCCAAAAAGTCCCGATCCGGCTATGACCTCATCGCCTGTTTTAAGTATATTTAAAAGTGACATTGTTACCGCCGCCATACCTGACGAACAGGCAGCCGCACCTATTCCGTTTTCAAGCGAGGCTATACGTCTCTCAAACGAATCAACAGTGGGATTGCTTATTCTTGAGTAGGCAAAGCCCGGCGCCTTATTATTAAATATTTTTTCGAGCTTTTCCGGAGATTCATGAGAAAATGCGCTCGTCTGATAAATGGGCGTCACAGTAGCACCCGTAGAGCGATCGATTTCATAATTTTTATGTAATAACGCAGTATTAAATTTCATATTGTCACCTGTTTTTTAGCATCTAATAGATAGATATAATACATAGTAAAGCATTGTAAGTAAAATCAATATACACATTATAACCTACTTATCATATTAAGTCAATAGGTTTTGCTCTATTTTGTAAAATTGCATAGTATTATAATGGATTTTATATATATTTATGTCAGTTTAATTATATTGCTTTCTTCTCCGAATCATGATATACTACTATTATAGTATGTTTTATAGGTTATAAAGGATCTGATAATGTGAAAATATCAACAAAAGTTGAGTTTGGAATCATAGCCGTAATTGATATAGCTATTAACTCTGAAAATAACAAAGCAGTAACAGTTTACAGCATTTCAAAGCGTCAGAATATTTCGGGGAAATACCTCGAGCAGATTCTCGCTGTACTCAGGCAGGCGCATTTGATACGGGGATTAAAAGGTTCAAAGGGAGGTTATGTACTGACAAGACCTGCGAAGGATATTACCTTTAAAGATATTATCGATGCTCTTGATATTACAGTTTTAAACGATGTATATTTTTCTTCTCAAGGTGAATCGGAGATCGTTAATACAATAAATGACTGCTTATGGAATAAAATGTCTGATCATATGCGTAGTTTTTCCGAAAACCTTACCCTTGCGGATATTATTGAGCAGTATTATAAATCCTTAGAAGAAAAATCAGAACAAATGATGTACTACATTTAACAAAAGGAGCTGTCGCACTAAGATTCGAGAAATAAACGCACTAAATGCAGTCAAAATCCAGTTTTAGGTCAAGTCTTTTTCAAAAGGCTTGCGGTTTCCAAAGGCAGAGACTTGGTTGCCGTCCGCAGACGGTGAAATCTTTAGCATTAGAAGATCTCCGCAAGGGTAAATTTCAAAAACAATCCGTCGGACTTTCTTTGAAAGAGAGACGCCCTGCGATAGAGGGCGTTCCTGCTAACTGTTTGTAATATCTCACCTCGCCGCCTGAGGCGGCGATATTTATTTTTGTATAGTATTTTAAAACTATAACAAATGGGGTATCGCTTACGTTTATTAAAACTTAACTCGACAGCCCCTTTTCTAATAATGCTTATTTATGTTATAAAGCTCGAATTTAGAAATCACCTCACAGGTATATTCAATATCAGCATCGCTGTGAGCGTATGACACAAACATAGCCTCAAACTGTGACGGCGCTGAATATATACCGTTTTCAAGTAAATACGAATAAAACAAAGCAAATTTTTTACAATCAGATTTTTTTGCTGTTTCATAGTCAACAACTTTTCTGTCCGTAAAAAACACTGTCAGCAATGAACCCTCACGGTTGACATTCAGTCCTGCCATTTTCATTGAAGCGGCAAGCTTTTCAGCTTTTTTATCAAGCTTTTCATACAGATCCTTATTCCTCTCCAAAGCCTTTAATGTCGCAATTCCCGCCGAAACGGCTATGGGATTCCCCGACAGCGTACCAGCCTGATAAACAGAACCAAGCGGCGCGACACACTCCATTATCTCCCTTTTGCCGCCGTATACAGCAAGCGGCATTCCTCCGCCTACTATCTTGCCCAATGTCGTTAAATCGGAAGTAACTCCGTAATATTCCTGCGCGCCGCCCAAGGACAGACGAAAGCCTGTGATCACCTCATCAAATATCAGCAGGGCTCCGTACTCATTCGTAATATCACGCAGAAATTGCAGAAACCCCTCCTTTGGAGGAACTACTCCCATATTTGCCGCGCATGGTTCAACGATTATACAGGCTATGTCAGCTCCGTATTCCTCAAACAGCTTTTTTACTGACAATTCATCATTATAAACCGCCGTAAGCGTATTATCTGTATAGCTCTTTGGAACGCCTGAGCTGTCGGGAATTGAATTTGTCAAAAGACCGGAACCCGCCTTTACGAGAAGTCCATCGGAATGACCGTGATAGCAACCCTCAAATTTTATTATCTTATCACGACGAGTAAAGCCCCTTGCAGTTCGGACAGCGCTCATAACAGCCTCTGTTCCTGAATTGACCAAACGCAGCATTTCCATAGACGGCATATTCCTTTGTATCAGATTTGCAAGCTCAATTTCACCCTCGTGACAAGCGCCGAAGGTCAATCCGCCGTCGCAGGCTTTTTTGACGGATTCTATAACCTCGGGATCACTGTGTCCCAGTATATTGGGTCCCCATGAGCAAACATAGTCGATATATTCATTGCCGTCAACATCGTATATTTTGCTTCCTGCCGCGTGATCTATGAATAACGGTGTTTTACCGACATTGCGGCAGGCTCTGACAGGGCTATTTACACCTCCGGGCATAAACTTTATAGCTTCATCATAAAGCCTTTTGGATTTTTCTGTATTCATACCTTTTCCTCCAGCCATTTTGCAACATCAAGCGCATGATATGTGATTATTATGTCAGCGCCGGCACGCTTTATGGCGATCATGTTTTCCATAACGATTTTCTTTTCATCAATGAATCCCTTTTCTGCCGCCGCCTTTACCATTGAATATTCGCCGCTTACGTTGTATGCCGCAAGAGGAAATCCATAGGCACTTGCTTCTTTGATAATATCAAGATAGGCCAATGCCGGCTTGACCATAACTATATCAGCACCCTCAGAAATATCATCGGCAATTTCCCTGAGTGCTTCCCTGCCATTTGCACAGTCCATTTGATATGTTTTTCTGTCACCGAAGCAAGGCGCGGAATCAGCGGCATCACGAAACGGTGAATAATAGGCTGAGGCAAACTTTGCGCTGTAAGCCATAATAGGAATATCCGCCAAACCATTTTCATCCAGAGCCTTTCTTATTGCCGCCACTCTGCCGTCCATCATATCTGACGGTGCGATAATATCCGCTCCGACCTTTGCAAGACTTACCGCCATTTTTGACAGCAGAGGGAGGGTTTCATCATTTAATATTTTATCTTCCTTTACAACTCCGCAATGCCCGTGAGATGTATATTCGCAAAGACAAACATCCGCAACAACCAGCAATTCAGGATATTTCTTTTTTATATAACGGATCGCCTGCTGTGTAACTCCGTTTTCATCATATGCGCCGCTCGCAAGCTCATCCTTATGCTTCGGGATCCCAAAAATCAGCAAGCCGGGGATCCCGCTATCCTTTATTTCGGACAATATCTCGTCGATCCTGTCGATTGAATACTGATATATCCCGGGCATTGATGCGACGGGATTTTTTATATTTTCTCCCTCGGCAACAAAAATCGGATATATCAAATCGTCCTTACTTATGTGTGTTTCGTGAACCAGTCTGCGCATCTGACTGTTTGATCTCAGTCGTCTGAATCTCTTCATTTTGTACCTCCCGAAGAATAGTATCTGAAATTCCTTCAATATTGCTTTTATCACATATCTGAAAATCCTTTATACTATGCTTCCTCAATGTATTTGCTGTAATATTGCCTATGCAGACAATTTTTGTTTTTGCGGAAATTCTATATCCGCTTTCAAAAAATGTGTTTACTCCCGATGAACTGGCAAAGGTAATAAAGTCCGTATCAATCTCTTTATCGTCTGAATTTACGATTCCGCTCTGAACATCATATGTCTTTATATCGTCAAAGCTCATATTATTTTCATCAAGGATTTCTGTAAGTTCTTCCGAGCCTTGCCGCGCTCTCAGTATGAGTATCCTTTCGCCTTTTGAAACCATCTCCGCAAGCTTATTTGCAAGTGCTTTAGATGTATAGCTTTCGGGAATAACGTCGGCAAATATCCCATGATTTTCGAGAATCCTTGCAGTTCCGCTGCCGATTACAGCAAACTTTATTTTCGCAAGCTTTCTTATGTCTATTTTCAGCTTATTAAGTCTGCTGAAAAAAATCTCAGCTCCGTTTATGCTCGTAAGCACTATCCAACTATAATTTTCAAAATTCATTAAGGCATCGTCAAACCTCTGATTGTCACGATATTCAATGACATTCAGATGATCAAGCCTCTTAACATTTGCCCCCCAATCGCTAAGACGAGATGAAAGCTTATTTGCAAATTTTTTTGTTCCTGTTACTGTAACGGTAATATTTTCAAGCGGCATAACGACCGTTTGCGAAAAATCAAATTTTGCGACTTCACCGATCACTATGACTGCCGGCGCTTTTAAATTTTGCTCTTCCGCAATTGCAGCTATATCTTTTAATGCACCTGTTACTACACGCTGAGCTGCAGTCGCGCCATTGGAAATTACAGCCGCAGGCGTGCTTTCATCCTTTCCGTTTTTAATAAGGCTTTTTGCGATCTGCTTTAGATTTTTCAGTCCCATTAAAAACACAAGCGTGCCATCAAGTCTTGCATAAGCGCTCATATTCTCAGGCAGCATATCATCCGCCGTATGACCTGTTATCACATGAAAGCTGCGGCTTGATCTGCGGTGGGTAACAGGTATTCCCGCAAGCTCGGGAACCGCTATTGCCGATGAAATTCCCGGAACTACCGCATACTCGATATTATTTTTTTGCAGGGCGGAAATTTCTTCTCCTCCTCTGCCGAACACAAAGGAATCGCCGCCTTTGAGTCTGACAACGGTATTTCCCTCTCGCGCCTTATCAATTAAAAGGTTATTTATATTTTCCTGAGCTTCACTATGTCTCCCCGCACGCTTTCCTACACAGATCCTTTCGGCACTATCGGGAGCAAAGTCAAGCAGAGATGTATCAATAAGACTGTCATACACTATTACGCTGCAACGCTCAATTAAGTTCTTTCCTCTGAGAGTTATTAAGTCATAGCTGCCACAGCCTGCCCCGACAATATAAACCTTGCCAAATGTGTTCATAGCCTCAAAATCAACTCCTTTGCGAGCTTAAACCTGTTTGAAATGTTGTCATTGCCGTATATGATTTTATCACTATCCTTTGACAGTGTAATTAAAATTTCATTATTTTTAATGCAGGAATAAGCCCCCAATGGCATACCACAATCGCCGTTCAACAATTCAATGATATACCGTTCTGTTTCAAATGATAAAAATGTATTTTTATCATTTATTTCTTTTATTATCGGTGTTATAAAATCCCTTTTCCTGCCTTCTATTGCAATTATGCCCTGACATGGTGCGGGAAGGAACTGCGTATGATCATAATAAGTATAATCAAATCTTTCATCGGTATCAAGTCCGAGCCTTTCAAGTCCTGCCGCCGCAAGTATTATACCGTCATACTCTCCCCTTTCAAGCTTGTCAAGGCGGGTATCGACATTCCCTCTGATATTTTCAAAGCTTATATCCGGATAAATTTTTTTAAGATTTAGTCTGCGCCTTAAACTGCCCGTTCCTACAACAAAATCACGAGAATTTCTTATAGTATGATCCTTTTTGACAACAAGGACATCGCGATAATCTCCGCGCTTTAACACTCCCGAAATTTCAAGTCCGTCGGAAAGAAAAACAGGCAGGTCCTTTGCGCTGTGTACCGCAATATCTATAACATTATTTTGAATAGCCCTTTCTATTTCAGATACAAACACACCCTTGTCTCCGATTTCAGCAATAGGTTTATCAATTATTTTGTCACCTGTTGTGCTTATGTAAACAACTTCGGTTTCAATATCGGGAAACAGCCTTTCAATTTCATCTATTACCATTTGAGTTTGTACAAGAGCCAGCTTGCTCTTTCTTGTTCCGATTTTTATTTTCATTTACTTTAATTCCTCTATTATTTTTAAAACTTGCTTTTCATCAACCTCTTCAGAATTATCAATGCAAATTTCAAGTATGCGTTCAAAAGCTTTTTTCCTGCTTTCTTCTGATTTGATTTCACTCTTGACCAGCATACGATATTTGTCGAGAGTCTCTACCGTTTCGTCGCAATTATCATCAAGTGACTTTTCAATTTTTTCACGCAAAAATTTGCAGTACAAAGGACTTTTTCCTGAGGTTGAAATTCCAACTGTAACACTATTCTTCTTGACAAGGGCAGGAAAAATAAATCCGCATTTTTCTTTATCGTCAACTGTATTTACAAGAATATTTTTGCTTTTGCAAAGTTCAAAAATATGGGTGTTGAGCTCGTTATCGTCTGTCGCACTTATAACCATAAAGGCGTTGTCAATATCGGTATCCTTAAATTTTCTGTTAAGGATTTTTACTTCTTCTATTTTATTTAATTCGTCACATATTTCATCCGCAACAATTGTTATCTTAGGTTTAAACGGCAGCAGCTTTAGCACCTTTCTTAAAGCTACAATTCCGCCGCCCACGACCAAACATTTTTTATTTTCTATATCAATATAAAACGGAAAATACCCCATATTTACTCCTTATCTCCGAAGGTTTTAAGAATTGCAATAAAAGCCGCAAATTCTTTAGCAGAGGTATTATTTTTCATTCTGTAAATCAGTTCTTCAAGCGGCTTGTCCTCCAAAGCCCTTTTTACACCACCGAGTAACGGCAAAAAGGAATGAAAAATTAAATCCTTTTTCAGACTGCCGATCTCTTCCTTTATTATTTCATTTGCCGCATAAACGCTGTCGGCTTTTAATGCGTTGTTATCCTGTGCGAGCCTTTTAAAATAGTCGATATTTATGAGCCTTATGCCGTTTATCTCAGTGATCGAAGCATCAATATCGGGCGGAACCGCCAAATCAATGAAAAGTCTTTTCTTATCATCAGTTATGTGCTTTTTTAAATCATAAAGTGTAATAGTGTAGTGGGGACTTGAGGTTGCACTTATCACGCAGTCAGCGCCTTGAATATACTCATATCTTTTTTTGTAGTCAACCGTGCATATCCCCATATCATCTATGAAATTCAGGCAGAAATTATGATGTCTGAGAGTTACCTTTACGGAAACATTCTTATGTGATACGAGATTTTTAAGTACGGTAGCTCCGGTTTTCCCGCTCGCTCCTATGACAAGCACGCTTACACTTTTTCCAAACTTTGCCGCTTCGTTTGCCGCCAACGTCGCAACAGAAACAGATGTTTTTGACAAAGCCGTTTCTGTTTTTATTTTCTTTGCGCAGGCAAAAGCCGACTGAAAAATCATATTAAGTTCATAAGACACAAAATTATTTTCCTTGGAACGCATATATGCCGTCTTAGTCTGACCCAGTATTTCATCTTCTCCTATTACCATTGAGTCGATTCCACAGGCAACTTTAAAAAGATGTAGAATAGCATTGTCTCCGTGAAAAAAAAGTAAATTCTTTGACAGCATATCCTCTGTGACTTGTGAATTTTTAGCAAGCACACCGATAACATATTTATCAGCATTATTTTTACCGCAATAATATACTTCAGTTCTGTTGCAGGTGCAAAGTATTACACATTCAGATACATATTTGCTTTTTATCAGTTCATAAATAATTTTATTACAAGCGATTTCTGAAAACGCAAGCTTCTTGCGCAAATCAATATCGGCACTTTTATAGCTGACGCTGATACAATACAATATAGTCACTCCCCTATACAAATACTATTTTAATACCGCATATAGCTTCCGTCAAATACTTTCCGCTGATATATTTGCAAGTACAAAAAGAAAGACCGTAATTTAAAATCATACAGCCTTTCTTTATATACTTAGATAATAACGTATTCCTCGCGAAGCGATTTATTTTCAAGAAGATATGATTTATTGCCTGATGTTACAAAAATCCTGTAAATAAAAACATCGACCTTTTCGCCAACGGACACAGGCGGTGAATCAAGGGATCTCTTCGCAATTAAAACAGTATCGTTTGTGCGAATTTCCAGTTCAAGATTATCTCCTCTGAACGAAATTTTCTCTACTATACCTTCACTTGTAGAGCTTTTATAGCCTTGCTCCTCGTTTTTCTTTGTGACCATTACAAATTCAGGACGCACAAAAGCTTTATCAATATTTTCGAGCCGTTCAAACGTATTAAATCTCCCGTAATCAGGTATTTCCGAGGGATGACCGAAAAATGACGCGGTAAAGGCTGTCTGCGGATTTTGGTAAACCTCGATAGGAGTACCCTTTTGCTCAATTTTTCCTAAATTTGTTATAATGATCTCATCAGCAACCTCGATCGCTTCGTCTTGATCATGAGTTACAAAAATACTTGTAACCCCCAGCTTTTCGATCATATCCTTGAGCCAGCTTCTGAGTTCCTGCCTTACCTTAGCATCAATAGCGGCAAAAGGCTCATCAAGCAGGAGCAGTTGAGGGTTAGGCGCCAACGCTCTTGCAAAAGCTACCCTCTGTTTTTGACCTCCTGACAGTTGACTGGGATATCTTTTTTCAAGTCCCTCAAGGTTGACTAATTTTATAAGCTCCCTTACTCTTTCGTCAATTATTTTCTTATCCTTTTTCTGAGTTCTCAGACCGAAGGCGATATTATCATATACTGTCATATAGCGAAAAAGCGCATAATTCTGAAAAACAAAGCCTATACCGCGCTTGCTCGCGGGTATATTGTTGACTACCTTTCCGTCGATGATTATTTCACCGCTGTCCGGTGTCTCAAGTCCTGCGATCATTCGTAAAATCGTAGTTTTTCCGCTTCCGCTGGGACCTAAAAGCCCTATAAGCTTTCCTTTTTCAATACCAAAGCTTACATTATCCGAGGCTTTATAATCACCGAATTTTTTATTTATATTTTTTAATTCTACATACATATCGTCAAGTCTTCTTTCCTCTGTATTCCACAACGCTGCGTATGATCAGTACAATAAGAGCCATTATAACAAGCAGCGATGACACTGCAAATGCCGGAACATACTGAAATTCATTAAACAATATTTCAACATGAAGAGGCAGGGTGTTTGTCTTTCCTCTTAAATGACCTGAAATAACGGATACCGCGCCGAACTCACCCATTGCCCTTGCGGTGCAAAGAACAATTCCATACAGCAGCGCCCATTTAATATGCGGAAAAGTGACTTTTCTGAATATTGCGAATCCGCCTGCTCCCATAAGAGCCGCCGCCTCTTCCTCTTCTGTTCCCTGCGCCTCCATAACAGGTATAAGCTCTCTTGAAATAAACGGAAATGTGACGAATACCGTTGCGAGGATTATTCCGGGAATCGCAAAAACTACTTGTAATCCTAAATCCTGAAGCCATGGATAAATAGGGCTTTGTCTGCCGAAAGTAAGAAGAAAAATCAAGCCTGCAATAATAGGCGAAACCGTAACAGGAATATCAATAAGAGTTGTAAGCAGTTTTTTTCCTTTAAAATGAAATTTTGAAATTGCCCATGAGGCAAAAACTCCAAACACTGTATTTATTAAAACAGCAAAAACTGTTGCCTCTATCGTAAGACCTGCCGCCTTGAGAGTATATTCATCTGTGATTGCTTTCTGATATGTTTCCCAGCCGCTGCGCAAAGCCTCAGTTATGACTGTTATCAAAGGGAGAATAAGCATAAAAAATACAAATACAAGGCACACAGAAATCAAAAGCCATTTTACAGCCGTTGAACTCTTTTTGTTTTTTTGCATTATTTATTCCCTCCCTTTAAAATTTTGGTACTGCGCGCCTGAATCATATTTACCGCAAACAATACCGCAAAAGAGAATAACAGCATTACTAAAGCGATCGCAGTTGCGCTGGTATAGTCATACTCCTGAAGCTCCGACATAATGATCAAAGGCGTTATTTCTGTTTCATACGGCATATTGCCCGCAATAAAGACAACGCTGCCATATTCACCTATACATCTTCCGAACGCAAGACCAAAGCCTGTAAATACCGCCGGTCTTATTTCAGGGAATATGATTTTCCAAAAAATTTTCACTTTGCTTGCGCCTAAAACACCTGCCGCCTCTTCATAAGAATAATCAAGCTTTTCAAGCACGGGCTGCACCGATCTGACAACAAACGGTATTCCTATAAATATCAGTGCCACCGTTATTCCGATTCTAGTATAGGCGATCTTTATACCGAATTGCCCAAAAAAGCTGCCTATTGCACCCGTATCTGCTGTTAGCGCAATCAATGCTATGCCGGCAACCGCCGTGGGCAGCGCAAAGGGAAGTTCTATCATTCCGTCAAGAAGTCTCTTAAACGGAAAATCATATCTTACAAGTACCCACGCAAGTATAACTCCCATTACCGCATTTATCAGCGATGCAATCACCGCGGTAATAAAGCTTACATAAAAGCTTGCAAGTACACGCTTGCGGGTTATAACTTCTATTATTTCACTAAAGTCCATTTGAGCTGTGAACAATACCAATGATGCCAGTGGTATTACAACTATTAGACTGAGTATGGCAAGGGTCACGCCCATTGAAAGACCAAAGCCCGGTATTACTTTCTTTTTCGCTTTATTCATCAACTACACCTTAGCTTTATTTTTCATATATTTGGTCAAAAATTGCACCGTCCGCAAAATGCTTTTCCTGAGCCTCGTCCCAGCCGCCGAAATCATCAATAGTAACAAGGTTTATGTCAAGGTTAAACACATCTGAATATTCTTTGAGAATTTTTTCGTTTGAAGGACGGTAATAATTATCGCCCGCTATTTTCTGAGCCTCGTCCGAGTAGAGATAATTGAGATATTCTGTTGCGACCTCTCTTGTTCCTCTCTTGTCAACGACCTCGTCAACTATCGCAACCGACGGCTGTGCAAGAATACTGATGCTCGGTGTAATAATTTCGTAATCGTCAGGATAGTCCTTGATCGAAAGAAACGCCTCGTTTTCCCATGCTATCAGAACATCTCCCTGTCCGTTCTCTACAAAGGTGGTTGTCGCTCCTCTTGCGCCAGAATCAAGTACCAAAACATTTTGGAACAGCTTTTTAATAAACTCCTGTATCTTTGCCTCGTCACCGTTGTAAAGCTTATCCGCATATGCCCAAGCCGCAAGATAATTCCATCTTGCACCGCCCGATGTTTTCGGATTAGGAGTTATTATGCCAACTCCGTCTTTAACAAGATCATCCCAATCCTTTATGTTCTTGGGATTACCTTTTCTTACAAGGAAAACTATTGTTGAAGTATATGGCGCACTGTCTTTATCAAACTCATCAACCCAACCGTCCTGAATAAGTCCCGCGTCCTGAACAGCATCTACATCGCCCTCAAGCGCAAGCGTAACTACATCTGCCTCAAGGCCGTTTGCAACCTCGAGCGCCTGCTTACCTGAACCGCCGTGCGACTGAGTGATCTCAACATCCTGACCTGTCTTTTCCTTCCAGTGAGTTTTAAACGCCTCATTATACGCCGCATACAGTTCTCTTGTCGGGTCATATGAAACATTTGTAATCGTGACCTTATCTGCGCTGCCGGCAGAACCATTACCTGATGAACCGCTTTCAGAATTGTTGCAGCCCGTGAAGCCAAATGCTGTCGTTGTCAAAATTCCTGCTAATAATATAATTGATAATATTCTTTTTTTCATAGTAATAACCTCGTTTCAGAATTGTGTTATTTAAAATTTGTTTGACATTGATATCAACAGATTCAACAATATGTTATGCCTCCGTTGGACATACATCTGATATTACACATTCGTCCATTTCTCCAATTGTGGCGCAAAAATAATAAAAAATGCCTGAAAAGCTTTTTATACATTTTGCACACCGCCTTTCATTATTAACAAGACAAAGCATATGATTTAAATAACAAAACGCAGAAGTTATTCATACTAATTTTATATGTTTAATATGTTTTGTCGTGTTTTTATTATATTTATACGAATGCCTTTTGTCAAGAAAAAATTACCTATAATTTACATAGACTTAGTAAGTTTGTATAAATTTACAGTTTAAAACCTTTTTGTGAATTTTTTATATACAAAACTGTCCATAAAAATAGGTTATGGACAATTTCCGGCTTTTTGTTAATAGTTGTGGTAAAGAGAAAAAATGAAAATATAGCTTTTGCGCTGTTTCCGCAAGGAAATTATGGTATTCTCACCGAAAGCGGGAATATCTATGCAACATTGTCAAGTAATGAGTTTAATTTTGCGAACAAAAAAGCAGGGACTCTCTCAAATCTCTGCTCATTTTGCTGTCACATTTGATACCTCATTCTTTCTGTGCTGCAATAAATTGTTACTGGAAATAAAAAAGGCAGCGGATTTACTGTTAAAATAAATCGCTACCTAAAGGCAAACAATATTCTATTTTTACATTTTATTTCTTTCTTGATTTTTTCCCGACAAATTGGAATTTATTTATATGTCTTTTCTGAAGCAAATGATCCTGTTTGCCTCTTCAAACCCCATCGCCATATGAAAGCGCAGACTGTCATCATTTTCAAGTTCACAATCGCTTGCAAACTCTGCACAATGTTTTTCTTTTGCCCATGCTTCACATGCTTTCAGGAGTTCCTTGGCATAGCCATGCTTGCGATACGCATCCTCAATAAAAATCCCTTCCAAATATCCCACGGGGGAACTGTCTGTTCCTTCCACATAATCGTTCCTGAGTTGGCATTGCGCAAAGCCTATCGCTTTTCCGTCAACATATTGAATGAAGCATACGGCATCGTCACCGGAAATGAGCTTTTTAAACATATTCGCCATTTCTGTAATAGAATGACCTGTCCACAGTTTCATTGCGAATCCTGCCAACGTCATAGCGTCTTCCGGTTTTGCTTGTTTTATCATAATTTATCCTTCCCAAATCCCGATTTGTTTAATTGTTCAACACTGATATTGTACTACAACCGCACACGCAAGTCCATTAAATTTTGCTTGATTTCCCCTCTGCCCCACAAGTCAAGTTTACTCCTGACCACCTAAAGCGCAAAAAAACAGCAGAACACAGCACATCATGCCATGTTCCACTGTTTTTTATTTTCCTTTCTGTTATTCCGCCATCTCTATGAAAATTTCTGCAAATTTTTACAGTTCCCCGACAAAGTTATAGTAAGCATTTATTGCCCTCATCGGCAATTACGTCGCTCGCCAGACATACCGCACGGTCACAAAGCGACAAGGCGCAGCGCGTATCATGGGTAACCGTGATGACAGTGCTTACGTTTCGTTCACGCAGTAAATTCAAAATACGCATAAGCTCCTCCAAACCAGCATAGTCCTGTTTCACAGTGGGTTCGTCCAAAAGTAGCGTCTCAGGCTGTGCCGCCGCAACTGTTTTTCGGTTGCTGTAAATACTGTTGGATTCAAGATATTTTAAAATATCTTTTATGACTGCCGAATGTTCCTCGTCAGTCCTCTCCCACAAGTATCACCGTTATTACGGCAAAGCAATTTGTTTCACTTTCCAATTCTTTTTGGAAAGTAAATATCCCCCGCAAGAATGCGAAATCTGCCGAAATACGTTTGGTTTATTTTTTCAATTCTGCCTTCTGATTTCTACGGTAGATTTCACTGTCGTCCTTTACAGTCTTAACCCTGAAAATGAAGTAAATCAAATGGCATACCCATATGACCGCAAGGATAATACACGGTATCCAGATCCCTTTTCTAGCCATCATAAAAGATCCAAACGCCATCAGCAGCGTAACAGTCGTGATAATGCTGATTTTTGTTTTCAGCGTCATCCCGCGCTTTTCCACATAGGACTGCAAATGCTTTTTATAGAGCTTTGTGGACAAAAACCAGTCGTGCAACTTTTGCGAGGAATTGGCAAAACAGAACGCCGTCACCAAGAAGAACGGCACGGTCGGAAGGATGGGCAGCACAATGCCAACGCATCCGATGCCAAGACAAACACAACCCGCAATCAAAAACAGTAATCGTTTCAGTTTCATTGTTGTTTCTCCAATCGAATCTTTTCTTTTTTGGTTTCATAGACATGGCGGAGTGCGGCAGCCGGGTGATGGAAAATCATCCTCGGCCCGGCATACCGCATGACGGTGCGAATTTTCTCCCGCATCTGTGGCCGATAGCAATGAACCTTGCAGTTCGAGCAAAAGGTCTTTGTTTCCATAAAGGGGCACTTGTCACAGCGTTCGCAGGCGTACTGTGTCAGCTCCATACAGTTCGGGCAGAGTACGCCCTTTTTCGTGCCGTGATTCTTCCGGCAATACAGAGCGATCATCTCGGTGACCATGCGCTTTTCCCGTTCCCGCTTGCTCTGCACATTCCGCATCAACTCAGCCTCCCGCTCTCCACCGAATAGACCGTATCGGCAATACGCATGGTGGACTTTCGGTGGGAAACAAGTACGACGGTTTTGTCCTCCCGTTGCTCGTTTAAGGATTTTAAGATCACCGCTTCGTTGAGGCTGTCCAGATTGCTGGTCGGCTCGTCGAGCAGCATAAGAGGCGCATTGTGCAGGAACGCTCTGGCCAGTCCCAACCGTTGACGCTCGCCGCCGGACAGCGTGTCGCCTAATTCTCCCACCGGGGTGTCGTATCCCTGCGGGAGGGTCATAATAAATTCGTGAACCGACGCCTTTTTGCAGGCTTCCTCGATTTCATCGTCGGTAGCGTCCAGCTTGGCAAGGCGCAGGTTCTTCTTGATGCTGTCGTGGAACAGATGGGTTTCCTGCGTCACAAAGCTCTCCAACTCCCGCAGATTCTCGGTGCTTAACTCCGACACATCGGCGCCCGATACCAAAACACGGCCTTTTTGCACATTCCAAAAACGCATGAGCAGCTTCAGCAGCGTGGATTTTCCGCTGCCGCTGCGCCCCACAAGACCGATCACCTTACCCTTTGGTATCGTAAGGGTAACATCGGACAAAACCGTTTCTCTTCCGTAAGAAAAGGTCAAATTTTCCACCGCCGCACCGGTGAATCGGACTTCCGGCTTGCCGGTCACTTCCTCCACGACGGGGGTATCGTCGATTACATCGAGGACACGGTTGCCCGCCGCGAAAGTGTTTTGCAGCGTGCTGCCCAGCGCTGCCAGCGCCACAGTCGGACCGAAGGACGAAAACAGCGCCATCGTCGGGATCAGCACGCCGTCAAAGCCGACCTCGCCTTTTGGGTAGAGAAAAACGCTTACCGCAAGCATGGCAAGATCCCACAGCCAAATCACCGTATTCGTCACCGCCGCATTCCGTCCGGCGGTCTTTTTCATTTTTGCTTCGTCGCCTGCCAGCGCATCTGTGCGGGCGTTCATCTCGGCAAGGCGTTTTTTGCCTTGACCGTATTGCAGAGTTTCGGAAAGTCCGCGCAATCCGTCCAGCACAAAGCCCGAAAGCTCTCCCGACTTTGTGCGGAAGCGCATTCCGTCATCGCCGCTGAGTTTGGAGGTCACAAGCGGGATCACAATGCCGACGGTCAGGTACGCCGCCAACGCAAGAAGTCCCAACATCCAATGAAAGCTCCCGATAAAGAGGCACAAAATTACCGTGAAAAGCGTGGCAATGGCGATGGGCGAGATGGTGTGGGCATAAAACACCTCCAAAAGTTCAATATCTGAGGTGATAACGGAGATCAGGTCGCCCCGATCCTTGCCCTCCAACTTCGCCGGGCAGAGCTTCCGCAGGGCGCGGAACACCTTGTCCCGGATGAGCGCCAGCAGCTTGAACGCAATAAAGTGGTTGCAGGATTGCTCCGCATAACGCAGCACGCCCCGCAAAAGCGCGAACAGGCAGACCGCCGCAAAAATCCAGCCAAGGGAGAGCGGCGTATCGAAGTGCAGCAGATTCAGAGCCGCATAGCCCCCGAAAATCGTAATAAACGAGGCGCACAGATTGCCGATCAGCCCCATCGTGATCGCCAAAATCATAAATCCCGTCAGGGGCTTTACCAGCCCGATCAGCCGCGCCATGACAACAAAGCCGCTACGTTTTTTCATTACTGCTCACGCTCCTTTGCATAATTTTCAAGAGATTGTTGGGCGTTCCATAGCGCCGCATACTGCCCGTTTTGCTTCAGCAGGTCGGCGTGTGTGCCGCTCTCCACGATACTTCCTTTGTCAAGGACATAAATGTTATCAGCGTGCTCCACATTGGCAAGACGGTGGGAAATGAGAATGACCGTTTTTGTCCCTGAGAGCGTATGGATTTGCGCCATAATGTCGTTTTCGCTCTCCACATCGATATTCGAGGTGGCCTCGTCGAAGATGTAAACGGGGCTGTCGTGCAGCAGCGCACGGGCCAGCGCCAGCCTTTGGCATTGACCGCCGGAAAGATTGGAGCCGCGCTCGGACAGCGGCGTGTCAAGTCCTTGTTCGCCCCGCAGAAAATCGGCAATGTTACAGCGCTCCAGCGCCGCCCAAAGCTCGCTGTCCGTTGCGTTCGGTTTTCCCATGCGCAGATTCTCCCGCACGGTGCCTTTGAACAGATAACTTTGGTGGCTGATGTAGGTGAAACTTCGCATCAGGCTTTCCTCGCTGATTTCGGAAAGCTCCGTACCGCCCACCGCTACCGAACCGGCATATCCTTTGTTTCGCCCCATGAGAATGCCCGCCAGCGTGGATTTGCCGCAGCCGCTTTCCCCGACGATGGCGGTAAAGCCACCCTTCAGGAATCGAAGCGTGACCCCGTGCAGGATTTCCCGGTCGGCGTCATAAGAAAAGCGGAGATTATTGCAAGCCACCGTACAGTCGGCGGGAATCTCGGCATTTCCGGTTTTCGGTTCGTCCAAATCGAGCAGACGGAAGATTTTATCGCTTGCCGCCATGCCGTTCATGGCAACGTGAAAATACGAGCCGAGCTGCCGCATGGGGATGAAAAAGTCCGCCGCCAATAGGATAATGAGCAGCGCCCCGGCGAGGGAAACGTGACCGCCCGCATACTGCGTCGCCGCCATGATCACGCCGACCGCCGCGCCGCCGTAAGCGATCAAATCCATAATCGTAATGGAGTTAAGCTGCATAGTCAGCACCTTCATGGTGATTTTGCGGAACTTTTCGGCTTCGTCGTTCATTTCTTTCTGTTTGTATTCGTCCGCCTGATAGATTTTCAGCGTGGTGAGTCCCTGCAAGTTTTCAAGGAAGGTGTCGCCCAGCGCCGTATACTGCCCCCAGTATTTGGAGAGCAGCTTCTTTGCCCAAGTCTGCACCACCGCAATGGACACGGGAATCAATGGCACACAGATCAGCAGCACGATGGCCGCCGGGAAGCTGACGAAGCTGAGATAGACAAACAGCGTCAGCGGGGCGAGCATGGCGTAAAAGAATTGGGGCAGATATGCGCCGAAATAGGTTTCGAGCTGCTCCACACCCTCTACCGACACCTGCACGACTTCACTGGTGGCGACCTGTTCGTTGTACGATGCGCCGAGCCGTAAAAGTTTTTCGTAAATCTTCTCCCGCAGCGTCTTTTTCACCGCTTTGGAGGAGAGATAGCTCATGCGGCTTGCCCCCACCGTGCAGGCAAATCGCACGAGGATGGCCACAGCCGCCGCTGCCGCCGTGATCAGAATTTCACTTTGTCCCGCCGTTTTGCGCCATAACCCCTGCAGAAGTGCGGTAATGCTCGTCATCAGGGCGATGTTGGCCGCAAGGGAGCACCATTGTAAAATGACATTTCCCACTATGTACTTTTTGCTGTCGGGAACAACGCCGATCAGCCGTTTATTGATCATCATGGCGTTTTGCGCCTCCTTCAAAATATTTTTTGCAAACCGCTTTGACGGCGCCGCAGAAAAGCGCCACCGCCGCCGCGATCAGAATTGCTGTAATCATTTGAATGGGGGTCATTTTTATGTTCCATCCTCTCGTTCGGTCAGGCGTTTGAGCGCCTGAAAGCTCTTCCGGCTGACGCCGTGCTCCATTTTGCAGGCGTCCTCTGCCGCCGTTTTTTGATCCACGCCAAGCTCTACCAGCAGCGTTTCCAGCATCTGATGCCGATCCAGCGTGGACTTTGCGATCTCGCGTCCCTGTTCGGTCAGAAAAATCTCATGCTCTGCGTTTTTTGTCACATAGCCGTCTTCTTCCAGCCGGCGAACAATAATGCAGACCGTCGGGCGGGAAACGCCCAATTCCTCTGCAATCGCAACGCCACGCACACCGAAAGTACCTCGACCTAACAGATAAATGGTTTTCAGATAGTCTTCCGTCGTTCTCAGCATGGTTCACCTCCCGGTTAAATTGGAATCACAAAGGGTTTGCCGTCCACCGAGCGAATCTCCAAATCCACATCGTAAACCTCTTTTACAAGCTCTGTCGTAAT